>JBJXFQ010000143.1:0-17123 GCA_046155605.1 Phycisphaerales bacterium
GCTACCTCAACTACTTCGCCGCCGGTGAGCAATACGCCAACTGCGACGCCTCGACCACGCCGCCGATCCTCAACGTCAACGACTTCGTCTGCTTCCTCAATCGCTTCGCGGCGGGATGCACCGGGCCGTGAGCGCATCGGGAGAGTTGCCGGGGCGACGGGCGTTGGGTGTAGCGTCGGCGCTCGAAGGGGGGTCGGAGCGGCTCACCACGCCACGTCGCTGATGCGCAGGAGCGTGCGGAACGAGTCGCCGAAGACGAAGTTGTGCTCGGGGAATCCGAGGCCCGCCATGTTGTTGTCGATGTGGCTGAAGATGAGGTCGATGCGTCCGATGCGGCGCTCGACCATCCCGGCAGTCCCGATCTCGAGGACCTCGACAATCCCAGACGTCGCCGCCCCTTGTCGATCCATCCGATCGATGGTTGCCGTATAGCGGATCGTCCGACCGGGCTCGACATCCTCATCAAACTCGGCGAGCCCGATTTTCGCCAGGATCACCTTCTCGCGGAAACGCTCGGCGTGGCCCACGAGCACGCCCGCCGCCTGCGCCATCCCCTCGACGATCAGCGACGCGGGCATGATGGGGATGCCGGGCGTCGTGGCTGTCTTCTCGAAGTGGTCGTCGAAGAACTCCTCGGCAAAACTGAGGTTCTTGATGGCGACGATCCGCTTCCCCGGCTCAAGATGAATGATTCGATCGATCCACGACCATCGCATCGACTATGCCCCGGCCCGCTTGCGCTCGACAAACCGCACGATGGCGTCCACCGTGAAGATCGCGGGGACATTCACGATCGATGGGTCCTTCTCGAGCCGCGTGAAGTCCCCGTGCGGGAGTTTCTGCTTGAGGGCCGCGATGCCCTGCGGTGTGACCTTGCCATCGACGACGTACCGCGGGTCCTGCTGCACGTTCTCGGGGAACAACTCGCCCTGGGCGATCTTGAAGCCGAAGGTCTGCTCGAGTTTGAAGACGATGTCGAGGAAGTCGATGGACTCGGCACCTAGGTCGGTGGTAAGGATGGCCTGCGGCGTGACCTCGTCCTCATCAACGCCCATCGCGTCAACGAGCATCGACTGGACCTTCTTGAAGATCTCGTCTCGCGTCATGGATCGTCTCCAAACCCCCGATGTTCCTGCGTCGGACGGCGAGTTTAGGCCTACGCCAACGGCTTCACCAATCGGCTCTCGGCAATGCGGGCCGGACGGAGCGAGAATCGGCCCGCGACGGCGACCGGGCCATCGCCCTTGCTGGTGTCGCCCCCGGGCTCGACGAGCGTCCCCTCGCCGCGAAAGTCGGCGCTGCCGTCGTCGCCGCGGCTGAGGAGATCGACCTCGACGCGCAGCGACGACCCGGGTTGCACGAATCGGCCGTATTTGAAGGCGCGGGCGCGGCCCAGGACCATCGGGCGGCCGTCGGCGCGAGCGCCAAGCAGTTCGCGCGCGGCCTGCACAAGGGCCTCGAGCATCATCACGCCCGGAAGCACCGGGAACGACTTGAAGTGGTCGTCCATGTACTCCTCGGCCATGGAGACGTGCTTGACCGTGACGATTCGGTCGGGCGAACGTTCGAGAACGCGATCCACGAGGATAAAGCGCATGGGCGGAGCGTATGGCGGGTCAGGGCGTCGGTTCGCGAACAACCCGCGATGCGCCTGACGGTCGCGCCCCGTCCGACACCCAACTCGTACCATCCGTCATGCCCCCCACCAAGGACCAGGCGCTGTGCCTGCGGCAGATCGAGTGGTCCGAGACGAGCCAGATCGTCTGGCTCTTCGCGCTCGATCTCGGCATCGTGCGGGCCGTCGCCAAGGGCTCACGTCGGCCCGGTGAGCGCTTCTCCGGCGGGCTTGAACTCCTCACCCGCGGCGAAGCGATCCTCTACCTCAAGCCCGGCGCAGAACTCGCCACGCTCGCGGCATGGGACTTGGTCGAGGTCCTTGCCGCGCCCCGCCGAACGCTCGAGGCCTTTTATGCCGGCATGTACCTCGCGGACCTCACCCTGCGGCTGCTTCAGGAGCGCGACCCGCATCCGCGGTTGTTTGACGCGCTGCTTCGATCGCTGCGCGCCCCGCCAGACGCAACCGCGGCCGCCGTGGTCGAGTGCCAGTGGGCCGCCCTCGATGAATGCGGCTATCGGCCCAAGTTGGACGCCGATATTGAGTCCAGCGGCGCGCTAAGCGACGCCTCGGCCTCGTTCCTACCCCGGCGAGGGGGATTCACCTCTCGGCGAACAACGGAGAGCGAGCCCGCCTGGCGCGTCAGGCCACAGACCATGGCCGTCCTCCGATTGCTCGATCTACGTGGACGCAACGGGGCGGAGGTCGTCTCGCTGGCGCTGACGGACCTCCAGCGCGCCGCGCGACTGCTGGATGCGTACGCGAGAGAGATTCTCGGTCGCGACGTGCCGGCCGCGGAAGCGCTATTTGGTGTCTGGTCCTCTGATGCCACGGGTCGGTCTCGCCGATCCTAAGGGGCGTTGCCGTCACCGCATCGCGGGCAAGCGTCCGCGAAGATCAGAGGGGTTCGCACGTCCCGCGTCATGGAACTCTCCGCGCTCGAACGCGTTCTCGGTTGCCCGACGCTGCCCTCGCTGCCGGCGGTGGCCGTCCGTGTCATCGATCTGACCAAGAGCCCGACCGTCTCGATGGACGAACTCGCCGAGGTCATCCGCAACGACCAGGGCCTCGCCACCAAGATCCTCCGCACGGTCAACTCGAGTTATTACGGGCTCCGCCGGCGATGCTCCACCATCAGCCAGGCCCTCGTCATGCTCGGGATGTCGACCGTCAAAACGCTCGCCCTGAGTTTCTCGCTCGTCTCGGCCCTCGGGGATAAATCGCCCGGGTTTGATTACGTCGCGTACTGGCGGCGCGGGCTCTATTCCGCGGTCGCCGCACGGGCCATCGCCCGCCGAGCCAAGGTGGCGCTCGAAGAAGAAGCCTTCCTCTCCGGGCTCTTGCAGGACGTCGGCATGATGGCCCTCAAGCAGGGCCTCGGGCGCGAATATGTCGATCTCGTCAAGTCGGTGGGCCTGGAGCACGGCAAACTCGCAACCGCGGAACTCGGTGCCCTCGAGACCACGCATTCCGAGGTCGGCGCGCTGCTCGCCGAGCGATGGAAACTCCCCGACGAACTCATCGTCCCGGTACGCTTCCACGAACGCCCCACGGCAGCACCATCGGCGCACGTCGATGTCGTGCGGTGCGTGGCCCTGGGCAACCTCGTCCACGACGCCCTCACGCTGCCCGACGCGCGTGCCGCGCTCAATCGCTTCGCTTCGCGGCTCCAGGACTGGTTCGATCTCTCCGCCGACATCGGCGACGAGTTGATCCGTCAGGTCGCGTCACAGGTCTCCGAACTCGGCTCGCTCTTCAAACTCGACACCGGTGCCGTACCCGACGCCGATGCGATCCTCGATTCCGCCCAGGCGCAGCGCGAGGACTTGGCGGCCAACCCCGCCGCCGACCCCATCGCAACGCTTGTCTCCGATGCCGACGATGCCGACCCGTTCACGGGACTGCTGACGCAAGTCGCGCTCACGCCCATCGCAGACAACCTCTTCGATGACGCCCGCAACTCGGGAGCGGCATTGACGGTGCTCGCGGTGGCGGTCGATGGCTATGCCGTCTATGCCAAGCAGTGGGGACCCGACGCGGGCGACGCGGTGATGGTCGAACTCGCCGCCACACTCCAGAAGCAGATCGAGGGCGCGCCGGCGCACGCCTGTCGCTGGCACGAGAACATCGTCGTGCTCGTTCTCTTCGGCGTCGACCAGGCCGGCGCCATGGCACGAGCGACGGCGATCCGCGCCGCGGTGGAGTCCGAATCGATCGCCTGGAAACTTGACGGTCGAGTCTCTTGCACCGCGAGCGTGGGCACGGCCTCGCTCGTGGGCGGGCGCGGACCCTACCTGCGTGCTGATCAACTCATCTCATCGGCCATCCGCGCCCTCAACGCCGCTGCAGCCGCCGGCGGAAACTCGACCCGCGCCTTCGTGCCCCGCGCGGCGGCCTAGATCACGCCGGCAACAGCCGACCCGCCGTCTGCGGGCGAATCGGGAACGCCGCCGCCACCTCGCGCAGGTCGTCCAGTGTCACGCGATTGATCCGCTCCAACTCTTCTTCCAGCGTCGTGTACCGGGCGAGATAAGTCCAGAGGCGGCCCAGCCTTTGCATCCGGTCCGCCGGCCTCTCCCCGCCCAACGTCACGGCCGTCGCCAGTTTCGAGCGGAGTTTGGCGATGTCGTCCTCGGTCAGCGAAGCAACGAGGCCATCGATCTGCCGCATCGCCTCGTTCCAGATGTCGTCGGCCCGCTCGGGGTCGCCGATCGCCAGCACCTGGAACTCGCCCGTGCCGTCGTGCGCGTCGTACGACGCGTGCGCCTCTTCGGCGATCCCCGTCTCGACCAGCGCCCAGTGCAAACGGCTGTTGTCCGCCGCGCCCAGGACCTGCGCCAGGAGCGTGGCCGCATATCGCCTCGGATCATCGATCGCCGGCGCGTCGGCCAAGCCCATCATGTACGCCCGATTGACCTTGGCGTCGCGCAGGACGAAATCGCCCCCGCCGACCCGCGGCCGGCGCGAGTCGCGCGCCACGCGCGTGGGCAGCCACGAGCCGCAGCGCGCCGCGACGCCCGCCTCGACCCGATCAAGATCAACGCGACCCGCCAGCGCGAGCACCGTGTTGTCCGCCGAGTACCGCTCGTTGAAATAGCCCGCCATCTGATCGCGCGAGAGCGCCGTGATCGTCTCGTCGGTGCCCAGGATTCGATGGCCCATCGGGTGCGCGCCGAAATGCACCTCCATCAGCCGCTCGTAGAGCACCCAGAACGGCTCATCCTTGTACATCTTGATCTCTTCGAGGATGACCGACTTCTCCGTCGTGAAGTCCGCCTCGCGCAGCGCGGGCCGCAGCATCCGCCCCAGCAGGTCCACCGTCTCGCACAGGTGCTCGGGCAGCACATGGGCGTAGAAGCACGTC
Source organism: Phycisphaerales bacterium (assembly GCA_046155605.1). Lineage (GTDB taxonomy): Bacteria > Planctomycetota > Phycisphaerae > Phycisphaerales > UBA1924 > JAEUIZ01. Next base: position 4,980 of record JBJXFQ010000143.1, read on the forward strand.
ATCTCCGCCGACGTAAAGGCGTTATTCCGCGCGCCCATGGCGTCGAACCGCTGGTTCAACTCCTCCGCCGTGATGTCCTCCGTCCCCTTGAACATCATGTGCTCGAGGAAATGGCTCACGCCCATCAACGGCGACGCCTCGTCTCGGGCACCGGTGCGCACGAAGAACCCGGCCGCCGACGAGTGCGCGTCGGGATCGACCTCGGCGATAATCCGAAGACCGTTGGACAGCACACGCTGATGAAACGTGACAGGCATGACGCAGTTTACGCCGTACCATCCGCCTCCTCATCTGGAGACCTGACCATGGGAGACTGGAGCACCGCGATCGCCCGCCAGGGCAAGTTCGCCACGAACCTCGCCGAACTGCTGCTCAAGGGCATCTCGCCCGCGACCTTCGCCCGCAAGCCCGACATCGGCGGGAGGGTCATCGACACGAACCATCCGGCGTTCGTCTTCGGCCACCTCAGCCTCTACCCCTTTGGTGCCCTCACCATGCTCGGGCTCGACGCGACCAAGGCCCCCAAACCCGCCGGGTTTGACGACCTCTTCGCCGCGGGTAAGGAGTGCCGCGACGATCCCGCCGGAACGATCTATCCCCCGATGGACACGATCGTCTCGGCGTTCCGCGCTAACACCGCCGCGCTGCTTGCTGCGATCCCTGCTGTGAATGACTCACTCCTCCGCGAGCCCAACCCGCGCGAGGGTCGCTTCCGCGAGATGTGCCCCACCATCGGCGAGGCCGTCGCGTTCTACACCTCCGCACACGTCATGATGCACATGGGCCAGATCAGCGCGTGGCGTCGGTGCTTTGGACTCGGCTCAGCCATGGGATGATCAGGCCGTCGCCTTGATCGCCGACAGCAACTTCCCGTGCAGCGCCGGAGGCGCGGCCACGATTCCGCGGTTCTTCTCCAGCCGCCGTCCGCGAGAGAAGTCCAGCGCCCGCCCGTCGATATCCGTGACGGCACAACCCGCCTCGTGCGCGATCAGCGCTCCCGCCGCGTGGTCCCAGATCAGTTCGACGTACCCCTTCTTCGTCGGCAGCCGCAGGTAGGCGTCAGCCTGCCCGCGCGCGACGACGGCGTACTTGGCCTGGCTGTCCAGCCGCGCGGGCTCGCGCGTGGGCACGCCCATCGCCGATAGCCGCGCCAGCACCGCCGCCACCCCGTCCGCGCTGGTGTGGGCGTCCTCGACGGACATGCACACGCTCACCGGCTCGTCGGGCGCGTGATCCAGCCGCGTCACCCGGCGCGGGCTCTCTCGCAACTTGTCGCCGGTAAGTTCGAACGCGCCGGCCCCACGCACCGCGTAATACACGCTCCCGTGCCGATCCGGGCGATCCAGTGGCTGAGAGAAGTCCAGCGGCAAGTTCGGGCACCCTAGCACGCCCAGCACCACCTCGCCTCGCTCGACATAGGCCAGTGAGACCGCGTACTGCTGCCCGCGGAGGAACCCCTTCGTCCCGTCGATCGGGTCGAGCGTCCAGAAGCCGGCGTGGTGCGTGTCGCTCGCGCCGTCGTCGATCGCGTCGAGAAGTGTCGGGACGTCGGCCTCGGGCCAGGCCTCCTGCGCCGCGGCCAGCGTCGCGTCCAAGTGCGCGGTGTTCTCCGGGTTGCGGAGGAACGCCGAGGTCTCCTCGGCCACCAGCAGGGGCGGCGTCCCGAGTGCCTCACGCAGCCGCCGCGCTACGACCGCCTGCGACGCAAAGTCGGCAACCGTCACGGGACTGCGATCGTCCTTGACGATCCGCGCCACGCGCTGCATGTTCGCCTGCACCGCGCGCGTCACCCGACACGCATCGGCGACGGCGGCGAGGGCGGCGGGAAGACGACGGGCGGTGTCGGACATCACCACAGCGTACGCGCGCTTCTCACCACCAGACCCTTGCGATTCGCCCCACACTCAAACGGCGACGCTCCCGTCCTCGGGGCTACCCCCTGATCGCGCCACGGGACACCAACAGCCCCAAGCACGCCGACACGCTCTCCTCCACGCTCATCGTCTCCGGCTTGAGCACCAACTCCGGCTTCAGCGGTGCCTCGTACGGATCATCGATCCCCGTAAATCCCTTGAGTTCCCCGGCCCGAGCCTTTTTGTACAGCCCTTTCGGATCCCGCTGCTCGCACACCTCGATCGGCGTATCCACGAACACCTCGATGAACACCATCGCCCCCGCCTTGTCCTTCTCGTGCAACTCCCGGCACAGGTCCCGGTCCTTGCGGTACGGACTGATGAAACTCGTGAGCGCCACGCTCCCAGAGTCCGCAAACAACTTCGCCACCTCGCCGATCCGCCGGATGTTCTCCGCCCGGTCTTCGGCACTGAACCCCAGGTTCTTGTTGAGGCCGAAGCGGATGTTGTCGCCATCGAGCCGGTAGCAATGGATGCCCTGGCTCACGAGGTGCTGCTCGAGCGCGCTGGCGATCGTGCTCTTCCCGCTGGCCGAGAGACCCGTGAACCACATCGTGCAGCCCTTGGCCTTCAGCGCGCCCCAGCGCTCCTCGCGGGTGAAGTTGCCAGCGTGCCAGTGGATGTTCGTCGATTTGCTCTGCGATTGGCTCTGTGTCATGGTGGCGAGCGTAGCACGGCCAAGTCCGCTCGGGCCAAGCCACGGCCTTCCCAGATTGCCCCGGCACACCGCCCCAATGACCACTGTGACGGCAACCTAGCCCGCGCCGGCTGCGAACCCTCTAGACTTGCCCGGCCCACCGAAAGGGATTTGCATGTCAGGCCTCCTCGATGACGTTCGAGTGCTCATCGTTGACGACGATCGCGACGTCCTCGAATCCATGGACGCGGCGTTCCAGGCCGAGGGCGCGGCGACCCAACTTGCCACCGACGGCAACGAGGCCGTGCGCATCTGCCACGAAGACCCGCCGGACCTCGTCGTGCTCGACATGATGCTCCCCCGCCGCTCCGGCTTTCTCGCGCTCGAAAAGATCAAGGGCCGCGAGGACAGCCCGATCGTCATCATGGTGACAGCCAACGAGGGCCGCCGGCACCAGGCGTACGCCGAATCGCTCGGCGTTGATAAGTATCTCCTGAAACCCGTTCCGCTGAGCCGCCTGATCGCGGTCGCCGCCGAACTGATCGAGAAGCAGGACCGCGAAGACGAAGAGGCCGACGCCGCCGAAGACAGCAAGGGCAAGAGTTAGATGGCTCGCAAGCGTCAACTCGTCCTTTCGCGCTCCTCCCGCGGCGGGCCGCTCGTCCCCATCGGTTCCCCGCGCGAGGTCTTTGATTCCCTCGCCCGCTTCAACATCGCGCCCGACGGCGGCAAAAGGCCCGCCACCATGGAAGTCCTCTTCGGCCCGGGCATGGTGGTCGAGTTCCCGACCGGCCAGGACGCGGTCTCGCAGGCCATGATCACCGTCCAGGAAGAAGAGATGGCCATGCCCGTGCTCCTGCGGATGTGCAAGAATCTCGGGCTCTCGATGGTCGATCTCGAATCCGGCCGCTCGATCGGCTAAAGCCCCAAGGGTCCGTCTCCATGCCCACCTATGTCTACGAGTTCCTCGGCCCCAAGGGCAAGCCCACAGGCAGGACCATCGAGATCATCCAATCCATCAAGGCCGCCCCGCTGACGCTCGACCCCGCCACCGGCAAGCCCATCCGCCGCGCCATCGTTACGCCCACTCTCGGCATGGGGATGTCCAAGGCTAAAAACCGCCTCTCCAACAAGAACCTCGAACGCCTCGGCTTCACCAAGTACGAACGCAAGGGCAACCACTATCTCGAACGCGTCGCCGGCAAAGAGGGACCAAAGGCCATCGCCGGCGAATAAGCCCCGTGGGCGACCTGTGCATTGCCCGTCGTTTACTGACTGTTGCTGACGACTCAAACGCCTCGTCGAGCCTGCTCGCCGCGAGCAACATCTGGCATCAATCCAAAGCCGACGCTAACCGCCACGCACACGCCAGTTTGTTCCGATTCTTGCTCGTCGCTCAACTCTCTGGCAGCCGGTCAGTTACACCGCGTTCCTCACGCTCAATCCACAACCGTCAAACACTTCTTCTACGACCACGAGATTCTTACCTTTCAATACAGAAAGGAACCCCCGCTGTCGGCTTACCGCTCCGTGCGTTCCCCCGGGCACGACGCCGAGGCGAAGCGCTCCGCTGGCACCGCACGCACCACACCGTCGTCCGCTGCGCAATCGTTCCTTGCCGAAGTGTCTCTCCGCAAGTCGCGCACGGTTCTCCGCCCCGGCCATATACCCTGTGTTCCCGCTGTGCCAGCCCGGGCTCACCCAGACCGTTGCGGTAGTCCCGCAGCGTGCTCCCGCCGCTTCGGATCGCTCCCGCCAGCACAGCACGAATCGCCGCAGCCAGCCGCTCCGCACGTTCCCCACGCACCCCGTTCGCTCGCGCTCGTGGCGGAACTTCAGCCAAGAACAGCGACTCGTCGGCATAGATGTTTCCCACGCCCGCCAGCACCGCCTGATCGAGCAACGCTGCCTTGATCGCTCGCTTCGAGTCCGCGAGCCCCGCTTCCAGTGCCGTGCCGGTAATCGTCAGCGCATCCGGCCCCAACTCGGCCCAACGCGCCGCCAACGCCGCCTCATCGGGAATCGTCCAGAGACCCCCAAAGCGCCGCGGGTCTTCAAAGACCAGGGTGAGATCGCCCAATCGCCATTCCGCGTGCCCATGCAGCGGCCGTTCTCCGCCACGCTGAACAAACAGCCGTCCCGACATGCCCAGATGCACGCACACCGCGCGGCCGTCGTCCGCGAGAATCGCCAGTTGCTTCCCGTGCCGACGAAGTTCAGCGATCTTTGCCCCTTCGAGAAGCAACGAGCCAGTCGGCTTGCAGCCATCATGCGTCGTACAGATGTCGTTTCGATAGAGTCGTGCCGTAGCAACCCGGCGCCCGACCAAGTGCGGGATCAGGCTCAGCCGAACCGACTCGACCTCGGGAAGTTCGGGCACGCGGCAGTCTAGGGACGCCGAGCCGAGTCGCTCGACTCGTCCGCCATCCGTACGGCATTCAGCAGCGCCGACCTACCCGGCTATCATCCGACTCTCGGGGGGCCGGGGGAACCGCGCCGAGGCGGACCCGTCCCACCAGCCGACGATGGGGATCACACGATGAGCAAGCGACGCTGGATGATGCCCGGGCTCTTTGCCTGGGCGGCGGTGGTCTTGGTGGTGTTTGTGGGACTGCGGGCCGATGCGGGCAGCCAGAGCGCCGCCGCCGCGCCGACATCGACGGCAGTCGTCGATATTCAGCGCCTGATCAACGGGCTGACCGAGTTCAAGGACGCCCAGACAAAATTGGCCGGCACCGCCAAGGAAAAGCAGGCAGAGATCAAAGTCATGGAGGACGAAGCCAAGGCGCTCAAGGCCGATTACGACCTGATCAAGGACAAGACCTCGCAGCCGGCCCGCGACCTCGCCATCAAGATCAACGAGAAGAATCAGCAGATCGAGAGCCGCGGCAAGATGGCCAGCCAGGACATGGAGATTCGCGCGGGCGAGGCCATGTATGAGATCTATCAGAAGGTACTCGTGGCCGTCCAGAAACTCTCGACCGAGGAGGGTTGGGAACTGGTCCTCGTTGACGACCGCTCGATCGAGTGGCCCAAGGATCGCGTCAAGACCAACAACCGCATCAATGACTTTATCACCGCCAAGCGAATTCTCTACGCCGCCGAGCGGATCGACCTGACGCAGCGGACGATGACCCGGATGAACAATGCGTACGCCGCGGGCGGCAAGAACTAGCGAGGGAGGCGTCGCCATGCACACGACAGGCTCCATCGCCAAGGCCGTCGGGGGCGAGATCATCGGTGCCGCCGACCTCGTCATCCGCGGGGTCAACTCGCTGGACCGCGCCGCGGCGGAAGACCTCGCCTTCATCCGCTCCGCGACCTACGCGCGAGATTGGGCCGCAAGCCGCGCCGGAGCGGCCCTCGTCACGCGCGGCATCGAAGTTCCCAATCACAATCCCGCGAATCGCGCTCTCATCGTCGTCTCCGACGCGGATGTCGCGCTGAACAAGGTGCTCGAGGCCTTCGCTCCACCGCCCCTTCTCGCCACCCCGGGCGTGCATCCTTCCGCTGCCGTCGATCCTTCCGCTCGCGTCGGCATGGGCGCGACCATCGGGCCCATGTGCGTTATCGAAGCCGGTGCCACGATCGGCGATGGGGCGATCCTCATGGCCCAGGTCTTCGTCGGCGTCGGTGCCTCCGTTGGTGCCAAGACCACCATCCATCCCCAAGTCTCCATCGGCACCCGCTGCACCATCGGACGCGCGTGCCTCATCCACTCGGGTGTGGTCATCGGGGCCGACGGCTTCGGGTTCATTCCCGCTCCTGACGGTCGAGGCCTCCAGAAAGTTCCCCACATCGGCCATGTCGAGATCGGCGACCAGGTTGAGATCGGTGCCAACTCCTGCATCGATCGCGGCAAGTTCGGCGCGACCACCATCGGCAGCGGCACCAAAATCGACAACCTCGTTCAGATCGGGCATAACTGCCAGGTTGGACGCGCCTGCCTCATCTGTGGCCAGACTGGACTTGCTGGCTCAGCGATCATCGGCGATGGCGTCATACTGGCCGGTCAGTCAGGCGTGGCCGACAACATCACCGTCGGCGCGCACGCGCGGCTGGGTGCCCGCGCCGGCCTCCTCCGCGATCTCCCCGCCGGCGAGACCTGGCTCGGCTATCCGGCCCATCCCGCGCGCGACTGCCTCCGCAACTGGTCCGCCACCCTCACGCTCGCCCAGCGCCTCCGCCGACTCGAAGAGGCCAACAAACTCCCTAGCGTGAGCGATGACTGACATCCGTGCCGAGGTCGCCGGCGTTGGGCTCTTTTCCGGTCGGCCCGGTGCCGTCCACATCTCGTCCACATCCGACGATCAGGGCATCACAATTCGCTGGCCCGACGGCGTGCGCGCGCCGGCGGATGTTCGCTCTCTCACGCCCCCGCCGCCGAACTTGCCCGCACGCAACACCATCCTCGCCGGCACCGGTGGCAGGATGCTCGTCACGACCGAGCATGTGTTGTCGGCGCTGGCGGGACTAGGAATCTGGCGCGCGACGATCGCCGCGACCGGGCCGGAGGTGCCGATGGACGACGGCTCGGCGAGCGCGTTCGTGCGCGCGCTACGGGCCGCGGGCATTGGTTCGACGCCGACGACACCGATCCTGCTGCGCGAGCCGATCGTTGTGGAAGATGGCAAGGGCGGCAGGATCGAGGCGTATCCGCGAAAGTCATCCGGCGCGACGTTCGAGTACCGGCTGGATTATGGTGTTGGCGCGCCGATTCGGGCTCAGGCCGCCGCGTGGGAACCAGGGGGTGCCAGCGAGTTTGGTTACGGACCGGGGACGAAGGTGTATCGGGACTATGCGATGGAGATCGCGCCGGCACGGACGTTCTGTTTGCAGGCCGAGGCTTTGGCGATGCGTGCGATGGGGCTGTTCAAGCATGTGACGCCGCGGGAGATGCTGGTTATTGGACCCGACGGCCCGATCGAGAACGAACTTCGGTTTGCGGATGAGCCGGCGCGTCACAAACTGCTGGACCTGATCGGCGATCTGGTGCTCTGCGGGGGGCCATTGCAGGCGGACGTTGTGGCGACGCGGGCGGGGCACGCGCTGAATCATCGGATGGCGCGGGCGATCCTTGAATCGGGAGGGGTGTAGTATCCGAAGTAACTGATCGTTCGATCGGTGCGTATACGGGGTGTTCGATCGCCCGAGCAAGGCGAAGAGCGCGGAGGCCGAGTCATGCGTCGCGGGTTCACCCTGATCGAGTTGCTGGTGGTCATCAGTGTGATCGGGATTCTGATCAGCATCACGCTGCCGGCGCTGGGCTCGGCGCGAGAGACGTCGCGGCGCGTGAAGTGCCTGGCAAACGTGCGGAGCATCGGCAACGGCTTTAGTCTGTATCTGAACGACAGCAAGGGACGGTTTCCGTATGTGCGCCCGTTGCACGGGGGTGGGAGCGGCGGAAGCCGACCAGACCCGTCGCTGCTGGACCTGCTGGGGGAGTATCTGGACGCGCCGGTGCCGATGAAGGGGCCGGATAACTTGTATGTGGTGAGCGATCCGTTCAAGTGTCCGTCGGATATTGCGTCGGCGGATTCGGCGCAGGGGTTTGAGCCGGTGTGGCGGACGGATGGGACGAGTTACGAGTACTTCGCGGGGGCGTTCATGCTGCTGGCCGAGGTCTTGTTCATGAAGGACCCGGCGTTGGCGGTGACCAAGGCGTATGAGGCGGATCGTCGCTGGCCGATCCTGTTCGATCAGGCGGACTGGCACAAGTTGCGGAAGAGCGGCCCGCCGCGGAACGCGGTGTTTTTCCCCGACTATCGCGCTGATTGGGCACCGACGCTGACCCAGAACGATTACGATCGATTCATCGCCGACATGAGGCGGGGCGGGTAAGAGGGGCATCATGGACTCTCGTACGGAAATGACGGCAACGGTGGCGCGGATCAGCCGGCGCTTTCGGCGTGCGCCGAGCGTGAGCGAGTCGGTCGCGGAGGTCCGGTATCGGCTCGCGGGGACGCCCGCGCGGTTGAAGCGATTCAAGCGGGCGGGGATGATCGGCGGGCCGGTGCTGCTGCTGGCGGCGGGCGTGGCGGCGTGGCTGATCCTCCGGCCCGTGCCGCAGCCGGATTACCTGAGCGACGACATCGGGGAGGTTTTCAACTACACGCTGCTGACGGAGGAGTTCAACAAGTTGCCGATCGAGAAGCGGATGGAGTTGATCGGGCAACTGGTGTCGCGGATGAAGACGATGAGCGCGGGCGATTCGGTGCTCATGGCGGCGTTCGCGTCTGGGGTTGCCGGGGCGGCGCGGAAGCAGATCGAAGAGAACGCGTCGAAACTGATGATTGATCTGTGGGATAAGTACGCGAAGGAATACGCGAACGTCAAGCCGGAGGACCAAGGGGCGTTTCTCGACAACACCTTCCTCGAGTTTGTGAAGACGATGGAAGGCGTGGCGGGGCAGGCGCGCGACGTGCCCGATTCGGAGCGGCTGACAGAGGTGCGGGAGCAAGCGGCACGGGAGCGGGAGCGTGCGGGGCAAGGGCGGACGCCGCCCAACCAGGCGCTGGGGCGTATGTTCACGATCATGAGGGACAATGTGGGCGGGCATGCGTCGCCGGCGCAGCGGACGCGGGGTCAACTGATGATCCGCGACATGATGCGGCACTTCCGTGGCGAGGGCGGGGGCGGGAAGTAAGCGCCGATCACGCGAGGGAACGGAGTTGTCGTCGTTTAGCGGGCGCGTCTCCTTCGCGTTGCGGCCAGCGCACCCCCGAGCACGACCGCGCCGACGCCCGGCGCGGGGACGATCGGCACCACCACCGAGCCGAACTGGCCGGGGACGTACTTTCCTACATAGTCGGGAGTTGGGCCGACTTGCAGCAGCAAGAAACTGTGATTGCTCGGTGCGGAAATCGTCGGGCGACCCTGCCAGGTGACATTTCGCGTCGAATAGCTCGTCGGAGTCCAAACAATCCGCCAGATAGCGAGCGCCGGGTTGGCCGAGTTCGCGGTCTGCCCTGGAAGGAGGAACTGTTGCGCGCCCGCATTGGTACAGCCTGTCCCGCCTGGCAACTCGTCTCCTGGATCGCCCAATGAGAACGCTGACGATCGTTGGTGAAACGACCATGTGCCTTGTGCCGTTGCATCACCCACGATATCGAAGAAAACTCCCCCTAATCCCGCGACGGTTCCAACTCCAGTTCCAGGTGGTGGCGTGTAGGTCGCCGTGGACCCAACCGCAGGGGTAAAGGAAACATTCAGAGTGAGCCGCGCCGCCTCGCCGGGCTCAAGCATGCCGTTGGGGGCTGGCACGGGGCTATTTGTTCCAACGGCAACTTCTAGAAAAGACCATGTGTGGATAGCAAGTTCGCCCTGCGCGAATGCTGACGATGCCGCGCCGACCGCGGCGAGAATCGACGTGAGGATGTGGCGTCTCTGCTTCATCGGTAGCGCTTCCTGCGCGCGGCCATCAGCCCGCCGGCGAGCAGAACCAAGCCGACGCCCGGCGCGGGGACGATCGGCACGACCACCGAGCCGAACTGGCCGGGGACGTATTTGCTGATGTACTGCGGCTGACCCTGCACCACGTCGTACTGGATGTAAAGGCTTGTCGGGTTGCCGCCGCTCGCGACCGCAGCAGCACTTTGCCAAGTGACGCTTCGTGCCGCATAACTTGCCGGCGTCCACGTCCCTTGCCAAATGGACGGAATGGGATTCATGGCGTTCGCCGTCGCACCGGGAAGGATGAACTGACCAACGGCTGCGGCCGCAAGTTCCGTGCCGCCCGCTTGCGGCACGCCAGCACCACCGATTCTCCATTCTGGCGGTCGAAAGATGCTCGACCAAGTGCCCTGCGCGGTCGCACCACCACGGAGGTCGAACAGCACTTCGGCGAGTCCCGCAATCGTGCCGATCCCGGGCGGCGGTGGCGTCGGATAGGTCGTTGTCGATCCAACCGAGGGCGAGAACGAGACATCGAGAATCAGCCTCACACCCTCGCCCGGCTCGATCAGCCCATTTGGCGACGCCACCGGCGTGCTGGTGCCAGCCAGCACCTCGGCAAAGCGAAGGCTTGACGTCACGAGCTCGCCCTGCGCGAGTGCTGACGACGCAATAGACATTCCTCCGCACAGAGCAACCACGTGTTCGATGCGCATGATCTTTCCCTTTCCTGCCGAACTATTCTTGATACCAAACAGTCAGTTGCACTGCGTTGATTTCGGCGATCGCATCACCGGACGAGCCAAGATTTTCCAGCGAGATACCGAATACGATCGTTTGGTTATTGAACATCGCCGGGGTGAACTGATTTGGCGGCTCCTCCGTTGTCTCCCAGAAATCTTCGCAGTTGCCATACTCGATATATTGCTGTGACCCTCCAGTCGGCTCGACAAACGGAAATTTTCCACGGGCGATGTTTGTTGAACCGTCCCTTGGCTGGATGTAGTGCCACTTCTGACACGACCCCGTTATCTTCGCTACGATCGTGAGTCGAACACCCAGTATCTCTGCGCCGGATGGAATCGTGTCGAGATCGAAGTTCGACAAAGTGATATAAACCCGCCCCGTGCCAATAGAAACTTGGCGATACGCGTACGCCGTGTCAGGCGGGCCGGCCGCGTTCGAATCATTCGTCCAGCCGCCGGCTGCCGACGCATTTCCGGCCCAGGCGCTTACCTCATCCACCCCGCTGCAATCCGGTGGTGCGTCGTAATAGATGGTGACCTCTACATGATCGACAAACACCATCGCGCCGACGTCGGCACCGATCTCGTCGTTGTTGTATCCAACCAAGACGCCAAAGTTGGCGGCTTTGTACTGAGTCGCAACTGGAAAGTTTTCGCCCCAGAGTTCGGTTGAGCCACCGTACGAAACGGTCGTCAGCGATGTGCCGACATACGCTCCCGTACCCTCGTTGTTAAAACCTTGCCAATCTTCCTTCACCAGCGTCACCGCAGCCTCCTTGATCGTGCTCGCCGCGCTGGCATACCGCCGGATGCTGACGACAAGGCCGCGGATGATCGCATCATCCGGCAGCGCGCTCAGCGCGAAGCCGCCGGCGCGGAGATATTTCGATTTCTCCTCCCCGCCGACGGTCACGGAGGCGTAGGTGCTGTTGGCCGAGTAGATGTTGCTCGCGTTGGACCACGCGATGGTGCCTCCGGCACGGGGGTAGTTGCCGTCCGATGTCGTCGGGCTCGCCGTGATGTTGTCCGTCATGCTTGCGGATATGTTCCCGGCAGCCCCGCCCTCGATCCGAGTCGCGCTCGCGGTGATCGACCGCGTCGGTGGTCGGAACGCCGCACGCCGGATCGTCATGGGCTGCGCCGACTCCCCAGATGCATGTGCCCCCAGTTTGACCGCCTCCAACTCGGCCACTCCGCGTTTGACCGCCCCGCGTTCGACTGCATAAGACTTGGCTTGGGCAGCGACCATCGGCCTCGCTTTCGGCATTGCCGACGCCGCAGCCAAGGCCACCAGCGCCAACAACACGAAAAGACGACCCGACCCCCCCCCTATTGATCTATGCGCTACAATAGACGCATTTCGTCACAAGGAGAGCCCCGCGTGATCGAAGGCCGAGGCGAGCGGGTTCGGTCGGCACCGCTGCCGAATGAGCGCGCGGCGGACGCGGCCGCGGAG
>JBJXFQ010000144.1:0-9369 GCA_046155605.1 Phycisphaerales bacterium
GCTACCTCAACTACTTCGCCGCCGGTGAGCAATACGCCAACTGCGACGCCTCGACCACGCCGCCGATCCTCAACGTCAACGACTTCGTCTGCTTCCTCAATCGCTTCGCGGCGGGATGCACCGGGCCATAAACGCCGGCATCGGGCTGTAATCGCTTCGCGGGGTCATCGTCGCCGTGACATAGGGTCCGTTCGCGGCTGTGCGTCCCTCCCGCGTCGCGCTCGCGGCCCGTCTCGGCTACGGTTCGCCGATGGCCGTGCCGCTGATTGCAATCTCCCTCGGCGATCCCGGCGGCATCGGGCCGGAAGTTGTCCTCAAGGCCCTTGCCGACCCGGCCCTCCGCGCCCGCGCGCGCTGGCTCTTGATCGGGCCTGAATCCGCCCTCCGTGCCGCGGCAGCCCACGCCGCGATCGCCCCGTTCTGGCAACGCCATGCCGCGCCGCCACGCCAATCGCCGGCGAACATTTCGATCGCCCACTCCGGCAACGCACCCACGATGCCGTCGCACGCGGGAGATGCCGCGATCTGGGACATCCCCTGCGCGCGCGCCGATGCCCGACCCACCCCCGAAGGCGGCGAGGTCTCGTTCCTTGCCGTGGAAATCGCCATCGCGCTCGCACTCCTGCCGCGTGGCGACCCGCGCCGCGCGCACGCCATCGTCACCGCGCCGATCAACAAGGAAGCGTGGTCGCTGGCGGGCCATGGCGAGTTCGCGGGCCACACCGAACTGCTCGCGGCTCGCTGCTCGCCAGCGGGATCGGCCCCACCGGCACACGCCATGATGTTCGTCACGCCGCGCCTTCGCGTCGTGCTCGCCACCACCCACATCCCCCTCGCCGCCGTGCCCGCCGCCATCACCACCGATCGTGTGCTGAGCGCGATCCGTGTCGGTGCCGCGATGTGCGCGCGCCTCGGCCTTGTGCGCCCGCGCGTCGCCGTCTGCGGTCTCAATCCCCACGCGGGCGAGAACGGACTCCTCGGCACCGATGAAACCCGCGCGATCGTGCCCGCCATTGCCGCCGCTCGATCGCTGGGGATCGATGCCCGCGGCCCGATGCCCGGCGACACCGTTTTCAATGCCGCCGTCATTGGCGACTACGACCTCGTTGTCGCCATGTACCACGATCAGGGGCTGATCCCCGTCAAACTCCTCGACCGCGATCGCGCTGTCAACACCACCGCCGGGCTCCCCATCGTGCGGACGAGCCCCGACCACGGCACGGCCTACGACATCGCCGGCTCCAATCGCGCCGACCCCGGAAGCACAACGGCTGCCATTGAACTTGCGGCACGGCTCGCCACAGATGCCGCATGACCGCAGGTGACGCTCAAAGCGCCCGCGCTCGCCAACGCACTTGGCGGCGTCTCCAGGTTTAAGTTCGCAAAAAGTTCGGCAGCGACTCGGTTGAGACTCAGTCTCAACTCGCTATCATCGACTGCAACATGATCCCTTGGCGGTCGTTCCGCTCGGGGCCGAAATCCATCATGAACCCCGTCTCGCTCTCCCAACTCAAACGCGGTCAAAGCGGCGTGGTCTGCTCCACGTCGCTCGCGCAGGACGATGCCGCCATGCTCGGGGCCATGGGCCTCCGTTGCAACGCCAAGGTCCGCCTCTGCCGTGAGGGCGAGCCCTGCATCGTCGCCGTCTGTTCCGGGTCGGGCGTTGCCGCCTGCCGCATCGGCCTCGCTCGCCCCCTCGCCGATCGCATCATGGTCACGCCGTCCGCGTGAGTCGTGCTGAGCGAGCGAGCGAGCCGCAGCGCACGAGGCACGGAGGAGCGCACCGCATCGGCGATGCGCCGGGCACAGAGACTTCCATGCCCTCCCAAGGCTCGATTCCAGCCGTGATTCCCGCGACCGATCCCCCCGCCGATGCCGCACCCCCGCGCGTCGCGCTCCTGGGCAATCCCAACACCGGCAAGACCACGCTCTTCAACCGCCTCTCGGGGCTCCGACACAAGACTTCCAACTTCCCCGGGACCACCCTCGAAGCCCGCGTCGGACGCCTTCGCAGTCCGCTCGCTTCCTCGTCTTCTCACCTCCCCACCTCTTCACCTGCTCATCCTTCTTCTTCCTCGGCGTCCCCTCGTCCCCCCGTCCCCTCGTCCGCTTCGGCTCTCGACCTCATCGACCTCCCCGGCATCTACTCACTCGAACTCGACCAGGCCGAGGCCCAGATCTGCCGCGACGTTCTTAGCGGCCGCGCCGCGCCCCTCGGCGAATCCGTCGGCGAGCCCCAGGCGCTCCTCATCGTCGTTGATTCCACCAACCTCGCACGCAACCTCCTGCTCGTCGGCGAGGCGCTTCGCCGTCGTCTTCCCACCGTCATCGCGCTCAACATGATCGACCTCGCCCGCCGTCGCGGCATCCACGTCGATCCCGCCATCCTCGCCGCGCGCCTGGGCTGCGACGCCATCGCCGTCAGCGCCCGCACCGGCGAGGGCCTGGACGCCCTCCGCACCGCCCTCGCCGACCCCCGCCTGCCCAATCACACGCCCCCCGGCGACGTGGACGGCCTGCGCGCATGGGCCGACGATCTCGCCGCCGCCGTCGCTGCAGGCCACCACACCGACGATCCCCTCACCGACCGCGCCGATCGCCTCCTCACCCATCCCATCCTCGGCACCCTCGCCTTCGCCATCATCATGGCTTCCCTCTTCTGGCTCCTCTTCAGCATCGCGCAACACCCCATGGGCTGGATCGACTCCGCCTTCGCCGTGCTCGCCGATGCCGTCGCCTCCATCATGCCCGACGGCGTCCTCCGCGACCTCATCTCACAGGGCATCATCGGCGGCGTTGGTGCCACCGTCGTCTTCCTCCCACAGATCGCCCTCCTCTTCTTCTGCATCGCCCTCCTCGAAGACACCGGCTACCTCGCCCGCGCCGCCTTCGTCATGGATCGCCTCCTCCGCCCATTCGGCCTTCCCGGCCACTCCTTTGTCCCGCTCCTCTCCAGCCATGCCTGCGCGCTCCCCGGCATCATGGCCACTCGCGCCATCCCAGACCGCCGCGAACGCCTCGCCACCATCCTCGTCGCCCCCTTCATGACCTGCTCGGCCCGCCTTCCGGTCTACATCCTCATCACGACTGTGCTTTTCCGTGATCGCCCCGCTTTGGCCGCCCTCGCCTTCGTCGGGTGCTACGCCCTCGGCATCGTGGCGGGCGTCCTCAGCGCCCTCCTCGCCCGCAGAACCATCCTCCGCGGCAAGAGCCGCCCCATGGCCCTCGAACTGCCGACCTACAAGGCCCCCAGCGTCCGAACCGCCGCCCTCACCACCTACGACCGCTCCTTCATCTTCCTGAAAAAAGCCGGCACCAACATCCTCGCCATCTGCATCGTGCTGTGGTGGCTGAGCGCCTATCCCACCACGCCGCCGCCGCAACGCGCCATCGATCTGCGCAATGCCGCTGCGCTCGCCGTTCCGCCGCCATCCGAGCCGCACGCCGAGCAACCCTTTCTAGAAGGACTAGGGAATCAGCCCATCGGCGATTTCCCCGCCTTTAAGAACGTCTACGCCCAGTCTCGTGAGGACCTCTTCGCCGAGGCCGCTCGCCTCGAGCACGCACACGCAGCCGCCCACAGTTTCGCCGGACGCATGGGCCGCTTCATCCAGCCCGCGCTCGCCCCCATCGGCTGCGATTGGCAACTCTCCGTCGCAGTGCTCACCAGTTTCGCCGCGCGTGAGGTTTTCGTCTCGACGCTTGCCGTCGTCGTCGAGGGAGAGACCGACGCCGAGGCCGAGGGCGTGCTCGATCGCCTCGCCGTCGCTCGACGTTCCGACGGCGGCCCGCTCTTTACCACCGCCAACTCTTGGGCCTTGCTCGTCTACTACGTCCTCGCCATGCAGTGCCTGCCGACTCTCGCCGTCACCGCCCGCGAGTCCGGCAGTTGGAAGTGGGCGCTGCTCCAACTCGCCTGGATGTCGGGCCTGGCCTACGCCCTCGCCGCCATCGTCTACCAGATCGCGGCGTGACTACCACACCATTCCGCACCTTGCCACTTTGCCACTCCGCCACTTCCCCCTTACTCTCCCCCGTGCCCGCCTCCTCCCTCCCCATCCACGACTGGCAGTTCTGGGTCGCCACGCTCATCTTCCTCGCCGCGGCCTTCTATCTCGTCCGCGAAGTCCTCCCCACGCCCCTCCGCCGTCGCCGCAAGAACGCACGCCGCGTGAGCCTCACCGTCGGCGGCAAGTCCGTGCGCTGACGGCTCGTCCGTGCGCCGATACCATCCCGCCCCGATGCCCCCGCTCGTCGCGATCGTCGCCAACGTGCAGACGCCCTACCGCGTCCACCTCCATCGCCGCATCGTCCGCGAGATGCCCGAGATCCGCCTCGCCAGCGTCTACACCCACGACCAGCCCGATCAGCCCTGGAAATCCGCCGAGTTCGCCGAGATCAACCCTGTCCCCTTCGGCCAGGGCCAGCCCGTCATCGAGCAGGGTAAGCCGAAATGGGCTCGCGCCGACTGGGCCAAGGGCGGCCGAATCATGCGATGGCTGCGCGACAACGACGCCCGTGCCGTCGTCGTAGGCGGCTACAACGACCTCACCCGCCTCCGACTCATCTTCGCCTGCCGCCGCGCCGGCATCCCCTGCTTCGTCACCGCTGACAGCAATATCCACGGCGACTTCGCCACCGGCTTCCGGCGCATCGTCAAGTCCGCCCTCGTCAACGCCGTCGTCCGCCGCGCCACCGGCCTCATGCCCTGCGGCACGCTCGGCGTCCGCTACTTCGAGCGCTACGGCGGCGACCCCACACGCATGTTCTTCTTTCCCTATGAGCCCGATTACGACCTCATCCGCGACCTCGCCGCCGATCGCACCCGCGACGTGCGCGCGCGATATCGCCTCGATCCAGCGCGACGCCGCGCCGTCGTCTGTGCTCGCCTCATCCACGTCAAACGCGTCGATCTTGCCATTGATGCCTTCTCAGTCATCGCCGGCGAGCGGCCCGACCTCGACCTCGTCGTCATCGGCGACGGCCCGCTCCGCGAATCGCTCGCGGCCCGCGTCCCCGCGACCCTCCGCCACCGCGTCATCTTCACCGGGTTCATCGGCGACCAAGCCGTCATCAGTGCCATCTACCGCGGCTCACACCTTCTCCTTTGCCCCTCCGATTACGAGCCTTGGGCCGTTGTCTTGAATGAGGCCGCCGCCGCCGGACTCGCCATCATCGCCAGCGATGTCGTCGGTGCCGCAGCCGAACTCGTCCGCGATAACGTCAACGGCCACACCTTCCCCGTCGGCAATCTCGCCGCCCTCACCGATCACCTGCGCAGAGCGACCGACGCGCCAACCCTCGACCGCCTCCGCGCCGGTTCCACCACCGTCCTCGCCGCCTGGCGCGATCGCGGCGACCCCGTACAAGGCCTAAAGAAAGCCCTTGTCTACTCCAACGTCATCTCTCGGTAGGCCGACGCTCCGCGCCGACTCCTCCTCTTCGATCTGGCTACCCCGCCCCGGTCGATTCTTCTCTTCGTGCCACGGGCTTCGACGCTTCGTCGATGCCCGTGCGTCGCGCCCCCGCATCACCGACCGCGCCTCGCGGTCGATGCTCTTCCCCTTTCTCCGCCCTTCCTCTTCACCCTCCCCCGCTGCCAGCGGAGGAGGTGTCACGAGCAAGGCGAGTGACGGGGGGGGCGCTTGGGTCCATCGACGGTCCCCGTCGATTCTTCGTTCCGGCTTTCCCCCCTACCTCATCACCGCGTCCATCTGCTTCTGCTGTGCCGCCGTCGCACCCTCCACCGGCACGTCCTTCAACAACGCGTCGATGATCCCATCCGTGGTCACCTGGTCCGCCTCGGCGTTGAAGTTCGTCATGATCCGATGCCGCAGCACCGGCCGCGCCACCGCCTTGATGTGCTCGGGCGTCACATGCGTCCCGCCCGTCAAGAGCGCCCGCGCCTTCGCCGACAACACCATGTACTCGCTCGCCCGAGGCCCCGCCCCCCACCCCACATAATCCTGCACCATCTGCGGCCTCTTCAGCCCCCCGTCCATCGCCTCCTTGATCCGCGTCGCCCGCACCAGCCGCAGCGCATAGCGGATCACATGGTCCGCAACTGGCATCTGCCGCACCAACTCCTGAATCTTCACGATCTCCGCGTTGCTCAGCACCGCGTTCATCTTCACGTCCCGCTTCGTCGTCGAGCGCTTCACGATCTCCAGTTCCTGCTCCGCATCCGGGTAACTGATCTGGATCATGAACATGAACCGGTCCAACTGCGCCTCCGGCAGCGGATACGTCCCCTCCTGCTCGATCGGGTTCTGCGTCGCCAGCACAAAGAACGGCTGCGGCAAGTGGTGCTGCACGCCACCGATCGTCACCTGATGCTCCTGCATCGCCTCGAGCAGCGCCGCCTGCGTCTTGGGCGGCGTCCGGTTGATCTCGTCCGCCAGGATCACGTTCGAGAACACCGGGCCCTTCACAAACCGCAACTCCCGCGTCCCCGTCGCCTTGTCCTCCTCGATCACCTCCGTCCCCGTGATGTCGCTTGGCATCAGGTCCGGCGTGAACTGGATCCGTGAGAATCCCAGGCTCAGCGTCCGCGCGATCGTCGAGATCAGCAGCGTCTTCGCCAGTCCCGGCACGCCCACCACCAGCCCGTGCCCCCGGCAGAGGATGCACATCAGCACCTGATCTACCACCTCGTCCTGACCCACGATCACCTTGTGGATCTCCGCCTTCACCCGCCGATACGCCTCCCGAACCTGCTCCATCGCCTGATCCGGCGTCACCCCACCGATCGTCCCTGATTGTGCCTCGGCCATGGTGGTCTCCAGTTGGCTCGCGCCGGCAAAGGGTACCACGCGCCATCCACCATGTCGCACCAACGCCGCCGACATGTTGGCCAACCGCGGCCAGCGCCACATCACCCCGGCAGCCGCGCGACCTCCTCCCACCTCACCGCCGAGCCTTTCAACCCCATTCGCCCCTCCTCGATCACCACCGGCTTCTTCGCCGCGGGGACCACCCACAGCCCAAACGGCGTCGTCGCCACCCCGCCGCCATCCGGCCCGGACGTCTGGAACGTCGATGCCATGAATCGCACCACCACCGCGTCCCCGCGATCCTCCACCGACACCGCTTCCTCCCCGTCATGGTTCGTGCGCGCGCCCGCGAATCGTCCCACCACCATGCAGCGCTCAAAGTCGATCTTCGGTGCCGCGTGCCGCCGCATCGCTCCTTCGCCATCGGCCCCGGTGTGCGCCGCCCAGACCTTCCTCCACGCCGCCTCATCCCGAGCCATCACAAACCCCGCCATGTGCTTCGATTCGTGCCCCACCCACTGCACCAGCGGCGGCCGTGCTGCGCCGATCCCTCCCGCTTGCTGCTGCGCCACGACCGCCCCGGCCATCAGCACGATGCCCACGCCCATCCATCGCCATGCGCTGACCATTGATCGCCTCCGTTCCTGTTGCCGGGTTGGCTCCGGCATTGCTCGCCAAGTGGCACGCGCGCCGCGTCCACGCGCCCGACTCTACCCCCGCGCGCGCCTCGCTTGGCCTCGTTACACCCGTGTGACGCCCACAGCCACCCCTGCGAAGCCCCTTTCACTCCGCCGTGACGCCCCGTGCCAAATCGTGTATCCTCCCGCGTCCGTCACCCCGGACTTTCGAGGACCGCCATGGCCATTCCCACCCTCACAGACGAACAGATCCAAACCTGGTCCCGCGAAGAAAAAGACCGCTGGTGGCTCGCCAACGTCTTCCGCGGCGACATGCCCCAACTCACCATCCGCTCCGCCATCACCGGCTTCTTCCTCGGGGGAATCCTCTCTGCCACCAACCTCTACGTTGGCGCCAAGACCGGCTGGACTCTGGGCGTCGGCCTGACCTCCGTCATTCTCGCCTTCGTCATGTTCAAGATCTTTTCCCGCATGGGCGCGAGGGACATGACCATCCTCGAAAACAATGCGATGCAGTCCATCGCGACGGCCGCCGGCTACATGACCGGCCCGCTCATCTCCGGCATGGCCGCCTACATGTGGGTTCAGAATGAACTCCTGCCCTGGTGGCAGATGCTCCTTTTCAACGTCGTCCTCTCCATCCTCGGCGTCCTCGTCGCCTTCCCGATGAAGCGGCGCTTCATCAACGATGAGCAGCAACCCTTCCCCGAGGGCCGCGCCTGCGGCGTCGTCCTCGACACGCTCTACTCATCCGCCGCCGCCGTGGGAATCTTCAAGGCCAAGTGCCTCGCCTTCGCCGCGGCCATCGCCGGCTTCATCCAGTTCGTCTCCGGCGAGGCGTACTTCAAGGCCATCCGCGCCGTGTTCCTGTGGATCGGCCAAGGCGGCCGTTGGCCTGACTTCCTCAAAGCCAATAAGGAAACACTCGACAAAACCTGGCACCTCCCGCACAACCTCGACGGCTGGTATTACTGGATGGTCGCCAAGGGCTGGGTCCCGCTCCCGCGCCTCGCTAACGTCGATATCCGCCAGCTCGCCCTCTCTCCCGCGCTCGACCTCGCCATGATCGGCGCCGGCGGCCTCATGGGCATCCGCGCCGCCATCAGCATGATGATCGGCATGCTCGTCAACTTCGTCGTCATCGTCCCCATCATGATCTCCATGGGTGAACTCAAACCCCGTTCCGCTTCCGTCGAGGCCGGAACAGCCATCTTCGGACGCGCCTGGATTCTCAACAACTGGGCCCTCTGGTGGGGCATTGTCATCATGGTCGTCGCCTCCATGGTCGCCCTCTTTGCCAAGCCCAAGGTCTTCATCGAGGCCTTCAAGATTCTCGGCGGCAAGAAAAAAGACCCCGGCTCCGACGTCCTCGGCCACATCGAGGTCCCGCTGTGGATCTCCTGGGTGGGCGTCCCCATCGTCGGCGCCATCGGCGTCTTCATGGCCCACGAATGGTTCGGCGTCTCCTGGGTGCTCGGCGCGATCGCCATCCCGCTCATCATCGTCCTCACACTCATCGCCGCCAGCAGCACCGGAATGACCGGCATCACCCCCGTCGGCTCGCTCTCCAAAATCCCGCAGTTCCTCTTCGGCGCCCTCGCCCCCAAGCACCCGCCCACCAACCTCATGACCGGCGTCATGTGCGTCGAAGTCGCCAGCAACGCCAGCAACCTCCTCATGGACATCAAGCCCGGCTACATGCTCGGCGGCAAACCCCGCCATCAGGCCTGGGGCCACACCATCGGCATCCTCGCCGGTTCCCTCGCCTCAACCCCGCTCTTCTACGTCCTCTTCCTCTCGACCTACAAGAAGGGCGACAGCGTCCAGGCCGCGATGGCACCCGAAGGCGGCCAGTTCGGCTTCCCCTCCGCCATCCAGTGGAAGGGCGTCAGCGATCTCGTCACCTCCATTTTCGGCGGCCCCACCAAGGGCGTCCTGCTCACCAACTCCATCATCAC
>JBJXFQ010000002.1:0-138310 GCA_046155605.1 Phycisphaerales bacterium
ACATCGTCAAGGGGTCGCCCGAGGACACGCTCGCCGCGACCGATGGCACCAATCTGGCTCAGTCAGCCTCGCCGGGAGAGGCAAGCGGCGTGGGGGGGATGCCGCCCGCCCCCATGGGCAAGCAGGAAGCCCTCAAAAAGTTCTGCATCAACCTCACCGACAAGGCCCGAAAAGGCGAGATCGACCCGATCGTCGGCCGCGACGACGAGACCCGTCAGGTCATCGACATCCTCATGCGCCGCCGCCAGAACAACCCCATCCTCACCGGCGAGGCCGGCGTCGGCAAGACCGCCGTCGTCGAGGGCTTCGCACGTCGCATCGTCGCCGGCGACGTGCCTCCGCCCCTTCGCGGCGTCACGCTCCGCTCGCTCGACATCGGCCTGCTTCAGGCCGGTGCGTCGATGAAGGGCGAGTTCGAGAACCGCCTGCGACAGGTCATCGACGAGGTTCAGGCCAGCCCCACGCCCATCATCCTGTTCATCGACGAGGCCCACACGCTCATCGGCGCGGGCGGCCAGGCCGGCTCGGGCGATGCCGCCAACCTCCTCAAGCCCGCGCTGGCCCGCGGCACGCTCCGTACCGTCGCCGCCACCACCTGGGCCGAGTATAAGAAGTACATCGAAAAAGACCCGGCCCTCACCCGCCGCTTCCAGGTCGTCAAGGTCGAAGAGCCCGACACCACCAAGGGCCTCCTGATGATCCGCGGCCTCGCTACCACGCTCGAGAAGCACCATCGCGTCCAGATCCTCGACGAAGGGCTCGAAGCCGCGGTGAAACTCTCGCACCGCTACATCCCGGCGCGGCAACTGCCCGACAAGGCCGTCAGCCTGCTGGATACCGCGTGCGCCCGCGTCGCTGTCGGGCAGCACGCCGTTCCCGCCGAGGTTGATGACTCGCGCAAACGCATCGAAGCCCTCGACACCGAGATGGGGATCATCGAACGCGAGTCCGCCGTGGGCGTCGATCACACCTCCCGCCGCGCCGAGGTCGCCGCCCGACTCGACACCGAACACAAGCGCCTCGCCCAACTCGAAGATCGCTGGAACACCGAAAAGGGTGAGGTCGATCGCATCCTCGAAATCCGTGCCAAACTCCGCGGGGGCGCGCCGGGCACCATCGACGCCAAATCCGATCCCAAGTCTCAACCGACTTCGCAGCCCTCGGGCACTTCCGACGCCAAAGGTCCGGGTCCGGCACTTTCCGAGCCCGAGCGGAACGCCCTGCTTGCCGAGTTGAAGGAGCGCCAGGCCAACCTCGCCACGCTCCAGGGTGATACCCCGCTGATCCTGCCTTCGGTCGACGCTGCGGCCGTCGCCTCCGTCGTCGCCGATTGGACCGGCATTCCCATCGGTCGGATGGTCAAGAACGAGATCGAATCCGTGCTCAACCTCGCCGACACTCTCAACCAGCGCATCATCGGGCAGCGCCACGCGCTCGAGATCATCGCACGACGCATCCAGACCAGCCGCGCTGGGCTCGAAAACCCCAACAAGCCCATCGGCGTCTTCATGCTCGCCGGCACCAGCGGCGTCGGCAAGACCGAGACCGCCCTCGCCCTCGCCGAATCCCTCTACGGCGGCGAGCACAACGTCATCACCATCAACATGTCCGAGTACCAGGAGGCCCACAAGGTCGCCACCCTCATGGGCTCGCCCCCCGGCTACGTCGGCTATGGCGAGGGCGGCGTCCTCACTGAGGCCGTGCGCCGCAAGCCCTATTCAGTGGTGCTTTTGGACGAGGTCGAGAAGGCCCACTCCGATGTCCACGAAGTCTTCTTCCAAGTCTTTGACAAGGGCTGGATGAAGGACTCCGAAGGCCGCGACATCAACTTCCGCAACACCATCATCCTGCTCACCACCAACGCCGGCACCGACCTCATCGCCAACATGTGCAAAGACCCGGCCCTGCTGCCGGACCCCGAGGGCCTCGTCAAGGCGCTCCGCGAGCCGCTGCTCAAGATCTTCCCCGCCGCCCTGCTCGGCCGCGTCGTCACCATCCCCTATTACCCGCTTAGCGACGAGATGATCCGTGCGATCATCAAACTCCAACTCGGGCGCATCGTCCGGCGCGTCCGCGACAACCAGCGCATCGACTTCTCCTACGCGCCGACCGTCGTTGATCTCATCGCCTCTCGCTGCACCGAGCACGAGAGCGGCGGCCGCATGGTCGACACCATCCTCACCAACACGCTCCTCCCCGAGGTCAGCGCCGAGTTCCTTCGTCGCCAGATCGCGGGTCGCCCCATCGCCAAAGTCCACGTCGACGTCGACCAGGACAAGTTCACGTATCGCTTCGAATAGTCCGGAGCCACCGCCATGCCCCGCCAGGTCGAGCTCAAAACCCCGCTTGCGGACGAAGAGCTCAAACTCAAGCATTTCCGAGGCCATGAGGAACTTGGCCGGCCCTTCCAGTACGAACTCGAACTCGTCAGCCGGAAGCACGACATCGAGTTCTCCGGCCTGATCGGCGAGATGATGGAGGTCCGCCTTTACGTCCGCGGCAAGTGGCGCATCTTCACCGGCCTCGTCAGCCGATTCTCCCAGACCACCGCCGGCCAGGAGAAAAATCTCGCCTTCTACCGTGCCACACTCGTCCCCACGCTCTGGCTCCTCACGCGCAGTTCCGATTGCCAGATCTTCCTTCCGCACATGTTCGACAACAACGCGATGTCCGCCGACGCCATCATCAAGAAAGTCCTCGGCGAGTTCGGGGTCGAGTTCGATGCCGAAGGGCTCTCCGCCACCTATCCCAAGCGAGAATACTGCGTCCAGTACCGCGAGACCCACTTCAACTTCGTCAGTCGGCTCATGGAAGAGGAGGGCATCTACTACTACTTCACGCACAAGGACGGCAAGCACATCATGCACCTCGCCGACTCCCGTGCCGCCCACAACCCCTACGACGGCTTCGCCGAGATTCCCTACCGCCAGGCCTCGGGCGGCTCGCCCATGGTCGAATCTATCACCGATTGCTCCCTCCATCAGGAGATCCAGCCCGGCGCCTACACCCTGTCCGACTACGACTTCACGGTCCCCAAAAAAGACCTCGTTGTCTCCGCCGACGCCGTTCCCGACTGGGGCCATTCCAAGCAGGGCAACATCATCTACGACTATCCCGGCAGTTACGCGGTTCGCGACGCCGGCGATCACTACGCCCGCGTCCGCATCGATGAACTCCAGGCCCAGGTCGAGTCGCTCCGCGCCCAATCCGACGCCCGCGGCATCGAGGTCGGCCGCACCTTCACGATGAAGTCACACCCGCGCGGCCCGATGAACCGCGAATACCTCATCACCTCCGCTTCCTACCGCATCGACGCCGAGCAACTCGAATCCGGCGCGGGCGGCAGCCCCGACGACGCCATCTTCAGCGTCTCCTTCGCCGCCATGTCCATCGATGTCCCGTTCCACCCCGCGCGACTCACCCCGCGGCCCGTCGTCCGCGGCGTCCAGACCGCCATCGTCGTCGGCAAAGCAGGCGACGAGATCCACACCGACGAATACGGACGCATCAAGGTCCACTTCCACTGGGACCGCTGGCAGGACTTCGACGAGAAGTGCGGCATCTTCATCCGCGTCGCCCAGGAATGGGCCGGCAAGGGCTGGGGCTCGATCTTCACGCCCCGCGTCGGGCAGGAGGTCATCGTCGATTTCCTCGAGGGCGACCCCGACCGACCGCTCATCACCGGCCGCGTCTACAACGGCGACCATAAGCCGCCCTACGAACTTCCCGCCCATGCCACGCGTTCGACCATCAAGACCAACTCATCCAAGGGCAGCGAGGGCTTCAACGAACTCCGCTTCGAGGACAAAAAGGGCGAGGAGCAGATCTTCATCCATGCCGAGAAAAACATGGATGAGCGCGTCAAGAACAACTCCATGGAATGGATCGGCAACGACCGCCACCTCATCGTCAAGCGCGACCAGGTCGAGCAGGTCGAGCGCGATCGCTCCGAGATCGTGAAGCGCGACCACATCGAGAAGATCGAGCGCGACCGCAGTCTCAAGGTCACTGGCAAGGAGGCCATCGAGATCACCGGCAGCCGCTCGCTCAAGGTCACCGGCGCGCTCATCGAGGAGTTCAAGGACAAGCACTCCGAGGTGACGACCAAGGACCACTACATCAAGGCCGACAACATCTGCATCGAGGCACTCACCAACATCACCATCAAGGTCGGGCAGACCTCCATCGCCCTCGAGGCCGACGGCATCAAGATCAGCACCAAGGGCAAGATCGAGGTCGAGTCCCTCGACAAGACCGAGTTCAAGACTACAGCCGGCGACTTCAAGGTCGAGTCCCAGATGAACGCCTCCATCAAGGGCACCATCCAACTTAACCTTGAGGGCACCGTCCAGGCCGAGATGAAGGGCGCGATGGCCACGGTCAAGGGCGACGCCATGACCACCATCAAGGGCGGCATCGTGATGATCAACTAAGGAACATTCGTCGCGAATCGATCGACACACGGTTGGATCATGTGTTTGCATGTGGTGGCACAGGCGTACCGCCTGTGCGAGTGACGAGAGACACGAGGACCATGGCTTCTCCAAAAGACGGCAGCGCGGGCTCGATCGTGGCGCCCCAGGCACCCGCCGATCCCGTTCCCGCTGACGCCGCCGACCCGGGCGCAATGGGTCCCCAGTGGCAGCGCTCGCGCGAGCGCGCCGCCGAGAAGCCGCCCGCCGGCAAACCGACGCCCGAGCCCGGCTCCGAAGAGGCCGCCAACGACGGAAAGAAAAATGGCTGGATCGAGTTCGTCCTCATCGACGAGGACGACAATCCCGTCCCGGGTGAGCCGTACAAAGTCACGCTCCCCGACGGCACTCCGACCACCGGCACAACAGACGAGAAAGGCCTCGTGCGCATCGAAGGCATCGACCCCGGCTCCTGCAAGATCACCTTCCCACGCTGGGATAAATCCTCGTGGGACGACGCCTCGGTCAAGAAGAGCACGAAGCCCGCCGAGCCGGACTCGCTCACTAAACCCACCAACGCGACGGCGCCGACCAATGCTGCGGCGACGAGTTCGACGCCTGCGCCCGGTGGGGCGTCCACGTCCAATGCGGCATCGAGCGGTTCAACGACCAAGTCGGACAAGGCGGAGGTAGCCAAGAAGGACGAGAAGACCAGGATGGAGCCGAGCGAGAGCGGGCTCATCAGACTCAAGAACCGCGAGGGCTTCGTTCCCTACATGTACAACGATCCGGGTGCCGGTCGCCATTGCACGGTCGGCTTTGGCCACCTGGTTCACAAGGGACCATGCACGGGCAAAGAAGACTCTGAGAAGCCATACTTTGACGACATGACTCAGGAAGGCGCGGAGCGGCTCTTTGCGCAGGACCTTCGCCCTTATGTTGACGCCATCAATGACGCGGTCACCGTCAAACTGAATCAGGATCAGTTCGATGCGCTGGTTTCGTACACGTATAACGTCGGCGTGGAGGGGTTCAAGGGGTCACAAGTCCTGAAAACAGTGAACTCTGGGAAGTTGGAAGACGTCCCGGCAATCCTCGAGAAGAGCAAGATCACGTCGGACGGCGTGGTTCTCGACGGCCTCGTGAAGAGACGTGCCGAGGAGTCCGAGGTGTTCCAAGGCAAGGCCAAAGCGCCGAAGGAGTCCTACACGCCGAGCCCCATGCCCGAACGCGCCGTGAAGAAGCCCGAGAGCAAAGCGCCCCCAGTGGTGCCGTCAGCCCAGCCCACCTTTGTCGTCCCGTGAGCGATCTGCCATGTCCATCCACACCATCCAGCAAGGCGAGCATCTCACCCGCATCGCGGTCGATCACGGCTTCACCCACATCGATCCCATCTGGGACCACGCCGACAACAAGGCCCTCAGGGACAAGCGCAAAAACCCCAACGTCCTCGCGCCGGGCGACAAACTCTTTATCCCCGAAAGAGAACTCCGCACCGAGGAGCGCCCGACCGAGCAGCGTCACAAGTTTCGCCTTCATCTCCGTGGCGTCCGTCTCATCGTCGTCCTTCTTAAGGCCGATCACGCGCCGCTCGCCAACACCGCGCTGGTCCTCGAAATCGAGGGCTCGCGACGCGAACTGAAAACCGACGCTGACGGGCGCTTCATCGAGTGGATCCCCACGCACGCCGCCTCCGGTCGACTCAAGTATAAGGAAACCCCCGACGCACCCGAGACCGTCCTCGACATCAAGATCGGCCACCTCGACCCGCCCGACATCCCAGCCGGCCAGCGCGCCCGCCTCGCCAACCTCGGCTACGACCCGGGCGACGCCGACAATCTCGCCGACCTCAAGTCCGCCATCGAAGAGTTCCAACTCGACTATGCCCTCAAGGTTGACGGCGTCATCGGTCCCAAGACCATCGACGCGCTCACCAAAGCCCACGGCTGCTGACCAAACCCGCACACATCGCCAATCATTCGCCCGATCGCCATCATGGCCCCGCCACCCGCCAAACCCAAGCCCAAACCGATGCAGCCCACCGCCGGTGCCCAAGGCATCGTCGCCGGCGCGCACGGCCAGCCCGCGTCGCTCCCCATCCTCGTCGGCCCCGCCACCGCCGGACAGCAGAACGCCATTCGCCCCAACATTGTCCCGCTCGGCTGCTTCAAGATCGAGGACGTCCGCTTCGATTTCGATTCCTCCTTCATCCGCCCAGACCTCAAGGACGAACTCGTCGAACTCAAACGCCTCATCGACGACCACACCGACAAGGCCAGCGGCAAACGCCCGCCCGCCACCATCTTCGGCCACGCCGATCCCGTCGGGCAGGACGAGTACAACAAGACCCTCTCCGGCCGACGCGCCGAGGCCACCTACGCCCTGCTCATCCGAGACACCGACCGCTGGGAGAAACTCTTTTCCAATCCCGTCGGCGGTGACAAGTGGGGCACGGGTCAGGTCCAGACCATGCTCACCACGCTCGGCCACGACCCCGGCCCTGTCAACGGCCAGAACAATGACAGAACCAAGGCCGCCACGAAAGACTTCCAATCGAAGAACGGCCTCTCCGCCGATGGCGCCGCCGGCCCGGCCACACGCAAGAAAATGTTCGAGCTGTACATGAACGCCCTCTGCGGCGATCTCAAACTCGACAAGTCCACCGACTTCCTCGCCAAGGGTGCCGACAAGGACGGCAAGGGCGATTTCCAGGGCTGCGGCGAGTTCAACCCGCTCATGGTCTTCTCCAAGGCCGAGGTCGAGGCCTTCAAGAAATCCGGCGACATCGTCGCGCGCAACAAGGAAAACGCCGTCAATCGCCGCGTGATGGTCCTGCTCTTCCGCCCCGGCCTCTCCGTCGAGGCCGCCAAATGGCCCTGCCCGCGCGCCAAAGAGGGCGGTGCCGGCTGTCGCGCCCGCTTCTTCTCCGATGGCGACGCCCGCCGCGAGAACAAGGACGCCCGCCGCGAGTTCAAGGACACCAAGGATACCTTCGCCTGCCGCTTCTACCAGCGACAGGTCACACGCTCTCCTTGCGAACTGCCCGTCCCCGCTCCCGACGGCCTCGGCTTCCTCTCCGTGCGCATCTTCTTCCATCAGGAACCGATGGAAGGCCTCCGCGTTCAGTTCCACGAACTCGCCGGCGACTCGCTCGGAAGCCCCATCGGCGACGAAGTCCTTTCCGACGAAGATGGCACGGCCACCCTCGATCGCTTCGTCACCATCGGCAACTTCGCCTGCGTCATCGAGCACCAGCGACCCAAGGGCATCACCACCGTCGACGACCCCGACGACCCGCTCATTCTCGTCCTCCCCATCGGCCGCCCAATCACCGATTTCCAGGGCGATGTCGAGTTCATCCGTGCTGACGAACAGGACTCGTAATGGCCGCAACGTGCTTCCTACGCCCCGTTCAGACTCCCTCCGGCGTCGTCGCCAAGTTCGAGGTCGTCCTCCAGGGCTTCGCCGACGACCAGGACGTCGAGATCGGCTTCTTCGAAGTTGACGAGGGCGAATCGCTCATCGGCGGCAACCGCGTCCAAACCCTCGGCACGCTCACCGGCAAGGTCCAGAGCCTCCCCGGCGTCGCCAATCGTCCCCCGGCCCAGACCGTCATCGTTGACAATCCGCCCGCCGCCTCCAAGGGCAAGTTCCGCGTCGCCTTCGTCTTTCCCGGCAGCCCGCCTCGCACCGATATCGAGGTCGTCTTCGACGTTCCCATGGACGCCGCCGACAAGTTCGAGGGCGACACCTGGGAACTTCAGGCGATGGTGAACCCCGCCCTCGGCGCGACGCTCACCAAGTCCCCCATCATCACCGTCACCCGCGTCCGGCGCGCTCTTGCCACGCGCCCCGGGCCCGCCACCTACCCCTGGCACGCCGGCAACGAGTTCGTCTTCTATCGCGACGGCGCTGACACCTCCGGCCCAAACGCCTTCGCCGACATCTCCGCTGCCATTGATGCCGCCGAGCACTTCGTCTTCATCGTCGATTGGTCGTTCCATCCTTATTTCCGCACCTCGCTCGCCTCCGCCGCCGACCCGAACTCCACCATCGGCGCCAAACTCGTCAACAAATGCACCGACGCCAAGGGCGATCCGCTCCCCGGCATGCTCGTCGCCATCCACGCTTGGGACCACACCAACATCGCCGTCCCCGATCCTCAGAGCGACAACGCCGACGACCACATCGCCAACATCGCCAAGTTCCTCAAGAAAAAAGGCCGCCCCAGCAACCTCCTCTGGCGCATCAGTTCCATCTCCGGCATCGGCTTCAGCCACCATCAGAAGTTCGTCCTCTGCGACGCCCCAGGCCCCGGCGGCCGCAAAGTCCTCAAGCTCTTCTTCGGCGGCCTTGATCTCACCAAGGGCCGCCTCGATTCCGCCGTGCATCCCATCCTCGAGACCGACCCCGGCGGCAAGCCCCACTCCGACCTCATCACCAACGGCAAGGAGACCTTCGACGACTGGTACAACAACGAGCTCTTCTCCGACCTCGAAAAAACCTTCGATCCCATCCGCAAGACCCGCCCCAACATGCCCCGCCAGCCCTGGCACGATATCTACGCCCAGGTCGTCGGGCCCGTCGCGTGGGACGCCCTCCGCGAGTTCGTCGGCCGCTGGAGCGTCGATCCCTCCGACTTCGGTTTCTCCTCCGACGGCGACAACACCGCCGCCAACATGACCACCGTCCGGAACAAGTTCCTCGACCTCTTCAACGCCCTCAAGCCCGGCACCAAGGACCGCCTCTTCGTCCAGCAATGGGAGCCCACGCCCGGCCCATGGTCCGCCCAACTCTACCGCTCCATGAAAAAGCGGCACTGGGGCACCGGCGTCCCCGTCAAGACCCCCGCCCTCCGCGGCGAGCGCGAAGAGTTCGCCTGGCCGCTCACCACCGACTTCGAGAAGAGCATCCAGGACGCCCAGGTCCAGGCCATCCGACAGGCCGAGCGACACATCTACATCGAGTCGCAGTATTTCATCGGCTCCGGTTCCATGTGGAGCACGCCCCGAGGCACCGTCGCCCACCTCGTCCCCAAGGCCATCACCGACCGCATCATCGAGAAAATCGACGCCAAGGAGCCCTTCCACGCCTACGTCGTTGTCCCGATGTTCCCCGAGGGCGACCCCGGCAGCGCCGTCAACGCCGCCCAGCGACAGTTCCAGTGGAACACCTTCCTCGCCATGCTTCGCGAGATCAAGAAAAAGACCTCCGATCCCTTCGATTTCCTCTCGTTCTATTTCATCGCCAACTGGCACGACCTCTCCGCGACGCCGCTGGCCAACAAGGACCGCGCCACCAACGCCGACGCCGCCAGACGCTACCAGATCTACGTCCACTCCAAGTTCATGATCGTTGACGACCGTTACGGCCTCATCGGCAGCGCCAACCTCAACGAACGCTCCATGGCCGGCAACCGCGACTCCGAGTTCGCCATCGGCTTCTGGCCCACCACCGACAAGCAGCAGGCCGCGGCCCTGACCCAACTCCGCAACTTCCGCAAGCACCTCTGGGCCGAGCACATGGGCACGCTCCCGCCCAATGCCGACGATCCCGAGAATCCCGCCTGCGTCAAGGCCGTCCGCGACCTCGCCGCCCGCAACTACAAGAACTTCCGCGACGCCAAGCGCCCCGCCGGCTCCTCGCCGCTCTGCTCCTGGCCCATCGATCTCGCCGACCCCGCCAAGCCCGTGCCCAAGGGCATCTCCGGCGCGAAAGAAGACGACGACTTCATCCCCGATCGCCCCTTCGGCCTCTCCGGCAACGCCCTCGACCGCTGGCGCTGGCACGCGCCGGGCAGCCATTCCCAGACCGGCCTGGGCGACGTCACCAAACCCGGCCAGGACATCGCCGAATGATCCCTCTTTCTTCGCGAGATTGATATGGCCTCCCCAAAGTCCGGCACCGCCGGCTCCATCCAGGCTCCCGCCGCTCCGCTCGATCCCGTCGTCGCCGACGACGCACAGGCCGGCGGCATGGTCGATCCCAATAAGGGCGGCAAATCTCGTGGCGGCGGCGGCGGTGGTGGTGGCGGAGGCGGAGGGGGTCGAGGCGGCGGTGGCGGCGGTGGTGGTGGCGGCGGCGGCGGTGGGGGAGGCGGCGGAAGTTCCAAAGACCTCACCTGGATCGAAGTCGAACTCCTCGATCACAACGACAAGCCCGTTCCGCGCGAACCCGTCAGCCTTGAATGTGCCGACGGCTCCACCATCACCGACACCCTCGACGACCACGGCTTCAAACGCATCGAAGGCGTCCCCCGCGGCACCTGCCAGATCTCATTTCCTCAGCGCGACCACGCTGCGTACGACAAGACTCAGTGACCCCGCACCCTTCCTCCCGCAGACCCACCCATGCCCTGGTACACCGTCGTTCAAGGTGATTGGCTCTCCAAAATCGCGGCACGCTTCGGCCTGCCGTCGTGGAAGACCATCTACTACGCGCCGGAGAACGGCCCTTTCCGCTCCAAACGTCCCGATCCCAATCTCATCTTCCCCGGCGACGAGGTCTGGATTCCCGAGCCCAAGATCGAGCCCGATCCCGGCGACACCGAGAAAAAGCACCGCTTCAAACTCAAGCCCCGCCCTCCCGAGATGCTCCGCATCCTCGTCCGCCGCGAGACCGGCGAGCCCTACGCCGATCGTAAGTTCAAGATCATGGTCTGGGACCAGAACACGCAAGTTCTGCTCGAGAAGGAAGGCCAGGTTCCGGGCGACGGCATCATGGAGCAGCAGATCCCCGTCGAGGCCGCCGCCGGCCGCTACATGCTCTGGCCCAATCAGGACGCCACCGGCACGCCCCTCGCCTGGCGCTTGAAGATCGGCCACCTCGACCCCGTCGAGACCGTCTCCGGCGTCCAGGCACGCCTCGACAACACCGGCTTCCACGCCGGCGAAGTCACCGGCGAACTCAACGATCAGACAACGCACGCCATCGCCGCCTTCCAGCGATTCTGCAAGGATCATGCCGGCCAGGCCCACGTCGCCGACGCCGGCGAGCCAGACGGCCAACTCACCGATCAGGTCCGAAAGGCCCTCGTCAAGTTCTACGGTGCCTGAAACCGCGAGCAGCCCCATGCCACCCGTCACCCCAGAACCCGCACGAGACGTCAAACTCCTCATCAACAAGGACGGCTCGCTCGAAATCCAGGACCCAAACGCCACCGGACTCCTCGGAATCAGCGTCGATCCCGACGTTGACATCAACAACGTCGCGGGCCGCCAATACGGCTGGAACATCAAAAAGGCCGAGTCTGGCCCGCCCAAGGGTACCGACGGCTCACTCTCCGAGCCGCGCGTTGCTGAGTTCCGCGACGACCTCTTCACCAACCCCTGGCGAGACGCCGACGAGCCCGACGTCCTCGTCACCACCAACGACCCCGATCGCCACGGCCATTTCAACACCCTCGCCCCGCCCCCGCGCGAACTCGTCAAACTCGACGTCGGATTCTGGGGGTATTACTTCCGCGATCGCAAGACCATCCAGCGCGACTTCGGCCTCGTCGAGGGCCACATGGTCATGCTCTGCTCCTTCGATCCCACAGGACCCAGCGAGAGTTCCGACACCGCCGACTTTCTCACCGACAACGGCCGAATCAAGGCCAAGCGCCTCTACGACATCCTCGCCCAGCGCGGCCTCACCTTCCACGTCAACCGCTACGCCTTCACGCGATGGTCCGCCGCTTCCGCGGGCCTGGGACGCGGGCTCACCGCCATCTTCTCCGACCTCCATCTCCCGGAACGATTCGGCCCAATCCCCCGCGAGCAGGACCGCTACCAGGACCCCGAGGGCGACCGCGACGCCGCCGAAAAAGTCCGCGAAGACCTCCGCAAAGACCTCGTGAAGTCTCAGCTCGCCAGCGGCCTCCTCTTCGGCAACTTCATGTCCGCCGACTATCGCGACAAAATCCAGGCCCACATCGCCGCCATCGAGGCCGGCGGTAGCCCCGTCTGGAACCACGACACCGGCATCCTTTTCTTCAAGTCCATCCATCCCTTTACCCGCGACCAGTTCATCGCCGAGAAAGACCTCGCCGACCGCATCACCGCCATCGATTCCAACTGGTTCTACCCCCGCGGCATCTTCCCCTCCACCAGCGACCCCGTCCCCGCCATCGACCTCCTCAACCTCCTCGGCGCCCTCAAGGCCGTCCAGGACGAGGTCGGCCCGGGCGAGCACGGCGTCTCCGTCTGCCAGGTCGGCGACCTCTACGAGATGTGGATGAACCGCGAGTTCCTCTACACCACCTTCCCAGTGCTCGTCGAGGACGCCATCTTCGAGCCCCTGCTCTTCGCCATCCGCACGCCCTCCTCCGACCTCTTCCAGCAGCGCTTCGACCGCGTCTTCCTCACCGATCTCCAGCGCCAGCTCCGCGCCAAACAGACCTACGTCTTCCACGAGTGGGACATCGACGACGTCGAGCGCTTCCACGAGGCCGCCCATCGCTTCAACCACGAACGCCTCCGGAGCATCGTCGGCGAGGAGCGCTGCTCCCGCTTCGCCTCCTTCCTCAAGCAGCGCGTCGAGGCCGTCTGGAACTTCACACTCCCCGAACCCGTCGATCCCACCACACTCCCGGCCAAACTCCAGGCCAAGGTCCGGGCGATCCCCGGCATGTGGGGCAGTTTCCGCTCCCTCAATATCCTCAAGCAGGCACACCCCGAACTCTTCGAGTCCCAATACATCTGTGGCGGCGCTGCCTCCCCGTGGATCAACTCCGAGGGCCACCGCGAACTCTTCTGGAACAAGATGATCATCGACCTGTTCGAGAATCTCGGCACCGTCCGCCTCTGGGGCAACCACGACGGCTATCGCGGCGACCCCATCCTCTCCGCCGACCTCACGGGCCAGCACGAAATCGCCAAGGCCGACGGATGGTGGTCTCGCCCGGGCCTCTGGGTCGAGCACAGCCACCGCTGGGACGAGTACAACCGCGACGGCATGGCCCCGGGCGCCGGCGTCACCAACCTCGTCTACTACCACCCCAAGCAGATGCTCGATGCCGAGGGCTGCATCGGCAAGTTCCGCGTCTCCCAGGAGTTCACCGCCTTCCAGCCCGGTGCCTTCCTTTGGTTCCTCCTCGTCAACAACGAGAAACTCACCGTCACCCGCGGCATCCAGCAATCCATCATCCCGCTCCGCGATTTCCTCTCCGAGGGCGATCGCCCCGTCCACCCCTTCGCCGTCTACGTCTCCGGACACACCCACGGACCCGACCTCATCCGCATGAACATCAAACTCCCCGGCGACTCTTGATCCTCTGGGTGGCACCGGTCTCCAGACCGGTGACTATCAAACCTACCTACCTACCTTCCTTCCTTCTTTCCTGTGCCTTCTTGCGTCATCTTGTTGTTCCTCCTGCTTCTTTCCTCGACCTTTCTGTTCTTTCCGAGCACCCCATGAAACCGCCCACGGACCGCGCTGTCTACCTCATCCGCCAGACCCTCGAGCAGCGCCTGCAGGAAGAAATCGCCTCGCAGCCCATCCTCGAATCCGGCCCTCGCCTCTCCCTCCTCCTGGTCGAGTCCTCCCCCGGCCCCTCGCGCTGGCGACGCACCTTCGCTGAATACGAGATCACGCCTGATCGCCTCGCCTCGCTTCGCGGCACAGCCGTCGCCCCGCGCGAGGACCTCCAACGCGATCACCACGCCGCGGCCAAACGCCGCGCCATCCCCGCCGGCTTCCCCTTCCCCGCCATCGTCGATTCGACCCTCGCCAACGAAGACCCGCGACTGACCTCCGGCGTCGGCGACATCGGCCGCCAGCCAATCCCCTTCCACTTCCTCCACGCGCCCACCATCCTGCCCCAAGCAAAGTCCCTGCCCCAAGCCAAGTCCGGCACCCGCCACGCTGACCCTACGGCAACCCCCGCCTCCGCCGACGCCCACTCCTACCGCGCCGCCATGGCCCTCGGCGTCGTTGCCGCGGGCTTCCCCATCTCCTACCGCGTCACGGAATCCGCGCCAAATCCGGCGCATCGCCTCGCCGCCATCACACTCGACGAAACCCCGCGCCAAACCGAAGTCGGCGACGCCACCCTTACCCTCGCGCCCTCCGGCTCGCTCAAGATCATGTGGAGCACCGATCCGCTCCTCCCCATCTCCGGCACGGGCACGATGAATCTCGCCGTCCGCGTCACCGGTACCTACAAAGGCCGCCCCGTCGATGCCCAGGCCCTCCGCAGCGCCAACACCTATGAGTTCTTCCGCGTTCCGGCTTCTTTCGACGACACTCGTTTGCTTCTCGGATCTTGGACCTCCTACATCCCTCTCCCGCCCTTGCCGACCTAGTTCCGGTTCGACCGATCCCAGCCTCGCGAGCCTCAGCGTCATCCGATCCGCGAATGTTCGCTGTGCATACGGGATGCGTTTTCCCAGCAAACTGGTAGAGTGTCATCCGTACGAGCGCACGGCGCGTAGCCGACTCGTCCCGCTCGGTACTCGCGGCACACCATCGGAGCGCATCATCGTGACCACTCAGACAGCGGCAACGAGGCACAGACACGCCACGCGCGAGTCTTCCGTGATCGTGCTCATATCGGCCGTCGGCATGTCCTTCGGCGTTGCCACCGCGCAACCGAGCCCATCGAACGCTCATCGGCCCGGCGGAGGTCGCGAAGTCGAGCGCGGCATGACCGGCCCCCTGGCTCCAACTCGGCCTCGCACCTCTCTCCCAGGCACGCATTCCGTCGCCGACGCGACACCCGCGCCAACTGCGACAACAGCACGCTGCCGCCGGTCCTCAACATCAACGATTTCACATGCTTCCTGAATCGATTCGCGGCCGGATGCTCATAGAATTGCAGAACGTGCCGACCGTAGTGTCTCGGCCGTCAAACACAGGAGGAGTTGCCATGTCGATTCGTCATGCAAGGCTCGTGGAGGCCGCGGGTTTGGCGCTCGGCCTCGCGGGTGCCGCGGTCGCACAGCCCATCACCATCACCAAACTTGTGCTCCAAGGCGAGAACGCCGGCGGCGTGGGGCTCGCCACCCTCATCGATAACCTCGCGGTCAACAACTCGGGCCAGTGGCTCGTCGAGTGCGACACGGACAATCCAAACACGACGATCGATCAGGTCATCCTCAAGAGCGGCCTGCTCTTCCTGCAGGCCGGGCAGCCGCTCACCGCACCGGCCGGCGCGACGATCAGCAGTTTCGATGCCGTCAATCTCTCGAACACCGGCCATTCCGGCTGGAACTTCTTTCTGAGCGGCGCGGTGACCGGCAGCACCGATTCGGGCATGTTCTATGACAGCACCCTGATCTTCCAGGAGAGCACGATCTCGACCGCCACGGGATTCAGCCCGAACACCCCGTACATCGGGTTCTTTGAGTCGAAAGTCAACGACCTCAACCAACTGCTGGTGGTGGCCAGCGTCGATGATCCAGCCATCGCCTCCACCGTCGATCGCGGCCTCGTCGTCATCTCCTACAACGCCGCGCTGGGTACCTTCACCGAGACCGTCCTCGCCAAAGAGGGCGACATCCTGCCAGGCCTCGGCGGCGCATTGACGGATTTCGGGACCGGCCCACACCAGTTCGCGTTCAACAACGCGGGCGATGCGATGTTCATCGCCGACGCCCCAACTGACGCCATCTACAAGAACATGACCCAACTCGCAATGGTCGGCGCGGCCTCGCCCATCGCGGGGCGCAACTGGTCCAGTCTGCTTACGGGCGGCGTGGATATGAACAGCGCCGGCAGCACCGTCTTTGTGGGCACGCTCGCCGGCGACACCGCCACCGACAACATCATCATCAAGAACGGTACGAAGTTCATCCAGGAGGGCGACCCCGCACCGGGCTCGCTCGCCGCCTTCACGGTCCA
The DNA here is from genome assembly GCA_046155605.1 of Phycisphaerales bacterium. GTDB lineage: Bacteria > Planctomycetota > Phycisphaerae > Phycisphaerales > UBA1924 > JAEUIZ01. The sequence continues at coordinate 16,236 of JBJXFQ010000002.1, forward strand.
GGGCTTCGGCACTGCACGCATCGTTCAGATCAGCGACGCGGGCGACGTGCTCTGGTTCGGCGATTGGAGCGATGCGAACACCGCCATCGACACCGGCCTCTTCCTCAACGATCGCCTGCTCGTCCAGGAAGGCGTCACCATGATTGAAGGCATGACCGTCTTCAGCATCGCCGGCGGGCAAGATGCCTTCGCCATGAGCGACAACGGCCGTTTCATCATCTTTGAGGCGACGCTCACCGACGGCGTGACCCAGCGAAACGGCGCTTTCCTCATCGAGGTGCCGCAGGCCGCGTGCTACGCCAACTGCGATAGCAGCACCGCCCCGCCCATCCTGAACGTCAACGATTTCATCTGCTTCCAGAATCTCTTTGCCGCGAGCAGCACCGTCGCTAACTGCGACGGCTCCACCACGCCGCCGATACTCAATGTCAACGACTTCACATGCTTCCTCAACGCCTTCGCCGCGGGATGCACCTGACGAGCCGCGACGCGATTCATGCCTCGATCGATCGCATCCGGCCAGACGAACGCCGCCCACGCAACCACCGCGCCCGATGTCGGTACGCTTAGGGCGTGAGCGACGTGCGTTCGCCTTGCCCGACGTGCGGCTATGACCTCAGCGGCGCGATCGCCACCTGGGGAGATTCCTGTCCGCTCCGCGGCACATGCAACGAATGCGGGGCCGACGTCGATTGGGCCGAGGTGCTCGGTGCCGCTCGCGGCACACGCCAATGGCATGTCGAATCACGCTCGCCCGGACGCACCTACCTCGGCCGCTCGTGGAGCACGGCCCGGCGGGCGCTGAATCCCTCGCGGTTCTGGCCGGCGATGCTCGACGCGAGACGACTCCGCGCGTGGCGGCTGCTGTTGTGGCTTCCCGCCATGCTGCTCCCTCTCTATCTGCTCAAGTCCGCCCTCGGTAACGCGGCACGGCTCATCACGCATGTCGCGGAACAGGGCAACATCTGGACCTACCTCGCGTGGGCCAGCGACGACTGGACGATGCCCTTCGCGCTCGTGTACTACTCGACGCCGCGGGGTGGCGGGCTGGTCGCCAACTGGACGGCGTGGGTGATGTTCGCGTGGCCGGCAGGCCTCTGGGGCCTCATCATCGCCACCGCTGTCGCACCGGCGATCATGTGGTGCTGGCCATCCACCGCCGCCGCCCGTGGCCAGGAACGCTGGGTCGCACGGGCGAGCATCTTTGGCGCGGGCTGGATCGTGTTCTTCGGCCTCTTGGGTGTGGTCGATGGCCTCGCGCGGCTGGTGCGCACGGCCTCAGACTCGCTGATCGGTTTGGCCCCTTCCGGTGCCGACGAGCGATGGCTGGTCCCGATCCTCTTTGATGTGCCGGAGTGGTGGATGTGGCTGCCGATCGCGTGGTGGGCGTGGTGGTGGTGGTGCGCGACGGCCTCGAGCGACCTCCGCGAACGCCGCGCTGCGTGGCTCGTCCTCATGGGCGTGTGGCTCCTCGCAGCGCTGATGTGGTACGTCGCCGTCACCCTCGCTCTCGAAAGCGGCGGCATCCCGCGTGATTGGGTCTTCGGCGAGTTCTGATTCCGCTGCCGGATCACTTGCTCACTGCAAGTCAGTCGCCATCGGAAGCAGGAATCAAGCCTGAATATCTCTCGATCGCTCGCGAGCAAACGACCCGCAAGAAACTGCCTACTGCGGCCTGATGAGCCAATCGGCCTTGTGAAGTTCCGGGACCATCGGTGCGGCGTCGAAGCGGGCGCAGAGGTCGATGTCGGAGGCGAGGCCGATGGCGGCGAGGTTGCGGCCGCCCGTGCTGCGGCGAAGCGCGGCGGCGAGGGCGGTGCGGCTTGTGCCGTGGCGCGACCAAAGATCGGCGGCCATGATCGCGGCATCGTCTTCGAGCGCTGCACCGGCGCGCCGCTCGATGGCCGAAGCGATCGCTCCCGCGGCGAGCGTGTCGTCAAGGCACGGCTGGCCATCGACCCCGGCGCACAACAGATGGATCGGCAGATTGGCGGCCCAGGCGGCGCTGACGACGGCGGTGAGATTGGCGAGGCAGCCGACAAGCACGCGATCGGCGGCGGCGGCGACGCGGAGGGCACGCGTGCCGTTGGTGGTCGTGAAAGCGATGGCCTTGTCGCGGACACGGGGCGCGGCGAACTCAGCGGGGGAGTTGCCGAGCGTGAAGCCGTCGATTGGGAGTCCGCCGCGCTCGCCGGCGAGGAGGACCATGTGCGGCGGGAGGTCGGCGGCGACACGCCGCGCCTCGTCGATCTCGTCGCAGGGGCGGATGGCGGCGGCGTGAGCGTGGAGCGCGTAGCAGATCGTGGTCGAGGCGCGAAGAAGGTCGATGACGACGGCGATGCCGCCAGCGAGGTCGGTGGGCCGGGCGAGCGAGGGAGCGAGATGGAGGGAGAGGGAAGGCATCCAGGACTGTAGCGGAACCAGACGTTCTGGCCGTCAGGCAGAGCGAACTACACTCCCCCATGACCGCACCGAGAGAACGCACCGACATCAAGATCCAGTCCGAGCGAGTCGTGGTGGCAGCCGTTCGGCTGCCGGCTTCAAGGTATGACAAACTCGACCCCTTCGGCGAGTTGCGGTCGCTCGCCGAGCAGGCGGGTGCCACCGTCGTCGGCGAGATGTCGCAGTCGCTCGATCGGCCGGTCGCGGGCACCTACATCGGCAAGGGGAAACTCGATGAGTTGCGCGGGCTGTGCGAAGCCCTCGACGCGGGGACGATCATCTTTGACCACGAACTCTCGCCGAAGCAGATCGCGAACATCGAGGAAGCAACCAGTCGCAAGGTGCTCGATCGGTCGGAACTGATCCTCGACATCTTCGCGTCGCGCGCGACGACGCACGAAGCGAAACTTCAGGTCGAACTGGCGCAACTCGAATACACCCTTCCGCGGCTGCGCGCGATGTGGGACCACCTGGAGCGGATCGTCGGCGGCGGAGGGATCGCGGGAATCGGGACCCGCGGGCCGGGCGAGCAGCAACTCGAGATCGACCGCCGCCTCGCGCAGCGGAAGAAACTGGACCTGCAATCCCGGCTCGGCGAGATCCAGGCGAGGAAGCGGCGCGAAGTGCGTGAGCGAAAGGTCGACCATTTCACGGTCGGTCTCGTGGGCTATACGAACGCGGGCAAGAGCACGCTATTCAACGCGATGACGGCGGGCGGGGCGTATGCCGACGATCGCCCGTTCGCGACCTTGATCTCGCGGACGCGGCAATGGGACCTCGGCGGCGGGCTTTCGGTGATGCTCTCGGACACGGTCGGGTTTGTGCGCGACCTGCCGACGAACCTCATCGCGAGTTTCCGCGCGACGCTGGAAGAGGCGACGCACGCGGACCTGCTGCTGATCGTGCTCGACGTGGCGGACCAGGCGGCGGAGCTGCAGTACGACACGGTGAACAACACGCTCGAGGAAATCTTTGAGGACGTGCGTGCGCTGGAGGCGCGCGAGGGCGTCCAATGGACGCCACCCGAACGTGTGCTGCTGCTGAACAAGATCGATCGGCTGCCCGACAACCGCGAACTGCTGGCGTGGCAGAGCAAGCACCCGGAGGCGATCGCCATCGTCGGGCGCGACCCGATGGACGCCGGTCACGCGGCCCTGCGCGAGCGGGTGAAGGCGGCGGCACGCGGGCCGGTGGTCGAGTTATCCATCACGGTGCCGCTCTCGGACGCCAAGACAATCCACACGATCGAGAATCGTGGCGAGGTGCTCGCCCGGGACTACGACACGGACGAGCGGGTGACGTTGCGGGCTCGAATCGGTCAGCGTCAACTCGAACAACTCCGCAGCAGCGGGGCGAGGATGGTGATCGAAGAGCCGACGAAGGAGCGAGGGGACAATCGCGCAAAGGTGATGAAGAGGCCGGCGGCGGAGAGCAGGTAAACGTTGTTGCCGATTTCCGGCAGGCGGCACTCGGAATAGGCTTGAAACCTCACCGGTACGCCCGCCGGCGTTCGGACGCGCTTTGTCTTTGCAAGCCCGAATCGACATACGACGCGACGCACGCCCCCTGCGTGGATTTGATGCGCGTGTCCTCGATTCGTATCGTGCCCAAGGCTCCATGCATCGAACTCCCATGGACGCGAACAGGGTCTGCCCGAGGCTCAAGGCCACAATCCGCAGAATCGCAATCCGTCGCTCCACCGCAGCGCACTTCATGCCGCCCAGGCATGGCAAACACGGGCCTCGTGCCGCTTCTGCGGCCAGGTGCCCTCTCCCCATCAGCCGCCCGGCCCCGCGTGTGCGGGCCTTCACTCGCGCGCGCCGATTTACTGCCCCGTCTTGGAAGCCGCTGGATTCGTTGGCGTCTCACACCGCATCAAAGGTCGCGAACAGGTCTGCCGATTCGCTCGTCGCGGTGAACGGCACAAAGGTCGCGCACTCCTCGAACCGCCTCCAAAGCGCTAACACCTCCGGCGTGCGGTGCGCGCGGTCGATCGCCTCGTCGCTCACCCATTCCGAGATCGAGACCATGATCCCTTCTTTCGAGCGGCAGTTGATCGCAGCCCGATCCGTCGCCAGCCCCAGGCGGCGCAGCAACGGAAGCCGATCGTCGATGACCCTGAGCAGTTCGGCCTCTTTCCCGGGCTTGGGTCTAAAGCAAGCGATGCTGATTCGGCCCATGGCGTTCTCCTTACAACAGCGGTCGGGCGAGGGGGCAAGGGGAACCGACAACCGTTAGAAGCGCTTGTGCGTCGCACGACCCTCGGGACCATGCACGCCGAGGATCGCGCGGGCAAGCGACAGGTCGATCGGCCGCGTGATCTTGAGGTTGCGCGGGTCGCCCTCGACCACGACCACGGCCTCACCCAGCCGCTCGACCAGTTGCGCATCATCCGTGCTCGCGAGATCCTCCTGCGAATAGGCGCGCCGCAGCAAATCGGCCGCAAAGACCTGCGGGGTCTGCACGGCCACCAGCCGCACGCGGTCGAGCGTCGTCTCGACACGCCTCAGTCGAGTGTTGGCTTTCCCCGCGCCGCCGAGGATGCGATCCAGCGGGTCCACATCCTCATCCACGACCTCTGCTTCCGCGACGCGCTTGAGCGTGTCCGAGGCATCAATAGCAGGGATCACCGCGGCGTGCTTCCCCGCCGCCTCGATCACACGATCGAGTAGTTCGGCGGGCACGCACGGCCTCGCGGCATCATGCACCGCGATGTGCGTCGCGTCGGCGGGCACGAGCGCCAGTGCCGCGCCCACCGTCTCATACCGATGCGTCTTCCCGCCCGTACAGAGCCGGACCCCCAGCATCCCCAACTTGTCCGCGTGGCGGGCACGAAACTCCGCGGCGGCGCCAGGGTCAGCAGGACCCGCGACGATGATCGTCCGCACCTCATCGCGATTCGCAAACAGTTCGACCGTCCGATGCAGCACCGGCCGCCCGCCGAGATCTTCGTCGAGTTTCGACCGCGGGAACTCAAGCCCCTCCGCATAACGAACCGACTGCCCCGCGGCTGGAATAATGACAGCAAGATTCATGCCGGAGGAGCCTAGGCGTGTCGCCCGAGGCGGCAAGTCCTCGCATGAAGGTCACAATCTCTGCCCTCCCCAAGCCCCGCTGTCGCGTCAATGAGGTCGGGGGCTGGACAGATGTGGTACGCTCAGGTCGGAGGCAACACATGGCACGACGGATACCTCGGATCGGAATGATGGCAGGGTCGGCGGCAGCGCTCTTCGCATCGGCGGGCACGGCCGCCGCGCAGGGCCTCTTGCCCTCGCAAAGCCTCGCGCTCTCAGCGCTCCAAGAGGCCGCCCCGGGCGTCCGCGTCGGCATGGCCCAGGACCGCGTCCTACAGCTCTACGGCACACAGATGGGTTGGGGCCCCAATGCGCACAAATCCGCCCATGACTGGCTCGTCGAGCACGGGGCCGCGCTCGCCGCCGATGGCAGCGAGTTCCGCCTCGCCTGGAACGCGACCTTCGACGACGATCGCTTCACCGTCTTCTGCTACCAGCAGGACATCGGCGGCGTCCCCGTCGAATATGGCATCATCAAGGTTCTCGTACGCAATCTGCCCGGCCATCCCGTGGTCTATGCCGCGGGCACGGTCGCTCGCCCGCCGGCAGGGGGCCTCGGCCGGCCTCAGATCGACGGCGACTCCGCCGCGATGCTCGTGCGCGCCACCGACGCGCCCGCCGACATGACGGAGTGGTCGCGCCCCGCGCTCATCGTCTATCAGGGCCTCGGCGATTGGACGACGCCCACGCTCGCGTGGAAGTTCACGGGCGAGTCGCCAGACCTCGCGCGCGCCCTCCGCCGGACCTACTTCGTCGACGCCGCGACCGGCGTGCTGATTGCCGAGCGCAACGAGGTCGCCCACGTCGCCGTCAGCGGCACGGCCAAAGGCATGGGCAGCCCCGGCTTCAGGCCCGATATCTCCGTCAATCCCGCCGCCCTCCTCAACATGCCCGAAATCAAGGTCGGCATCGTCAGCGGCACCACCGCCTTCGCCGATCGCAACGGCGCGTTCACGCTCGCCAACTCTGGTACCACCGCCGTCACCGTTCAATCCGGCGTTGGCACTGCCTCCGGCTTCGGCGGACGCTGGGTCAACGTTGTCCCCTCCGGCGGCTCCGGCGTCACGGCCTCGCAATCAGGCGTCACGCCCCCAGGCCCCGCCGCGATCGTCTTTAACGCCACCCCCTCCGCGCTCGTCACCGCGCAGATCAACGCCTTCGTCCACACCACCCTCACCCACAACTACTTCCGCGACCGCTCCGGAACCTTCAGCAACGTCGATGTCACGCTCCGCGCCAACACCGGAGTCAGTGGCAGTTGCAACGCCTACTGGAACGGCTCCTCCATCAACTTCTTCAACGCCGGCGGCAGTTGCCCAAACACCGCCTACAGCTCCGTCGTCGCGCACGAGTACGGCCATTTCATCGTCGATACGCTCGGCGGCGGCGCGGGCCTCCCCCAGAACGCCTTCGGCGAGGGGTTCGCCGACACCTGCGCCATGATGCTCTATGACACCCCCGTCGTCGGGCACGATTTCCTCGGCGTCGGCCAGAACCTCCGCGAGCCCCTCGTCACCAACAAGCAATACCCCTGCGCCGGCGGGATCCATTCCTGCGGCATGGTCCTCGGCGGCGTCTGGTATCGAATCCGCCAAAACTTCGGCACCTTCTACGGCTCGGCCAACGGCCTGAGCCGCGCTCGACAACTCCACGTCTCCTGGGCGCTCATCACCACCGGCGGCCCAGACGCCGCCAACTCCGCCGGCCCTTCCACCGCCGTCGAGGTTCTCACCGTCAACGACGACGACGGCAACCTCGCCAACGGCACTCCCGACCAGGCCAGAATCTGTTCCGCCTTCGCCGCCCACAGCATCTCCTGCGGCGGAGGGGGCTCCGGTTCACCCGCCAACGACACCTGCGCGGGTGCGATCCCCATCACCAACGGCTCCACGCCCTTCGACACCACCACCGCCGCGACCAACGGCCTGCCCGAGTGCGGCCAGGGCGATGCCCAGATCTACAAGGACCTCTGGTATCGCTACACCGCTCCGTGCTCCGGCACCGCCACCGTCGATACCTGCGACTCCACCTTTGACACCAAGATCGCCGTCTACTCCTCCGCCTGTCCGACCACGGTCGGCGCGGCCATCGCCTGCAACGACGACACCTGCGGCACGGGCTCGCGAGTGACCTGGACCGTCGTTGCAGGCCAGACCTATCGAATCCGCGTCGGCGGCTATCAGCAAGCGAGCGGCACGGGCTCCGTCCGTCTTTCCTGCACCCCCGGAGTCAACGCCTGCGCCTCGCGGGCGACCATCACCGCCGGCATCACCAACTTCAGCACCATCGGTGCCACCACCGACGGACCCGCCGAAACCAACTGTGGCTTCTGCTGCAGCGATGGCCAGGTCAACCAGGACATCTGGTACTCCTACACACCAACCTGCACCGGCCTCGCCACCGCCAACCTCTGTGGCAGCACCTTTGACAGCAAGATCGCCATCTATGCCGGCGGCTGCCCCACCGCGCCAGGTACCGCCATCGCCTGCAACGACGACGCCTGCGGGCCCGTCGGCGCGGCATGGCAATCGCGGGTCACCTGGGCCGCCAGCGCAGGGCAGAACTACACGATCCGCATCGGCGGTTTCCGCACCGCCTCGGGCACGGGCGCGATCTCGCTCGCCTGCGTGCCCTGCTACCCAAACTGCGACGGCTCGACCACCAACCCGTTCCTCAACATGAACGACTTCATCTGCTTCATGAACGCTTACGCCGTCGCCAGCCCATATGCCAACTGCGACGGAAGCACCACCCAGCCCGTGCTCAACATCTTTGACTATGTCTGTTTCATGGACAGGTTTGCGGGAGGGTGCCAGTGAGGCCTTGCAACATGCAGTCCGTCAGCAGGCAGCGATTGTACAGGACATTAAAGCGGTAGTCGCGCGTCTGGTTCTATACCACGACAACGTCTACTTGAGTTCCTTGGCGCTGGCCGAGGCAAGTGCCGCTTCCATGCGCGCTTTGGCTCTACTCAGAAGATCTCGCGTCTGTTCCTGATCATCTCCCTCACGATGCTCAAGGAGGACGCGGAGCACACCTGCAAGCTTGGTATCTCCCAGATCTAGCAGAATGAGGCCGAACTCGACCGCGTAGGCGTCGAGAACGGCGTTGCCCACACGTGCTACTTCGGTGCTCTGGGCCGTAGACGATCGCGCGACATACCTGGTGTCGGTAGAAAGGAGAAGTGAAACGCAGAACTGCACCCGCGGGTCCATCGATGACCGCTCGTCGCTCTCTTGGGAAGACATGCTGCGGACGGCTCGCCACATTGATTCGCCGTTCTTGCTCCTCCAGCCGCTCGACTCGTTGCGTTTCGCGTCAAGCAGCAGCTCATATTTGATCAACATGAAGCCACCCAGATCACTCGACGAGCGCATTCTTAAGGCGCTGGTAAACTCCTCAAAGCGCTGGACCATGTCCACGGGCCATTCCGAGGCGACCACATGGCTTCCGACAAGCTTTCGGCCATAGTGCTCAACCATCACTGATGAGATAATGTAGGATTCGAGACACTGCGCGGGGAATAGTCGCAACACCTCCTCAACTGCGGCACCTTGATTAGCAGCAGCCAGCGATTGGACGCAGCGCTCGAGCATCTCAATAAACCCCGTGCGCGATCGAACGTCATCATACTTCGACAGCCTCCTAAGCAAATCAAGGACCTCATCTCGCTGAGACGATGTGAACCCGTCCTTGATATCGAGAGTAAGCGCCAGATTGGCGAGTTGAAAGAAGGCCGTCTCGCGCTCGAGTTTGTCTCGTACCCGAGCGTCGACCACGCCAACGAGCGACGAGCCAGCGTAGGAATCGACAGATGCCTGCACGCTCGCGGGAATCCACTGCTTCTGTGTCTTGTCTTGTAGTTCTGAGCCCAGCCCGTCGATCTGCTTCGTTGTTTCGCTCTCGAATCGATCAAGACGTTCATTGACCATGCTCTTGGCCACATAGCCGAGGAAGCCGATAATGGCAGTCAAGGCGAACGCGGCGACGCCGAGGAAAATCGCGTTGCGATTGGACCACCGCTGCTCCCGCTCTAACACCTCTTGCTCGACGTGCCACGCGATGGCCGCGATCAGCGCGCGGCGGCCATTCTCACTCGCGAGGTTCTCCGTGAGAGCGGCGACTCCCGTTTTGTCCAGGTGCGCGCCCAATCGATGAGCGTCTCGAAGCCGCTCAAGATGATGCACCGCCTCAAGCAGGCTCTGGTGGGATGCGCCCTTGGGAGGCAGCACTTTCACTTCGATGAGCGAATACGGCGTCGTGGCACCGGATCGCCGGCGAACCTCGGTGATCAACGAATCCAGAAGTTCAAGCCCCAGGTCATCGCGGTTCGATTGTCCCATGGACAACTCCTCCTTCGAGGTTGAGATGTCCAGTCAACATACCGGCACTTTATCGCCGCCGTCAACTCTCCCCTATATAGGTGGTAACAGGACTTGGTACCGCTTTTCACACCACCCACTTCGTCGGCCCCAATGTCTTCTCCACCGCCGCTTTGTGTTTCTCATAGCCGCCGCGGCCCATCAGCCCGAACGTCGCCACCTTCCCCGTCTCCACCGCCGGCTGGTTGTACGCATCGATATTCAGCATCAGCCCGGCATACGACGTCACGACCTCCCAAAGGTAGATGAACTGCCCGACGTGGTGCGCGTCGATGCGTGGCCACTTGATCGTGAAGTTCGGCCGCTGGCTCTCGACGAGCGCATACTCGGTCGCCCGCTTCTCGGCATTGAGCAGCGTCGTCATCGACTGGCCCTCGAGATACTTGATCGCGTCCACGCCGAGGCCGGTGGGGATGGTCATGTCGCCGCCGAGCCCCTTGGCGCTCCCGAAGTCCGCGACCTCCATCAGGCAGAACACCTTGTCGTTCGGCCCCTCCCGATAGAGTTGCACCTGCGAGTGCTGGTCGGTCGTCCCCAGCGCCTTGATCGGCGTGAACCCCGCGTACACCTTGTCGCCGCGGAGATCGACCTCCTTGCCCAGCGACTCCGCCCACAACTGCCGGAACCAGTCCGCGAGCAGATACAGATTGTTCGAATACGGCATCATCACATGGTTGCACTTGCCCTTGGTCGTGCCGAGTTCCACAAGCAGGTGCGCGATCAGCGCCGCCGGATTCGCCAGCAGCGATTCCTTCGAGCACGGCCCATCCATCGCCGCCGCTCCGTCCAGCAGCCCGTTGATGTCGATCCCCGCCATCGCCGCCGAGAACAACCCCACCGGCGAGAGCACGCTGAATCGACCGCCCACGCCCTCGGGCACCGGAAGCGTCGCGAACCCCTCCGCATCGCAGATCTTCCGCATCGTCCCGGCCTTCGGGTCCGTCACGGCAACGATGTTCGCCTTGTAGTCCGCGCCGACATGCCGCTTCAGCAGATCGCGGATCACCATGAACTGCGCGGCCGTCTCCGCCGTCTCCCCGCTCTTGCTCACGACGTTGAACAGCGTCCGTTTCAGCCCGCCGGGGCACGACTCGCAATAGCGCAGCACCGAACCGAAGTGCGCGGGATCAACATTATCGACCACGAACACCCGCGGCCCGGGACGCGCGCCATCCGGCATCAGGTTGTACGTCGCCGGCTGCAGCGCGGCCTGCAGCGCGATGTTCCCTAGTGCCGATCCGCCAATGCCCAGCACCACCATGTTGTCAAACTTGCCCGCGCATCGCCGCACCACCGCGCCGACACTCTCGACGTGCTCCTTGCGCATCGCGCCGATCGGCAACTCGCGCCATCGCTCCCAGCCCGTCCCTCGCGTCGACGCCAGCCGCTTCGTCAGCGCCGCCGCCGCCCGCGCCGCCTCGCCCGCCGGGTCCAGCGACGACGGATCAAGGCCATGGCTTCCAACTCGATCCGACAGGCAGTTTGCAAAGTCGATGGTCAGCATGACCGGATTATCGGCACTTTGTGCGGCCCGGTCGCGTGGGGACCTAGTGGGGGAGTGTGCGAGGGGGGCGAACAGGCACGCGCCGCCATCCTCCCTACCCTCCGCCATGATGCACCCCTGGCACCACGTCACCCCCGGCCTCGAGGACGCCGATCTCCCCGGCTCGTTTCGGGCCGTCATCGAGATTCCAAAGGGCTCGAACCTCAAGTACGAACTCGACAAGCCCACCGGGCTGCTCAAACTCGACCGTGTCCTTTCCTCCGCCGTCTTTTACCCCGCCAACTACGGCTTCATCCCACAAACCCTCGCCGAGGACGACGATCCGATGGACGTGCTCGTCTACTGCACCGAGGAAATCCCGCCGCTGACACTCTGCGAGGCCCGTGCCGTCGGCCTCATGTCCATGATCGATCACGGCGACCCGGACCACAAAATCATCGCGGTTCTGCGCCAAGACCCCATCTACGCCGAATTCACCAAAGCCAGCGACTTCCCCAAGCACATCTTCAAAATGCTCAAACAGTTCTTCCAGGACTATAAGTTGCTGGAAGGCAAGGACGTAGCGGTCGACGAGATCCTGCCCGCCGAGGCGGCTCACGCTATCATCGAGGATTCCCTATCGCGATACGAACGGGCACGACGTACAGGTAGCATGAAGGGCTTGGCCTAACTGACACGAAGTTCAGTGGACAACGACCTTCTGCTCCTCACGTCCGAGAACTGCTTCGAAATCGGTCTTCGCGGACGCTTTGCAGTGATCGAGTAACGACTTCCCTGCTCCAAATCGGCAGGCTGACCCTCTGATCGCTCGAACTGCGTGGACTGTCCGTTTGGGGCCTACTCGACTCAAGGCCTCCCCGGCCACATCGAATTCCTGACGGCACCGTATTCCGCATCAAGGTTGGCCCAAAATGACGCAACGAACTGCTTTTTGCCCTTGACAGAATCTCGAACTGCCTGTATTCTGGAAGAAGTGGGCCGTGTGGGCCTGCTATGCGGCGGGTGGAGCGATGGAGAAGGGCAGGCATTTGCCGATCCGTCTACTCCGAGGGCTCGTCGCATCAAATCGGGCAACTGTCGGTGTTCGTATTCTCAGAGGAGTTTGTTCCATGAAGATGACCCTGCGAATGAGCTTGATGTGCGGCTTGGCGGCATGTGCGGCTCCCGTCTCGGCTCAAGTGATCTACAACAACGGGCCGCTCAGCACGGGCGCGACGACGACCAGCGGCGTGGCGGCCCCGGCCGGCACCACCTGGTCCGAAGTGCAGGACGACGGCAGCACCACCTGCTCCAACACCGTCGCCGGCTTCAGCTGCGGCATCGTTGGTGCCAGCCTCTTCCGTGTCGCCGACGACTTCACCGTTCCGGCTGGACAGTCCTGGACCATCAACAGGATCTGCATCTACGCCTACCAGACCGGCTCGCTGACCAGCACGCCCGTCTTCACCGCCGCGAACATCCAAATCTGGAACGGCCGCCCCGGCGATGCAGGCGCGTCAGTCATCTTCGGCGATACGACCACCAATCGCCTCGCGTCACAGGCCTTCGACAACATGTGGCGCGTGTTCAACACGCAGACTCCCGCGCCGGGCACGGCCCCGGGCACCACCCGCGGCATCCGCAAACTCGAACTCACAGTGGGCACCACGCTCGCCGCGGGCACCTACTGGATCGACTGGCAGACGTCGATCGGCGGTGCCTCGGCCCACTTCCATCCGTGTACGACCTTCTCAGAAATGCGCGGCATGCCGGGTGCCAACGCTCGTCAGTTCACTACCCTCTGGGTTGACATGGCCGACACCGGCAATCCCGCCAACTGCGGAGCAAGCCCTGTCCTTCAGGAAAGCACGTTCCAAGTCAAGGGCACGATCCAGGGCGGCGGTCCCACCTGCTACGCCAACTTCGACAACTCCACCATCGTTCCCTTCCTCAACGTCAACGACTTCGTCGCCTTTAACAACGCGTTCGCCGCTGGCCTCACGACCGCCAACTGCGATCTGAGCACCATCGTGCCCGTCCTCAATGTCAACGACTTCATCTGCTTCAACAACCTCTTCGCGGCCGGTTGCTCGGCTCCATAAGTCGATCCGGCCCTCGAGCCGGCTCATCGCAAGTGATCTCAACGCCGCCGGTGCCTTCACCGGCGGTTTTTCATCGCACGCTCAACCGCGACCCCGGAGCCCAGGCCTCGGGGTCGCTTTCTTCCCCCCCCTCGCCGGGGCGTTCGACGGACGCGCCTTGTGTCCCCGGCACTTCGGCATCCCGCTCGCCGCCGCGTTACCCTTGCCCCATGTTCCCCGAGATCGAGCGAGTCCTCATCGACCAGGCGACCATCGCCGCCCGCGTCCACGAGTTGGGCGAACGCATCGCCGCCGACCTCCTTGCCGACGTCGCCCGCACCGGACGCGACCAGATCGTCCTCGTCCCCATCCTCACCGGCTCCATCGTCTTCGTCGCCGACCTCATCCGTCAGATGCCCATCAAACTCAGCCTCGGCGTCGTCGCCGTCTCCAGTTACCCAGGCCAATCGATCCAGTCCAAAGGTGCCGCCCTCCGCGGCGAGATCCCGCGAGACCTCCGCGGCAAGCACGTTCTCATCGTCGATGACATCCTCGACTCCGGGCGCACCCTGGGGCTGATCCGCGGGCTCGTCGCCGAGCAATCGCCCGCCTCGATCCGCGTCGCCGTCCTGCTGCGAAAGTCGCTGACCGGCCCGCGCGCAGTCGAGGTCCACGCCGACTACGCCGGCTTCGACATCCCCGACGAGTTCGTCGTCGGCTACGGGCTCGATTTCGACGGCTACTTCCGCAACTACCCCCAGGTCGCCGTCCTCCGCCGGGAGGTGTCGTGAGCCACGCCCGGTCGTCCTCGCCCTCGGCGATCTCGACCCGGCCCCACGCCGCGTTCGTCCTCTTCCACCGCCCGTGGGCCTGGCTCGTGCCCGGCCTTTTGCTGCTCGCCGCTGCGAATGCCTTGGCTCGCGCCAATCTCGACGTGCCGTACCTCCGACCCGCTGGCGGCCTCTGGCTCCTCGTCGGGTTCCTCTGGCGCGTTCTCTCATGGCGCTGCCGCGCCTACCAGATCACCGACGGCCAGATGCAGGTCCGCAAGGGCGTGATCTGGCGTGTTGCCGCGACCGTCCCGCTCGCGCGCGTCCAGCACGTCACCGTCACCCGCTCGCCGCTCGAGCGGCTGCTTGGCCTGGGCACTGTCGAGGTCTCAACCGCCGACGGCCCCGCGCTCGCCTGGGTTATGGTGTCCAACGCCGACTCGATCCAGCGGACCATCGGCGACGCCCTCCCGGGTGCCGTTGGCCCGTGTGCGCACGCGCCTTGGCGGCGAATCCGAATCGAGCCGCCCGTGATCGGGATTGCCGGGGGGATCGGGGCCGGCAAGAGCGCCTTTGCGCGCGCGCTCGAGGCCTTGGGTTGCATCGTCGTCGACTCGGATCGCGAGGCGCGGGCCGCGTTGGAACTGCCCGAGGTGCGCGAGCGGCTGCGGGAGTGGTGGGGGGATCGACCGTTCGGAACGGATGGCAAGGTGGATCGCAGCGCCGTGGCGGCCATCGTATTCGCCGACGAGGCCGAGCGCAAGCGGCTAGAGGGGCTGATCCATCCGATGCTCAAGCGGAAGCGAGCGGCGATGAAGGCGGAAGCGGCGGCGCGCGGAGTGCCGGCGATGGTGGTCGATGCGCCGCTGCTCTTTGAGGCCGGCGTGGATGCCGAGTGCGACGCCGTGGTGTTCGTCGACTCGCCGCGGGAGGCACGGCTGGAGCGGGTGCTGCGTACACGCGGCTGGGACGAGGCGGAGTTTGACCGCCGCGAGCGGGCGCAGATGGATGTCACTGAGAAGAAGCAGCGGAGCACCATGGTGGTTGAAAACACCGGCGATGCGGCGGCGCTGGCGACAATGGCGCGTGACGTGCTGGCCAAGTTGCTCGAAGGCCAGCCGGCGCGCCGTGTCAATCAATGAAATGCGCGGCGCGGCGCCCTGTCGAGCCCACCGCGCGCCATCACTCAACCGCGTCGGTTGAATGATCTGCTGCAGGCGATCACACATCCAAGTTCAAGACTGGCGGCCAATCGCGGATGGGCAGGCCGCGCGCGCCCACACCCGGCTTCTTCGGCCGCGCGTCGTATACCTCTATATACACCCCGCCGACTTCGACCAACTGCGCGTCGCGTCCGGCGTCCATGTTCGCCACCCAGTGGAAGAGCGCCTCGTCCGGCGGGTCGAGCCGGACGCCTTCTCCGACCAACAGCACCCGCGTCGGCGGCACCTCGCGGCGGAGCGCGTCTTGTGCGATCGCTCTCGCGAGACCCGCGGCGTCATCCGCGGTCGTGCCTTGTGACGCAACACGCACCAGCAGCCAGCCGCCGCCGAACTCGGGTGGTGCGACGGATTCGAGAACGTGCGATAGTGCCGTTTTTGCTGGGTGATTCGGCGCGCGCGCGCCCGCGTCCGACTGTTCCCCGTGAAACAAGTCCTCGGGCGCGCGCGCGGGCGTGGTGCCGATCGGTCGCGCGATCGGCTCAGACGCCGGTTGGGCGAGCGAACGATGCCACCCAGAAACCGGCGGCGAGAGTTCATCGCTGAGTTTGCGCGTGCAGTCATAGCCGATCTTGGTACCGGCACCCAGAAACGGCGCGGCATGATCGAGGATGTCGAGCGGGCCGTTGACCAGTTCGACGTCGCGCCCGGGCGTGCAATGCCGCGATGCCGCGGCGAGGACGGCCGCGTGGTCGTGAACATCGACATCATCGTCGACGACGAAGAGGCACTTGGTCCAACTCATCTGTCCCGCGCCCCAGATCGCGTGCATCACGCGCCGAGCGTGGAAGGGATACTCCTTCCGAATCCTGATAAACGCGGCATTATGAAACGCGCCGAACATCGGCAAATCGTAATCAAGAATGTCAGGAACAATCGTGCGCAACAGCGGCAGAAAGATGCGTTCGGTGGCCTTGCCGAGGAAGTAATCTTCCTGTGGCGGGAGGCCGACGATCGTGGTGGGATAGATCGGGTCGCGACGGTGCGTGATGGTGGTCACATCGAGGATGGGATAACGATCGGGAAGCGAATAGAAGCCGGTGTGGTCGCCAAATGGCCCCTCAAAGGCCGCGCCAGGTCCGAGCGGCCCGGCGTCGGCGCGACGCGGATCAAAGCCGATGCCGCCTGATTCGTGCGAGACCCATCCCTCGATGACGATCTCGGCGTTGGCGGGCACCCAGAGCGGAACGGTGCGCGCCCGGCACATCGGGATGCCGCCGCCGTTGAGGAAGCCCGCCATCAAGAGTTCGGAGATGCCCGGCGGGAGCGGGGCAGTGGCGGCGTACGGGAGGATGGCCTCGCCGCCGAGGGCGATGGCGACGGGCATGGGCCGGCCGAGTGCTTTCCATGATCGCCAGTGTCGTGCGCCGTCGTGGTGGAGGTGCCAGTGCATGGCCATGCGCCGCGGGCCGAGGAGTTGGACGCGGTACATCCCGATGTTGTGCGAGGCGGGCCGCGGGTTGTCGCGGTCGTCGGCATGGATGGTGTGGATGCCGCCTAGGGTGATGTAGCGGCCGCGGAAGTTGCGATCCCAGTCTGGCCCGCTGCCGAGGCCTGGGATGCCCGCGTTGATGTCGCCGGGATAGCCGACGGCGGCGAGGTTGCCATCGAGGGGCCAGCAGCGGATCAGCGGCCAGCGCGTGAGATCGATGCGATCGTCGGTGAGGACGGTTTCCTGGCAGAGGCCCATGCCGCGGAGCCGTCGGGGAGGGATGCGCAGGAGCGGAAGGAACTGGCGTGCTTTGGCAAGGGCGTCGCGCAGCGAACGGGGCGGCTCGGGCTTGACGAGTTCGGCGATTCGGCCGGCGATGTGCTCGAATCCGGCGAGAGCGGGAGCGCGACCCTGGCCGCGGAGCGAGGCCTCGTCGACGCCGAGGGCGAGTTCCATGCGGGAATAGGAGCCGAAGGCATTGATGAGAACGGGGACATCGCTGCCGATGACGTTGTCGAGGAGGAGGGCGTGGCCGCCGAGGTGGTGGAATCGCGGGTCGTTGCGTTGGGCCGGTCTCGAAGCAGGCCGCGGCGCGGCGGACTTACTCTCGCGGTCGGCGAGGCGCGAGATGTCAAGGATCGGGGAGGTGGGTGTAGAGATTCGGCGGAGTTCGCCGGCCTGGTCGAGCGCGTGGACGAAGTCGCGGAGCGTCGGGTACATTGGCGGTGGAGGGTAGGAAGAAGGGACGGAGGGACGAGGGCACGAAGGGACGAAGTGCAAAGGCATAGAGACGAATGTCCAAGAGACGGGACGCGATGAAGCACGAAGAAGGCATCGATGGATGCGGCATCAAGCCATGAGTGCGGAAAGCGCGGCATCAGCCGCGATAGATGAAGGAGCGACGAGTGGGTGACGCCGGCGGCGGAATGGCGAAGCGGGCACAGGACTACGCGGCGGTTCGCGATTGGACGGGCTACTTTCGCGCGGTGCTGGGCAAAGGTCCGCGCGAAACGCTGGTGGCAGCGCTGGAGGCCTTTGAGAAGGAGGGTCGCGTGCCGGGAGATGCGGTGGACCTGGCATGCGGGGAGGGTCGCGACACACTGGAACTGCTGCGGCGCGGGTGGCGCGTCCACGCGCTCGACGGAAGCGAGGACGGCGTGACGCATCTGATGTCCCGTGTTGTGACGGAGTGGCGCGATCGGCTGCGCGTCGAGGTAGCGACGTTCGATCGGATGCGGTGGGGGCCGGCGCGGCTGGTGAACTGCAGTTATTCGCTGCCGTTCTGCGAGCCGGGGCACTTTGCGGGGGTATGGGGAAGGATCGTGGATTCCATTGAGCCGGGGGGCAGGTTTGCCGGGCAGTTGTTCGGCGACCGGGACACATGGGCGGCGATCGCGGATCGCTCGCACCAGACCGAGGCGCAGGCGCGGGAGTTGCTGCGGCCGTTTGAGTTGGAGATGTTCAAGGTCGAGGAGAAGGACGACGCGGACGCGCTTGGCGTGGTGAAACACTGGCATGTGTTTCATGTGGTGGGGAGGAAGAAGGGATAGAGGGACAGAGGCACCAAGGGACGAGTGCGAAGCGGAAGTGAGCGACAGGGAAGCGGAGGCGAAGGGTGTCGCGCGCGGACCGCGGTCTATGTGCTGTGCTTGGCGAGCCAGTAGTCTCGGAACGCTCGAAGTCGCGGTAGCGATTCGCGGTCTTTGGTGCGATTCGCGGCGGCCTTGCTGGCGATGATGTCATCGATGTGGCAGACGTCGAAGCCCTCGACGCTGACATGGCGCGCCCATGCCGCTGCGAAACTCTCGATGCCGTCGGGCGCGAAGATCAGATCGAGGTCGAAGGGTCCGTCGCGGAGTTGGATGAAGTCCTTGCCGCGCCGAACTTCGTCCGCGTGCTCGTCGGAGAGTGTGAAGCCAAGATCGCGGAGCGCGGCGACGAGCGCGGCACCATTGTCGGGGTCGCGCAGCACGAACAGGTCCGCATCCTGGGTGGTATCGGGAAATCCGAGCAAGATCGCGCCGGACTTTCCGATAAAGAGGTATCGGCAGCCGCGCGTGGCGAGCGCGTCGCGGAGGTCCTGAGCCTGGTGGTACTCAAACGCGGCCATAGCCGAGCCACGAAGGAAGGTTGGCGTCGCACCAGTCACGGTACGCTTGGGTGGAATCGAACGAGCGATAGGCCGCGTCGTCGAGGACCGGCTTGTAGGTTTTTATGAAGGCGTAGCGGAACCGCAGCGCAAGCGGGCGACGGGCGGCGGCCTCAAACTCACGGACCCAGTCGGAGTCGGGCTCGGGCGGCGGCAAGGACTGTGGCGAGATTGCTCTCACATCGTCAGTATAGTCGAAGGTGCGTCTCAGACTGGAGGTAGCGTGAACGAACAACCGGGCCTGGCCATCGACCTCAGCGACGTCGCCAAGACGTTTCGCGGGCGCGTCCGCGCGCTGCGCGGCATCCAGATGCACGTCCGGCGCGGCGAGGTCTTCGGGCTGCTCGGGCCCAATGGCGCGGGCAAGAGCACGCTCGTCAAGGTGCTGATGACGGTGATCCGGCCCACGCGCTGCACGGGCACGCTGCTGGGGCGGCCTGTGGGTGACAAATCGAGCCTGGGCCGGATCGGCTATCTGCCGGAGCACCATCGCTTCGCGGATTATTTGACCGGGGCGCAGGTGGTCGATTTCTACGGGGCGATGTCGCGCGTGCCGCGGAGGGAGCGGCGGAGTCGAACGGGCGAGTTGCTTGAGGTGGTGGGGATGACGGCGTGGGCCGACAAGCGCGTTCGCGGCTACTCGAAGGGGATGCGGCAGCGGATCGGGATCGCGCAGGCGCTCGTGAACGATCCCGAACTCGTGCTGCTTGATGAGCCGACGGACGGGGTTGACCCCGAGGGCCGGCGCGACATCAGGAAGATCATGCAGGGCCTCAAGGATCGCGGCAAGACGGTGTTCATCAACTCTCACCTGCTCAGCGAACTCGAGATGGTTTGCGACCGCGTGGCGATTCTTGTGCAGGGCGTCGTGGCGGCACAAGGGACGCTCGACGAACTGACGCGGGCGGAGCAGCGGTACGAGATCGAGGTCGAGGTCGAGGGCGATGTCGGGCCGATGCCCGCGGCGCTGGCGACGGGCGAGGCGGTCGGGGTCGAGGGTGGGACGATCCGCGTGGGCACGGCCGAGGCCTCGCGCGTGCAAGGGTTGATCGACGCGTTGCGGACGCAGGGCGTTGTGATTCGATCGGTTCGGCAGCATCGCCCGAGCCTCGAAGACCTTTTCATGCGTGCCGTGACCGATCCGAACACGGGCAAGGTGCTGGCCCCGGGGGCGGCGGCCGACCCGAAGAAGTCGCGGGGCGAGCGGGGAGGCGGGCGATGATCACGCAAACGCTCGCGCTGCTCGTGGACGCCTATCGCGAACTCAACGCGAAGAAACTGTTCTGGATCGTGCTCGTGCTCTCGGGGCTGATCGTGGGCTCGATGGCGTGCCTCGCCAATGACGACAAGGGGCTGATTGTCCTGTGGTGGCACATCGATGTGCCGTTTCTCGGTACCAATGTCATTCCGCGTGCGCTGTTCTACAAGATCATCTTTCTGGCCCTTGGCATCAACGTGTGGCTGACGTGGGCCGCGATGGCGCTCGCGCTCGTCTCGACCAGCGGGATCATCCCGGAGTTTGTCAGCAACGGCTCGATCGAGATGGCGCTCTCGAAGCCCATCGGACGGCTGCGGCTCTTCATCACCAAGTATGCAACGGGATTGCTCTTCGTGGCGATGCAGGTGGCCGTCTTCAGCCTCGGCTCGTTCCTGGTGCTGGGGATTCGCGGCGGAGAGTGGTCGTTTCGGCTGTTCCTGGCTGTGCCGCTGGTGCTGCTGGTCTTCAGTTATCTCTACGGGCTGTGCGCGCTGATCGGGCTGGTCACGCGATCGACAGTGGCGGCGTTGCTGCTGACGGTGCTGTTCTGGCTCGTGATCTTCCTGGTGCATACCGCCGAATCCGGCATCGTGCTGGAGTTCCGTGTCCGCAGCGAACAGTCGGTGATCCAGCGGCAGGACGACATCGCGTCGCGCGAGAAGCGGCTGGCCGCGGCCAAGGCCTCGCGTGACGAGGTGGCTGGCAAGCCCGATTCATCGGCGGAACTGGCGCGGCTCAACGAGCAAGTCGAGTCGCAAGAGCGAACGCTGGCGACCCGCCGAACGCGCCTCGAATCCGCCGAGTCGACGCTGCGAAAGTTGAGCACGGCCCACTCGATCCTCTTTGCCGTCAAGACGCTGATGCCCAAGACCGCCGAGACGTCGGAACTGCTGGCGCGGGCTCTGCTGAGCAAGGAGGATCGCGATCGGCTCATCGATCGGATGCCCGAGCCGCCACGGAGTTTTGACGGGGAGAATGACCCGGACCTCCGGGTCTCGGAGCGGTTCGTGCAGCGCGAGGTGGAACGGATCAAGCGCGGCCGATCCGTCGCGTGGGTCATCGGCACATCGCTCATCTTCGAGGGCGTGATGGTGCTGCTGGCGGGAATTTACTTTGTGAGGAAAGACTATTAGCGCGTCGGCGTGACCGTCAGTCGAAACGGCACCGCGGGCAACCCCGCCTTGTTGAAGAGGTTCGTCTCAGCGGCGGCGGACCACGCGTAGCGCACGGCAACGGGCTTCGCCACGCGATCGCTCGACACGATGACATCGCTGCCCTCGATCGTGGCGTTCGCCTCGACGAACACGCCGTCCTCGCCCGCGACCTCGAAATGCAGAGCCGGGCCGCCGCGCGCTTCCAAGCCATCGCCGTAGGCAAACCGAACGCGCAGCGACCTGCCTTCGGCCAGCGCCGTGACGGCTTCCGGCCCGTGGCATGGCACGTCGCCCTTGCCATAGGTTGTGTACAACGCGAGATTTGCCAGCCGCTCGCCGACGGTCTTCTTGTTGCGCGGGTGGATATCGAGCGGGTCGCCGATATCCATCGTCACGACCATGCCGGTGTTGCGCGTGGCGCGGGCCATGGCCTGGGCCTCGCGGAGTGCCGCCGTTGCGCCGGAGTCCTTGGGATAGGCGAACGGCGCGATCTGCACGAAGAAGAACGGGAAATCACCGCGGTTGAAGGCTCGTCGCCAGTCTCCGATCATCGCCGGAAAGAGCCGCTGGTACTGCTCAGCCCGCCCGATATTAGATTCGCCCTGATACCAGATCGCGCCGCGGATCGCGAGGCCAGTAAGCGGGGCGATCATGGCGTTATAGAGGACGGAGGGGTTGTTTGGCCCGAGTTTCGCATCGGGCGCCGCGACCTTGGCGAGGTCGGGAGCAAACTCGGGGAACGCGGCGAGGCCCGCGGCGCTGGTCCAGGCTTCGGCGACGGTGCCGCCCCAGTTCGCGCCGATGAGGCCGACGGGCACACCGAGCGTTTCGTTGAGTTCGCGTGCGAAGAAATACGCCACGGCGCTGAATCGTTGGGCGGTTTCGGGCGAGCAGGCGGCCCAGCCGGCCTCGGTGCCTTCCTGTCCCAGGCGCATCGCCGGCGTGTCGTCGCGGGGCGTTGCGGCCGTCGTGTTCGTCACGTCATAGAACCGGATCATGGGGTGCTTGGCCTGCGCGATCTCTCGCTCGGCGTCGGCCGTCGCCGACAGTGGCCACTCCATGTTGGATTGTCCGGAGCAGACCCAGACCTCACCGCTGAGAACATCCTTGATTTCGAGCCGGTTTTTGCCCTCGATGACGATCGTGTGCGGCCCGCCGGCAACGGGCGTGCGAAGGAGGACGCGCCAGCGGCCCTTGGAGTCGGCGCGGGCCTCGGCAACGGCGTCTGGTGACCAACTCGCGCGGACGCGGATCGCCTCGTCCGCATCGGCCCAGCCCCAGATAGCGGCGTCGGTCTCGCGCTGCAGCACCATGCCGCTGCCGAGCACGCTGGGCAGGCGGACATCGGCGCAGGCGGCTTGCGCAAGGATCGCAAGGACGGCGAGCGACGCGAGTTTGGTGTTCACATTCGGCGCGGTGCGGGTCATGCGGGTTCTCCGTGCCGCAGCATGCGACGCTCGCGGCGACACACGATACCGCGCTACCGTCCGCCATGACGCCACTGACCATCCACGGGCTCCAGAAACTCATCCGCGATCGCTATTTCAAGACGGATTCGGCGCGCGGCACGCCGGGCACGTTCATGTGGTTTATGGAAGAGGTGGGGGAGTTGGCCACGGCACTACAGAACAACGGGCCGGGCAAGTCGCCGACGCCCGAGCAGCGGGCGAACCTGAGCGAGGAGTTTGCCGACGTGCTCGCGTGGCTCACGACGCTGGCGAACATCAACGGCGTGGACCTCGAGCAGGCGCTGCGGAAGTACAGCGAACCGGGGGTCGAGGGCGTGAAAGACTGACGCCGATTCAAGGTCAACCTGGTGTCGTCGACGGCGAGTCTGAGCGTCGCCGCAGACTCAGGCCTTGCGCGCGACGAACACGCCGTGAAGGTACGGCCCGCTTCCGCCGCCGGATGATTCCTCGACGATCCGGCAATAGGGCGTGAGCAACTCATCGAATCGCGCCATGAGAGTCTCGTCCCACGACATGCAGTATTTCGCGTAGTTGCGGAAAAAGAGCGTGAAGCCGACGGGCGTGGGCGTGCGCGATTCGTCCTCGGCCCACTGGTTGTACTCCACGTTGGCGAGAAACTCCAACTCCATCCCCGAGCGGCGTGCCGAGCACATCAACTCATCGACGCGGAAGAGGTGCTTGTCCTCGGCCTGCGTCTTGTCCACGTCCCGACGCGAGTAGAACGCCATCGTCCGCGCGAACTCGTCGACCTTGGCGGACTGGACGGCGGAGAGCGGCCTGCCCGCGGCGGCGGCCAGCGGCGTGAGAAACTGCGCCACCGCCCCCATCAGCACATAGCCCTCCATGCAGGGCTCCTGGAAGGTGAGGATGCCACCGGGGGCGAGCGCCCTCCCCGCGTCGCGGATGAAGCCATCGACATCGAGCACATGATGGAGCGTCGAACGCAGGACGACGAGCGAGAACCCGCCGGCAGGCAGGCGGTCGATTTCCTCTCCCATCAGAACGCCATACGCGACGCGCGCCTGATCGATGCCCTGAGAGGAGACTTTGCGCTGGGTGATCCTCAGAAACGCGGGCGAAGGGTCCGTGAGCAGGGTGAGGGGATAGGGCGACTTCTCGGCGAGCCCGAGCGACACGAGTCCCGTGCCGCAGCCGATCTCGACGGCGGGCTTGTCGGTCGGCGCGCCGCGCCGGTCGAGCAGCCGTAACAGCCCCCGGCCGACCGCGAAGTTGGCCGGATCGTTCGCGTACTGCCTGTCATAGGCTGCCTCGTCGTGGGCAAAGGCACGCGCGGACGAGATGCACGCGAAGCCGCCCTCTTGCGGGAGCGAGCGGAGCCAAGGGCCGACATCAATCGTGCTCATCAGGCCAGTCTAGCCGACGAACCTCGCGGGATTCGCCGTGGCCGACGGATCCAAGGGCTTGGCCTCACCGCGCGGGAGCGGGCCTGTCCAGCCCAAGTCGCGCAGGATGCCGCGCCAGTGCTCGCGTTCCATCGCCGCGCGCGGGCCGGTGCCCATCGCCCACCAGCAAGTCCACACCGGGGCATCGAGGTCGAGCATCAGTTCGGCGATCTCGCGGTCGCTCAGGTCGGCATAGGGCGTTTCGATCTCGACGCCGCAATCCGTGCCCGCGCGGTCGTCATCCATGGAAACCAGACGCGACACGAGCGCCGCCCGATCGATGATCCCGGCGACCCGGTCGAGCACGCCGCCGTCGGGGGCGTCGGCCCCGGCGTTGGCGGGCCAGATGACGCGGCGGATGCCACGGGCGTGCGCCCATTGTGCGACCTCAACGAGACGGCGGGTCGCGAGGGCACCCGCCGAGGCCGTGACGGTTTGATCATCAGCACTTAGAACCTTGGGTTCGTAGACCGTGACCATTGCATTGGCCTGAGCCTGTGCCGCGGCGAGCCGATCCGACGCCTCGTCAGCGGGAACGGCGGCTGGAACGACCGTGATTATCGGACGATTTCCGCCAGGCTGGTTGCGTTCGGCAGAGAGAGCGACCAAGGCGGCCGCTCCGCCGTCGGCGATGACAACGGACGCGTGGCGGTTCGATCTTGCGGCTGGGTGGGGCATGGCAAACACCGGACAGAGCGTGACCAAAGCGGACGAACGTACCCGTCCGAATGCCGGATCGGCCGTCACAGACAGGAAACATCAACAAATCTTGCGCCGTTGTTGGCATTCCGAGATTCCTGTGGCACATTTGAGCCTGAGGCAGTCGTCGGAGGGTTTACATGAAGACTCGTGCATCACATGCGGTGTTGGTCTGCGCACTGGCCGCGGGGTTCGCCCTGCCGGCGAGTGCGGGAATGACGTGGCGCCGCTCAACAGACTGGGTTCCAGGTGGACTCCAGGGCTCGACCCAGAACAACCCGAGCACCGTGGGTGGAATTCCCGCGTGGCGGTATGAGACCACGACCGGGGGTGGCGGCATCGGCTCGCCCAATCCGTGGTACCAGCAGC
Organism: Phycisphaerales bacterium; assembly: GCA_046155605.1. Classification (GTDB taxonomy): domain Bacteria; phylum Planctomycetota; class Phycisphaerae; order Phycisphaerales; family UBA1924; genus JAEUIZ01. The sequence goes on from JBJXFQ010000002.1 coordinate 41,621, forward strand.
CTGGTCAACTCATGACCTGGGACGGGTTCTGGTATACGACCGGCCTCGGGGTCTGGTCGCGGGGGGATAACAGCAACCCACCGATCATGCCTGGGCGTCTCATCCACAACGCGCACTCTTCGGTCTCGGACTTTGCGCCGCTGGTTCGCTGGCTCAACCCGGCGGGCAACACGGTGCCGGTCAATATCAGCGGGCAACTCGTCGTGAACTGGAACGGGATCAACGGCATCGGCCGCCCTGTGGACGTCGATGTTGTCATCGCCAAGCAGGATGCAGGCGGGACGATCACGCCGCTCTTCCAGACGACGGCCGCCAAGCCAAATCCGTTCCCGTCGGTGGGCGATTCGGTGCTCCTGCCGGTGAACCTCGCGGCGATCTCGATGAACACGGGCGATTCGATCATCATCACGCACCGCGGGCGGTCGGCACTGAGCCCGCAGGGCGGCTGGATCAATCTGTATGACGCGCTGACGATTTCAGCGGTGCCGGCCCCCGGCATCGGCGCAACCCTTGCCGCCGCAGGCTTGTTTGCAGGCCGCCGCCGCCGCAGGGCCTGAGGCGTGTAGACGCCTCCCAACCAGGGTTCTATCCACCCGAGCCCCGGCTGTTCGTTTGGCCGGGGCTTATTCATTGGACCGTGCCTGATCGGGGGCCCTGATCCGGGGCTGGGCCTGTGCGTCGAGAAGCGGGCGATGCCCTGACGCTGATCGCGACGCGCTATCATCGGCCCCGCGACCGAATGCGCAGGAGCCCGCTCGTCCAATGGTCAACACGCTTCTTGCCACGCTTCAATCCGCCCCTGCCATTGTCCCACCGAGTTCGCAGGTGTACTGGCTCTACGCCGGCTTCGTCGGGCTGGTAATCCTCTTCCTCGCGCTCGACCTGGGCGTTTTCCACCGCGAGGCCCATGTGGTCTCGATCAAGGAGGCGGTGATCTGGTCGGTGGTCTGGATCGCATGCGCGCTGGCGTTCAACTTGTGGATCTACTTCGCCTATCAGAACCACTGGCTGGGCGTGGGCCTGGCCGTGCCGCAACTCGACGGCCCCGCACGCGACGTGCATGGGCTCGAGGCCGCCAAGTTGTTCTTCACGGGCTATGTCGTCGAGAAGTCGCTCTCGATGGACAACGTCTTCGTTATCGCGATGATCTTCGGCTACTTCGCGGTGCCGGCGAAGTATCAGCATCGGGTGCTGTTCTGGGGGATCCTGGGCGCGCTGCTGATGCGCGGGGTGATGATCGCGGTCGGTGCAGCGCTCATCCAGCGCTTCGACTGGATCATCTACGTCTTCGGCGGGTTTCTGATCCTGACGGCGATCAAAATGGCGCTCGCCAAGCACGACGGGGTCTCGCCCGAAAAGAACCCGGCGATCAGGCTCGTTCGGCGGTTCGTGCGGGTCTCGACCGAGTATGACGGGCAGAAGTTTTTCACGCGGATCGGTGGCGTCCGGCACGCCACGCCGCTCTTCCTGGCCCTGGTGATGGTCGAGTTCACCGATCTGATCTTCGCGGTCGATTCGATCCCCGCGATCTTCGCGATCACGGCGGACCCGTTCATCGTCTTCACGTCGAACGTGTTTGCGATCCTGGGGCTGCGGGCGCTCTATTTCTGTCTTGCGGGCGCCATGGACAAGTTCCGTTACCTCAAGACGTCGCTGATCGCGGTGCTGCTCTTCGTGGGCGTGAAGATGCTGCTGGTGCATACGCCGATGAAGGTGCCGGTGACAGCCTCGCTGGTGGTGGTCATCGGGATCCTGGCGGCGGGAGTCGTGGCGTCGATGCTGCTCCCACCCAAACCAACCGGCGGCCCGGCGCACTAGCGTCCGGTTGACCGCTCGCGCGCGCGGTCGGGCTCCTACCCTGTGCCCTGTCCGTTCGCGGGCCCTCTGGGAGCGTTGCGCCGATGTCGATCACCCTCTGGGCGGGCTTTATCACCCTGGTTCTCGGGTTGCTGGCCCTCGACCTCTTCGTGCTCAATCGCAAGGCGCACGTCATCGCCATGCGCGAGGCGCTCCTGGCGAGCCTCGGCTGGCTCCTTATCGGGCTGACCTTCAACGTCGCTGTTTATTTCCTCTACGAGCACCACGCCTTCGGTCTGGGGATCCACCCTGCGCCCACGGGGGTCGGGGGCGAGGGAGTGTCCGCGGCGAGCACACTCCTGCCGACCACGGGCCGGGACGCGGCGGTGATGTTCTTTACGGGCTACCTCGTCGAACTCATGCTGAGCCTGGACAACATGCTCGTGATCGCCATGATCATGGGCTATTTCCAGGTTCCCGCGCACCTGCAGCACCGCGTGTTGTTCTGGGGCATCATCGGGGCCGTCACGCTCCGCGGCGTGATGATCGGGCTGGGCACGGCCCTGGTGCAGGAGTTCCATTGGATCATCTACGTCTTCGGCGGCATCCTCATCCTCTCGGCGTTCAAGATGCTGATGATGAAGGAGGAGGAAGCGAACTTCGAGCGAAACCTGGTGGTGCGCGCCGCGCGTAGCCTCTTCAACGTCTCGCCGACCTTCGACGGGTCCAAGTTCTTTACCCGGCTTCCCGACGGGCGGCGGGCGCTCACCCCGCTCATGGTCGCGCTGCTGGTGGTCGAGGTGGCGGACGTGATTTTCGCGGTCGATTCGATCCCGGCGATCTTCGGGATCACGCTCGACCCGTTCATCGTGTTCGCGTCGAACTGCTTCGCGATCCTGGGCCTTCGGGCGATCTACTTTGCCGTCGCGGCGCTGATCCGGCGCTTCCGCTACCTCAAGGTGAGCATGGTGATCGTGCTCGGGTTCATCGGGGTGAAGATGATCGCGGGCGCCTGGTACCACCTGCCGGCGGAGTACTCGCTGTGCGTCATCGCCACGATCATCGGGATCGGGATCATCGCTTCGCTCTGCGCCGACGCGCGCGATCGCCGGCCCGAGGAGCGGCCCATCGATGACCTCGCGGCGGCCGCGGAGGAGACCTGGCGTCGCTCGCGCAAGATCGTGATCCTCGTGCTGGGTGTCACAATCCTGGCGCTGAGCATTCCGATCGGGCTGCTGCCGGGGCCTGGGGGAATCGCCGTTGCGATCGGCGGGCTGGCGCTGCTGGCGACGGAGTTTGTCTGGGCGAGGTCGCTGCTGCGGCGCGTCAAGAAGGAATCGCAGAACATCGCCCACCGTGCGAACTCGGCGATCTCGAAGAAGCCGCGACCCTGGCTCATCCCGCTGGTCTTCGCGGGGTTTTTTGCGCTGGTTTATGTGCTCGTACGGGGCGAACATTTCGAGAGCAACCACGTCCTCCTCGCCGCGATTGGGCCGTTCCTCGCCATCTGCTTCTGGTCGTACCTCAGCATTGCGGCATGGCTGAAACTCCGGCAACGTCCCAGCCCGGTTGCTCCGACGCGCGAGGAGCAGCCGTTGGCGACCATGAAGGACGCGCGATGAAGGAGACGCCATGAGCACGAACGTCGAGGGACTTCAGAAGCAGATCGGCGAACTCAAGGAGCAGTTGTACGCGGCGCTTCGGGCGCAGCCGCGGCACGCCGTCGCGGATGCGATGCTCTCGCGCGATGACAGCAGCCCGGTGCGGCTCTCGGAACTCTTTCGCGGCAAGCCGGACCTCATTCTGATCCACAACATGGGGCGGAAGTGCCGGTATTGCACGCTCTGGGCGGATGGGTTCAACGGACTGGCGGCGCACTTGGCGGATCGCGCGGGGTTCGCGCTCTGCTCGCCGGACGAACCGGCGGCGGTGCGCGAGTTTGCGTTGTCGCGCGGGTGGAAGTTCCAGTGCGTCTCGGCGGCGGGGACGACGTTTATCAAGGACATGGGATTCGAGCCCAAGCCGGGCGACCATCACCCGGGGATTTCGACGTTTCAGCGGACGGCGGGCGGGGCGATCGTGCGCGTCGCGTCGGCGCCGCTCGGGCCGATGGACGATTTCTGCGCGCTGTGGCCCATGCTGCACATGCTCGCCGATGGGGTGGGTGGCTGGGAGCCGAAATACAAGTACGCGTAGGCGGGTGGGCGAGCCGGCGCTACCATCCCGCCCGCGCTGTTGCGCGCCGATTGCGAGGCCATTGTGAGCACGATTCCCCGCGCCATCCGCCCTTCCGTCAATGCCTGGAGCGCCGAGTACCTGGAGGCGGAATACGCCCGCTTCAAGGCCGACCCCGCGTCCGTACCCGATGACATGCGGGCGTTCTTCCTGGGCTTTGATCTGGCCGGCGCGTCGCGGCCCGCGCTCGACGCGTTCGACGATGCGCGGTTCGATTTCGCCGTCGAGGCGCTGATCGCCGCGTATCGGGCGCTCGGCCATCGGTGTGCCCGGATCGACCCGTTCAACCGCGAGCGTTCGCGGCCTGGAGCCCTCAGCCTCGCGGCCCACGGGCTCGCTGAGGCCGACCTCGCCCGACCCGTGCGAACCGCGACGATCGTGATGCCGGCCGGCCGCGGCACGCTCGGCGACCTCGTCGAGCACCTGGAGCGCACCTACTGCCGCTCCATCGCATTCGAGATCATGCACGTTCAGGACGCGAGCCAGAGGCAATGGCTGCTGGAGCGGGTCGAACGTGACGCGGGCGCAGCCCCGCTGACCAAGGGCCGCCGCGTGCATGTGCTCCAGCAACTCCTCAAATCCGAGGAGTTCGAGAAGTTTCTCGGCAACCGCTACCCCGGCGACAAGCGCTTCAGCCTCGAAGGCTCGGAATCGACGATCCCCTGGCTCGACGCGCTCATGGAGGCCGCCACCGACCTGGGTGTCGAGGAGATGGTCTTCGGCATGGCCCACCGCGGGCGGCTCAACGTCCTCAACAATATCCTCGGCAAGACCTATGAGCAGATCTTCACCGAGTTTGAGGACAACCTCGACGAGCCCAGCGACGGCGGCGACGTCAAGTATCACCGCGGCTACTCGGGCGTTCGCGAGTTTCCCAACGGCAAGACGCTCCACCTCGCCATGGCGAGCAATCCCAGCCATCTCGAATCCGTCAACGGCGTGGTCGAGGGTCGATGCCGCGCCAAGCAGCGTCTCCGCGGCGACGCGGAGCGCCAGCGAGTGATCCCCGTGCTGATCCACGGGGACGGCGCGATCGCGGGGCAGGGCGTCATCGCCGAAGTGCTCAACATGGCCTATCTGCCGGGCTATACCACTGGCGGAACGGTCCACCTCGTCATCAACAACCTCGTGGCGTTTACGACCCCGCCCGAAGACGGCCGCTCGACCGAGTATTGCACCGACATCGCCAAGACCATCGACGCGCCGATCTTCCACGTCAACGGGGACGATCCCGAGGCGGTCGTGGCGACGGCCCAGATCGCCATCGAGTTCCGGCAGCGGTTCAAGCGGGACGTCTTCGTCGACCTCTACTGCTATCGCAAGTACGGCCACAACGAGCAGGACGAGGCGACGTTCACCCAGCCGCAACTCTACGCGATGATCAACAAGCGCCCGAGCGTGCTGAAGGTCTACGCCGAGCGACTGCTGGCCGAGGGCGTCATCACCGAGACGGACATGGGTGCGATCCGCAAGCGGCTGGATGACGCGCTGAACGCGGCGCAGAAGGCGGCGAAGCAGAATCCCTATGACCCGACGATCGATCCGGGTGGCGCACGCTGGCAGGGCATGGGAGGCGACTACACACACGCGCCGGCGAACACGGCGGTGCCGGCGGAAACCATCGCCGAGGTGTGTGCCGCGCTGGGCCGCGTGCCCGATGGGTTCAACCTGAATCCAAAGTTGAGCAAACTGCTGGAATCACGTGGCGGTCTGCCGCGAACCAGGGCCATCTCCTACGCCGACGCCGAGTCACTCGCCTATGGCACGCTACTGCTCGAGGGCACGGCGGTTCGGCTCAGCGGGCAGGATTGCCGACGCGGGACGTTCAGCCATCGGCACGCGGTGCTGCGCGACATGGAGACGGGCGAGGCGTACATGCCGCTCAATACCATGCGCGAGGTGGGACAGCCCGGCACGCCGACGCCGCCACGCTCGATGCAGGCGGACGGTCGCACGCGGCAGGCGCGGCTGTGCGTCTATGACAGTCCGCTCTCGGAATACAGCGTCCTGGGCTTTGACTACGGCTACTCGCTGGCCGATCCGGACATGCTGGTGCTGTGGGAGGCGCAGTTCGGCGACTTCAACAACGGCGCGCAGATCACGATCGACCAGTACATCGCCTCGGGCGAGATCAAGTGGGACCGCTGGTCGGGGCTGGTCATGCTCCTCCCGCACGGGTACGAGGGGGCGGGGCCTGAGCACTCGTCGGCGCGGCTCGAGCGGTTCCTGCTGCTCTGTGCCAACGACAACATGCAGGTGGTGTACCCCAGCAACGCGGCCCAGGTCTTCCATGTCCTGCGTCGGCAGGTGAAGCGAAACTTCCGCAAGCCGCTCATCATGATGACGCCAAAGAGCCTTTTGCGAACGAACACCAGCACGATCGACGAACTCTCGAACGGACGGTTTCACGAGATCATCGACGATCCGGCGTTCGACGCGAGCACGCCGTGGCTCATCGAGCCGCGTCCCGCGCCGCTCGATCGCGCCGCCGTGAAGCGTGTGATCCTGTGTACGGGCAAGTTCTACTACGAGTTGGCCGACCGCCGTGCGAAACTGGCGAGAAAGGATGTCGCGCTGATCCGCGTCGAGCAGTTCTATCCGCTGCACACGCAGTTGTTGGCGGCGATCCTGGCGCGATATCCGAAAGCGACGGAGGTCGTGTGGTCGCAGGAGGAGCCGCGGAATGCCGGCGCGTTCCTCTATATGGATGACGCGCTGCGAAACACCGCGGACGAGGCGCTCCGCAAGGACGCGCGCCTCAAGACCCTCGTCTACATTGGGCGCGAGGCCTGTGCGACGCCTGCCGCGGCCTCCAAGCACGTCCACAAGGAGCAGCAGGAGGCGATCATCTCGCGCGCCGTCGGGCCGATGGTGAAATAGGTACGCTGGGAGGCCATGACGCTCCCTGACCCCGCGCCGTGGCCCTATCCGCCGCAGATGACGGGCGTGCCGCATTCGACGCCGCCGCGGTTCACGGTGGTCTTCGTGCATATCCCCAAGACCGCCGGCATCAGCCTGCGCGAGGCCTTGCTCGCCAACACGATCCCGCATCCGAGTTTCCGCATCCTGCACCCGATCGACGACCACACGACGCTCGGGGCACAGAAGCCCCACGTGCGCGCCTCGCTCGGCCTCGTCGAGGGCCACCTCTATTACGGCGTACACGAACTCCTCAGCCAGCCGACCGTGTACGTCACGATGCTCCGCCACCCGGTCGAGCGAGCGCTCTCGTACTACTCCTTCATTCGCGAGTGGCAGCCGCACCACCTTTATGAGCGTGTCAATCGAGAGCGGCTCTCGCTCCTCGACTGCTTCCGCACGCGGCTCACCGTCGAACTCGACAACTTCATGGTGCGTTGCCTGACGTCGCTGCGAAACGTCCACGTCCCCTTCGGCGGCGTCACGCGCGAGATGCTCATCGAGGCCAAGGCCCATCTCGATTCGATCGCGGGCCTTGGGATCACGGAATCGTTCGCCGACTCGCTGCGCTACCTCTCACACGTCTTCGGCTGGCCCGCGTCGGTCGAGCAGCGGCTGAACACGACGACCGAGCGCCTGCGCCGGGACGCGCTCTCGGCCGACGACCTCGACGCGATCATGGCCCATAACGCGCTGGATGCGGAGTTGCACGCGTATGGAAAGCAGCTCTTTGATGCCCGTCTCGCTCGCGCGTTCGGGCCGGCGGCCGCGCCCGGCGTCGAGAATCCCGTCGCGCCTGCCCCGCCGCCCGCCGTGCCGCGCGGGTGATACGATGTGGGATGCCCACCAGGTCGGATCGCGCGCGTTGGATCGATGAGATGCCAGCGCCGGCGCCGCCGACCGACCGCGGGCAGCGCGACGCCGACGAATCCGGACGCTCGCGGCTGCTCTCGTCCGTTGCCGAATCCACCACCGAAACCGAGTTCTACAGCCCGATTCCCGCGGGCTATCGCAAGGGCTACCACAAGTACGTCATCGTGCTCGGCACCGTCATGTCGGGCCTGGGCAAAGGCATCTTCGCCTCCAGCGTCGCCAAGATGCTCGCCGACAAGGGCCTCTGCGTCGCCCCGATCAAGATGGAGGGCTACCTCAACATCGATTCGGGCACGCTCAACCCCTATCGCCACGGCGAGGTCTTCGTCCTCGACGACGGCACCGAGTGCGACATGGACCTGGGCACCTACGAGCGCATGCTCGACCAGGACCTCTCACGGCTCAACTTCACGACCTCGGGCCAGGTCTTCCGCGAGGTGCTCGACCGCGAGCGTGAGGGCCGATACCTCGGACGCGACGTGCAGTGGATCCCGCATGTCACCGGCGAGGTGAAGCGCAAACTCCGCGAACTGGCGGCTCACGGCAATGGCAAGCGTCCCGCCGACGCCGTCATCGTCGAGGTCGGGGGCACCGTCGGCGACTACGAGAACTCGTTCTATATCGAGGCGCTCCGCGAACTCGCCTTCGAAGAGGGGCCGGGCTCGTCCTGCTTCGTCGCACTCACCTATGTCATCGAGCCCAAGACGCTCGGCGAGCAGAAATCCAAGGCCGCGCAACTCGGGATCAAGCGTCTGATGGAGGCGGGCATCCAGCCGCACATCATCGCCTGCCGCGCCAGCAAGCCGGTCAACGCAACGGTGATGCAGAAAATCGCGATGTTCTCGAACGTCCCGCTGCGGCGGATGTTCAGCATGCACGACCGCGAGAGCATCTACACGATCCCCGAGGAGATGCGGCAGGAGGGCCTCGACCGTGAGGTGCTCAGCGTCCTCAACCTCCACGAACGTATCGACTACGCCCATGAGGACCGCGCTCGCGAGAAATGGGCCGGCTTCGTTCGGATGCTCACGGCCCAGCGCCGCCGAAACATCACCATCGGCCTGACCGGCAAGTACGCCGGGCTTCGCGATGCCTACGCCTCGATCGACAAGGCGCTCGAGCATTGCGGGGCGCACCTGGGCTGCTCGATCGACCTCCGCTGGATCGACACGTCGAACCTCGACGACGCCTCGGCGGCTGTCGCGCTCCGAGGCGGGGGCGGAGAGGGCCCAGGGGGAGAGCCGCTCGATGGCGTCATCGTCCCCGGCGGCTTCGGCAAACGCGGGATCGAGGGCAAGATCGCCTGCGCCCGCTACTGCCGGGAGAACGGCGTGCCCTACCTCGGCATCTGCCTGGGCATGCAGGTCGCCGTCATCGAGTTCGCCCGAAACGTCTGCGGGCTCGACGGCGCGAACAGCACCGAGTTTGACACTCCCGCCTTGCGCACCGGCTTCCCCGTCATCAGCGAACTCCCCGAGCAGAAGCAGGTCGAGGGGCTGGGTGGGACGATGCGTCTGGGCGCGCAGGACGTGCTCATCAAGCCGCAATCGCTGGCGCACTTCCTCTACGGCGGGCGAGTATCTGTCCGCGAACGCTTCCGCCACCGCTACGAAGTCGATCCGACTTTCGTCGCGCGGCTCGAACAGGCCGGGATGATCTTCTCCGGACGGCATCCGAAATACCCCATCATGCAGATCATGGAACTGCCCGGCGGTATGGGCGGCACGCCAAGCCAGGCCGGCGCGTCGGCTGCCGTGGCCCATCCGTTCTTCATCGGCGGTCAGTTCCATCCGGAGTTGACCAGCCGCCCGCTTCGCCCCCAGCCGCTCTTTCTGGGCCTCGTGGCCGCGGCGCTCCGCGCGAAATACGGGAAGGCGGCGGAGGACGATCCCGCTGTCGCTCGCTGGCTTCGCTCGGCACCCGCCCTTGCCGCGCCGGTGTCGTGAACTGAATGCTTCGGCGATCGACCACAGCCAACAATTCGGCCATGCGCAAGCCCGCCGTTGGCTTCATCTTCATCACGCTGCTGCTCGACGTGCTGGGCTTTGGCTTGCTGATCCCCGTCGCGCCGCGGCTTGTGATGTCGCTCCAGGGCCATGTCGCGCCCGTCGCCTCTGGGCCGATGGCAGCCGCGCAGCCAGACGCCACGAATGGTGCCGCGAAGCGAGAAGCCGCCCAGGCGATCTCGCCCGCGTCGCCCGATGGCGTGAACGACGGCAAGGCCTCCGCCGAGGGTGACGCGGCCCCGGTGGTCGGCGCGCTCTCCGCCCTCTATGCCGTCATGCTCTTTCTCTGCGCGCCGGTGCTCGGCGCGCTCTCCGATCGTTTCGGCCGCCGACCGGTGCTGCTGGTCGCGCTCTTCGGCTCGGCGCTCGACTATTTGGCGATGGCCTTCGCTCCGACGCTCGCGTGGCTCTTCATCACCCGTGCGCTCAACGGCCTCTCGGGCGCGAGCATGTCCACCGCCAATGCCTACATCGCCGACGTGACCCCGCCCGAGAAACGCGCCGCGGGCTTCGGTATGGCCGGGGCCGCCTTCGGCCTCGGGTTCGTGCTCGGCCCGCTCATCGGGGGCATCCTCGGCGAGATCGACATCCGCTATCCCTTCTTTGCAGCCGCCGCGCTCACGCTCGCCAACTGGATTTACGGGTTCTTTGTGCTGCCGGAATCGCTCCCCGCCGATCGCCGCTCCACGCTCTCGTTCGGGCGAGTCAATCCGCTCGGCGTCTTCCGACATCTCGGGGCCTATCCCGTCGTGGCCGGCCTCGCCGCCGCGCTTTTCCTGCTGAATATGGCCCAGTTCGCGTTGCACACGACCTGGGTGCTCTACACCTCGCACCGGTTCCAGTGGTCCCCGACCGATGTCGGGCTTTCGCTCTTTGCCGTCGGCCTTGGTGCCGCTGTCGTCCAGGCCGGCCTCGCCAAGCACGCCGTCAAGCGACTCGGCGAGCGCGCCTCGTTGCTTCTGGGCATCTGCCTGGGCGTCGCCGCGTTCACGGTCTACGGTCTCGCCACGCACGGCTGGATGATCTATGTCGGCATCGTCATCGGGTCGTTCGGCGGCATCAGCATGCCCGCGGCCCAGGCCATCATCACCAAGGCCGTCAAGCCCACCGAGCAGGGCCAGGTCCAGGGCGCGCTCACGGGCCTCCAGAGCGTCGCCAATATCTTCGGCCCGCTCGTGGGCAGCGCCGTCTTCGGCTACACGGCCAAAGAAGTCGGCCACGTCTACTTCCCCGGCGCGGTCTATCTCGTCTCGGCGGGGCTTTCGGTCGTCGGCGCGATTGTGGCGTGGCGTGTGCTGGCGCGGTTCATGCCGACGAGCCCCGCGTCGCCTCGCACTGCGGACTGATACGGATGGCCACGCAAGCGCGAGCGCGATGAGCCGAAGACAAGACTCACCGCAGAGCCGCAGAGAGCGCCGAGAATGCAGGAACGATCGGTCCTGATCCCGGAGACTTTCTCCATCCTTCGCTTCCCTCTGCGTTCTCTGCGGTGAAGTCTTTCTTCTGCTACGCGTGCGAGTGCTTCGTCGAGAACTCGCCTGAAGCCGGCCCATCGCCGCCCTCAATCCTCGTCGTCCATCCGCCAGGTGCGCACGAGCGTGCCCTGACCGGCGTTGGGATCGATTTCCAGATCAGCCGCTTCGCCCGTGCGCAGGTCCGCGCCGTGCTTGCCGCGAAAGTGATCGACGAGCGCCGAGAGTTGCGGATTGTGTCCCACGATCGCCAGCGTCGGCTCGCTCGCTCGCGCCGCGATCGCCTCTGTCGCCTCGGATACGCGACGATCACACTCCAGCCGCGTCTCGGCCTCGAGCCGCCCGCCGACGGCGCGATGCACGATTTCGGCCGTCGCCCACGCGCGGGCGAAAGGGCTGCTCAGGACCAATCCCGGCGCGGCTTCGCCAAGCACTCGTCCCAGGTGCTCGGCCTGTCGAATGCCTCGTGCTACGAGCACACGATCCGCGTCTCGCCCTGTTGTCGATTGGCGCTCTGCCTTGCCGTGCCGAATGATGAATACGCGCATCGAACTCGACCTCAAAGCGAACGCAGGCGAACGAACTCATCCATCGTGATTCGCATGTCTTCGGTCACAATCGCGCGAAGCAACCCGCGAGGAATGTCTCTTCCTTTGTGAACTGGAACCGTCGTCTATCGCCCATCCTCGTGTTCAAATCGCCAGTGTGAGCCGTTCGTTCGCGTATGGACGAATCCGACCAACTTGAGAACACGGATGAGTTCGCGAGCCTTGACAACCGGTGTCACGGCGCGATCTCGAGATCTCGTACCCCGACGAATCGAGACGACGACGCCGGCCCGCGATCCTGCAGACACAGCGCCGCCGCTTCCGCGATGTTCTCCATCGCCTCGTCGATCGTCAGCCCGTAACCTCGGCATCCCGCAAGCGTGGGCACCGAAACGATGAAGACACCATCCTCATCCTGTTCGAAGAGCACGGGAATGTGACGCCGCTTGCTCTTGCTTGCCCGTCCGTTCTTCGGCATCACAAATCATATGGGCGTGACCGAACTCCAAGCCACGGCCCTATCGGACCGGTCGTGCCGGCCTACCGAAACCGGGCCGCGTCTCGATCGTCGCCTCGGCCCGTGCGGGCTCCGGCCTTGGTTCCGGCCTCGGCTCGAGCCGCGACGGCTCCGGTCGCGACGCCTCCAGTCGCACCGATTCCTCACGGTTTCCCGAAGCCTCGGGCTTCCCAAACCCCCACTCCAGTTTCGCTGAGAGCCTCAACCCCAGCCGTGCCTCGACCAGCGACCGCAGCCCAGCCGCATGCGTCTCGTTCCAGCCCGGCTGCTCTGCCGCGATCGTTTTGAGCACCTGCCGCCAGATCGATTCGGTCAATGATCGGTCGATCGCCTGAACCGCCCGCTCGACCCGCGGCCTCAGCAGCGTGTTCAGATACTCGTCAAGATAGGGAAGTTCGTCCAGCGTCGGCAGCCTCGGGGTCGGTTCGGCGGACATGCATGTCTCCTTGAGGGTTGCGTCCTGCTTTATCAAGGGTATCGTGGAACCGGGCTTGGTGACTTCAACGAACCGTGGGACTCTGGGGCTGCCGGAACTTCCACAGGGGATCGACTCATGGATCGAGCGGGCTTGGCCTATGTCGGATTGGTTGCCCTCACCAGCGCGACGGCAGGCTTGGCCGTCACCGCCCTCGGGCCAATGACCCGCTCCCGGGCGGGTTCTGTCAGCGCTCCCGAGTCCGGCCCGCCGCCCACCTTCGTCAACTGGGAGAACCCCCACGTTCACCCCATCGACATGACCCCCGATGGCACGCGGCTGCTTGTCTGCAACACCGCCGATGCGAGGATCGAGGTCTTTGACGTCACCACCGGCACGCCGATCCGCATTGGGTCGGTCCCCGTCGGCGTTGATCCGGTGTCGGTGCGGGCGCGGACCAACACGCAGGCCTGGGTCGTCAACCACATCTCCGACAGTGTCAGCGTCGTCGACCTCGGCACGATGAACGTCGTCGCGTCGTTGCGGACCGCCGACGAGCCGTGCGATGTCGTTTTCGCCGGCACGCCGCAACGAGCCTTCGTCTCCTGCTCGCAGCCGAGCCTGGTGCAGGTCTTTGATCCGGCGAATCTCACTGCAGCGCCCTCGAATGTCGCCATCAACGCCGAGGAGCCGCGCGGGCTTGCCGTCAGCCCCGACGGGCAGACCGTCTACGCCGCGGCCTTTGAAAGCGGGAACAAAACCACCATCCTCGGCGGCGGGATCGACATTCCGCAAGGCATCTTGAACTTCCCGCCGAATGTCGTCAGCCTCGGCAGCACCCCCTATGCAGGCCAGAACCCGCCGCCCAACAGCGGCACTAGTTTCGTCCCCCCGATCGCGCCCGCGAACAACCCGGCCGTCAGGGTCGGGCTCATCGTCCGCCAGGATTCGGCTGGGCAATGGATGGACGACAACAATCGCAACTGGACGGCGTTTGTCTCCGGCGCGTCCGCGGCGCAATCCGGCCGCCGGGTCGGCTGGACCCTTCCCGACCGCGACCTCGCCATCATCAACGCCTCGAGTTTGGGCGTCACCTACGCCACCGGCCTCATGAACCTCTGCATGGCCCTGGGCGTCAACCCCGCGACCGGCAATATCGCCGTCGTCGGCACCGAGGCCCTCAACCACATCCGCTTCGAACCCAACATCAACGGCCGATTCATCCGCGTCAAGGTCGCCCTCGTCAATCCCGCCGCGCCGACCTCGCCCACCATCAAAGACCTCAACACGCACCTGACCTACGCCACCGGCACGCTCGCGCTGCAAGCCGACCGCGACAAGGGCCTGGGCGATCCGCGTGCCATCGCCTTCAACGCCGCGGGCACCAAGGCCTATGTCGCGGGCATGGGCTCGAACAATCTCATCGTCCTCGATGCCGCGGGCAATCGCGCCGGACTAGCCGACACCATCGAAGTCGGCGAGGGTCCGACCGGCATCGCCGTCGATAACGCACGCAGTCGGCTCTACGTCCTGAACCGCTTCGCCGCGACGATCTCCGTCGTCAGTACCACAAGCGAAACCGTGCTGACGAGCGTGCCGTTCTTCGATCCGACTCCTCCGGCCGTCAAGATCGGGCGCAAGCACCTGTATGACACGCACAAGACCTCGGGCCTAGGTATCACGTCCTGCGGCTCGTGCCACGCCGATTCCCGCTTCGATCGCCTCGCCTGGGACCTTGGCGACCCGCAGGCCGCCATCAAGCCGCTGACCGGCCAAAACCTCGGCGCGAACATCCCCGGCCTCTCGCCGCAGACCAGCATCCCGCCTTTCCAGCCCTGGCACCCGATGAAAGGCCCGATGACCACGCAGACCCTCCAGGACATCATCGGGCACGAGCCCTTCCACTGGCGTGGCGACCGCGCGGGCCTCGAAGAGTTCAACCCCGCCTTCACCGGCCTCCTGGGCGACGACGTCGAACTCAGCCCCGTCGAGATGCAGGAGTTCGAGAACTTTCTCGCCACCATCACCTTCCCGCCCAACCCCTTCCGCAACTTCGATAACACCCTGCCCACCAGCCTCCCGCTCACCGGCATGTTCACCACCGGTCGCTTCGGTGCTTCGGGCGCGGCGCTGCCCAACGGCAACGCCAACAACGGCCTCGCCCTCTTCCGCTCCTTCTTCCGCCGCCTCGACAACGGCAACTTCGCCTGCTCGACCTGCCACACCCTCCCCACGGGCCTCGGCACCGACACCACCTTCAACGTCAACACCCTGATGATGGACCCGTTCCCCATCGGCCCCTTGGGCGAGCACCACGTCGCCATCGTCCCCACCGACGGCTCCACCAACATCGCCATGAAGGTGCCACAACTTCGCAACCTCTACGACAAACTCGGCTTCGACATGACCCAACTCGAAAACCGCGCCGGCTTCGGCTTCCTCCACGACGGCAGCGTCGATTCCATCGTCCGCTTTGTCTCCGAACCCACTTTCGCCGTCTTCAACAACCAAGAAATCGCCGACCTCGTCGCGCTGATGATGGCTTTCGCCGGCTCGGACCTTCCCCCTGCCGCCGGCACGACCGAGGAGCCCCCGAGCGTCATGGGCAAGGACTCGCACGCCGCGGTCGGCTGGCAGACCACTCTCGTCAGCGACGGCTCAGCACCACCCGCCCAACTCACCCTCATCACCAACATGATCGGCCTGGCACAGAGCAACAAGACCGGTCTCATCGTCAAGGGACGCGTCGCCGGCGTCCAGCGCGGCTACATGTACACCGTCGGCGCGCCCGGCTTCTTCCAGTCCGATCGCGCCGGCGAGTCTCTGACTCCCGCCGCCCTTGGCGCCCTCGCCGCCCCCGGCTCCGAACTCACCTACACCGTCGTCCCCTTCGGCACGCAGGTCCGCATGGGCATCGATCGCGACATGGACGGCATCCTCGACGGTGATGTCGGCGACCCCGCCTGCTACGCCAACTGCGACGGCAGCGTCGTGCCGCCCGTCCTCAACGTCAACGACTTCAACTGCTTCCTCAATAAGTTTGGCGCGGGCGACCCCGGCGCGAACTGCGACCAGAGCCAGATCCCGCCGATCCTCAACGTCAACGATTTCGTCTGCTTCGTCAACCGCTTCTCGGCGGGGTGCCCCTGATCGCCGTGAGCCGGGGCGTCCACGCCCCTCACGCTTCGCCCAAAAACAAAGCGGGCGACAGGCCATCGCCCGCCGCCCGTTTCATTGACCTTCAGGATGCCGCAAGCGGAGGCACAGCCGTCCCGCCTGTGCGAGTCACTCAACTCCTCGCGCCGAGGATCACGATCTCGACACGCCGGCTGTCCTTCTTCGTGTTCTTCGGACGCGACGAGCCGAACCCGGCGTAGTACACCCGGTCCTTCGCCAGCCCCTTGCTCGTCAGGTACTGCTCGACGGCCATCGCGCGCTCGCCGCTCAGCCGCTCGTTGGTCTTCCACCCGCTCTTCTTGATCGGGTCGGCATCCGTATAGCCCTCGACGCGCACGTCGTTCGCCGCATACCGGGAACGGATGACCTCCGCGACGCGATCGAGCGACTTCTTGGCCGTGCTCTTGAGGTTCGCCGAACCGGGGTCAAAGAGCACGTCGCCCGCGATATCCACGACGACCTCGCTCCCGCTGCGATAGGTGCTGGTGCCGGCGATGTCCTCAAAGCCGGTCGGGCCGCCCGCGCCGCCCTTGGCGCCGCCGCCCGCCTTCGTCCGGTCGAGCTGGGCCGCCATGTCGCGGTTCTCCTGCTCGAGCGAGGCGTTGCGGGTCTCGGCCTCCTGCCGGGCCGCTTGCTCGGCGCTCTTGCTCTCGCGCAGCGCCGCGTTCTCTTTCATCACCGCGTCATATTCCGAGCGCGAGACGCGCTGGCACGCGCCGAGCCCGAGCGAAGCCGCCGCCACCACCATACCGCAAAGCATCCTGACGTTCGTCCCCATGCCGTTCATCCCTGGTATCTCCGTATGTTGCGCCACCGTGTCGTTCGGCGTCTCCACGCCGAGGGCCTCTAGGGTATCGGCATGACCCCATGCCCCGCCACACCCCGGCGGGCACGATCTGTCACTTTCTCGCGCGATACCTTGAATTGGACCTGAACGCGCGTGCGGTCGCGGGTGCCTTGAACGTGCCACCGACCGTCGCCTTGGACGGTCGGTGCTCTTGGGGTACATCGACGGTCCCCGTCGATTCTTCTGGCCGGGTGCCCTCAGTCAACCGCTCCGGTTGACTGAGGCTCCTATCACCCTACGGCAGGTTCACCGGCCGGTGCAGCAGCAACGACAGCCCCGCCTCGACCAGCGGCTTCCCGAAAAACACCAGCAGCGTCGCCACCGCCAGAAACGGGCCATACGGCATCGCCCGCTTGAACACCCCCGACCCGATCCGCCCCAATACCGCCCAGCCCAGCGCCACAAACGCGGCCATAAAGAACGCCAGCGTCGAGTCGATCCAGCCGAGGACGGCCCCGACCGCCGCCATCAGGTGAACATCGCCCAGACCCATCGCCTCCTTGCCGAAGGCCGCCGAACCCAGAATCCGAACCGCCCACACCACCCCGCCACCGACCAGATACCCGATCAGAACCCCGCTCAGCACCGACAGCCACAGCGGCACCCGCATCGCCGGCAGAAACGCCCCTGTCTGCGGGTTGTTCTGCGCTCCATGCCCGATCAAGCCGGGCAGCAGATACCACCCCGCCAGCGCCAAGAGCATGCACGGTGCCAGAAACGCCATCTCCTTCACCATTTCTCGCCGCGCGTGCGGGTAATGCACCCACAAATCAGTCGGAGAAGAGTCCTCCGTCCCGTGCCCTGAGTCCTGAGGCGCGATCGTGGCACGGACCTCGCTCTGGAGGTCAGTGGACGGACGGTCCGTGGTCGCCGACACCACTGACACCTCGCCCGTGCTTTCTTCTTGAGCCGATCGCGCGAGCGATCGGGGATCCCCCGTCACCGACTTCTCCCACTCCACGTAGTCCGCGAAACTCCGCGTGATAAGCCCCAGCCGCAGCAACAAAAGCCCCACGCCCAGCCCCAGCACGCCCCCCAGCGCCGCCCCCACCCAATTCCATGACGCCGATCCCGGGGCCGACAGCGACCACATCTCACCCGGCGCGACAACCGGCAGCCGTGGTCGATTCCGTCCCACCCACGCCGCCGCCGCCGTGTGCCCGATCAGGGCGATCCCAGCCGGCACCCACGTCAGCACCAGCGGGATCGTGAACGTCCGCGCATCGATGATCGTCATCGCCACAAGCGACGCCATCAGAAACAAAATCACCACGAAGATCGGCCACGTCAGAGAGGCGTCATTCTGTGCCCATTCGGGCCGGATCGCGCCGAGATTGAGGCCCTGAATCTCAAACCGCGGATCGATGCCGTAGCACGCGAGGTAGCACGCCACGAACAGGAGCCCGACGATCGCCTCGACGACCGGATACTCCGGCGAGATCCGCGCCTTGCAGAAGCGGCACTTTCCCCGAAGCATCAGCCACCCCAGCACCGGGACGTTCTCGCGCCACGTCAGCCGCGTGCTGCAACTCGGACAGCGCGAGGGTGGCGAGACCACGCTGATCCCTCGCGGCAGACGGTACACGATCACGTTGATCAGCGACCCCAGGCACGCGCCATACGCGAATATGAAGAACGCCCAGATCGCCTTCAGAATCAGGAAAAGTGCCTCGTGCCGCGGCATCAGCGACCCGACTCCGGTCGCTTCAGTTGCGACGTCAGATCCTGCACCCGCTGCTCCGCACGTTCCAAGACCTCGCGGCATCGCTTGATGAGCGCCACGCCCTTCTCGTACTCCGTGATCGAGCCTTCCAGCCCCACCTCGCCGGATTCGATCCGTTCCACGATCGACTCGATCTGCGACACCGCCGACTCGAAGTCGAACGGCACTCCCGCCGAAGCCTCGGCCCCGGCGGTTTCGGTACCCGCGGCACCCTTGGCGCTCGCGGACGATGGATTCCCTGGCTTGCTCACCACATCCACCTTATCGGCTCCGTCCGAACAGGTCCATTTGTCCAGGCTTGCGCATCGGCACGATTCGCGGCACCGACGGCTCCTCCGCGGGAGGCTTCGGCGACTCCACCAACGGCGGCTCGGTCATCTTCGGCATCGCCGCGGCTGTCGGCGGCCGGATGGAAGCAGGATCGGGCGCGACCACCGACCGAACCTCGCCCGAGGCAAACTGCGTGCGGATGGCCTCGCCCGTGCGCACGTCCGCGGCGCTCCGGATCAGCCGTCCGTCCTCGTGCCGCGTGTACGAGAACCCGCGCTCGAGCACGGCCAACGGGCCGAGGGCGTGGAGTTGGCGTTCGAGGGCGTCAAGGTGCGCGCGCCGGCGGTTGAGCGCGGTCGGCAGCGCGCGCGCCAGCCGCTCCGCCAGCGCGCGCGGGTTTGCGGCCGTTCGGCGACGGTCCATGGCGGCGGCGAGTGCGGATTCGGCGCGGGTCAGGCGATGCGCGCGCGCCGCGAGCACCCGCGCCGGCCGTACCCCATCCAGCCGCGACGAGAGTCGTTCCAAGTTGCGGCCCGTGCCGCTAATCGCGGTGCCGGTGGCGGCGGCGAGGCGGGCCACGAACTGGCGCATGCGCTCGGCGCGCGCGGTCAGGATCGTGCGCGGGTCGAGCAGTACGGGTCGGCGGGCCAGACGCGTGAGCCGTTCGCGCGCGCGCGCCGCGTGCTGCCGCGCGGCGGCTCCCATCCGCGATCCGAGCGCGTCGAGTTGGTCCAGCATGGCCGCGCGGTCGGGGGTCATGCGCATGGCGGCCTGGGTGGGGGTGGCGGCGCGCACGTCGGCGACCATCTCGGCGAGGGTGATGTCGGTCTCGTGGCCGATGGCGGCGACGACGGGGACGGGGCAGGCGACGATGGCCTCGGCGACGACGCGCTGGTTGAAGGCGTCGAGGTCGTCGGCGGAGCCGCCGCCACGGGTCAGGAGGATGGCATCGATGCCGAGCGTTCGCGCGCGCGCGCCGGAGGCGGCGAGCGCCTGGGCGATCTCGGCGGGGGCGTCGTCGCCCTGGACGCGCACATCGATGACCGCGACGGCGACGAATGGTGCGCGGCGACGGAGGGTGTCGAGGACGTCCTGGAGCGCGGCGCCGGTTCGGCTCGTGATGACCGCGATCTGCCGCGGGAAGGCGGGCATGGGCCGCTTGCGTGCGGGATCGAGCCATCCGAGGGAGCGGAGTTCCTCGACGAGCCGACGGAAGGCGAGTTCGCGTGCGGAGGCGCCAACGGGCTCGATGGATTCGACGATGAGCGTGAGACGGCCCTGCTTGGCGTAGTAGTCGAGGCGGGCGGTGACGATGATCTCTTGGCCGTCGGCGGGTTTGTGGCCTGCTTTCGAGCGGCTGGAGGCGAAGACGACGCAGGAGACGACGGATTCGCGTGCGGCGTCGCCGAGGTCGAAGTACCAGTGGGTGCGGTCGCGGAAGCCGGAGACGTGGCCGGTGATGCGGACGCGGTCGGGGAGTGCGGCGGTGATGGCGCGGGCGACGCGCGCGGAGAGTTCGGCGACGGACCAGGGGGCGTCGGAGCGGGGCGGGCCAAGGGCAAGGGTGGGGTCGAAGGGCATGGGGAAAAGCTCAAAGCAGCAAAGCAGCAGAGCAGCAAATGAAGAGGAGAAGAAAGCAAAGCGGAGAGGAGAAAAGAGAAGCAAAGAGGGAAGAAGGGAAGAAGAAGGTAGGAGTGGTAGCCACCGGTCTGGAGACCGGTGCCACTAAGAAAGGCGAAGAATCGACGGGGACTGTCGATGTACCCGGCCGGGCGTCAATCTGCGAGTTCGGCGGGGGTTCTGACGCGGGCGACGAGGAGGCCCTGGCGGTTGGTGATGATGGAAGTGTCGAGGGTGGGATCGGCGGCGACGGAGGCATTGAGGCCTGCGACGGCGTCGCGGTTGCGGCTGCTGCCGGGCGGATCGGTGATCCACCAATCCGAGCCGAGGGCGTTGTCGGCGATGAAGAGGCCGCCGGGGCGGAGAAGGGGTCGGCCCAGTCGCCAGTAGTCGGGGTACTCGGCTTTCAGAGCGTCGATGAAGAAGAGATCGACCGAGGCTGGGCCGAGTTCGCGTAGGAGAGCGGGGAGCGTCGCGAGGGCGGGTCCACGGCGGATGGAGACGCGCTCAGCGAGGCCGGCGCGGCGGAGTTGGGACTGTGCGAAGTCAGCGTGTCGCTCGTCGAGTTCGAGGGTGATGAGGCGGCCCGTGGTCGGGAGTGCGCGGGCGATCCAGGTGGCGGAGTAGCCGCCGAGGGTGCCGACTTCGACAACGAGGCCGGGACGACTGGCGGTGGCGAGGCGTGTGAAGAGGAAGAGGAGGCGGCCGACGTCAGGGGAGACGGCGATGTCGGGAAGCCCAGCGGCGGCGGCGCGGGCCTGGTAGGAGGTGAGCGCGTCGTCGGCGGGGGCGAGGAGCGAGGTGAGGTAGTCGGAGGTATATGGGGGCATGGGAGGGAAAACTCAGAGCAGCAAATGTGCAGAGCAGCAAAGAGGCGACGGAAAGACAAGCAAAGAGAAGACGAAGGGAAGAAGAAAGAGGGGTAGAAGAACGTAGGAGTGGTAGTCACCGGTCTGGAGACCGGTGCCACCCGAAGCAAGAGCCGCCCCGGAGGGGCGGGGTACCCAAGAGCGGATGGTCAGGCAGAGCGGGTGGCTTCGACGCTGGGGGCGAAAACGGATGGGGCGGAGTCACCCAGGAGGTCGTCGGCATAGTTGGTGGCGGCGCGGCGTTTGGTGATGGGGCCTTCGGCGTCGCCGCGGAGGAACTGGCGGATGAGGCGCTGGTCTTCGGGGAGGCCCGCGGCGATCGCGTCGGTGGACTTGCGGAGGTCGTCGAACCATTGCCTGGGCTGGATGGTGAGCATTCGGCCCTTGTCGAGCATGGCCATGCGGTCGGCGATGACGAAGGCGGAATCCATCTCGTGGGTGACGACGACGCTGGTGACGCCGAGTTTTTTAGAGAGGTCCATGATGAGGCGGTCGATCTCGGCGCTGGTGACGGGATCGAGGCCGGCGGAGGGCTCGTCGTAGAAGAGGATTCGGGGGTCGAGGGCGAGGGCGCGGGCGAGGCCGGCGCGTTTTTTCATGCCGCCGGAGATCTGGGCTGGGTACTTGTCGGCGTGCTCGCGGAGGCCGACGAGTTCGAGTTTGATTTTGACCTGGATATCGATGATCTCGCGGCCGAGCGAGGTGTGCTCGATGAGGGGGAGGGCGACGTTCTCGCGGAGCGTCATGGAGTTGAAGAGCGCGCCGGACTGAAAGAGGATGCCGAAGCGTTTGCGGACGTTGTTGAGGTCGTCGTTGGCGAGATGGGTGATGTCCTGGCCGAAGAGGGAGATGCGGCCTTCGTCGGGCTTGAAGGACCCGATGATGAGGCGGAGGAGTGTGGATTTGCCGGAGCCCGAGCCGCCCATGATGACCATGGTCTCGCCGGGGAGGATGTCGAGGTTGATGCCGTCGAGGACGGCGCGGCCGTCGAAGCGTTTGATGACACCCTGGCAGGAAATGATGGGGTCGGGTGACATGGGAGGGAAAGGACTCACTGCAGAGTCGCAGAGGACGCGGAGAAGAATGGGGAAGAGTTATGTGGGCGGGGGCTTTGGTGCTGAAGGCGTGCCGGGAGAGCCGGGCGATGGCGGGGTTTCGGGAACGAGCCAGATTTCCTTGCCGTTGATGGCGACGCCGATGTTGCGGAGCGAGCCCTTGAGCGTGCCGCCGGAGGTGATGATCTCCCAGAGCGCTTCGGGCCGCTGAGACTCGATGATGAGCATGCCCTGGGCCTTGTCGAACTCGACGGGGAGCGGGAGCGAGACGACGGCGGTGCCGGAGGCGTTTTTGCGAGGCGGAGGCTGGTTGAAGACCTGCTGGAAATCGAGCGTGGTGGGCATGCCCTTGATGTTGCCGGCTTCGGCGAGGAGGCGCTCGCGGAAGGTGTTGATGTCCTGATCGGTGAGAGTGGCGGCGAGCTTGGGGTCGAGGAGGTGGCGGACAGGGCCGAAGTCTTTGGCTTCGACGGCGCGGGCGGCGGTGAGCATGGGCTGCACGACTTCGCGCATGTAGGCGGCACCGGCGCGCTGAGCGCCGACAAAGAGAGCCATCCAGAGGACGGAGGCGAGGAGGCCAAGGACGACGCCGAAGAAGGCAAGGGTTCGACCGGAGAGGCGGCCTCTGGAGCCGGAGATTCGGATGATGCCCGCGCCGCCGAGGATCGCGCCGATGAGCCCGAAGCCTGGGATGCAGCAGATGAGGGAGAAGACGAGTGAGGAGACGGCGAGGGCGCTGAGCCGTGCGGGGACGGCGGGTTCGACCTCGGGATGGGCGTATGGGTTTCGGCTCATGGGGGAAGATTATCCGATTGGGGGCGGACGCGAGGCGACGACGCGGATCATGGATGCGCAGGTTGATTGGGAAGAAGGCATCGAGGGATTCGGCAAAGGGGCATCAGAGCGAGGCGGCGAGACGGGTGACGCAGTCGATGACGATGGCAGCGGCGGCATCGGTTTCGGCGGCGGTGGTGTCGCGCCCGATGCTGAAGCGGAGCGAGCCAAGGGCGATCTCGGGGGGGATGGCCATGGCGAGGAGGACGGGTGAGGGTTCGAGTGAGCCGGATGAACAGGCCGCGCCGGCGGAGGCGCAGACGCCGCGTTCGCTGAGCATGAGGAGGAGAGCCTCGGCCTGGAGGCGCGGGAAGCCGATGTTGGAGGTGTTCCAGAGGCGGCGTCTGGGCTCGCGAGGGCCGTTGATGACGGCGTCGGGGCGTGCGGTGAGGATGAGCGATTCGAAGCGGTCGCGGAGGGAGGCCTGGCGGTCGCGGAGGGAGGGATCGGCGAGAAAGGCGAGGGCTTCGCGCGCGGCGACGCCGGCGCCGACGATGCCGGGGACGTTTTCGGTGCCGCCGCGACGGCCGAGTTCCTGTGAGCCGAGGAGAGTGGGACGAAGCGATATGCCGCGACGGATGCGGAGGACGCCGACGCCCTTTGGGCCGTGGAACTTGTGCGGGGCGAAGGAGAGAAGATCCGGAAGGGACGAAGGGACGGAGGGACGAAGGGACGGGGTGGGCAGAACGGGTTCCTTGCCGATCCACTGGGTGGCGTCGGAGTGGCAGATGATGCCGCGGTCTTGACAGAGGCGGGCGATCTCGGCGACGGGCTGGATGGCACCGGTTTCGTTGTTGGCCCATTGGATCGAGCAGAGTGAAGCGCGGTCGAGGAGCGGGGCGAGGGCGGCGAGATCGATGATGCCCTCGCGCGAGACCGGCACGAGGCGGAGTTCGATCTGGCCGCGCTTGGCGAGATCAGCGAGGAGGTCGCGGACGGCGGCGTGCTCGATGGCGGTGGAGACGACGACGGGCGGCGCGTCGGCGTGGGGAAAGGCAGCGAGAGAGCCGCGGATCGCGAGGTCGATAGCCTCGGTGCCGCTGGAGGTGAAGACGATTTCCTTGGGATCAGCGGCGACGAGATCGGCGATGGCGGCCCGGGCGAGTTCGACCTGTCGGCGGGCTGATTGGCCGGCGCGATGGACACTGGACGGGTTGTGCCAGTGATCGGCGAGGGCGGAGGTGACGGCGTGGATGACTGCGGGGCTGGGGCGCGTGGTGGCGTTGTGGTCAAGGTCGATCACGAGGGATGGTAGAGAAGAACAGGGAAGAAGGGACGAAGGGACGGGGGGATGAAGGGACGGAGTGGAGGAGAAGAAAGGCAGAAGTGGCAGGGTGGAGAAGTGGCGAGGTGGCAGCCATCACGTCCCATACGAGGTGGAGCGGGGCGAGGGAGACGAGGAGCGCGGACTGTGCGGGCGGGGTTCGCGGCGGGGAGAGGTTTGGGCGCGAGCGGGGGGCTTCAGTGGCCGATGAAGTGGCGGGGGGAGCGAGAGGTGTGGAGGGGGGGAGAGAGCAGGGGGGGAGAGTGAGCGGGGGAGGCAGCAAGGATGGGCGCGTTGTTCTCGGGCAAGGGGCAGGAATCGCGGCCGAAATCGACGCGGTGGGCGCCGCCGCCGCCGTCGGTGTCGTTTTTAGACGAGGACGAGGCACCGGAGGCTGAGCCGCAGCGGCCTGCTGAGCGGAAGTTGTTGGCGGCGAAATTCGAGGCGGAACTGGACGTGTGCGAGTTGGATGATCGAGAACGTCCCGGGCCGACGTGGGCGGCGCGGGGGCGGGAACTGGGGCGGTCGCACATCGTGTTTCGCTCGCGGCGGATGTGCTATCAGGGTCGGCGGGTGCTGGTGGCGGTACACCTGGTGGACGACACGCCGCTGCCGCTGTTTGGGCAGGTGTCGAAGTGCGACTACGACGGGGAAGGGCAGTACCGTGTGGAGTTGGAGTTGCTGCGGGTGCCGGAGCGAGCGGAGGTATCGGCGTGGCTTTCGAGCAAAGGTGGGAGGCGGTGACTTGACGCGGGAGCGCGCGGCCCGGACCCTTCCGGCGTGGAGATTCTAAAGACGATTGAAGAGTTGGAGCGGTGGACGGCGGCGCGCGGGAAGCCGACGGTCCTGGTGCCGACGATGGGCGCGCTACACGCCGGGCACGGGGCGCTGGTGATGCGTGGTGCGGGCGTGTCGCGTGAGCGGGGGCTGGGCGGGTGTGTGGTGAGCGTGTTTGTGAACCCGACGCAGTTCAACGACCCGAGAGACCTGGAGCGGTATCCGAGGACGCTGGAGGCGGACGCGGCGATCTGCGACGCGGCGGGAGCGAACGCGGTGTTCGCGCCGAGTGTAGAGGCGGTATATCCGAGGGGAGGCGTGGTTTCGGTGCCGTCATTGCCGGCGGTGGCGACGAGGCCTGGGCTGGAGGATGCGTTCCGGCCCGGGCACTTTGCGGGCGTATGCCAGGTGGTGGGACGGTTGTTTGAGTTGGTGCGGCCCGAGGCCGCGGTGTTTGGCGAGAAAGACTGGCAGCAGTTGCGGGTGGTGAGCGCGATGGAGGCGTCGCGAGGGCGGGCGGGAGTCGAGATCATCCCGCATCCGACGCTGCGCGATGCGGACGGACTGGCGATGTCGAGCCGGAATCGTTTTTTGACATCAGAGGAACGACGGGCGGCGTTGACGATTCCACGAGCGCTGGCGCGGGCGGCGGGGATTCGAGATGTGGCGACGGCGGAGCGGGCGATGGCGGAGGAGTTGGCTGGGTTGCGGGTGGAGTATGCGGCGGTTCGCGACGCGGAGACGTTGGAGGCGGTGATCGCGGGCAGGCCGGGGAGGGCGCTGATCGCGGCGTGGAGCGGGAAGACGAGGCTGATCGACAACGCGAGTTGGGGAGTTTGACGTCTGGGCGTCTTTGTCCCAAGGCGCGGCTCGGGTGTTGTGAAGTGGATGTGAGGCGAGATGTGACGCGGGGCGGCGTGGGTGCGTATACTGTGTGGGTCCAGAGGTCGTTCACGCGTTTGCACCGAAGCCCAACTTGGGCGGTGGCGTGAGAGCACTCGACGCGGCAGGCGTCGGGCGAGAAGACGGCCTTCACCTTCCGCGAAAGCGAAGTACCGCCGGGGAGTCCCGGTACCCATTGCAAGCGAGCACAGGTCATGGCCAAGACCACCAGCGTGGCGGATGACGATCCGAAGGGGAAGTCGTCAGCAGGGAAGCGAGTGAAGGGCGAGTCGGAGGGGAAGGCCCCGCCGTCGGAGCCGAAGTCGCCAGCGCGACAAACGGAGAAGGCTGAGGCAAAGGCACCAGCGAAGCCGACGGTGCCGCCGCCCCGAGCGCCCGAGCCGAGGCCTGAGGTGCAACGATCGCCGGAGCCGCCTCGCGCGCCGGAACCAAGGTCTGAGCCGCCGCGATCAGAAGCGCCACCACCTCCGGCGAGACCTGAGCCGATGGCGAGACCCGAAGGCGGGCAGCAACAGCACGGCGGGCAGTCGCATGGAGGTCATGGGGGTGGCCAGCATGGCGGGCCGTTCGGCGGGCAACAAGGGAGCCAGCAAGTCGGGCAGCAGGGGGGCCAGCAGGGCGGCTCGTATGGCGGCGGGCCATATCGTCCGAGCAACGGGCCTGGAGCGGGATCCGGCGGGGGGCCTGGCGCTGGACCGGGTGGCGGGCAGGGAGGCGGACCCGGCGGCCAAGGCGGATTTCAGGGCGGGATGCAGGGTCAGGACTTTCGCGGCGGGGGTCGGCGGAAGAAGAAGCGTCGCAAAGGCGGAGGCGGTGGCATGGGTGGCATGGGCTTTGGGCCTGGGCCTGCCGGGCCGACGCACCAGCCGACGATGATGGACCACACGCTGCCGAGCGATGAGGAGTTGGAGCGCGAGGCGGCGGAACTGGAGCGAGTGGCGGCGACGGCCGGCCCGGCGAAGGACGCGATCAGCATCTCGCAGTTGCAGCGGATGGATATCGACGAGTTGCACGAGGTGGCGGGGCGCGAGGGGTTGACGGAGTACCACCACTATCCGAAGCAGGAACTGATCTTCAAGGTCCTGAAGGCTCGCGCGGCCAAGCAGGGCCTGATGTACGGCGAGGGGACGCTGGAGGTGATGCCGGATCAGTTCGGCTTTCTGCGGAGCCCGGAGCAGAGTTATCTGCCTGGGCCGGATGACATCTATGTGAGCCCTTCGCAGATCCGGCGATTCGGGCTGCGAAAGGGGATGATCGTCAAGGGGTTGATTCGTCCGCCGAAGGAGAGCGAGCGGTATTTCGCGCTCTTGCGAGTGGATGAGGTCAATGGGAAGCCGCCGCAGGCGATCGCGAGTTTGTCGAACTTTGAGGACTTGACGCCGCTGCACCCGGAGGAGCGGTTCATTCTGGAGACGAGTCCGGACGAGATCGAGTGCCGGATCGTGGACCTGGTGGCACCGGTGGGCAAGGGCCAGCGGGCGCTGATTGTCGCGCCGCCTCGGACGGGCAAGACGGTGCTGTTGCAGAAGATGACGAAGGCGATCTCGAAGAACTATCCGGACGTTCGGATCATCGTGCTGCTGGTGGATGAGAGGCCGGAGGAAGTGACAGACTTCCGGCGCAACACGGATCGGAAGGTGGAGGTGGTGGCGAGCACGTTCGATGAGGAGCCGAGCCGGCACGTGCAGGTGTGCGAGATGGTGATCGAGAAGGCGAAGCGGATGGTGGAGTTTGGCGACGACGTGGTGATTCTGCTGGACTCGATCACCCGATTGGCACGGGCGTACAACGCGAACATGCCGCACTCGGGGAAGATCATGACGGGCGGCCTGGACAGCAACGCGCTGCAGAGGCCGAAGAAGTTTTTCGGAGCGGCCCGCGCGATCGAGAAGGGCGGAAGCCTGACGATCATCGGGACGGCGCTGGTCGATACGGGCTCGAAGATGGACGAGGTGATCTTCGAGGAGTTCAAGGGGACGGGCAACAGCGAGTTGCACCTCGATCGCAAGTTGATGGAGAAGCGGATTTACCCGTGCATCGACATCGCGGCGAGCGGGACGCGGCGCGAGGAACTCCTGCTCGATCCGAAGGAGATGGAGTTGGTCTATCGCCTCCGGAAGGTGCTGAGCGACATGAACGTCGTGGAGGCGATGGAGTTGCTGAAGGGCCGGCTCAAGAAGGTCAAGACGAATGCGGAGTTCCTGGTGACGATGGCGATGGGGTAGCGGGCGATTGGGCTGTGGTGCCGCGAACCCCGGGCCCACGATTGGAGTACGCTGGAAGGGTGAAGGAGCACAGGCAAGAAGCCTGTGCGGTCTGAGTCCTGCGGCCGCCAAAGTCATGTGGGGGCTCTCGGTGGTTTGGAGCGTGATGTGAGCGTTCAACGCGGGATCAGCATGGCGGTCCTCGGTGTGCTGGCGACGGCCTGGGCGGGGGCGCTGGTGATCGCGGGGCTGTGGCTGGTGATCGATGCGCCACGGTCGTGGGCGGTCTCGCCCGGGGCGCTGCGGAGCGCGGGTGCCGCCTCGATCGCGGGCGGCGGGCTGGTGTTCATGGTGCTGGTGGCGGACCGACTTTTCCCTGCGGTGGGGAGGCGGATGTCGATGTGGACGCTGGAGATGCTGGGCTTTGCGGCGTTCGTGGTGGGCGTCTCGGGGTGCGTGGTGGCGGTGCTGCAAGGAGGCGCAACGTGATGCGGACGGCGAGGGCATTGATGGCGAGCGTGGTGGCGTGGACAGCGACCGCGATGGCGCAGGTGGAGCCGGTGCTGGAGGCCCCCGAGCCGCTGCTCGCGCGGACGCTGACGCGGCAGACGCTGCTGGACCTTCGCGCCACGCCGGCACCGACGAGATCGGACTTTGCGCTGACGGCGGCTCTGCTGCGGATCGCACACGATCTCGACCCGAAGCAGCAGGACATTCTACGGCGGGCGATCGAGGCGGAGCGGAGCGCGGGCCACGAGCGCGCGGTGGTGGAACTGACGCGGGACCTGTTGGCGATCGACCCGGCGGACACGATCGCGCAGTTGCGGCTCCTGACGGCGACGATCACGGAGAACTACCAGGATGCCGAGGCGCGGCTGGCGGTCTACGAGAAGTTGATCAAGGACACGCGTGTGGACGCGGCGATTCGGAGCCGACTGGCGCTGGACGCGGCGCTGCTGCTGCGCGAGCGGGGCGATACGGAAGGGTTCGTGGCGAAGTTGAAGGCGTCGATGTCGCTGGACTCGACGAACAAGGACGCGGCAATGCTGGCGTCGGCGTATGTCTCGGAGCGAGTGACCGATCCGCGGGCGCGGGTGGAGATGCTGACGCTGGTGCTGATGGCCGACCCGGTGGACCCCAACGTGCATCTGGCGCTGGCGCGGGAGTTGGCGGCGGGCGGGGCGTTCAAGGGGGCGCGGCGGTTCCAGCGGGTCGCCGTGGAGATCATGAACCGTGCGTCGAGCGCGGGCGACACGGCACTGCTCGATGAGAAGGTGCTGCAGTGGTACGACGAGGGGCCCGCGGCGGTGGTGGCGACGATCACGCTGGAGTTGGCTCGGCAGCGAGACGAGGTGTCGCGCGAACTCAACAAGTTGAAGGCGATGGGCGCGCCAACGGAGCGGGCGCGCAAGCCCGAGGATGTTCGGCTCAAGGTGCCCATGTCGGTGCTCGTGGTGATGGCGTCGCAGGCGGCGAGCGACCCGGCGGCGGCGAATGCCTATGCCAACGAGATGGCGGGCGCGGTGGCGGCGGCGCTGGCGGCGCTGCGAGACCCGGTGCGTCGCGGTGAACTCACGGAAGAGCAGGCGAAGGAGACGTCGGTCGATCTGGCGGTGCAGGTACACACGGTGCGGTTGTGGTCGGGAATCCAGGCCGAGGAAGCGGTGAAGGACATCCGCGGGACGGATCAGATCACGACGTATCGCGCGGAGATCGCCGACCTTCTGGACGCCTTTAGCCGGTTGCGAACGGGGGAGCCCGAGCAAGCCGTGGAGCGCTTGGCACCGGCGGCGGAGGCGTATCCGCTGGCGGCGGCGGGATATGCGATGGGGCTGGAGGCGATGGGGCGTCGCGAGGAAGCGATCGAGGCCTATCGGCGCGTGGTGCGGCTGTTCCCCCTGGATGTGAGCGGTGCGTGGTCATTCGCGCAACTCCAGCGTCTGGAGGTCAAGCCTGACGCGCCGCTGGCGGCGGACCTCGAGCGGCTCGCATCGGCGGTTCCGGCGTATGTCGATCGCATGGCGCTGGAACCACAGAACTTCGTGTCGGTGACGCTCGAACCGGTGTCGCGGCAGGTGGAGGCGCTGTCCGCGGGGCCAGTGCGAGTGACGATCCACAACCTGTCGCAGGTGCCGCTGGGGGTGGGGAGTGATCGCCCGATTAGCAGCCGGATGCTCTTCGTTCCCGGCCTGGAGTCGCGGGCCGTGAACCTGTCGGAGTTTGCGGCACCGGAAGTGGTCGATTTGAATCGGCGGCTGCTTCTGATGCCGCGCGAGAAGTTGGTGGCGGAAGTGTGGCCCGACGCGGGGCAATGCGGGTGGATGATGGAATCGTTGGCGAACCGGAGCCTGCGGGTTCGGTGGCGGCTGGTGCAGGGATTCCAGGCGGGACCGCGCGGGGGCTTTGTGCCTGGTGTGATGGGCGCGTTTGCCGAGGCGACGCCGATCGTGCGGCTGGCGGTGCCTGAGGCCTCGCTCTCGCCGGAATCGCTGGCGCGACGAATCACGAACTCGCCCGAGACGTCGGTGCTTCGATTGGCGGCGGTCGTGCGGGCGTTTGTGATCCAGCCGATCCTGGCGCCGGTGCTGTTTGATGTGGCGGCCCCGGGGGCGGCGGCGGCCGGCGCCGCGGCGATGGCGATGGGCGGCGCTGCAAATGCTCCCGCGGGTGAGGCGCTCGTGCCGATGGTCGATGCGTTCATCGCGCGGTATCCGAGCATGACGCCGGTGCAGAGGGCGGCGGTGGCGGCGCTTCTGCCGCACGCGAGGCTCGCGCCGGTGATGGCGCGGTTTGACGCGTTGGTGCGGGCCGACGGCGATCCGCTGGTGCGGTGCCTGGCGCTGGTGACGCGGGTGAGCGAGGCGACGGACGACCTGATCGAGAAGTCCGCGCAGATGGATGATCCGCGCGTGCGTGAGATCGCGGGGCTGGTGAAGGAGCGGCTGGCGGGCGAGGGGCTGTTCTACTCGCGGCTGTCGCTGAAGGCGATCGCGCCCGAGCCCCCGAAGGAACCGGAGCCGGCGAAGTGAGCGTGGAGCCGGCGCGGCCCGCGCGTGCCGGTGCTCGTCGCGTCGCGGGCTTTGTGATCGGAACGGCGCTGCTTCTGGCGGCGGGCTGGGCGGTCTGGCGCGGCGGGGGTTCGATTCGCGTGGCCTGGGCGGCAGCGAGTTCGAGGCCCGCGCTGATTCCACTGGCGATCATGCTGCCGCTGGCGAACTGGGTGGTGGTCTCGCTCTCGTTCTGGGTCTTGATGCGTCGGCACGGTCGCGTGGGCGCGGGCGAGATGACGCTGCTGATCGGTGCCGCGTGGCTCTTGAACTATCTGCCGCTGCGGGCGGGGATGGTTGGGCGCGTGGCGTATCACAAGGCGGTGAACAGGATCGCGGTGGGGGACTCGGTACGGGTCATGGTCATCAATCTGGCGTGCGGCGCGGCGGCGACGGGCTTGACGCTTGGTCTGGCGGTGGTGCTCGCGCGAGCGAGCGCGTCGGCGTGGGTCTGGGGCGTGGCGCTGGGCGCGCCCGCCGCGGGGCTTGTGGCGTGGGGCGCGGCCGGGGGGTGGCGCGGATGGCTTCCGAGCGTGCTGCTGTTGCGGTATGCCGACGTGCTGATCTGGGTAGCGCGATATTGGGTGGTGTTTCGACTGACAGGGACGCCGATCGACCTGCCGGCGGCGGCGGCGGTTACGGCGGCGTGCCAGGTGGCGCTGGCCGTGCCGATTGTGGGAAATGGCTTGGGCGTCCGCGAGTGGGCGGTAGGGCTGACGGCGGCGGCGTTGCCCGCGGCGCTGGTGGTCTCGCCTATGACGACGACACAGGGGCTGACGGCTGATCTGGCGAATCGGGCGGCGGAGTTGGTCGTCGCCCTGCCGGTAGGGATCGTGTCGGCGGTGCTGTTGGCTCGTCGGCGGGGGTTGCAGGCGGCGGGGGCTGGTGTCGCCAAATGAGGCGAAATGAGAAGGACCCCGCCTACGGGCTGAGCGAAACGCGCACGGGCGGGAAGCGCTGAACGACAA
Organism: Phycisphaerales bacterium; assembly: GCA_046155605.1. Lineage (GTDB taxonomy): Bacteria > Planctomycetota > Phycisphaerae > Phycisphaerales > UBA1924 > JAEUIZ01. The sequence goes on from JBJXFQ010000002.1 coordinate 73,961, forward strand.
GGGCCACGAGCAGACGCCAAGAAGAAGAGCCGCCCCGGAGGGGCGGGGTACCCAAGAAGGAAAGTCAAGGCGGAAGAATCGACGGGGGCCGTCGATGGAGCCAAGAGCACCGACCTCGAAGCGCGGTCGGTGGCACGGGGAAGAAGAGCCGCCACGGAGGGGCGGGGTAGCCGGAGCAGAGAGCGCACAGGCTGCGACGGCTGTGCCACGAGGAACGGTGCGAGGTACACTGGATTCGCCATGGCATCACCCAAGAGCGGTAGCGCGGGATCACCGGTCGGACCAGCGGAGCCCCTGGAGGTGGTGGAGGCCGCGGACGACCGCGGCGGCGCGATGGCGGATCCGAGCAGCGGCGGAGGCGGGCAGGAACCTGTGGGGCCGGGGCCGGACCGCCCGACGCCGACACCCGGCGAAGATCCGCCGCCCGAGGAGTTGACGTGGATCGAGATCGAGTTGGTGGATCAGGACGATCGGCCGGTGTCGGGGGCGAGGTACAGCCTGATCCTGCCAGATGGCTCCCCCGATGGCGGGACGCTGGACGAGCAGGGCTTTACGCGGCGAGAGGGCCTGAAGCCCGGGACGTGCATGGTGTCGTTCCCGGAGTTTGACGGGGGTTCGTGGCGGAAGATCTGAGAGGTTGTACCACAGAGGCACAGAGCACACCGAGAGGAAGAAGAAAGACACTCACCGCAGAGGCGCAGAGATCGCAGAGAAGAAGGAGTTGGGGAAGAAGAAGCGGCAAGAGTGAAGCCCGGACGAAGAAGCGTGAAACCGGTGGCGTTGCTGAGGGGTGATTCCGAAGCAGGAACCGAACGTGGATCATGTGGTGTCACAAGGCGAGTGTCTGTCGAGCATCGCGTGGGGCTACGGCTTCCCGGATTGGAAGGTCATCTACAACCACTCGAAGAACGCGGCGTTCAAGGCCAAGCGCCCGAACCCCAACTTGATCTATCCGGGCGACGTGATCCACATCCCGCTGCCGGATAAGAAGGATGAGTCGTGCGCGACGGGGCAGCGGCATCGGTTCAAGGTCACGCATCATCCGACATATCTGAACATCCGTCTGATCGACTCGGACGACAAGCCGATTGCCGACGGCAAGTTCGTGCTGACGATCGATACCCTGACGTTTGATGGCAAGACGGACGGCAACGGATACGTCAAGCAGAAGATTCCCGCGTGGGCGACGGTGGGCAAACTCACCGTGTGGCCCGATGCCAAGAACACCGAGGCCAAGCACGAGTGGCAGTTGCTCATCGGGCACCTGGACCCGCTGCCGAATCTCGCGGCGGTGCAGGAGCGGCTGTTGAACCTGGGATATGACTGTGGGCCGGTGGATGGAATTGATGGGCCATTGACGCAGGCGGGGGTTCGTGCGTTTCAGACGGATTACAACCTGCTGGTGGACGGGATCGTGGGGCCGCAGACTGGCGGCAAGCTCGAGGAGGTCCACGTGGTCTAGGTGCGGTGCGGGCACTTGGTGCTCCGCATCGGCGCGACCGCGAAGACGGCCATGGCGATTCCGATACTCCAGTACAAGATCGAGTTTCTGCGGCTTGAGGGCGTGGGGGCGTTTACGTCGGCGGCGACGCTGCCGTTCGTCTTCGGGTTTGTGAGCGTCAACTCGCTGGTGCGGAACGAGGCGCATCGCACGGGCCGGAGCAGGCCGATCCCGTCGGGGCCGCCGAACTTTGATCTGACGGCGGAGGCGGTGCCGTGGGTCTTTGAGGTGAACGCGTTTGCGGGTGATGTGGTGACGGTTCGTGCGGAGGTGCGGGACGACAAGGGGGACGCGGGAACGAACCAGATCGTGACGACGCTTGGCCTGATCGCGCCGATGACGGGTGAGATGAGGTTCGTGGGCGGGCCGACACTGGTGGTGCGGGTGTCGGCGACGGTGCTTTCGGTGACGGTGCCCGCGGCGGTGGCGCGGGCGACGGGAAGCAGCGGGACGTCTGCGACGCTCGTGGTGCCGCAGGGGCTGGTGGTGGAGATCACGGACATCAAGGGGCTGTTCAAGCCGGGTCCGAGCAACACGCCCGGGGTGAAGGGTTCGGTTCGTGTGCCGGGGTATATCAGCGAGGACGACCAGGGGCGGATCTTCACGAACCGCAAGCCGGACGACTCGTGGCAGAGCGGGGAGCAGTTCATCGATGTCGAGGCGAAGGTGACGAGCATCGGCGGCTTGGTGATTCCGCCGGCGTCGGAGATCAAGTGGACGGCGGTGGACGTGGACGACCCGACGAACGACGAGGTGGACTTCCACAAGGAGTGGGGGCCGTACATCGACGCGAACGACTACAACGCGGCGAAGGTGTCGATCGGCGCGCATGGGGACGACAACGCGTCAGCGCACTCGCCCGGGAACGCGGACCAGGCGAAGATATTCTCAGCCACGGCGGGCGCGAGCGCGACGGCGCGGTGGGAGCAGATCAGCGGCGGGCCGTCGGTGACGGGCGTTTCGCGCGAGGAAGCGAAGTCGGCGTTGGTGGCGGGCGCGACCGTGTCCGAGAAGAAGACATCGATCCGGATGCATTGCCCGAACGTGCTGGGGACGAACTTTGTGCTCAAGGCGGAGTTGACGAACCCGCCGCCGGGCTTCCCGCTCATCAACGCGAAGACGGGCGTGATGACGATGTGGAGCCGGCTCGATGTCGAGGTGGGGCGGATGGCCGGGGCGCACAGCGTGGCGACGGCGATCACGAAGATCCCGCCATTCCTGCATCCGCTCCGCGTGCAGTTGGACTTTCAGCCGCAACGTGACATCACGATCGCGGCGCTCAATCGGCAGCACATGGCGACGACGGACGCGACACTGAGCAACGACACGGCGGCATGGGTGAACGATGTGCGTGTGTTCTCGCATGGGACGCGAGCGGGCAGCCCACCCCCGCCGGGGAGCCAACCGGGTTGGTTTTTCTTCGGCTCGGCGCAGTTGCCCAACCCGCTGCCAAGCGGCTCGGGCCCGCTCGCGCCGTTGTTTGATGGCACGACGTACTCGCTCACGGACGCGACGATTGAGATCGCCGGTGACAAGTCGGGGGCGGATTTCATCCGCTTTGACTGGAAGGTCGGATCGACGGACCTGTCAGCGGGCTTCGCAGTTAACACCGCGACCTTTGCGGGCGGGAAGACGACGATCGAGATGTTCGGGAATGACGTGACCAACGGCTTCACGGGCCACGACGCCGACGGCAGTATCAGCCACGCCATGAAGACGGCGATCCTGTTCTTTCCGCGTGTGCAATCAACCCGCGGGAGTTCGACGTTCGCGCCGGGCGGCTTCGGCGTGCCGGCGGGGGCGAGGCTCCGCGTGTTCCCCGCGGGCGCGACGTTTACGACGGGCATCAGCCCCTCGGCGACGAATCCGGCGACAGGCGCGACGAGGTATTTCGCCGGGCGCACGGTGATCTTTTCGCACACTCGGAGTTTCAGCGATCCGAACCCGGCGGGATCGGGCCCGCCCGTGCCCAAGGCGAATTTCGATGCCGAGGTGATCCAGACGGTGGTGCATGAGTTCCTGCACGCGTTTGGGATGCCGCACAAGTGCGGGAACTGGGACTGGCGGACGCCGCGGACGAACAGTTGCTGCATGAACTATTTCAGCACATGGCTGCTGGATTCGGCGAATAAGCCGATTCCCGGGACGGTGAACAAGCAGGGCGATCACATGTGCGGGCGACATCTGATGGAGATTCGGCGGGTGCATCTGGACAAGAACCTGGGATTGAACTGGTGAAGCCGAGCCTGGCCATCGCGTGCCTGATCCTCGTGCTCGGAGCGTGCAGCATGCCACGGACCAACGACGACACGTTCCTTCCGCCGACGGTCGAGCCGATGCGCGAGTATGTCGCGGGCTTTCCGGCGTGGGTGGCGGTGACGATTCAGACCAAGCCCGGGACGACGGCGAACCGGCGGCCGGTGGCGGATGTCTATGGCATCCAGGATTGCTTCGACATCGAGCTTTTTCTGAAGGACAAGCCGGAGAAGGCGGTGCGGGCGCACAAGTCGTTTCCGATGGTGGATGAGCACATCGCGGTGCTGGGCGAGCGGATCGTGGCCGGTGAGCCGCGGCGGATGCTCTTTGACATGTCCCCGCTGCTGGGGCCAGGACTCGCGCCGGCGGCGTATGTCTGCAAACTGAGTTATGCGAACATTGAGGCGGCCTATCCCGCGCCGCCGTTCGCGTTTACGCTGCGCGCGCCGACCGACGCGGAGCGGGACCAACTCTCGACGCACGCTGCGGATCGGGCGCAGTTCGCGTCGTGGGCGGATTGGATCGTCGGGCCGCCCAAGGGGCCGGTGGTGACGGCGTCGCTGCCGAAAGAGAGCCCGTTGCGGTTTGCGATGGTTCTTCGGCGGGCGAGTTATGGACCGGACGAGCCGACCGTCTTTGATCTGAAGATGCTCGACGGCTTTGATCCGCCCGTAGAGCCGGAAGCGAAGGCCATCGGGGCGGAGGTGCTGAAGATACGCGGCGACGCGGCGGGATATGCGTCCGCCAAGGCCGCGACGTTGGCGCGAGCGCCGGGCCTCGCGTGGTGGTTCAGGATTCTTGACGGCGGCGGGCGATTTGCGATGTCGAGGCGGCAGGTGCCGTAAGAGGCACACAGGCGGGACGCCTGTGCCACCAAAGCAGAAGAAGGAAGATGCGGCGGAAGATGTCGAAGTCACCAGGAGATCGGCGATGCCCCCAGCAGCGAGATTGACGGACATGCATGTGTGCCCGATGGTGACGGGAATCGTGCCGCACGTCGGCGGGCCGATCTGCTCGCCCGGCGCGCCGACGGTGCTGATCGGTTCCATGCCCGCGGCGACGCTGGGGAGCATGTGTGTGTGTGTCGGGCCGCCTGATGTCATTGTGAAGGGCTCGGGCACGGTGCTGATCGGGAGCATGCCGGCGGCGAGGCTTGGCGACAGCACGGCCCACGGCGGGACCATCGTCGTTGGCTTTCCAACCGTCATGATCGGGGGCTAGCGTGAATCACAAGGCATTGATCGCACGGCTCGACGCGTTCGTCGCGGCGATTCCCGCGGCGCTCGGGAAGATCTCGGCGGAAGACGCCGCATGGAAGCCGCCTACGGGTGCGTGGTCGATCGTTGAAATTGTCAACCACCTTGTCGATGAGGAGAAAGAGGACTTCCGGCAGCGGCTGCAACTGACGCTGCAGAATCCGGCCCAGCCCTGGCCGCCGACCGATCCTGAGGCGTGGGCGGTGCAGCGGAAGTACGCGGGGCGTGACCTGTGGGAGTCGGTGGGGCGCTTCATCGTCGAGCGGAAGCGGTCGCTCGAATGGCTGGCGACGCTGCCGGACGACACGAACTGGAACGCGGCGCACACGACGATGAGCGGCAAGGTGATGCGGGCGGGCGACCTTCTGGCGTCATGGGCGGCGCACGACGCGCTGCACCTACGTCAGATCGCGAAGCGATTGTTCGAGTTATCGCAGCGTGACGGCACGGGATTTGGCACCGAGTACGCGGGCGAGTGGCGTGCTTGAATCGCCGCCCATCTCGCGACCGCTCACTGGTACAATCGAGCATGCGACAGGCGATGCCTAAGGCGTGCACGGGACTGCTCTCGGTTCTGACCGGTGTTACGCTCGGCGTGGCGCTCGGCGGCTGCGTGAGCCCGACGAATGACCGGATGACGGAGGGCCGCACGATGCGCGTCGACGCATTCGCGCGGCCAGACGCGGCGAGGGAAATCGCGGCGAATGAACAGCCGCGAAGTGTCGAGCCTTCGGTGGCGGGGCTGGAGCGGGGCAACTGGCCTCGGACGACGATCTTGGTGCCGGTCGATGGCACGGATCACACGCCGACGTTTGCGAAGCGAGGGCTTGTGGCGGACAAAACGGCCAAGCAGCGGCGGCAATATCCGACGGCGGAATCGGCGCTCGAGATGACCAATGGCAGTGAGGGCCAGCAGCAGCAGGAGGCGCTGTGGAATCACATACTCGCGCTGACGGATTCACTGCTGATCGGGCCGCGGATGCTGGTGGATCGGCCGTGGGCGGCGCGGATGTCGCCGGACGAGGCGTATGAGCGGCTGTGGCGCGTGCCGCGGGCCGGCCCGCAGCCGACACCCGAGGCGCTGGAGCCGTTCGAGAGGCCCAAGCCGACGCAGGTGACGCCGTGATTGATGGCCCGATCCCTGAACTCGATGAGCGTGGGCTGCCGACGGGATATCCGTTCAAGGCCGAGCACGAGGTTTCGCCCCGCGAGGTGCAGGAACTCGTGGCATCGGGGCGTGCGGTGCTCTTGGATTGCCGTACGAAGCGCGAGTGGGAGGGGGCAAGGATCGAGGGCGCGACGCTGGTGCCGCTCGCGGAGATCGAGTCGCGGCTTGACGAGGTGCGCGACCTGGTGGAGGACGGGCGTGAACTGATCGTGCATTGCCATCACGGCATGCGGTCGCTTCGCGCGACGCTGATGCTCAGGGCGCTGGGGATTTCACGGGTGCGGTCGATGGCGGGGGGGATTGACTTGTGGTCGGTGGCTGTGGACCCGGGCGTGCCGCGGTATGGCTCGTCAGGCGGAGCCACGCCAGCAGGCCCGCCAAGGCCATGAGGCCGATGACCGCCGCGATGAGGCCGAGTTTGCGGAGGGTTCGTTTGCGGCGGGCGTCGCGGTGAAGCCGCATGATCGGTCCGGGGTCGAGCGAATCGGCGAAGCGGCGGAGGTCAGTGGCGGCGGCGTCGAGGTCGGTGCCGAGGATCGCAGCCATGCTGGCCTGGGCGGATTCGAGGTGGTTGCGGGCAGCCATCCTGGAGCAGTCCATGGCCTGGCCCATGCGGAGTTCGTCGAGTTCATCGACGCGGGAGAGCACCCAGGCCTCGCGCGGCTGATGCGGGAGCGAGCGGAGGGCGCGGAGCGCTGCGGCGGCGGGTTGGGGCATGTCAAGGCCCGGCGAGTCGGGCACGCGCGGGGGCGCGAGCGTGCGCGCGGTCTGGATAATGAGCCGATCGAGGCGGGCCGGCTCGAGCGACGCTGGATCGATCCGTCCCTGCACGACGCGATCGGCGACGGTGGTCGCGGCCGCTGCGCTGCCGGTGGTGAGAAAGGCCAGACGCCAGGCGCGTCGTTCGAGGGCGTCGGATCGGCTCATGGTCGATTATGGGGCCGACTCCGAGTGCGTGCAACCGGTACTGCGCACGGCGGTAGCATTCGGCATGGCGAAGCGGAAGCCCTGGTATCGGGCGCGGAACGTGTGTCTGGGCATCGTGGCGATCGTCGTCGGGCTGATCGTGCGCGAAGTGGTCTTGGCGTTGACGGCCGAGCCGGGCCGCGCGATCGACTACGGAGCCAGGGCCGTTGAGCATGTGGAGGCCAACCAGCCGAAGGGGCTTGCGGCAGAGGAGCCGAATCTCTGGCCGAAGATTGCGCAGGAGACGGAAACGTTTCGGGCGCTGCTGGTTGAGGCGGCAGGCGGCGGCGGCGCGCCGGTCGAGATCGATGTGCTGTATGCGCCGAGCGTGGAGAATCGGCCCGATGGTTGGAGCCTCGAAACGGCACGGGCGGCGGCGCTGGCCGCGATGGAGTTGGCGAAGCAGCGCGGCATGCAGGGACGGATGGCGGAGATCGCGGCGGGGCGGCGGTTTGTTCGGCCCGCGCAGCCCGGTCATCTGTTCGAGTGGTTGTTGCCGGAACTCGGCGGGATGCGGTCGATGGCGCGATATAGCGCCGCCCGCATGGCGCTGGCGCGCGAGAAGGGTGACTGGCCCGAGTTCGTTCGCGCGTATGAAGAAGGGATGTCACTGGCGAGAGCGGCAACGATGCAGTTCACGCTGATCGACGGGCTCGTGGGCTATGCCATCGCCTCGTTGATGGCAACTCGGGTACGCGAGGCACTGGTCGTGGCACGGCCCGATGAGGCGACGCTCGCGGCACTGCTGGTGGCCCACGATCGGCAGGCGCGCCTCACGCCGGCTTCTCGTAGCCTCGAAGGCGAACGGATCGGTTGTCTCGACACGATTCAGTGGTCGCACACGGACGACGGACGAGGAAGCGGGCGTCTCATCCTCACGCAACTCAACACGATTTCATCGCTGAGCGGCAGTGGGGGCGGCTTCGCGCCGGGATCGCTCGCCATCATCAACATCGGCTCGGTGGCGTTCCCGAGCAAGCGCGCGGTGAGCAAACGCGCGAACGAGTTCTTCGATGCCGTCGTGGCCTATGCGGACAAGCCCCGGTCCGAGCGCGCGGCGACGGGCTTCGATCCTGACACCTGGGTTGAGACGCTTCCCCGCCGGCACGTGCTGCTAAGGATGCTCGCGCCAGCGGTCGGCAAGGCCGTGGGGTCCTGGGACCAGACACGGCTGCAACTCGACGGCACGCGGACGATGATCGCGATCGAGATATTTGAGCGGCGGAACGGGAAATATCCCGCGACGCTTGCTGATCTCGCGCCGGGTGTGATTGCTCAGGTGCCGACGGACCCGTATTCGACGGGGTCGCTCGCCTATCGCGTCATCGATGGTGACCCGGCGGGTCGGAAGTACTTGCTTTACACCATCGGCGCGGACGGGAAGGACAACAACGGACACCAAGCGGAGAAAGAGCGAGAGAAGGCTCTGCGCGATCGCGGCGGGATCGGGCTCGACTATGTGCTCAACGACCCGCCCAAGAAGTGACGAGCGATTCGGACGTCGACGCGCTCGCCGCGAGCGTTCACCGGGTGCGGGGCGTGCGTTGGCGGGGTGCCGCAAGCCACTACGATGGCGCGGAGGTGTGCCATGCCAAAGGTCGCGGTGGTGCTGTGTGGGTGCGGACGCGGTGACGGCAGCGAGATCCATGAGTCGGTGGCGTGCCTGATACATCTGGCGCGGCTGGGCACGGACTATCGGTGTTTCGCGCCGGACATGCCGCAGGCCGACGTGATGAACCACTTGACGGGCAAGCCGGAGCCTGCCGAGTCGAGAAACATGCTGGTGGAAGCGGCGCGGATCGCGCGTGGAACGATCTCGCCGCTGGCGAAGTTGCGTGCGGCGGCCTTTGACGCTGTGGTCTTTCCGGGTGGTTTCGGCGTGGCGAAGAACCTTTGCACGTTCGCCAATGAAGCCGAGCGGTGCGAGGTGATTCCCGAGGTCGAGCGCGTGCTGAGGGAGTTTCGTGCCGCGGGCAAGCCGATCGGCATGTGCTGCATCGCGCCGGTGCTCGCGGGTCGAGTGTTCGGGACGGCGTCGGGCGGCCCAGGGTGTCGGGTGACGATCGGCGACGACGCCAACACCGCTTCGGCGTTGGCGGGGATGGGATCGACCAACGTGGTGAAGGCGGTGGAGGAGGCGTATGTCGATGAGTCGAATCGGCTCGCGACGTCGCCGGCGTACATGGATAGCGAGGCGACGCCGTATCAGGTGTATGTGGGCATCGGGGAGATGATCGAGCGTGTGGTGGAGATGGCGACGAAGCAGCAGGTGTGACGCGCACACGAAAGTCGCCTGCGTCGCCAGAGCGAAGCAAGCCATGCGGGTGAAGTGCTGACGCGATGCAGGCTGCACATCGAGCGCTGTGGCGAATACGCTTGCACATGAGCGATGATCCGCTGCTTGCCGACCTCACCGAGCCGCAGAGGCAGGCGGTGCTGCATACCGAGGGTCCGCTGCTGATTCTGGCTGCGGCGGGCTCGGGCAAGACGCGGACGCTGACGCGACGGATCGCGCACATGGTCCGCAGCGGCGTGCGTCCGTGGCAGGTTCTGGCGCTGACCTTCACCAACAAAGCAGCGGCTGAAATGCGGGCGCGGGTCGAGTCGCTCCTGGGCGAGGGCGGCGCGCGGGGCATGGTGCTCTCAACGTTTCACTCGCTGTGCGCCCGCCTGTTGCGCCGCCACGCCGAGGCCGCGGGCCTCGCCCCTGAGTTCTCGATCTACGACACCGACGACCAGATGGCGGTGATGAAAAAGGTCGTCGAGGCGCTCGGGCTGAGTTCGTCGAACTTCCCGCCGCGATCGATGCTCTCGGCGATCGGCGGCGAGAAGAACCAGTTGCGCGATGCGGCGGCGTATGGGGCGATCGCCAATGACTTCTACTCGCGAACCGTCGCCAAGGTCTTCGCGGCGTATGAGAAGTCGCTGCGTGCCTCTCAGGCCGTCGATTTCGACGATTTGCTCGTGCTGACGGCGAAGATGCTGCGCGGCAAGCCGGAGGTGCTCGCCGACTGCCGCCGACGTTGGCGCTATCTGCTGATCGACGAGTACCAGGACACGAACCACGCGCAGTTCGTGATTTCAACCTTGCTCGCTGGAGGGGCGGTCGAAGGCGGTCCGCCCGGCAACGGCGACGTGGCCCCCAACATCTGCGTCGTTGGTGACCCGGACCAATCCATCTATGCCTGGCGCGGTGCCGACATCTCGAACATCCTCGATTTCGAGCGGCTCTATCCCTCGGCCCGCGTCATCACGCTTGGCGAGAACTTCCGGTCGACGGCCCCGATCCTCCTCGCTGCCGACACCCTCATCCGCAAGAACGTGCGCCGGAAGCACAAGGACCTCTTCACGAAAATGCCCGGCGGCGAGCCGATCGAGGTCGTTTTGTGCGAGAGCGAGCGGCATGAGTCGAGCCTGGTCCTCGACTGGCTCCGCGAGCGACGCAAGGACGAAAGCCCGCCCACGCCGTGGTCTCGGATGGCGATCCTCTATCGCAACAACTCGCTGAGCCGCGTGGTCGAGGATGCGCTGCGAGCCGGGGGCGTGCCCTATGTCATCGCGCGGGGCACGGCGTTCTATGAGCGCGAGGAAGTGCGGCACGCGCTGGCGTACTTGCGTGTTCTGGCAAACCCGGCGGACGATGCCTCGCTCTCGCGGATCGTGAACGTGCCCCCGCGCGGGCTGGGAGAAACGACGCTCTCAGCGCTCGAGGCTGCGGCGTCGTCGCGCGGCGTGCCGCTCTTGCATCACATGATGACGCCGGGTGTTGCCGATGCGCTCGGCGCGCGAGCCCGCGCGTCGGTGGCGAAGTTCGTGGGGCTGATGGAGGGCTGGACGGGCGGCGGCACGTTCTGGGCCGACGCGCACGCCGAGTCCGCGCCCGGATCGCTCGCGGAGTTGGTGGGCAGGGTGATCCGTGAGTCGGGGCTCGAGGCGATGTATGCCGCGCGGGCCAAGGGGACCGAGGCCGACGAAGCGCGGCTCGAGAATCTCGGCGAACTCGTCTCGTCGGCACGGCAGTTTGAGGAGGAGTACGACGCCGAAGCCGACCCGGCGCTGCAATCGGCCGCCGCGCCCCCGATGCTGGCGCTGCTGCGCGCGTTTCTGGAATCGGTCGCGCTCGTTGCCGACGCGGATGCGGCCGACCCGACGCTCGGCGCGGTGACGCTGATGACGCTACACGCGGCCAAGGGGCTGGAGTTTCATGCGCTGGCGATCATCGGCGCGGAAGAAGGGCTGCTGCCCAGCGCAAGGGCGCGGGCGACCGACGAGGCCGTCGAGGAAGAGCGCCGGCTGATGTTCGTCGGGATCACCCGGGCCATGCGGCGTCTGCTCATCACCTCGGCGCGCTATCGCACGGTTCGCGGCCTGACGGAGCGGCAGGTGCCCAGCCGCTTCCTCGTCGAGATGGGCGTCAAGGCCTCGGAGCAGAGCGACCCATTCGGCGACCTCGACAACGACGACCTCGGCGAGGAGTCCGGCCCCGGATCGCATGTGGCCAGCGGCGGCACTCGGCACGGCACCTCGGCGCGCTTTCGTGCCGGCGTCAAGGTCCGCCATCCGCAGTTCGGCGTCGGCACCGTCGTCAGCGCCACCGCCGGGGTCAACGCACGCGTGCAGGTGTCGTTCCAGGGCATCGGCGTCAAGACGCTCGTCCTCGAATACGCACGGTTGGAGCCGCTGGGGTAGTTTTCGCTCGCGAGCCTCTCCCACGCGGCACGGCGAGCGGAATACGATTGCCAGTTCCGGCAACTACTGCCGTTTCTGCCCATCCGCACCACCCTGAGGATCGACATGAGCACGACCGCCACGCCCGCCGCCAAGGTCACCAAGCCCGATGCCGCCGCCGCCTTCGCCCGTGGGCTGGAGGGCATCGTTGCCGGCGAGTCTGCGATCTGCTCCGTCGAGCAGGGCAAACTGATCTATCGCGGGTACGAGATTCACGACCTGGCAGCGAGCGCGACGTTCGAACAGGTCGCGTTCCTTCTGCTCGAGGGTCACAAACCGACCGATGCCGAACTCAAGCGATTCAAGGCCGAGATCGTCGCCGAGCGGGCGCTGCACCCGGCGGTGACGGCGTTCATCGAGAGCGCGGGCGGTTGGCTGGCCGCGGGCCGCGCCGTGCCGATGGACGTGCTTCGTACCGCCGTGTCGATCCTCGGGCATGTCGATCCCGACGCGCAGGACAACTCCGCGCCCGCCAACCTGCGCAAGTCCAAGCGCCTCCTCGCCAAGATTCCCACGATCATCGGGCACATGCAGAATGTCATCGACGGCAAGGCCATCATCGGGCGCGAGCAGGGCGGCGACCCGGCCCTCGACCACGCGGCCAACCTGCTTTATCTGATGACAGGCAGCAAGCCCGCCCGAGAGTACGCCCGCGTCATCGACGTCTCTCTCATCCTGTATGCCGAGCACGACTTCAACGCCAGCACCTTCACCAGCCGTTGCATCGCAGGGACGCTCAGCGACATGCACGGCGCGGTCTGCGGGGGGATCGCGGCCCTCAAGGGCTCGCTCCACGGCGGGGCCAACGAGATGGCCATGGAGATGCTCAAGGAGATCATGAAGGATGTCGGCGAGAACGCCATCGGCACCAAGGCCGTGGACGACTGGATGCAGAAGGCTTTCGACACCAAGCGCAAACTCATGGGCTTTGGCCACCGCGTGTACAAGAACGGCGACCACCGCGCCCCGATTCTCCACAAACTCGGATGTGGCATCGCCGCCACCGACTCCAAGAACCCCGGGGGCCACGCGGCGATCAAATGGTTCGAACTCGGCGAGCAGGTCCAGAAGATCATGCTCGACAAAAAGAGCATCCACCCGAACGTCGATTTCCCCTGCGGCCTGACGTACTACACGATGGGCATTCCGGTGCCGCAGTACACGCCGATCTTCGTCGCCAGCCGGATCACGGGCTGGTGCGCGCACATCAGCGAGCAACACGCGAACAACCGCCTCATCCGCCCGCTGAGCCTCTACACCGGCCCGGCGGAGACGAAGTGGAATGGGTAGAGTCGCTCGGTTCTACACGCTCGTCACGATGCCGGAGCCTCGCTGAGCAGTCCTACGGCCCGCTTCGATCGATCGCTCCCCGAACCTCTTTCACGCCCGGTGCGTCATTGAGCGCTGATCGAATGTCCAGTGCCCTCGCAAACGCGGCCCGCGCGCCATGGGCGTCACCCTTGGCGCTCAGGAGTTGACCGAGTTCATAGGCCGCACGCCCGAGTTCTCGCTTGCCCGCGTCGCCGCGGGTCGCGAGCGACTCGATGACCTCCTTCAGTTCCCGCTCGGCCTCGTCGGTGCGTCCGACGAGCCGGAGTGCCACCGAGTGGTCCACGCGCGCGCCCAGGAGCACCGGATGGTCCTTCGCGATTCGTTTGCCGAGGATCGCGATGCACTCGTCGTGGAGGGCAAGAGCCTCATCCGGCTTCGCTTGCGCCTGCCGAGCCAGCCCCAGCGTGCGGAGCGAGGTCGCTGTCATTGAGTGCTGCGGCCCGGAGACCTGTCTGCGGATCGCCACGCCCTTCTCGACGATCGGCACGCCCTCCGCGAGATTTCCTGCACGCACCAGCGCGTTGCCGAGGTTCACCATGCTCAGCGCCACGAGCGAGTGCTTCTCTCCCAGCACCGCGATGCGCATCCGCAGTGACTCGCGGTAGATCTCGGCGGCCTCTGCGAAGCGGCGCTTCTCCATCTCGACGCGCCCCAGGCCGTTGAGCGCGTCCGCCGTGTCCAGGTGTTCGGGGCCTTGCACACGCCGCAACGTCTCGACGCCCCGGCGGATGGCCTCCTCCGCCTCCGCGGATCGGCCCAGGTCCATCTGCAAGAGCGCCAGGTTCACCGCGGTGTTCACGACATGCGGGTGCTCGGCGCCCAACACCCGTTGCCGGATGTCAAGCGCCTCGCGAAGCAGCGCCTCGGCCTCGGCGTAGTTCCCGTCTTGCTGCTGCATCCGCCCGAAGTTCGTCATGTGCAACGCCAGCGAAGGGTTTCTCGGGCCCAGGGCGCGCCGGAGCACGTCCACACCCTCGCGCATCGCGGTCACCGCGCCCGCATAGTCGCCCTTGGCCTTCAGCACCGCGCCCAGATCGCCCAGCGCCTCGCCCAGCCTCGGGTCGTCGGCGGGCGCGAGGCGACGCAGCCCGTCCACCGATCGACGCAAGAACCTCTCGGCCTTCTCGTGCTTGGCCACGCGAGTCAGGTACACGCCGACCGCCGCCATCTGATCCGCGGCCTCGACGCTGTCGGCACCGAGCGCACGCTCGACCATCTCCAGCGATTGCCGCGCCAGGTCGAGCGCCTCGGCCCGACTTCCGCGCTCTTGCAGGATCGCCGCCTTGCTCTGGAGCGTCATCGCGGTCTCGTACCCGCCCTCGGGCTGGTGCTGCGCGAGCACGGTCAGGGCGGCATCGATCTGCGCCAATGCCTTGTCCGTCTTGCCGATCGCGCGGTTCGCTTTGGCGAGCGTTCGCAGCAACGACCCCTGCACATCGGGCTCGTCTGCGAGCCGTTCGATGGTGCTCTCGGCCGCGACGAGCAGTTCGCTCACGCGCGGGTCCTCGCCCTCGCTCTCGAAGGGGTTGGCCGCGGCAAGCAGGTCCTCGAGCACCGTGGCGACGTGCGTGGCCTTGAGCGCTTGCCGCCGCGCGCGGTCGGCCTCATCGATCGCCCTCGCCTCGGCCCGCATGGCGCGGACGAGCCCGATCGAAGTCCCGATCACGCCCGCGGTCAGCAGCACGAGCGCCGCCGCGACCCCGCCGACGAGCGTCTTGTTCCGTCTGGCGAACTTGCGCAACTGGTACGCCGTGCTCGCCGGACGCGCCATGATCGCGCGGTGGTCGAGATAGCGACGAATGTCGGCGGCAAAGTCGCCCGCGGACTGGTACCGGCGGTCGCGGTCCTTCTCCAGCGCCTTGCCGACCATGGTCTCGACGTCACCGCGAAGGGCGTGATGGACGACGCTCAGCCGCGTGTGGTCCTGCTCGGTGATCACGCGGAGTGCCTCGGTCACGGACTTATCACGGACATCGTGCGGGAGGCGACTCGTCAAGAGTTCGTAGAGAATCACGCCCAGCGAATAGACATCCGCCCGCGTGTCGAGGCCGCGAGTCTGGCCCGTGGCCTGCTCCGGGCTCATGTAGGGCACCGTGCCGAGCAACTGGCCCGTGTGCGTGTGCATCGTCCCGCCGCGTGATTGGTCGTCGGCCAGGCGCGCCACGCCGAAATCGAGCACCTTTGGCTGGCCCTCGGGCGTCACGAGGATGTTGCCGGGCTTGAGGTCGCGATGGATCACGCCGCGCTGGTGTGCATATTGCACCGCGTCGCAGACCCTCGCCAGCAGTTCGAGCCGCTCGCGAGGGCCGAGTTTCGCGCGATCCGCGTGCTTGTGCAGCGGGACGCCCTCGACCAGTTCCATCGCCAGGAACGGGATCGGACCCATCGGCGTCTCGGCGCGGGCAAACTCATAGACGCGCGCGATGCCGGGGTGCTCGAGCCGTCCCAAGGCTTCGGCCTCGAACGCGAAGCGACGCTGCGCCGCAGGGCCGGTGCCGCCGAACCGGATGACCTTCAGTGCGACACGCCGCCTCGGGATGTCCTGCTCGGCCTCGTAGACGACCCCCATCCCGCCCGCGCCGATGATCCGCTCGATCCGGTAGTGGCCCAGCGTGCGGCCGATGAACGCGTCGGGGGGTGCCTCGGCCTTCGAATCGCGTTCCAGTCGCTCGACCAGCCGCCCGGCGTCCGCCGCGGGGCGGTCAAGGTCGAATCCGCCATGACTTGCGGCGCGAAGCAGACCGAGCAACTCTGTGCGCAGCGTCGTGTCGTCGTCGGCCTGCTCGCGGGCAAAGCGCTCCCACTCGGTCGCGGGCAGTTCACTCGCGCGATCGAAGAGTTGCTCAAGCCTGGCCCAGCGGAGCGTGTCCATCGGCGCCTCCTTGTCCGAGTTCGCGCGCGAGCCACGCCCGCGCCATGGCCCAGTCGCGCTTGATCGTGGCGCTCCCGACGCCGAGCACGTCGGCGATGTCATCCACCCCCATCCCGCCGAAGAACCGCAGTTCGACGACGCGTGCTTTGCGATCGTCCTGAGCCGCCAGTCGCTTGAGGGCCTCGTCGAGTGACACCAGGTCGCGGTCGTCGTCAACCACGGCGCAATCATCAAGCGACATCCGTGCGCCCGCCGGTGAGCGCTTCAGTCGGCCCCGATCGCGCGCGTGGTTCACCAGCACCTGCCGCATGGCGATCGACGCCACGGCCACCAGGTGATTCCGCGACCAGGCCTGGCCTTCGGGGAGCCTCGCGAGTTTCAGATACGCCTCATGCACGAGGGCCGTGGTCTGGAGCATGTGCCCCGGCTCGCCGCGCAGGCGATGGGCATCCGCCAGCCGACGAAGTTCCTCGTAGACGAGCGGGAACAGGGATTCGAGTTGTCGGCGACTATCCTCGTCCATGTCAAACTGCCGCAACCATCCTAAGGCGTGCGGCAAGAGCCTAAGGCATGCGACAAGAGCCGATAACGTGCGAGGCCGGAGTTGGGCGGTCCGAAAAACAAGCCGGCCTGCGGCGAACCGCAGGCCGATTGTTCCATCACTTATCCCGTCTTTTGTCGGGACTCACCCGATCAGAACCCGGCTTCAGACGTTTCCATCCGATACCAGGTCATAGGAGGAGAGAGAGACAAGACATCTCAAATATGCCACAGAACTGCGAGATTGCCATGTTTTCGGACAGTTTTTTTATCAACCAACGCTCGCAGCATTTTCATCATGTAAGTGCTTGAAATCATGGCACTTGTGTGATTTGATCGTTGGCGCATCGCGAAAAAAAATAACCCACGATTCTGAAAAATCGTGGGCCTCTACACAAACGTATTTTGTTCGGTATGACTGATTATGTCGAATCAGCCCGTCTCGCCGACCTGCCAGCGGTAGAACCCGATGATCTGGGCCTTGGGTCCAACGATGTCCTTGATCCGTTTGGTTTCATCGCGGATGTACGGCTGCTCGAGGAGCGCGATCTCCTCGAAGAACTTTCGCATCCCGCCCTCGACCATCTTCTCGGCGATCTCCTTGGGCTTCCCGCTCTCGATCGCCTGATCGATGCGGAACTTCCGCTCGCGCTCGATGACGTCTGGCGGGATGTCCTTGGCGGTGACGCCCAGCGGCCTGGTGGGCGATGCCGCGATGTGCATGGCCACGTCCTTGAGCGTGGTGTCGTTGATCGAGCCGGTGGCCTGGATGAGCACGCCCGTCTTGCCGTCGTGGTGGATGTAGACGCCGAAGGCGGTGGTGCCGGTCTCGCCGGTGATCTTGTGGGCGCGGGCGAGGGCACAGTTCTCTCCCGTGGTGATGCGCATTTCATCGACGAGCGCGGTCATCGCGGCGGTGGGGGTGACGGCACCGGATGTGCCCTCGATGGCCAACTCGGCGATCTTCTTGGCCGTCGAGACGAACTTCTCGTTCTTGGCGGTGAAATCGGTCTCGGCACGAAGTTCGATGATCGCGGCGACGCCGGAATCGACGTTGGTGGCGACGGCGATGCGGCCCTCGCCGGCGGCGCGCTCCGTCCGTTTGTCCATCTTTCCCTTGAGTTTCTTGCGCAGCCAGTCCTTCGCCGCCTCGAAGTCGCCCTTGGTCTCGGCGAGCGCGGCCTTGCAATCCATCATCGGAAGCCCCGTGTCGTTGCGGAGTTTCATCACGTCCTTCGGATTAATCTCGGGCATCGCCTGGTTCCCTGTCGGTGGTTGTTCATGGCGCGCCGCGGGCACGCTCCATTATGCTCACAGTGTCTTCGTCCGATCGTCAGATGCTCACGTCCCGGTCGTGGCGGGCTCGGGCGTCGGCGGCGCGTCGGGCGATGTCGGCTCGTCCGAGCGGAACTGCGCCCGACGGCTGCGACGCGGGCCGTCGCTCTGCGCGCCCCGGCCGGCCGCCGGCTCGCCCTCACGACCAGTCGCCGTCGCCTGCCGCTGCTCCTTGCCCTCGGCCACGGCCAGGCAGAGTTCGCGCAGCACCACGTCGATCGAGCGCATGCCGTCGTCGTTGCCGGGAATCGGAATGTCAGCGAGTTCCGGGTCGCCGTCGGTGTCGATGAGGCAGATGGTGGGGATACCGAGTTTGCGGGCCTCTTTCAGGGCCGTCGCCTCGCGGCGCACGTCGATGGCCACCATCGCGCCGGGCAGTTTGTCCATCCGCCGGATGCCCTCGAGGTTCCGCTTGATCTTCGCCTTCTCGCGGCGGAGTTGGCTCTCCATCTTCTTCGAGTAACTCGCGAAGTTGTCCGCGGCCTCGATCGCCTCGAGTTCCTCGAGCCGCTTGAGCCGCGAGCGGATCGTGCGGAAGTTGGTCAGCGTGCCACCCAGCCAGCGCTCGATGACGTAGTGCATGCCCACCGCGCTCACGCGCTGCTCGACGACCGTCTTGGCCTGTCGCTTCGTGCCGACGAAGCAGACATCGCGGCCCTCGGCCACGCAGTTCGTGATGAACTTCTTGGCGAGCAGGAGCCCCTTGACGGTCTCCTTGATGTCGATGATGTGGATCCCGTTGCGTTTGCCGTAGATGAATCCCGCCATGCGCGGGTTCCACGAACTGGCACGTTGACCGAAGTGGATTCCTGCTTCGATCAAATCCTGGACGAGTGTGTTGGCCATGACAATAACCTCGGCAGCGACACCGGCGGGAAGACAATCGGGGAGCGGGCGTCGATTCGCTCGACGGCAACTCGTCCGCCCGCCATAGGGCGCTTGTGTGTGGCTTCGGTGAAGCCGGTGCAAAACAGATGAACCCGCGCGAGCCGCGTGCAGGCGCAGGCTCCGACCCCGATCTTGGCCGGAAACAGAGTATAGGCAGTTTCCCGACACTCGCGGAATGGGCACTCCGCCGCGGCAGGTCGGCTTCAGTCAGTTGCTGCCTCGCGGCTGGCCTGTTCGCATTATGATAGGACTCAGGCTTCAGCCGCTCACTTTTGCATCACGACCGTGTGCAATCGAGAAGTTCTCCGCTTCGCCGATATCCTCCCTACGCGCGGCCAAGACTCGATTTGCACTCTGGCTCGCCTCGATTCGGAGACCGACATGCGGCACTTCCTCACCATCGTTCCTGCGCTGCTCGCTCCCACGCTTGCTGCCGCGCAACTCTCGCCGGATCGCCTCTACTACGGCGTCGGGCGTGCGATCCCCATGACCGTCAAGGTGCCGGCCAACCTGAAGGAAGGCATGGCTCAGGTGAGGCTCTACTCGGTCGCGGGTGAGGATCGTGGCACCGCACCCGTGGTCGCAGGCGCGATTGATCTCGCGGCTCTGCTGCCGGTGATCTGGAAGCGCGAGGCCGTGACCAGCGCCGACGTGCTCTATGCCCAACTCCTCGTGGGCGAGCGCGGCATCGGGCCGGCGGTGGTGCTCCAGCCGCTGGTCGAGCCGCCGTACTGCGTGTATCTCGAGCAAGAGACGGGCGAGCCGAAGTACCGCGAGAGCCGCGGCTTTCTGACCGGCGTGCGGGCTTATGTCGATCAGTTCGTCTCGCTCAAGACCTCGATGGGTGAGGTCGTGCTGGCGATGCGGCCGGATCACGCGCCGAACACGGTTTGGAACTTCATGGAACTCGCCCGCGGCGGGTTCTACACCGATGTGATCTTCCACCGCGTCAAGGCGCTCCACCCAAACGGCTCGCCGTTCGTGATCCAGGCCGGCGATCCGTCGCAATCGGCGAGTTCAACGACCGCCGCCGACGGGGGGCCGGGCTATTTCATCAACCTCGAGCCGAGCAAGTTGCCGCATGATTTCGGCGTGATCTCGATGGCGCGAAACAGGATGCCCAACTCCGCCGGCTCGCAGTTTTTCATCTGCCTCAGCCGCGACGGCACCAGTTTTCTCGACGGGCAGTACACGAGTTTCGGACAGGCCGTGGCGGGCGCGGACGTGATCCAGAAACTCGCGGCGGTCGAGGTCTCCGGTGACTTCGATCGGCCCAAGAACCCGCCGGCGATTCTCAGCGCCCTGCTCGTCGATGCGCCGCCGTTCAACGAGCGGCCCAAGCCCGTCGCCGCGCCGGCGAAGTGATGTCAGAACGAGTACGTCAGCCGGATGGAGATGAACGCCGCGGGGTCCGCGTCGGACTCCGCGATCTCGTTCCCGCCCTCATCCTCGAACTTGTATTCCTGAAACACATACACGCCCGCCTCGGCGTCGATCCGCACGCTCGCGCTGGGCTTGATGCTCACCACGGCCGCGATCGGCACGCGGCGATCTCGCCCGACACCATCCGGCAGTGGCCCGGAGTCATCAAGCCGGAACTCGTTGCGCTCGTACGACGCGATCACGCCGAACTTCCACATCTCATCCGGCTCGTAGAACACGCCGAGTCCGAGGCGGCGCTCGTTCGAGAGCCGCCATCGCTCGGCGAACTGCCAGTTCACCGTGAGCACGGGCACGGGCAGCGGATCCTCCTCGATCTGTGTTGTGATGGCGATCCCCCCGCCCACCTGCAGCGTCTCGCTGAGCGCATACGCGACACCGCCGAGCACGCCGAACGTCAGGCCCTCGTTCCAGTCCGCGCCGTCCTCGGCTGAACCCGTCACCGAGCCCCCGAGGTACCAGCGCAGCCGTTGATCGACCTGCGTCGCCAACCGCGCCGAGAGCGATTGGCGATGGATCTCGCCCCAAGGCTCGCCGGCGGTCGGCAGCAGCGTGCCCGTGTTGTGAAAGTCATAGATGAGGAGTTCGTACTCGGGGTTGATGTCGAGTTGCGAGCGTTGGCCGATGGGGATGCCCACGCTCAAGCCCGCGCCGACGCGCGAGAACGACACATCGCCCTTGGAATCGTCGAGGTCCGCGGCGGTGCTCGTCGTGCCCTTGAAATAGACCGACCACTCGATCGCCCTCGGCGGCGGCATCTGACCGGCAGCCCTCGGTCCTCCAGGGCCACGCGCGGCTTCCGCTCCCGACGGCGCTCCAGCGCCCGGAGGCGAGCCCTGTCTTTGCGGCTGGGCGCTCGGCGCACCCGCCTGCCCCATGGCCACTCCCGTGCATGACGCGATCACCAGCGGCACCAAGCGGCGTGTATTCACGTTGCCTCCGTCCCTGCCGCCTTCCTGCGGCGGAGTTGGGCGGCATCGTATCCGCTACCGCTCCGACGCGAGATCGATCGCGCCTGGCTCGCACAACACCGTCGTGAAGAGTGACAACTGTTCTTCCGCCGACATCCGGCCCGGTCCGCGATCGCCGATCGCCTCGACATAGCGCCCCATCGCCCGCGGGTCGCGATTGAAGAGCACGCGAAAGAGCGCGTGGCTCTGCGCGTACATCGCCTCGGCCTGCGTCGCGTCCCACTCCATCGTCGGCCGCGCCAGCAGCAGCACCTCGATCGGTGCGAGTTGGCCCGACGCCGCCAGTTCCTTCATCGCCTGCCGACGGCTTGCGAGTCCGCGCGATCGATCCGGCCCAAATGCACCTGCCGAGCCGTCAAACTCGAAACTCGTCGCCAGGCCCTCGGTCAGCCAGAACGGATAATCGCGTCCCGCCCGCTGCACGCCCGTGTTGTACGCGAGCAGGTGGATCGCTTCGTGTACGACCTTTGCCGACGCGGATTCAGTCGCCCCGGACTCGAGCCGCGCCGAGGCGAGCCGCACCTGCCGCTCGGCACCCTCCGCCGCCGCGCGCATACGGCCCGCCAGCGCGGCGTCACCGCGACGCTCGGCGTCGTGCGCGTCGGCGCGCAGTTTCGCAACCTTCGCCAACGCCGCCTCGATCTGCGCCCGTGCCTGAGTCACGTCCGCCGATCTCGCGTCGTTGTACGACACAATGCGATTCGCGCCGCTCGCGTAGTAGCCCGCCACCCAGTCCGCCGCCACGCCGTCGTGGTCGCGCGCGAACCGGCGGTACGCCTCCTGATCATCGAACAGCACGCACAGCAACTTGTGACGATGCGGATGGAACGCGAGCCCCATCCGCTTGGCGACGCGGAAGAAGTTGCTCCGCGCCCGCTCGAGAAGTTTGGCCCGTTCTTGTGTCCATCGATCCGAGGCGTCCGATACCACGACGAACCCGGGTGTTTCGTGCCGACGAAATCCCTCGCCCAGCAGCGCCATCGTCCGCGCGAGTTGCTCGCGATCGGGCCGCAGCGAGAAGCCCGGTGCGCGGTGCAAGGCCCACAGCGCCTCGGCCGCCTCGGCCCGCGTCGCCGCATCTTCCCACGCCTCCAAGAGCAACCCACGCGCCGCTTCGGTGTCGCCGCGAAGTTTCGCATCTCGCGCGAGCGCGATGCGTGAACGCGGAGTCACCGGCGTCTCACCCGCGTTCTGGCCCGGTTCCCCGGTCGCGATCTGGATACTCGCTTCACTCCGCCGCGTTGTGCGAGTCGCGTGGCGAAGTACCTCGTGTGAACGCCGGTCAGGCTGATCGGCCTTATTCGCGTGGGCACCACGCGCCTCCGGAGCGGACTTGCTGCGCGGCACTTCCAAATCCCTGCCACCGAGCGACGCGATGTCCGTGCGAGAGCCCGCCGTCGCAGCAGTCACCTCCGTCGGCGCGGCCCCGGACACAATCAGCCGCGAATCCGAGGCGCTGGCCAGCGCGTTATCGGGCGTCAGACGGCGAACGGCAACGACCGCGATCGCACCGCAGACGAAGATGCTGATCGCACGCCGCGACATCCTGCCGGCAATCGGCGTTCGGTGAGACCCAGTTACCCCGGCCGCTACCGACACAGACGCAGGGACCAT
The DNA here is from genome assembly GCA_046155605.1 of Phycisphaerales bacterium. Taxonomy (GTDB): domain Bacteria; phylum Planctomycetota; class Phycisphaerae; order Phycisphaerales; family UBA1924; genus JAEUIZ01. Next base: position 96,828 of record JBJXFQ010000002.1, read on the forward strand.
GTCGCGCCACCCCACCCGCGCAAGCCCTCGCCGACCGCGCGTATTATCACCCGCCGGGGCGGTAGCTCAGTTGGTAGAGCGCCAGCTTTGCAAGCTGGATGTCGGGAGTTCGAGTCTCCTCCGCTCCACTCTCGGAGACGAGAAGACCGTTCGAAAGCAATTCGAACGGTTTTTTCGCTTGGATTTCGGTGTTGTACTGGTTCGATAGGGCGGTTTCGCAGACCAACTCCAGAATTGACCGCTTGCACGCGTAATCCGCGGTTTTCCGGCGGATTTCGAGGCTTTGTGGCAGTTCGAAGACTTTGACAGCCAAGTCCTCTATGTCACGGTCGTTGCGGTCGCAGGATTCGAGTTGCAGCCGGATTCCGGCCTGGCGGTCGTGTAGTTCGGCGCGCTTCGCGGCGTACTCGTCCGCCGAAACCTCGTGGTCCATGCGGAGATCGAGGAGCGCGGCATGGTCGGCACCCCGCGACGCCGCCCCGACTCGCTGACCGCCGACAAGGCGTACCACTCCAACTTCCGCGAGGTGATGTCGCACGTCAAGGGCATCCAGCCGCTGCTGCCCGAGGGCGGAACGGGCCGCTGGCTCTACGACACCAGCCTCGGCCGCGGGTGCTGGGTGGACGCTTTGAGGGGCAGGGTCAGCCGTGCCTATACTTGAATGCTGGAATGACTCTAAGTCTCAGGACATGTTTGTCTGATTTTGCGGTCGGCTCGCCGCCGCCGCGCGAGGGAGCCGAGCCATGACCCCGAAGTTGCCCATCTATATGGATCATGCCGCGACGACCCCATGCGACCCGCGCGTGGTCGAGGCAATGCTGCCGTACTTCACCGAAATCTTCGGCAACCCCGGCAGTCGCAACCATCGGTTCGGCTGGGAGGCCGAGGAGGGTGTCGATCGTGCCCGCGGGCAAAGTGCCGCGCTGATCGGCGCGGACGAAAAAGAGATCGTGTTCACCTCGGGCTCTACCGAGTCGAACAACATCGCGATCCGCGGCGCGGCGCTGATGTACGAGAAGGCGCCTGCGGGCTCGGGCAAGCCGCGCGGCCACATCATCTCCGCGATCCATGAGCACAAGGCCGTGCTCGACCCGTGCAAGCGGCTGCTCAAGGAGGGCTTCGAGGTCACGTTCCTCGAGCCTCCGCGCGACGGCATCATCACGGCCGAGGCGGTTGCCGCGGCACTGCGACCTGACACCATCCTCGTCACGATCATGTGGGCGAACAACGAGATCGGCACGATCAACGAGGTGCCGAAGATCGGCGCGCTCTGCCACCAGAAGGGAATCCTCTTCCATACCGACGCCACGCAGTGGGTCGGCAAGATGCCCACCAACGTTGAGCGCGACAACGTCGATCTGTTGAGTTTCAGCGGGCACAAGATGTACGGACCCAAGGGCGTCGGCGGGCTCTATGTCCGGCGTCGCAAGCCCCGCGTGCGGCTCACGTCCCTCGTCGATGGAGGCGGGCAGGAACGGGGCTTCCGTTCGGGAACGCTCAACGTTCCCGGCATCGTTGGCCTCGGAAAGGCCTGCGAGATCGCCATGGCCGAGATGGACCGCGACGGCGAGCGCCTCCTCGGCCTTCGTAAGCGGCTCGAGGATTCGATCACCAGCCGGCTCGACGTGACCCAGGTCAACGGCCATCGCGAGAAGCGCCTCCCGCACCTCACCAACATCAGTTTCGGGTTCGTGGAAGGCGAGAGCCTGATGATGGCAATCAAGGAAATCGCCTGCTCATCGGGCTCGGCATGCACCAGCGCCAGCCTCGAGCCCAGTTACGTCCTCAAGAGCCTGGGCATCGGCGACGACCTGGCGCACTCCTCGCTGCGGCTCTCGCTGGGCCGCTGGACGACGCCGGACGAGGTCCAGTACTCGGCGGATCGCATCGTGGCGAGCGTCAAGAAACTGCGCGACCTCTCGCCGCTCTATGACATGCACAAGGAAGGGATCGACGTGAGCAAAGTGGAGTGGGCGAAGCACTGAGGAGCATCGAGTGAGCGAGCCACTCGCGGCCATTCAAGCCTGGCGGTCTTGTGCCGATTCGGCGCTTGAAGCAGCGACCAAGTTAGTGGAATCCCATCCGCGGTCTTCCGTGTCGCGGTCGTATTATGCGGCCTTTGCGGCTGCGCATGCGTTCCTGCTCAGCAAAGGGGAGACACCGCGAGCCGAACTCGACACATGGACCCACGAGAGCATCGGTTCGCATGTCGGAACCGTGCTCTCCCGAAGCCATCCACACTACTTGGTCGCTTCGATGCGATCTTCGATTGATGAGTGCAAAAGACTTCGAGTCATTGCCGACTATGGCCCGCTGTTGACGCTTGAATCGCGGGACGCGAAACAGGCCCGCCGGCTCGCTGGCCAGGTCTTGGAACTCGTAGATAGGATTGCGGAATGAGCACGAACGGGAACCACAATAAAGACACCATCGTCAGGGCCTTGAATGACGTGTGGATGATCGATCCTGGAATCCGGCAGTTTGCACTGACGTTTGATCCCGCTCGAATCACCCTCGCCAACGGCGGTTGGACGGTGCCGGTCGCAAGCGGAGCCGCAGGCGGCAGCGGCTACGAGTTGAATCGTGTACTCGGTCGCCTTCAGGAAGAGATGGAAGAACGGACGCACCTGCCAGTTTACATCGCACTGAGTTTCAAACCAATCTGAGCGAACGCTTAGTCGGAGGCAACGATGGCATACGGCCCCAAAATCATCGACCATTATGAAAACCCCCGCAACGTCGGCACCTTCGGCACCCAGGCCGAGATCAAGTCCCGCAAGGACGTCGGCGTCGGGCTCGTCGGCGCGCCCGAGTGCGGCGACGTCATGCAACTCCAGATCAAGGTGGACCCGTCCACCGGCAAGATCGAGGACGCCAAGTTCAAGTGCTTCGGCTGTGGCTCCGCCATCGCCAGTTCCTCACTCGCCACCGAGTGGATCAAGGGCAAATCCATCGACGAAGCCGGCCAGATCAAGAACACACAGATCGTCGAGGAACTGAGCCTCCCGCCCGTCAAGATCCACTGCTCCGTCCTCGCCGAGGACGCCATCCGCGCCGCCCTCGACGACTACCGCCGCAAAAACGGGATCAAGGTAGAAGAACGCCAGGCGGCCAGCGCTCACTGACAAGCCGCGAACGTGCGGCACGGACACGACGTAGAATCACTCGCAGGAGCCAACAGATGAGCACACTCACACAGGTCGGTGAAACCCAGCAGCAAGCCGGCGTCATCCTCACCGAGGTCGCCGCACGCGAGATCCGCACCATTATCCAGCAGCAGGAACTCGACGCCGACAAGGTCCGCCTCCGCGTCGGGGTCAAGGGTGGCGGCTGCTCCGGGTTCTCCTACGTCCTCGACCTCACCGAGTCCCAGAAGGACCACGACGAGGTCTTCGAGCAGCACGGCATCAAGATCATCTGCGACCCCAAAAGCCTGCTCTACCTCAATGGCACCACCATCGACTTCAAGGACGAGATCATGGGCCGCGGGTTCCAGTTCGTGAATCCCAACGCCACCACCTCCTGCGGCTGCGGTTCGAGTTTCTCCGTCTGATTCCTGGTCTGTCGGGGCCCGGCTTTCGTTGCCGGATTGTGGCTGCCGACCCCTGCAGGGGGTTGTAAATCCATGGTTGTCCGCCATTTTGGGCTTGTGCGATCCGGCCTCCTGTGGTAAACTGAGCGAAGTCAACGCCACTTGGGTGGGCTGCTCGTGGGTCTGTCTACCCGTCGGCGGGGGCGAGCCATCGACCGCGCCATCGCGGTCTTGGACGTTTGGGACGCGTCCGCATGAGCCAGGCACAGACGCCGATGGAGACAACGCAGGGGTACGCCCCCCCGATCGTCACTCAGTTCTCGGTCTTCCTGCCAAACAAGGTCGGGCGGCTACTCGACCTTGTCGAATCGTTCGACGGCTCCACCTGCCAGATCTGTGCGATCAGCGTGCATGAGGCGAGTGACTGCGCGATCGTCCGCATCATTACCAACTGTTCCAACGACGCGCGCAAACTCCTCAACGAGCAGAAACTCGCATTCTCCGAGACCGATCTCCTCGTCGTCGAACTCTCGGAGGGGCACACGCTCTCAAGCCTCTGTCTTTCGCTGCTCGGTGCCGAACTCAACATCCAGTTCGCCTACCCGCTCATGATCCGGCCCAACGGCACGCCGACGATCGCGCTCGCGGTCGACGATCTCACGCTCGCGGGGCAGATCCTCCGCCGAAAGCACTTCCGACTCTTCGGCGAGGGCGACCTTCCCAAGGGGAGGTAATCGCGGCGAAAGGCTCGAATGGCACAGGGTCTGAGTGGAGTCACGGCCCTTCGCCCATCGCTATTCCAGATCGCGCATCGCCTCGTGGATCGCTTCATACAGATCCGCCTGCCACGCGACCTCGTCAAGCCTCGGCGGATCAGCACGACGCAGATCGAGCGGCGCGAGGATGATCCTCACCCGCTCGATTCCAGTTTTCGCCGCGAGCACAAAGAGTTCCTCCGACGCCGGATCGCCCATGGCGAGGCAGCCCACCGAGCCGTTGCTGCCGTGGATCATGATGTCGCCGCCGAGGTTCGTCCGTCTGTCGCGATGGGCCATCGCGCGATCAAACTCGTTGGGATAGCCGACCCGCAGCGCGACGTGATACCTGCTGTTCGGATTCAACGACTCGACGCGATAGACGCCCTCGGGCACCTGCCGATCGCCCTCGCGCAACTTCGGCCCTGACTTGCCGCTCGCCGCCACGATCGGGTAGTCGGTGATGAACCGCATCGGTCCGTCCGCCGCCGCCGCGTACACAACCAGCCGCTTCTCCTGCTTGAGGCCAAGCAGGACGACACGCGCCGGCGGAAAGGCGACGCCGGCTCGCGCGAAATGCTGCTCGACCCGCGCTTTCGCATCGCCAAACTCGCGGAGCCGATCATCGACGGTCTTCTTGCCCGTCACACGCACTGATAGTGAATGGAGCGAGTGCCGTACGGACAGCATCGCCATCGCCGCGACAACCAGCGTCAGCGCCGCCAGCCGGGCCAACAACTTCGAACGCACGGCACTCATGGATGACAGACACCATCGGCACAATCGTGCCACCGACCGCTGCATTGAGCGGTCGGTGCATGGCGCAGTCCTCAGTTCGCGTCTCGTGCCACGGATCTCGCTTCGAGGTCCGTGCGGAATCAGCCGCGAGACTTATCCCCGTCCGCCGCCGCCCCCCCGAGGACCGCGGTCGCCACCTCCGCCGCGCCGTGGCCCGCGATCGCCGCCGCCACCGCGCCGCGGGCCGCGATCGCCACCGCCTCCGTGGCCCCCGCCCTCACCGCCGCGATACTCACCCTCGCCGCCGCCGCCCTCGCCCCCGCCCGGCGCGTCGGCATAGACCGGTGCCGGCGCACCGCCCTCGCCCGCCATCGCGGCCTTGCGGCTCAACTTGATGCGCCCCTGATCGTCGATCAAAATCACCTTCACCTTGATCATGTCACCGATCCGCACCACGTCCGAGACACTCTTGACGTAGCCGTCCGCCAACTCGGAGATGTGGCACATGCCGTCGGTGCCCGGGGCCAACTCGACAAACGCGCCAAAGTCCTTCGTGCTCACGACCTTGCCCGTGTAGATCGTCCCGACCTTGATCTCCTCGCACAGCGCCTCGACCTCGGCCCGCGCGCCCGCGATCGCATCGCCGTTGGGCGCGGCGATCATCACCGTCCCGTCGTCCTCCACGTCGATCGTCACGCCGTACTTCTCCTGCAGCCCGCGGATCATCTTCCCGCCAGGCCCGATCAGTTTGCCGATCTTCTCCGGGTCGATCTTCAGCGTGATCAGACGCGGAGCCAGCGGCGAGATCTCGGGCCGCGGCGCGGCGATGATCGTCTCCATCGTCTCGATGATGTTCAGCCGTCCGACGCGAGCCTGCTCCAGAATCCGCTCGACCTGCTCGAGCGTCAGCCCGCGGGCCTTGAGGTCCAACTGAATGCCGGTGATCCCCTCGCGCGTCCCCGCCACCTTGAAGTCCATGTCGCCGAAGAAGTCCTCCTCGCCGATGATGTCCGTCACGAACAACTCGTGCTGGTCGTTGTCATCGGCAAATCGGCCTACGCTGATCCCCGCGCACGTCCCCTTCACCGGCACGCCCGCGTCCATGAGCGCCAGGCACCCGCCGCAGACCGACGCCATCGATGACGAGCCGTTGCTCTCGGTGATGTCCGACACGACGCGGATCGTGTACGGGAACTCCTCCGGGCTCGGCAGGATGCCCATCAGCGACCGCTCCGCCAGCGCGCCGTGACCGATCTCACGCCGGCCCGGTCCCGTGATCCGCTTCGCCTCGCCCGTGGCGAATGGGGGAAAGTTGTAGTGCAACGTGAACTTCTTCGAATACTCGGGAATCAGCCCGTCGATGATCTGCTCGTCCTTTGCCGTGCCCAGCGTACACGACACCAGCGACTGCGTCTCCCCGCGCTGGAAGAGCGACGAGCCGTGCGTCCTCGCGAACACGCCGACCTGCCCGGTGATCTGGCGGATCTCGGTCGGCCCGCGACCGTCGGCCCGGCTCCCGCTCTCCACAATCAGCCGCCGCGTCACCTTCTCCTCGAGCCGGCGGAACGCCTCCTTCGCCTGCACGCGACGCTTCAGCGACTCGGCATACTGCCCGTACGTCCCGTCGAGTTTCAGCGCGAACTTCTCATCGAGCACCTTCGTCCGAAGGGCATCCACGGCCTGATGCCGCGCCTGCTTGCCGGGAATCTTTCGGGCGGCGGTCATCTCGCGCTCCGCCGCCGCCTTCACCGTCGCGACGACATCGTCGGCCGGGAGCGCCAGCGTTCCGATGACCTTCTCCTTCCCGACCTTGGCGACCAGTTCATTGATGAGTTCGAGCGTCTCCCGAACCTGGCCATAGCCGAACTCGATCGCGGCATGGACGTCCGCCTCGCCCACCTCGGCCGCGCCCACCTCGATCATGTTGATCCCGTCCTTGTGCCCGGCGAGCACGAGATCGAGATCGGAATAATCCATCTGCGTCACGGTTGGATTGATGACGAACCGCGTGCCGTCGTCGGTGTGGATTCGCGCGACGCGGACGGTCGCCGTCGGGCCTTCAAAGGGGGCATCGCTGATGGCCAGCGCCGCCGAGGCCGCCGTGCCCGCGAGCACGTCCGTGTCGTTCTCGCCGTCGTGGCTCATCACCCAGACCTGCACCTGGATCTCGTCGATGAAGCCGTCGGGAAAGAGCGGCCGGATCGGGCGGTCGATCATCCGCATCGTGAGCGTCTCCTTCTCGTTCGGAGCGCCCTCCCGCTTGCGGAACCCGCCGGGAAACTTGCCCGCGGCCGAGGTCTTCTCGCGGTAGTCCACCGTCAGCGGAAAGAAGTCGAGTCCCTCGCGCGGGGCCGCACGGACCACCGTCGCGATGACCGTGCTGCCCGCGTAACTCGCCATCACCGCCGCGTGACACAACTTGCCGACCAGCCCCGTCTCGAGCACGAGCATCCGGCCGCCGATTTCTCTCTCAACGCGAGTCGTTCCCAATGCCATCTGTAGCCCTTCCGTTTGCGTGCCACCGTTCAGCCGCTGTGTGCTGACCAGGGCAACTGTGCTCCACCCGCGCTCGCCGAGAATCGGCCGCGCGTCCGGGCACTCATATTCAGGGCTTGACCCTTGCCCCCAGTGGGCTCCAGAGGCAGAAGACAAGTGGCAGGCTCTCAGTGGGCACCAGCCTCACGACCGGTGCGGCTCGTCGCACGAAACTGCCGCTTGTCCACTGCCACCGGCAGGACAAGCACCTCAAAAGCAAAGCGAGCGCCGTCTCCGGCGCCCGACGCTTACTTCCTCAGCCCAAGACGCGCGATCACGCCCAGGTAACTCTCGCGGTTCGTCTGTGACAGATATCGCAGCAGCCGGTTGCGCCGGCCGACCATCAGGATCAGCCCGCGACGGCTGTGATGGTCTTTCAGATGCTCCTTCAGATGCTCCGCCAGAGCATTGATCTTCTCGGTCAGCATCGCGACCTGCACCTCCGGCGAGCCCGTGTCCGTGTCGTGGGTCCGGTAATCCGCGACAACTTGCTTCCGGCGTTCTAGAGCGATGGCCATGCGTGCGAATGCCTCTTGCTGGGGACTGCTGGAACCGGACACCCTCCGCCAGAGTGTCCACACCGACGCCAACTGTATACGCTGCCATCGGGACGATCAAACGCAAGCCATTTGAGCCGATCGCGCGAGCGATCGGAACGTGCCACGGACCTCGCACCGGAGGTCGTCCTCCCGGGTACATCGACGGTCCCCGTCGATTCTTCGCTTTCTCGTCGCGCCACGAACCTCGCCATGGATGTCCGTGCGGCCATCTCGTCACCCGCCAACGATTCGTCGTCCGCACCTGCATACCAGCCACACATGACCATTCCTCCACGCACCCACAACGGACTCCGTCGCATTGGCAAATGGACGTGGATCCTCGGGCTGGGGTATTGGGCCGCCTCGCTCTGCTTGTTCCAAGCCCGCTATGACGGCGATTTACTCTCGGTCTGCATGCGCGACGGCTACTTCGCAGCGTATTGGGGCGGAGACTGGTGCTCACGCGCCCTCGATGAGTATCAATGCGAAACATGGCCGATCCTCAGGCAAGCTACTTGGACGACGCAGTTTTCATCGATCGCTGTGGAACGGGGGTGGCACCTCCGTGGTCCGGCTCAGTTGCTGTCAAGATACCAGTTGCAGCGCATTGCCGCTGAGCCTCAACGACTTGGATTCTTTCTTCCCGCGACAGGCGTATGTGTTTGGGGCAAAATCCGCTACCTCGGCATTCCAATGTGGCCATTGGTGACCGTCGGCGGCATGCTTCACGCCTACGCAGCCCTCAAGACCCGTCGCCACGATGCCGCCCACTGCTCACGCTGCGGCTACTCGCTCACCGGCCTCGCCGCCGACGCCGTCTGCCCCGAATGCGGCACAAGTCACGCCGACTCCGACCGTGTGGCCTCGGATAGCGCGGCTCGGAACATCGCCTGACGCCCGCACGCTCCGAATAGCATCGCCACCGGAGGTGCGTCCTGCCCGATCCCTGCGCCTGTCTGAGCGACGATGCTGCCGCGGCGTTCCAAGTGCTCCGCCGCGCGGTCGTCATCGACACGCTCATCGACGAGTCGCATTTCATCGTCAGCACGCGCTGCTGTCGCCACTGCGGGCGGATGTACCTCTGGATTTTCACCGAGCAGGTCGATTGGGCCGACAGCGACGATCCGCAGGCCTGGATGTGCGTGCCGCTCGAGTTGCCCGAGATCGATCTCTTGCGCACGCAGGCACGCTCCGCGCCCGTCGATGAGGCGTTCCTGCTCGGCCTGGGCATCCGCCGACGAATGCTCACGCGGCGTTGTCCGAAGGGCGCGCCCGAGACCATCGCGTGGGCGGTGCGCGACCTGTGCATCCTGCCGCACGATTGAGCGGTCGGGTGCCATCAGTCCGACGCTTCGTTGGACTGATGCGCCGCCTCGAAGCGACCACTGCCGCGTAGCATCGCCGCGATGCTCCCCGATCGTCTCCTCGCCGCCGCCGCTCGCCTGCCGATCTTCGCCGCTGCCGTGCCGCTCGCCGTTGAAGTCCACCAATCCGCCGATCCGATTCCTCTCGCCGATGCCGAGCGTGCCGACTATCGCCCCGCCTCGGCAGGCTGGCGGTGGGGGCCGGTCTGGTCGAGCGCGTGGTTTCGCCTCTGGGGCCGCGTGCCCGCATCCATGCTCGGCCGGCGCACCCACCTCCGTTTCTCCAGCGGTACCGAGGCCCTCCTCTGGCTCGACGGTGCGCCCTTCCACGGCCTCGACGACAACCATACCCTCGTCCCGCTTCCCAGTTCCTTGCTCTCTCACGGCCGACTTCAACTCCTGATCCACGCCGAGTGCATCCGCCCGCTCGGCGCGACGACGTTTTTCTGGGATTCGCCCGCGGAGCACCAACGCTGGGCCGAGCCGGACCCCGGTCGCCTCAACTTCGCCGAACTTGTCGTCATCGATGATGCGGCTGATCGACTCCGCGTGTTGCTCGAGTTCGTCGCCGACCTGCTGAAACTCGACGCCCCACGCGACGCCTCCCGAGCCGGTCGGTGCATCTCTGGAGCCGATCGCGCGAGCGATCGGGACTCACTCGCCGACGCTGCCGAGCGTGCCCTTTCGCTCCTCGATCGCCCCGCCGAAGCCGCCGCTCTCCTCGAATCCGCCATGAAGTTGCATCCGCCGCCGCCCGGCCCGCGCACCCACTGCCTCGCCGTCGGCCACGCCCACATCGATACCGCGTGGCTCTGGACCACCGCGCACACCCGCCGCAAGTGCCTCCGCACGTTCTCCACCGCGCTGCAACTGATGCACGAGGACGCGGCCTTCCGCTTCACCTGCACCCAGCCGCAACTCTACCAATGGCTCGAGGCCGAGAGCCCCGGGCTCTTCGCGCGCATCGCCCAGCGCGTTCGCGACGGCCGCTGGGAGGGTGCCGGCGGCGGCGCGATGTGGATCGAGCCCGATTGCAACATCCCCAGCGGCGAATCGCTGGTCCGCCAGATTCTCCACGCGCGCGCCTACTGGCAATCCAAGTTCCCCGACATCGCGCCGCCGACGTGCCTCTTTCTTCCCGACACCTTCGGCTTTCCGGCAACGCTTCCGCAGATTATCGCGCAGGCCGGCCTCACCACATTCATCACCAACAAACTAGCCTGGAACGACACGAACAAGTTTCCCTACTCCTCCTTTCTCTGGCGCGGGCTCGACGGCACCGAAGTCCTCAGCCACTGCACGCCCGGCCACGAATACAACGCCACCAACACGCCGCGCGAACTCCGCCGCGCCCACGATAACCTCTGTCGTTCGCCTTTCACCGACTCGTGCCTTGATGCCGCGTTGCCTCCATGCCTCTCTTCTTTCCTGCAACCATTCGGGTTCGGCGACGGCGGCGGTGGCCCAACCTCTGACACGCTCCAACGCATCCATCTCGCCAACGCCTGTCCCGCGTTGCCCGCAATCGCGCAGGGCACCATCCGCCAGTTCTGCGATGCCCTTCACGCCGCACGCCGCGACTACGGGTTGCTCGGCCGCTCGCTCCCCGTCCACGCCGGTGACCTCTATCTCGAGCGCCATCGCGGCACCTACACCACGCAGCAGTGGCTGAAGCGATCCAACCGCCGCGCCGAGCAGCGGCTCCGCATCGCCGAGTGGCTACTCGCCGCCGGGCCGGGTGATGCCCCGCCCTCGGCTGATGAGCGTGGCGTCCTCGATGAGGCCTGGAAACTGCTCCTGCTCAACCAGTTCCACGACATCTTGCCGGGGTCGTCGATCGGCGCTGTATATAAGGACTCTCGGCGTGAGATGGCGGTGGTCGATGCCGTCGCCGGGAACCTGATTCGAGCCGGGAGCGAGCGCTGGGCCTTTGCGCTCAACGGCGGCACGCCGCTCGTCTTCAACCCTGCTTCGTCGCCGCGATCGGGCGTTGCCGAGCATGAGGGTGCGCTCGTCTTTGTCCGCGACGTGCCGGCGATTGGTGTCTCGCGGGTACCTCGCGCCTCCGGTACGGCCTTGGACATCGCTTCGGCGCGCGCCGATGGTCATGTCCTTTCCAACAGCGTGATTCGTGCGGCTATCGATGCTGCGGGTCGGGTGAGCAGTCTGCGGCAGGTGCGGCGGGATGGGAGGCTCGGACCGGAGGTGTGCGCGCGCGGCGGGACGTGCCACGTGGCACTCTACACCGACACGCCGCGGCATTGGGAGGCGTGGGACATCGACCTCGATCATGCGCGCACGCGGCGGGTTCTCAGCGGCGCGGCGGCACGGGTGGAAGTGGTGGAGCGCGGGCCGCTGCGCGCGGCGATCGAGGTCGAGCGGCCGCTCGGGCGCGCGAGCCGGATGGTGATGCGGTATTCGCTGGATGCCGGCTCACCGCGGCTGGACGTGCGCTGCCGAGTGGATTGGCGCGAGTCGCGGACGCTGCTGCGGGTGCTGTTTCCGTCGGCAGCGCGGTCGGACGCGGCGACGACGGAGGTGCAGTTCGGGCATGTGCGTCGGGCGCTACGCGCGCGCACACGGCATGATCGGGCGCGGTTCGAGGTGTGCGCGCAGCGATGGGCGGATGTGTCCGACGCGCGCGGTTCGGGCGGCGTCGGTCTGGCGGTGTTGAATCGAGGAATCTATGGGCACAGTTGCCTGGATGGCGTTCTGGGGTTGACGCTGTTGCGCGGGACGCGGTTTCCCGATCCGGAAGCGGACATCGGCGAGCAGGAGTTGGAGTTTGCGCTCATGCCTCATGGTGGTGATTGGCGAGCGGCGGGCGTTGATCGGGAGGCCGAGGCGTACAACGCGCCGCTGTTTGTCGCGGGAAGCGGCGTGGCGAGCGGCGATGAATCCGAGGGCAAGAGGAACATGCGCGATGGCGCGTCGTGGGCAGCGTTGAGGATCGAGGTCGACGGGCCGGCGCGCGTCGAGGTGGTGGCGATCAAGCCGGCAGAGCGGGGCACGGGGTTCGTCATGCGGCTGGTGGAGACGGGCGGCCTAGGCGGTGTGGCGCGGGTGAAGTGGAAGGTGCGCGTCGGCGGGGTGCGGGCCGTGGATCTGATGGAGAGGCCGATGGAGTTTGACGGGCTGCGGCACGAGGATGGGGTGACGATGGTGCCGATGGGGCCGTTCAGGATCGTGAGTTTGATGGTGGAAGAAGGCATGAAGGCATGAAGGCATGAAGGCATGAAGGCATGAGGCATCGAGGCATGAGGCATCGAGGCAGGAAGGCACGGAGGCGCGAGGGCAGGGAGGCAGGAAGCACCGATCGCTTGCGCGATCGGCCAGGCGCTGAGCACCGACCGTGCGGCGCCACGGTCGGTGGCACGAAGAGGCGGGCAGTATCATGGCGCGATGCGGGCGAGCGCTGGAGAGTGGACGCGGCGGGGGGTGATGGGCGTGCTGGGAGCGGCGGCGGTAGGTGCGCTGGTGATGCCGGGGCGACGGTCGGGCCGCGCGGCGCGCGATGATTCGGCTCGGAGACGGGTTGCGATCCGCTATTGGGAGAAGTGGACGGGAGCGGAGGGCGAGGCGATTCAGCGGGTGGTGGATGGGTTCAACGGATCGCAGGACCGGGTATGGGTGGAGCGGGTTCCGATCAGCGACATCGTGAGCAAGGCGATGGTGGCGATCGGCGGCGGCGATCCGCCGGACGTGGTGGGTTTGTACAGTTACAACGTGCCGCTCTTCGCGGAAGCGGGGGCGCTGGTGGCGCTGGATGGGATGCCGGGCGGCGGGGAACTGGCGGGGCGGTATGCGCCGGCGGTGGCGCGGCTGCTCTCGCACGAGGGCCGGCAATGGGCGGGCGTGAACACGTGCTATACACTGGCGCTCTATTACAACAAGCGGCACTTTGCGGAGGCGGGGATCGAGCGTCCGCCACGGACGGTGGAGGAACTGGACGCGGCGTCGGAGCGGTTGACGGTGCGGGATCGGTCGGGGCGGATCGAGCGAGCGGGTTTCATGCAGAGCCTGCCGTTCTGGTGGCCTTATGTGTGGCCGGTGGTCTTTGGAGGAAGGCTGTATGACGCGGAGCGGAATCTGGCGACGCTGAAGGAGCCGGGGTCGATCGCGGCGTATGAGTGGGTGAGCCGGACGGCCGGGAGGCTGGGGCGAGAGGAGTCGCGGCGGTTTGCGACAGGATTTGCGGGGACGTATCACTCGGCGGCGGACCCGTTTTTGAGCGGACGAGTGTCGATGATCGCGCAGGGGCCGTGGATCGCGAACTTTGCGAGGCGTTCGGCACCGGAGTTGGAGTATGGATGTGTGCCGCTGCCGACGGGAGGTGGCGTGCGTGAGGCGGCGGGAGAATCGCCGGTGGGCTTGCTCGAGGCGGACGTGATCGCGATACCGCGCGGGTGCCCGCATCCGGAGGCGGCGTGGGAGTTTGTGAGGTATACGCAGCGTGCGGAGGTGCAAGAGGCGTTGGCACGGGAGCACTGCAAGAGTTCGCCGATGCGCGAGGTTTCGGAGGGGTTTGCGCGGGGGCACGCGAACGCGTACGTTGGGGTGCATGATCGCGTGGCCAAGAGCGAGCGGGTGCAGGTCTTGCCACAGACGCGGGCGTGGCAGCAGTATTCAGACCTGACGGCGGGGGCGTTTGACGCGATCTGGTCGGGCGAGGACGTGACGGAGACGCTAGGGAGGCTGAATCGGCGGGCGCAAGAGGTGTTGGATCAGGCGAGGCGGTTGCGCGCGATGCGGCAGGGGGCGCGCGCATGAGCGAGGGGCAAACGACACGCGAGATCGCGCGCGGGCTGCTGTGGACAAGCCCGTGGCTGGCGGGTTTCGCGCTCTTCACGGCGATCCCCGCGGCGATGAGCGTCTGGCTGAGCCTCACGGACTATTCGCTGCTCGAGCGGCCCGTGTATGTGGGGCTGGCGAACTATCGCGAGTTGGCGGCGGACCCTGTGGTGCGAGCGGCGGCGCGGAACACGATGGTGTATGCGGCGATGGCGGTCATCGGCGGAACGGTGCTGTCGCTCGTGCTGGCGGGGCTGTTGGAACGCGGGCTGCGCGGGTCGGGGCTGGTGCGGGCGATCGTGTTTGCGCCGACGCTGGCGCCGCCGGCATCCGCGGCGATGGTGTGGCTATGGATGTATAACCCCGGCGATGGGCCGCTGGCGCGGGGGCTCGGAGCGGTGGGCGTATCGAGCCCGAACTTTCTGGGTGATGCGCGGTGGGCGCTGCCGTCGATGGCGGTGATGGGGTTGTGGTCGGTGGGGAGCGCGGTGGTGGTGTATTCGGCGGCGATGCGCGGGGTGCCGCGGGCGTTGTATGAGGCGGCGGAGGTTGATGGAGCGCGGGCGGGTCGGCGGTGGTGGCACGTGACGCTGCCGGGGATCGCGCCGGCGGTGGTGTTCAACGTGGTGATGGCGGTGATCTGGTCGTTGCAGCTTTTCGCGTGGCCGCTGATCATGACGCGTGGCGGGCCGGAGCGTTCGACGCAGACGCTATCGATGTCGGTGTATTTCAACGCGTTTGTGTACGGAAGGATGGGGTATGCGTGCGCGCTGGCGTGGCTGCAACTGGTGGTGACGCTGGGGCTGACGGCGGTGGTGCTTGGGGTGGCGCGGCGGGCGGTGTATTACAGGGCGGGGTAGGGAGAAAGCAACGCTCAAAGCAGCAAAGCTCAAAGCAACAAAGCAGCAGAACAGCAAAGCAGCAAAGCAGTAGAACGGCAAAGCTCAGATGAAACAAGAGGCAGCGGACAGATCGGGGGCGGGCGGCGCGGGCGGCGTGTGGGCGACGGCGGTGCTGTGGCTCCTGGGCGCGGCGTTCGCGCTGCCGATGGTGTGGATGGTGATGGGGTCTCTGCGCGCGACGCCTGGCGCGGATGCGGGGAGTGTTGCGGAGCGCGCGGCGCAAAACTATGGCGAGGTGTGGACGGGCACGACAGCGGACTTTCCGCTCTATCTAAGGAACTCGCTGGTGGTGGCGGGGCTGAGCACGATCGGAATGGTCGCGGCGAGCGCGGTGGCAGCGTTTGGATTGTCGCGGCTTCGGTGGCGCGGGCGCGAGACGGTGTTTGTGGTGGTGTTGGCGACGCTGATGATCCCTGGGCCGGTGCTGGTGGCGCCGCAGTACATCCTGATGAAGGAGATGGGGCTGATCGGGACGTTGGCGCCGCTGTGGGTGCCGGCGTGGTTTGGCGGGGCGTTCAGCGTGTTCCTGCTGCGGCAGTTTTTCCTGGGGATTCCGCGGGAGTTGGACGAGGCGGCGCGGCTGGACGGATGCTCGACGTTCGGGGTGTTCTGGCGGGTGGTGCTGCCGCTCTCGAAGCCGGCGCTGGCGTCGGCGGCGTTGTTTCAGGTAGTGGCGTCGTGGAATGATTTTCTGGGGCCGCTGGTATTTTTGAATCATCGGGAGTTGTACACGCTGCCGCTGGGATTGCAGCAGTATCAGTCTCAGCACGGCGGGACGCCGTGGAATTTGGTGATGGCGGCGACGACGCTGACGGTGGTGCCGGTGCTGGTGATGTACGCGGTTCTGCGGCGGGGATTCGTGGCGGGATCAGGGACGGAGGGGCTGAAGGAGTGAGCGGCGGGTGTGCAGGTTGGCGCAGGCGAGAACGGGCGAGGAGGTGAGGTCGGCGAGGGCGAGGGAGCGTGCGGAGGTGATGGTGATGGTGCGAGATTCGCCGGGGAGGAGGGTGAGGAGTTGATCGGAGACGGTGGCGTCTGGGTCGAGACGATCGACGGCAAGGGTGAGATCGCGGATGATGGAGCGGGCGGTGAAGGTGAGGCGGAAGAGGTTGCTGTCGCGGTCGAGGGAGGCGTGGAAGTCGGGTGGCAGGAGAGGGGCGTCGGGGAAGAAGGTGTCGCGGGCTTGCGCGCATGAGGCATCGATGATGGGCGTGCTCGCGGACGAGAGGTCGAGCGAGCGCAGCGCGGTGCTGGGGGTTAGATCGGCAAGCGCGGCGGCGGAGCGGGGCGAGAGGGAAAGCGCCAAAGAGCGTTCGAGGCGAGTCGTGCCTGTGGCGTCGAGATAGCGGACGCGGACAGCGTCGTTCCAGGGGTCGTCGGTGTCGTTGTCGGCGAAGAGTACGGTGCGGGTGCCGACGGGATGGAAGGCGAGGAGGCGTGTGGCGAGAGCGCGGCGGACGGCGAAGTAGGCTGGCTTGGGGCGGCCGGCGGAGTCGATGAGGGACCAACTCATGCCGGGCCAGCAGTCGTTGAGTTGCCAGAGGAGTGCGCCGTCGCAGAGGCCGCGGTGGACGCGGAGCCAGGTGAGTTGTGTCCAGAGGGCGCGAGCCTTGAGGAGGTGGGCGAGCGAGAGCCAGTCGTCGAAGGAGGTGGGCGTGCGGAAGAAGTCGGCGATGGGGGTGTCGATGTGTCGCGTCGTGCCGCCGGTGGCGCGCTGGCGGTGATGGAGTGTGGATGAGTCGATACGGAGGTCGCGCTCGGGGTTGGAGAGCGCCGCGGCGAGGGTGGCGAAGGTGGGAGGTGATTGGTGGCCAAACTCGCTGGCGAAGCGCGGGATGAAGGAGCGGGCGTGCGGGAGGGACGTGTCCCAGGTGTGGCGGTCGCCGTGGCGGGGGTCGTTGGGGTGGTGCGAGCGCGCGCCCGACCACGGGCTGTTGGGCCAGTAGGGGCGAGTGGGGTCGAGTTCGGCGAGGAGGCGCGGCAGGAGGTCGAAGTAGTAGTGCGAGCCCCAGGATTGGCGGGGCGCGAGGCGCTCTTTCCAGCCCCATGATTTGTGGCCCCAGACGCATTCGTTGCCGCCGCACCAGAGGGCTAGGCAGGGGTGGGAGGCGAGGCGGGCGATGTTGTGGCGTGCTTCGCGCTCGATGAGTGCGGGGTAGGGCGGCTCCTCGGGATACATCGCGCAGGCGAAGGCGAAATCCTGCCAGACGAGGATGCCGAGTTCGTCGCAGGCGTTGTAGAAGTCGTCGGATTCGTAGAGCCCGCCGCCCCAGACGCGGAGCATGTTCATGTTGGCGTCGGTGGCCTGACGGAGGCGTTGGCGGACGGTGGCGTGGTCGGCGAGGCCGGGGAAGAGGCCCTCGGGAATCCAGTTGGCACCCTTGGCGAAGATGGGTTTGCCGTTGACAAGGAAGCGGAAGCGCGAGCCGTGGCGGTCGGGAGAGGTGTCGAGAGTGATGGTGCGGAGGCCGAGGCGGGTGGAGTGTTCGCACAGGCGGGATGGCTGTGCCACTGAAGCGCGGCGCGAGGTGAACGGCACTGGCGTCGCCGAAGCGGCGAAGCCAGTGGCACGAGAAGGACCGTCGAGTTCGACACGGAGGGTGTAGAGGGGCTGGCTGCCGTGGGATCTGGGCCACCAGAGGTGGGGGCGGTCGATGTGCAGGTGGAGGAGAGGCTGGGAATGGAGCGCGGCGGTGTCGTCGGCGGAGGCCGCGAGATGGCCGTCGGGGTCGAAGAGCGACGCACAGACATGGAGCGGCGTGGCGTCGTCCCACTCGAGGTCGATGTGAACGGCTACGTCGGCGTGCTCGGCGTCGGCGGCGAGGATGAGCGGGCGGACGGAGGCGATGCGGGCGTGTTGCCAGGCTTCGAGGCGGACGGGGCCGCTGATGCCGACGGTAGCGAGTTTTGGTCCCCAGTCCCAGCCGAGGTTGGAGGCGGGCTTGCGGAGGAAGATGAAGGGGTCCCAGTCGCCGTTGACAGGCCGAGCACCGAGGCGGCGTTCCTCATCGCGGATGTGGAGGAGTGGCGGCGTGAACTCGACGGCGAGGTGGTTCGTGCCGGTGCGGAGGACGGAGCGGATGTCGAAGCGGTGGGGGTGGTGAGCGTTGGCGGCATCGCCGAGGTGTGTGTCGTTGAGCGTGACGCGGGCGATGGTGTCGAGGCGCTCGAAGACGAGATCGAGGGGTGCGTGCGGGAGCGGATCGGGGGCTGTGAGGCGGCACTCGTAGCGCCAGCGAGTGTGGCCGATCCATTGGAGGTCGAGTTCGTTGAGGTCGCGTGCGGGGTCGGGGATGAGGTCGGCGCGGAGGAGGTCGAGGTGGACGCAGCCGGGGATGCGGGCGGGGATGGGCCGATCGCGGAGGTGCGGCGGGCCGTCGAGCGCGAGGAGGGACCAGAGATTGCTGGCGAGGTCGAGCGACACGGAGTGAGGGTAGAGAGAGGAGAAGGGACGAGGAGGTGGCGAGGCGAAGAAGGCATCGAGGCATGAGGCATCAAGGCAGGAGAAGAGGAAGGCATCGAGGCAGAAAGCACGAAGCGATGAGGCAGAAGGCAATGAGGCATGAGAAGTGGGGGAGGCGATAGGATGCGGGGATGAAGGAACCGACGCCGCAGGTGAGACGCCGATACTTGTGCCGACGCGTGGCGGGGGGGATCGAGATCGATGGCGATCTTGGCAAGTCGGCATGGTCGGCGGCGACGTGGACGGAGGATTTCGTTGATATCGAGGGCTCGGCGCGGCCGATTCCGCGATGGCGGACGCGCGCGAAGATGCTGTGGGACGACGAGTGCCTCTACATCGCGGCGGAGATGGAGGAGCCGGACCTCTGGGCGACGCTGACCGAGCGCGACAGCGTGATCTTCCACGACAACGACTTCGAGGTGTTTCTGAACCCGACGGGGGACAGCCATCAGTACTACGAGTTGGAAGTCAACGCGCTGAACACGGTGTGGGATTTGTTCCTGCCCAAGCCGTACAAGGACGGCGGACAGGCGGACAACGGGTGGGACGCGGTGGGGCTGCGCACGGCGGTGCGTCTGGAGGGGACGCTGAATGACCCGCGCGACAGGGATCGGGGTTGGACAGTGGAGATGGCCCTGCCGTGGCGTTGCTTCGATCGACATGACGATGCGCGCGGGGGGCGGGCACCGCGGGAGGGCGAGCAGTGGCGCGTGAATTTTTCGCGCGTGGAGTGGGATTTGGAGGTGGTGGAGGGCGAGAGCGGTCGGCGGGAGTATCGGAAGGTAGCGGGGAGGCCGGAGTACAACTGGGTGTGGTCGCCGCAGGGCGTGATCGACATGCACCGGCCGGAGATGTGGGGATATGTGCAGTTTGGCGGCGGGGCGTTTGAGGAGGATGCGGCAGCGGCGGCGCGGGAGCGGTTGCACGCGGTGTGGTACGCGCAGCGCCGGCACAAGGAGGCGGCGGGGCGGTGGGGCGAGGCCGGGGAGATCGGAGTCGCCGGCGTCACGCTGGAGATGGTTGGGGAGGGGTGGCGAGCGTGGGCGGAGTTCGTGGATTCGCTGGGCACTCGGCGGCGCGCGTGGATCAGCGAGGATGCGAGGGCTTGGGTTGAATAGGCACGGGCATCGACGAAGCGTCGAAGCCCGTGGCACGATTTGGAGCGTCGAAGCCCGTGGCACGATCACGAGGGCTTGAAGAGGCCCTTGGCGCTCACGCCGAGCATGCCGGCAGCGAGGGAGCGATCATCCATCGGGCGCAGGGCGCGGAGGGCGGCTGGTGGGGCGATGGGGATGAGCGTGAGGGCGTCGAGCGCGTCCTCGACGATGGGCGGGAGCACGTCGTCGCGTGTCTCCCAGTCGAGGTGATCGAAGCGGGCGAGGTTCAGCGCCCGGGCATAGGCACGCATTGTCCGTTGGCCTTGCGAGTTGAAGTAGTCGTTGAAGTAGGACATGACGAGTTCGCGGAGGGAGCGGTAGACGGGCTCGCGGAAGCGGATGCCGACGAAGTTGGACTTGGCGATGGCACCCCAGAGGGAGCGCTGCTGGAAGACGGCGAGGAGGTGGCCGTCGTCGTTGACGGCGTGGAGCCAGACGATGCGCGGCGGGTGGCCCTGGCGTCGGAGAGCGGCGGCGGCGAGGAGGGCACCATCGACGCAGTGGGCGCGGCGATCGATCAGGACGCGGCGCGGGGAGCGGTAGAAGTCGTCGCAGGAATAGTCGAGCGTGTCGATAAGCGCCTGGATGTCGTGGGGTGAGCGGAGGCGGGCGAGGGCACGGCGCTCGGCGGGGGACCAGGCGGGCATCAGAGTTGCCAGAGGCTGGAGGCCCAGGTGAGTCCGCCGCCGAAGGCGACGAGGAGGACCTTCTGGCCGTCGTGGATGCGGCCGGCGCGCCGGAGTTCGTCGAGGCAGACGGGGACGGAGCCGGCGGAGGTGTTCCCGACGCGCTCGATGTTGGTGTAGAACTTTTCGTGTGGGATGCCGAAGCGTTCGCGTGCGGCCTCTAGGATGCGGGCGTTGGACTGGTGGCAGACGAACTGGTCGATGTCGTCGGCGCGAAGGCCGGCCTTGTCGAGGGTCTGCGCGATGAGGTCCTGGAACCTGGTGACGGCGAACTTGTAGACCTCGCGGCCGTTCATGTACATGAGGCCGAGTTTGCGGCGGGCTGGGTCGGCGTCTTCGGGGAAGTCGCGCGGCTCGCGGGGGATGTAGAGGTGCTTCCAGCCGTGGCCGTCGGAGTGCATGGCCTGGGCGATGATTCCCTTGGTCGGGTCGTCGGTGGCGGTATAGACGGCGGCGCCGGCGGCATCGCCGAAGAGGATGGCTGTGCCGCGGCCCTCGGTGCAATAGTCCATGAGCGGGGTGAGGACGTCGACGCCGATGACGCCGACGGTGCGGTAGGCACCGCCCTTGACGAGTTCATGGGCGAAGTTGGTGGCGTAGACAAAGCCGCAGCAGGCGGCGGAGAGGTCGACGGCACCGCAGTGGCCCGCGCCGATGGCCTCGGCGACGCGGCAGGACGTGGAGGGACAGGTCATCTCCATCGAGACGGTGGCCACGATGAGCATGTCGAGATCGGTGGGCTTCATCCTGGCGTCGTCGAGGGCGCGGGTGAGTGCGGCGGCGGCGATGGACGTGGTGGTCTCGCCGTTGGCGCGGTCGATCATGCGGCGTTCGCGGATGCCGGTGCGCTGGACGATCCACTCGTCACTGGTGTCCATCATGGACTCGAGGTCGCGGTTGGAGAGCACCTTGGGGGGGAGGTAGCACCCGGTGCCGGCGATGCGCACGCCGCGCGGCGGGTTGGCGGCGCGAGTGGTGGTCATGGGGCTTCCTCGGCGTCGGCGACGGCGCCCATCTGTTGCTCGACTTCGGCGAGGCGCTGCACGATGGCGTGGTTGACGCCGCTGCGGACGAACTCGCGTGCTCGACGGATGGCGGCCTTGATGGAGCGACGGTTGCTGGAGCCGTGGGCGATGATGAAGCCGCCGTTGACGCCCAGGAGGGGCGCGCCGCCGTGCTCGTGATAGTCGGTCTTGGCGTAGATCTGCTTGACGACGGGCTCGAGGCGGAGGGCGAGTTCTGGATCGGTGATGAGCACCTGATGGGCGATGGCATTGAAGACGGTCTTGACGAGGCCCTCGGCCATTTTGAGGAGTGTATTGCCGACGAAGCCGTCGGTGACGATGACGTCGGCGACACCGTTGGCGAAGTCGCGGCCCTCGATGTACCCGATGTAGTTGAGGCCGGGCGTGACCTTGAGGAGGTCGCGGGTCTGGCGGATGAGGTCGGTGCCCTTTTCCTCTTCGGTGCCGATGTTCATCTGGGCGATGCGGGGGTTGGGGATTCCCAGGACGTGTCTGGCGTAGGTGTCGGCCATGATGCCGTACTGCCAGAGATGGGTTGGCCTGGGCTCGGGGTTGGATCCGGCGTCGATGAGGACAAGGGGTCCGGCGAAGGTGGGGATGGTGACGGCGATGCCGGGGCGATGGACGCCCGGAAGCCGCTTCATCTGCATGATGGCGGCGGAGACGCAGGCACCGGTGTTGCCGGCGGACATGACGGCATCGGCGCGGCGCTCGTGGGGCGCCTTCTGCGAGCCGAGGCGAGCCATGCGCACGATGGTGGAATCCGGCTTCTGACGCACGGCCTTGGCGGGCTGCTCGTGCATCTCGATGTTCTGCGTGGCGTGCTCGATGGAGATGCGCGGGTCGCGGATGCCGCGCTCGTCGAGGAAGTCGCGGATCATGTCTTGCGGCCCGACCCAGACGATCTGATCGGCGGGGTCGAGGAGGGAAAGGGCGTCGAGGCCGCCATTGAGGACGACGTCGGGCGCGTGATCCCCGCCGAGGACATCGATGGCGAGCCGCATGAAGGATCCTTGGGACGTACCCGTGGACTCAGTCGCGGGTGACGCCGATGCCGAGTTTGGGGACTGTGATCCGAAGGCCGGCGCGGACATAGCCGGAGTCCTTGCAGGCCCGGTGGTGCTGCTTGGGCATGCCCGAGAGCGGATCGACGGTGGGCTTGGTGGCGGTCATGGCGTGATGGGAACGGCGGCGGCGGGTGCGACCGTAACTCTGGCGAAATGCGGGAAGCATGGGTGAATCCTCGAAGGGCGCGGCCGCGCCGGACAAACGACAGTCACAATCCCAACCAATCACCGAAACTCCCGGTGGTAGAGGCCCCGAAACGAGCGGCTCGGAGACAGGCCAAGGGTAGAGGAGGGGGGGTGAGGTGTCAATGGGGAGGGGACGAAGGGACAAAGGGACAAAGAGATAAAGGGGCGGAGAGACGAAGGCTGGGAGGGGGATCTGAAGATTGGTGCTGAGGATGGAGTAGCATCGTGGTGGTGGGTCGGGCGGCCGATGGCTGCGGGAAGGTCGAGACATGGCAAAGGCGGTTGTCGATCCGGCGGAACTTCGGCGGTTTGCGGCGGAACTGAAGCGCTTCAACACGAACCTGCGTGAGCAGTTGTCCGTGATCCAGGCGCGGACCAACGACCTCTCGCAGAGTTGGCGCGACCAGGAGCAGGTGAAGTTTGCCGATGAGTTTGAGCAGACGACGCGAGTGCTGGCGCGGTTCTGTGAGGCGGCGGATAAGCACGTGCCGTTTTTGCTTAGGAAGGCTGAGAAGATCGAGGAGTACCTGAATCAGCGGTAGGGAGCGGGCGATCAGCGTCGCGGACGGAAGCAGTAGTGCGAGACGATCCATTGGCGGCCTTGGCGGAAGCCCCAGAGTTCCTCACAGGCGATGAAGAAAGTTCGCCAGCGGTGGAACCAGCGTGGGGCATCTTCGGCGTAGGCCGCGCGCAGGATCGGCATTGCGTCGTGGCGGCGTTGGTCCAGATTGTCGAGCCAGGCGCGGGCGGTCTTGGCGTAATGCGTGCCGTCAACGAGCCAATGGTCCGTCAGGGCGAGGTCATCGGCGAAGTGGAGGAGCAGATCGTCGGAGGGCATGGTGCCGCCGGTGAAGAAGTGGCGTCCGATCCAGTCGTCGGGCTCGAAGTGATAGGCGGTGCGTGCGTGGGTGAAGATGTGGACGAAGAGGCGACCATCGGGCCGGAGCCATGAGGCGATCCGTCGGAGCATGGTGGGGTAGTTCTTGACGTGCTCGAGCATCTCGATCGAGAGGATGCGGTCGAAGCGCTGATCGGTGGAGAAGTCATTGGCGTCGGCGGTGATGACTGTGGGAGGGCGCAGGCCTCGGCGAGCGGCCTCGGCGAGGATGAACTCACGCTGGGTGCGGGAGTTGGAGACAGCGGTGATTCGGGCGGCGGGAAAGTGTTGGGCGAGGAAGAGCGAGAGCGAGCCCCAGCCGCAGCCGAGATCGAGGATGTCCATGCCGTCGGCGAGATCAGCGCGTTGGCAGGTGAGGCGGAGCATGGCCTCTTCGGCGGCGGCGAGATCGCTGACGCCCGCCGGCCAGTAGGCACCGCTGTACTTGAGTCGAGGCCCGAGGCAGAGGCGGAAGAACTCGGGCGGGAGTTCGTAGTGCTGCCTATTCGCGTCGGCGGTGTGGATGGCGATGGGAGCGCGGGCGAGATCGGCGCGGAGGGTGCGCGCGCGATCGGAGCGGTCGTCGATGGTGCCGCGTTCTTCGTGGCGGAGCCGGGCGGCGAGTCGGCGACGGATGCCGGCGCGGAGGAGGGGGTCAGGGATGAGGCCTCGGTCGAGCAAGGGCTCGTACCACGCGTCGCCGGCACCCATTGGTGCTTCGGCGGTGGAGGAGAGCGGCGAGCGTGCAGTGGCGTGCGTCATGGTTGTGACTCGAGAGCGGGTTGGGGATCGGATCGCGGGAACCAGGGGAAGAAGGCGCTGGTGGTTCGTTGGTAGCGGCGATAGGCCTCGCCGCGGGAGCGAAGGGACTGCTTCTCGGCGGGTGGGATGCCGCTGACTTTGAGGATGAGCAGGAGCATGAGGATCGCGGCAGTCCATCCGAGCCAGCCCGAGGGAGCGAGGGCGGCGAGGAGGGCGTAGGCGACCCAGGTGAGCCACTCGAAGAAGTAGTTGGGGTGGCGGGAGAATCGCCAGAGGCGGATGTTGCAGACCTTGCCGCGGTTGGCGGGGTCGCTCTTAAACGATTCGAGTTGGTGATCGGAGATGAACACGCCGACCTGGCCGATGATGAAGAGGGCGATGGCGGCGGCGTCGAGCGGGCCGAGGGGCGCGGGGTTGTGAGCGTTGATGAGATGTGGTGCGGCGAGGAGGGGGATGCTGACGGCTTGGGCGACGAAAAAGGCGAGCATGACCGGCTGGAACCTGCGCCCGAGGTGAATCCGCCACTGGGCATAGCGGCCGTCTTCGTGCTTGGCGAGGACGCGGTTGACGAGCATGTGGCTGCCGAGGCGGAGCGCCCAGAGGCCACCCATGGTGCCGCCGATCCAGCGGCGGGATTCGCTCCCGTCGCCGGTGAGGGCGTAGAAGACGAAGGATCCGCCGAGGAGGCTCGACCAGCCGACGTCCACGAGGGCGACTTTGCGAGTGGCGATCTGGATGAGCCAGAGCAGGATCATCGCGGCGAGGGAGATGCCGGCGACCCAAAGAAGTTGTTGCGACCAGTTCATCGGGCGATTCTCGGGTGGGCTGTGGACGAAACAGCGACGATCGGGACGCGGCTGGAGTGCCGCTGCCGGTCCGGCTTGGGCAACATGGCAGGACGTTCGTGCTGGAACAGCCTTGCGTGCGTCGTAGGCTTTGCGGCCAGAGGCGCGGGCTGCGCGGCGGGGTCACGCCGGCGGCAGCACAATCCGGCTGCGCGGGCTCGCGGGCCACTCGGCCCGCTTGCTGATCGTGGCGGCTGGGCATCAACAAGGAGGATGATCGTGGCTGAACTTCGTGCGGTGCGGGTCGCGGCGGCCGTCGGCGTGACGGTCTTTGTCGGAATGATCGTGTGGTCGTCGCTTGAGATGAACCTCTGGGCAGGGCTGAAGGCCTCGACGGATTCGCGATGGGGGGTGTTGACGCTGGTGGACGTGTACACCGGGCTTCTGGTCTTTGGCGCGTTCATCGCGTGGCGCGAGCGAAGCGGATGGAGGATCGGGCTGTGGCTGGTGGCGCTGCTCACGCTGGGGAACCTTGCGACGCTGGCGTATGTGTTCTGGGCGTCGAGGCGTGCGTCTGCGGTGGGCGACCTGTTCCGCCCGGTGCGGTGAGATCGGGTGTGGTCGAGCGGAGTCGGCTGCGGGGCTTGGCGAGGAGCATCTGGGCGTTGCCGACGTAACTGGCGCGGAAGGCACCCTCGCAATAGGCGAGGTAGAACTCCCACATGCGGAGGAAGCGGTCGTCGAAGCCGAGGCGTCGAGCGTCGTCGCGTCGTTCGAGGAAGGACTGGCGCCACAGGCGGAGGGTGGTGGTGTAGTGGGGGCCGATGTCGTCAAGGCGGGCGAGGAAGAGGTCGGAGCGGTCGCGGAACGCATCGAGGAGCGAGGTGACGCTGGGGAGGCAACTGCCGGGGAAGATGTGCTTTTTGAGGAAGTCGCGTCGGCGGGCGGCGCTGGCGAATCGCTGGTCCCGGATGACGATGGATTGGATGAACGCGAGGCCGTGGGGCTTGAGGCAGGCGGAGCAGGCGAGTGCGAAGTCGCCGAAGTGTTCCTTGCCGACGGCCTCGACCATCTCGATGCTGACAAGTTTGTCGAACGTGCCGGGGAAGCGGCGTGGAAGGTCGCGATAGTCGAGCGTGAGCACGGTGATGCGATCAGTAAGCCCGGCGACGCGGATGCGCTCCTCGGCGAGGCGGTGCTGCTCGGCGGAGATGGTCGTGGTGGTGACGCGGCAGCCGTAGCGGGACGCGGCGTGCAGCGCGAGAGCGCCCCAGCCGGTGCCGATTTCGAGCAGGTGGTCGTCGGGCCGGAGTTCGAGAGCGCGGCAGGCGCGGTCGATCTTCTCGATCTGGGCCTGATGGAGCGAGGTTGCGTTGTTCTCAAAAATGCCGCAGGAATAGGTCATGGTGGGGTCGAGGAAGAGCGCGAAGAAGTCGTTGCCGAGGTCGTAGTGGGCGTGGATATTGCGGCGGCTGCCGGCGCGGGTGTTGCGTTCGAGCCAGGCGAGCGATCGGGAGAGCGGCGTGAGGGCGCGGGCGAGCGGGCCTTCGAGGCCGCGCATGGCGGCGTGGTTCGAGGCGATGATCTCAACGAGGGTGGGGAGATCGTCGGAGTCCCAGAGGCCGTCCATGAATGCCTCGGCGATTCCGAGGTTGCCGCCGAAGGCCGCTGCGGCGAAGAAGGCGGGATCGCGGACGTGGACGGTTGCGTGTGGGCCGGCGGCGGGTGTGTTGCCGGTGAGCGCGGTTTCAGCGGGCATGGTGCCGGTGTGATCGACGAGGGTCACGCGGCCGAACTCGGTGCGGCGCATCGCGGCGGAGACGATGGCACGGCCGGCGCGTTCGAGCGCGCGGGCGCTCAAGGACTTGAACGCGCGAGTTCGACGTGCTGGGGGAGCGTGCAAGAGCGAGGCGGAATCGGTGGGTAGGGTGGTCATGCGGCTGGTCCATGCGAGGCGTGGAGCGGTCGGCGACGCGGGTGAGGAAAGACCGGCGCGCGCTTGAGCCAAAGGCGGAGCGCGTGGAGGTGGATGGAGGTGATGATGCGGGCCGTCTGGAAGGGGTAGCGGATGAGCAGGCCGCGGAGGAGCGCGGGGCTGAGTTCGCGGCGTGTGAGACGGAGCGTGGCGTCGAAGGGCTTGACGTTGTCTGCGGCGTGCAGGTTCATGTGAACAAGGAGCGAGTCGGCGGGGTCGCTGAAGGTCCAGTCATAGTGGAGTTCCATGGGAAGGAAAGGGGAGACGTGGAACTCTTTGCCGAAGCGCCAGCGGAGCGGGCCTTCCGGTCTAGAGCGTCGGGCGAGGGCGGCGTCGAGGACGTAGGCGTGACGCTCGTTCCAGGGCGTGTTGGTGATCTCGGCGACGATGGCGTCGAGGCAGCCGGCATCGTCGAAGCAGTAGTAGAACGTGACGGGATTGAAGATGTAGCCGAAGTAGCGGAGGTTGGTGAGCACGCGGATCGGCCCGCATGGCCGACGGCCCAGTCGCTCGTGGACGAGCGTGCGGACGGCCTCATCGAGGTCGAGCGAGCCGTGGCGCAAGTAGTCCTCGCGGCGGAAGCGGGCGGGGCAGAACCGGGACGTTCCCCAGAGTCGAGACAGGCTGAAAAAGCGTTCGAACTCGGCGAGATCGAGGTAGACCATGAACAGCGGGAATGTAAAGGCGTGCGCGGGCGATCGGCGTCGGTGGCGCACGTTGCCGACATAGATGGCGCTGTGAAGGCTCACAGGCGTGCTCCGAAGCGCTCGCAGACGCGAAGGGCGCTGACGACGCCATCTTCGTGGAAGCCGTTGCCCCAGTACGCGCCGCAAAAGTGGGTTCGGCGGGAGCCGCTGATCTCGGCCCAGCGTCGGCGAGCATGCTGGCCGGCGATGGTGTAGAGCGGGTGGTGGTAGACGTGGCGTGCGAGGACGCGAGCGGGATCGATGGAGGCGTCGTCGTTGAGCGTGAGGCAGAGCGGGACGCGAGTCTGTAGGCCTTGGAGGAGGCTGAGGTCATATGTGACGATCGCGGGCCGGTCCGGGTCACCGGAGAGCCGATAGTTCCACGCTGCCCAGCAGCGTTGCCGACGCGGGAGCAGGGTCGCGTCGGTGTGAAGGACAGCGTCGTTGGGCTGGAAGGGCATGGCGCTCAGGATGTCGCGCTCGGCGTCGGAGGCATCGGCGAGCAACGTGAGCGAATCGTCCGCGTGCGTGGCGAGGATCACTTCATCAAATCGTTCGAGCGCCGTGGAGGTCTGGATGTGGCAGCCGTCGGCCTGGCGCGTGACCGAGTGCGCACCCTGCGCAAGTCGAGCGGAGCGGGCGATGGTGGGGAGCATGGCGTCGATGTATCGCTGAGAGCCGCCGACGACGGTGCGCCACTGGGGGCGCTCGCGGAGGTCGAGCATGCCGTGATTGTCGAAGAAGGCGAGGAAGAAGCGAGCGGGAAACTGGAGGATGGCATTTCGCGGCGCGGACCAGATGGCGGCGGCCATTGGAAGGAGATAGGACTCGACAAAGGCAGGCGAGAACTGCCGGCGGGCGATGAGGTCGGTGATGGTGAGGTCGTCGGCGCATTCGGCGAGCAAGCGCTTGCCCTGGCGTCCGAGCGAGGTGACGCCGCGCGCGACGGCCCACCAGCGGGGGCTTAGCAGGTTGGACCACGAGCCGAGCGCGCCGAGGGCCGAAGACCCGCCGAACTCGAAGTTGCGATCGCGGACGCTGAAGGACATGGTGGTGGGGCGAGAGGGGACGTCGAGGCGATCGAGCAGCGTGCCGAAGTTGGGATAGTTGCGGCGGTTGAAGACGATGAAGCCGGTATCGACTGGGATGTCGCGGCCTTCGTGGCGGACAAGGGATGTATGCGTGTGGCCGCCGAGTCGAGGTTCGCGCTCGAAGAGGGCGACATCATGCCGCGGCGCGAGGAGAAAGGCGCAGAGGAGCCCGCTGATGCCACCGCCGATGACGGCGACTCTCACGGCGCGCTCCGGCGGGCCTTGGCGTAGACGGAGGCGGGCACGGGGCGAAGGTCCCAGACGATGCCGAGGAGGGCGAGCGCGCGCAAGCCCCAATAGGCGGGGTCGAACTCGTACCAGTAGAAGCCCTGGCGTGCGGCACCGGGATGGAAGTGGTGGTTGTTGTGCCAGCCCTCGCCGAGGGTCAGGATGGCGAGGAACCAGTTGTTGCGGCTGTCGTCGCCGGTGTCAAAGCGTTGCGAACCGACGAGGTGGGCGAGGGAGTTGACAGTAAAGGTGGCGTGGTAGAGGCATGTGGTGGAGATGCCGAAGCCCCAGACGACGAGTTGGACGGGGCCGGTGTTGAGGCTCGGAGCGAGGGCGGAGAGCGCCAAGCCGAGCACGGCGAGGAAGAGGATGAGGGCGATGGGGCCGAGGATATGGCGGCGTTCGAGCCAGACGAGTTCAGGGACTTGCTTCCAATCGGGGATGGCGCGCCAGTTGATGGCGCGGCCGCGCTTGGTGAGGAACCAGACAGTGTGGCTCCAGAGCAGCCCCTTCCAGAATGGCGAGTGCGGGTCGGGCTCCTGGTCGGAATGGCGATGGTGCTCGCGGTGGTGCGAGGCCCACCAGAGCGGCCCGCGCTGAGCGGCGGTGGTGCCGAGCGCGGCGGCGAGGAACTGAACGACGCGGTGGGTGCGGAAGGTTCGGTGCGAGAAGTAGCGGTGGTAGAAGGCGGTGATGACGAACATGCGGAGGGCATAGAGCGAGATGGCGATGCAGAGCGCTGTCCAACTCCAACCTGTCCAGATGACGCCGAGGCACAGCAGGTGGATGAGGGCGATGGGTACGGCGTCACGGACGCGGAGGCGTCGCTGGTCGAGCGACGACCAATCGGCGGAAGGGGTGGCGTTGGCCAGGGTTGGAGTGTGCGACATATCGGTCAAGATAGGTGAACGGTGCATGGCATGAAAGTCGAGCGGCGTCGTGCGCGAGGCTGGTCCGATGGAGTTCGATCGGGTCGACGCGCCCGATGCACCGTGGCGGAGGAACCATCCAAGGTATTCGGGAAAGGGGGAGGGTGGCGTTCGGGGCTGTTGGACGCTGCTAGGCTCTGGCGCGGGGGAACTGGAGCGGGCGCGTGGCGGAGCGGGCGCGAGTGCATGAGAGCGAGGCGCTTCGGCAGGCGCGGGCGGCGCTGCTGGAGTTTTCGGAGGCCTCGCTGGTGGCGATTTCGTCGGTCAACGCCGAGATCATGAAGGTCTCGGAGTGGCTGCGGATGGATCGGCCCGCGCACTGGAAGAAGCGAGTGCGGCAAGGGGAGGATGAGGTCGCCGGGGCCAAGATGGCGATCATGCGGAAGCGGATTATCTCGGCACCCGAGCCGGCGAGCGTGGTGGACGAGCAGAAGGCGTTGCGAAAGGTGGAGATGAAACTCGACCACGCGCGGCAGAAACTCGCGGCGACGCTGCGGTGGCTGCCCGTGTGGGAGAAAGAGGCGATGCTCTACCAGGGATCCTGCCACGGGCTCGCGGAGACGATCCGGCGGGAGATTCCGGTGGCGATCGCGAAACTGGACCGGATGCTGGCGAGCCTGGAGGCGTATGCGCGGATCGCGCCGCCGAGCGGCGACACGGCCGGTGACGGCGAGGGCACCGCGGAGGTCGATGGGCTTGGCGAGGCGAAGCAGGAGGGGCAGGCCGAGCGAGGCGAGGAGGCCGCCGGCGACGACGAAGCGAAAGGGCACGCACCATGAGCATCGGCGTGGCGAAGGCCAACCTGATGGACGCGGCCAAGCAGTTGCGGCTGAAGTGGGATCGAATCCGGCCGCTGTGGGATGACGAAGTGGCGCGGCAGTTTGAGGAGAAGTACATCCGGGGGGTCGAGCCGGGGCTGATGGCGGCGATCAAAGGGCTGGACCACGTCGCGGAGTTGGTGGCGGCGGTGCGGCGGGATTGCGGGGACGACAGTTCGTGGGCGGGATAGTGCGGCGGTCGCTATCGTGACGTCGGGTCGTGCCCGCCCAAAGGGTGTTGCCGGCCCGGAGGTCGCGATGGCGGATGGCTCCATCTCGGGACGCGAGCGGGCGGTCTTGCAGGACCTGGAATCGCTTGTGGCGTTGCGCGCGGCGGGAGAGGCATCGCTCGAGTCGCGATGGAGCCAGGGGGCCGGCGCGGCCGAACTCGAGCACGATCAGACTGTCGCGGCGGCCAAGAAGGAATGGTCGCGGCTGACGGACACGGCGTGGGCGGCATCGCTCGAGCGGCAGAAGACGCTCTCGGAGGCGCTCGCGACCGATATGGAGTTGTTGCGGCGGACGATGACCGTCGAACTCGCCGCGTTCAACGAGCGGACGGAGTCGGTGATCGCGGCAGGGAAGCGCGAGGCCGAGGAGATCGCGTGGCTCGCCGACACGGTCGCGGAGTCGGGACAGACCAAGGCGCGGATGGCCTACGAGCATTCGCGACGTTTGGCGGAGGGGCGAGAGAAGCAGGTCGAGGCGCTTCGCCAGGACACAGAGGACTTACTGCGGCGATTTCGGCACGGGCCGCTGCCGAGCGTGGTGATGAAGGGGGGCAACGAGGAAGCGCCGCCGAGCGAAGGGGCGCAGGCGGGCGCGGATGAGGCGATTGAGGGGGCGCGTTCGTCGTGCGAGCGGCTGCATGGCCGCGTGAGGCCGGTGCTCCTGAGGCTGCCTGTGGTGATCGTGCTCGTCGCGGTGGGTAGCGCGGCGGGGACGTACGGAGGCATGGCGCTCCGCGGGCAGGAGTGGCACGAGGTGCTATGGCCCTGGGCGCTCATCGGCGCGGTGGCGATGGCGGCCGTATTGGGCGTGCTCGCGTTGTGGTGGCGGAAGCGAGTGCCAGCGGCGGCGATGGGGGCGGCCAAGGCGCTGGAGGTCGCGCGGCGGGCGGTGAAGGCGTGGATGGAATCGGCGGCGACGACGCAGGATCGCGACGCCACCGAGGTGGCGCGGCGGCGCGACGAAGACATGAAACGGGCAGCGGCAACGCTCGCGCAGGCCGATGAGATCGTCAAGCGTCGGCGGACGGTGGAGCAGGTGGCGCTGCAGGCGGAGCACGAGCGCAAGATCGGCGAGCGGCGGCAGAAGACGGAGCGCGAGATGCAGGAGGTGCGAACGCTGGAGCGCGAGGTGCGTTCGCGGGCGACCTCGGCGCGGGACTTGGCGGCGGCGGACGCGGTGCGCAGCCGCGACGAACGGCTCGAGTCGCTGCGCGAGTTGGATCGCGTGCAACGGACGGACCTCTTGGCAACGTGGCGGAGCGGCCTCGCGAGGATCACCGACGAGGTGCGGGCGCTGAATCAGCCCGAGGCGATGGCGGCAGCGGTCCCGATCGGAAGGCTGGTGATCGACCGCGCGACGATGGGCGGAGGATTGCCCACGGATGCGTCGTTCAAGACCGAGGATGCGACGGCCTTCGAGTTGCCGGCGGTGCTGGACCTTCGAGCGCGCGGGTCGCTGCTGGTGCGGGCCGGGCCGGAGGATCGCGCGCGGGGGCTGACGCTGCTGCGGCTGGCGATGTTGCAGGCGTTTCGGATGCTGCCGCCGGGTAAGGTGCGACTGACGATGCTCGACCCGGTCGGGCTGGGCGAGAGTTTCGCCGGCTTCATGCACCTGGCGGATTACGAGGAGGGCCTGATCGGGGATCGGATCTGGACCGAGCCGCGGCACATCGAGCAGCGGCTGACGGACCTGACCGAGCACATGGAGACGGTGATCCAGAAGTACCTGAGGAACGAGTATCGCAGCATCCACGAGTACAACGAGGAAGCGGGCGAGATCGCCGAGCCGTTCCGGTTTCTCGTGATCGCGGACTTCCCTGCGGCGTTCAGCGAGGCCGCGGCGAAGCGTCTGGCGAGCATCGCCTCGAGCGGAGGTCGGTGCGGGGTCTACACGCTGATCCATGCGCCGGCGTCGGGCGACGGGGCGCATCGGAAGGGGGTCGCGCCGCCGCAATGGGCACCGTTCCGCGAGTTGGAGCAGGCCTCAAACGTGCTGGTGGTGAAGGAAGGTCGCGTGACGTGGAACGACACGGACTTCGGTCGCTGGCCGCTGCAACTGGAGCGCATGCCCGAGGCCGAGGAGTTGACGCGGGAGATCCAGGAACTCGGTCGTCGAGCGAAGGAATCGACGAAGGTTGAGGTGCCGTTCTCGGCGGTGGAGCCGGCGGCGATCTGGAGTCTGGATTCGTCGCAAGAGGTTCGTGTGCCGCTGGGTCGGTCGGGGGCGAAGAGGCTTCAGCACTTGCTGTTGGGGCGAGGGACGGCCCAGCACGCGCTGATCGCCGGTCGCACGGGCTCGGGCAAATCGACGCTGCTGCATGTGATGATCACGGCGGCGGCGCTGTGGTACGGCCCGGACGAACTTGAGTTGTACCTCGTGGACTTCAAGAAGGGCGTGGAGTTCAAGGCGTATGCGACGCACGGGTTGCCGCACGCGCGGGTGATCGCGATCGAAAGCGAGCGAGAGTTCGGGCTCAGCGTGCTGCGTCGGCTGGACGCGGAGTTGTCTCGACGAGGAGCGTTGTTTCGAGATGCGGGGGTGCAGGATGTGGCGGGGTATCGGCGGAAGGCGCCGGGCGAGGCGATGCCCCGGGTTCTGCTGGTGGTGGACGAGTTCCAGGAGTTCTTTGTCGAGGACGATCGGCTGGCGCAGGAGGCGTCGCTGCTGCTGGATCGGCTGGTGCGACAGGGTCGCGCGTTCGGGATGCACGTTGTGCTCGGGTCGCAGACGCTGGGGGGTGCCTACACGCTGGCGCGGAGCACGCTGGGGCAGATGGCGGTGCGGATCGCGCTGCAGTGCGCCGAGGCCGATTCGTACCTCATCATGAGCGAGGATAACGCGGCGGCGCGGCTGCTCTCGAGGCCGGGCGAGGCGATCTATAACGACGCGAGCGGGCTCGTGGAAGGAAACAGCCCGTTCCAGATCGTGTGGCTGCCGGAGGCGACGCGGGACGCGGCGCTCGAGAGGATCGCGAGCGAGGCGAGGCAGCGCGGGGTGAAGGCCGTGCCGCCGATCGTATTTGAGGGCAACGTGCCAGCGGACCTGACGCGGAACCATGTGCTGGCGGAGGCGATCGAGCGGGGCGATGCGGGGCCGGTGCGGGTGTGGCTGGGCGATGCGGTCTCGATCAAGGAGCCGACGAGCGTGGTGATGCGTCGGCAGAGCGGGGCGAACCTATTGGTCGTGGGGAATCAGGAGACGGCGGCGCTGGGGACGATGGTGGCGGCGCTGCTCAGCATTGGCGCGCGGCGCGGGACGCAGGTGGTGGTGCTCGACGGGACGCCGGCGGACGCGCCGGAAGCCGATACGCTGGGACGGATCGGACGGGCGCTGGGAGCCAGGGTCGGCGGGCCGAGGGCGGCGGCGTCGGAGATCGCGGCGCTGGCGGCGGAACTCGATCGACGGATCGCGGAGGAGAGGAGCGATCAGCCGGAGGTGGTGCTGATCGTGCAGGGATTGCAGCGGTTTCGAGACCTTCGCAAGGGGGACGACTTCGATTTCTCGTCGTCGGGAGCGGACCAGCCCGCCAAGACGTTTGCGAAGTTGATCCGCGAGGGGCCGGCGATGGGGATTCACCTGATTGTGACCTGCGACACGGTGAGCGGGATCGAGCGCGCCTTCGAGCGGAGCGTGCTGCGCGAGTTCGAGTCGCGCGTGCTCTTCCAGATGAGCGCGGCGGATTCGACGCACCTCACCGACAGTCCCGTGGCGTCAACGCTGGGTCGGCACCGGGCCGTGCTGTATCAGGAGGATGCGGGGACGTTTGAGAAGTTCAGACCCTATTCGGCCCCGGACTCGGGGTGGGTCGATGGCGTGCTCACGCAACTGGGTAGGAATGGCCAGGCTGCCACTTAGGAGATTGGCTGAGCCGGTGCTGCTTTGTGATGAAGGTCGAAGAAGTTGGGGCGCTGGCCTTGGTTTTGGCCGAAGTCGTGCGCCATAGCGGACGATGAAAGCAGCGTCAATCCGACATTCGTGCCGATGGTTCGGCAACCCCTGGGCGGCGTCGTCCGGGGCGCGGTGGCTCTGCGCCCATGCACCACAAACCCAAGACATGCCCAGCGCGACGCACACCCGAGCGGATCGGGCCGCGGCAGATCGCGCGATTCTGCGGTGCGGCGGGAATGCTGCTGTCGCCGGTTGTTGTGGTGGCGACCCAGCCCCCACAAGATGCCGCGACCAAGGCACCGGCCAATGTGGATGGGCCACGGGTCGAGGCGACGTGCATCGTCTTTCGCTATGCCAGGACGCACGCCGAGCATCCTTCGATCGAGTCGTTGGCGAGCACGCCGGTGCGGCTTGCGATCGTTGAAGGTGATGTGGTGGCGTGGCGCGACGGGCTGACACCGCTGGAAATGACGCTCGCTGAGTTGGCGACGCCGGGTGAGGCGAGGAAGTTCTCGGCGAGCGCGGTCAATGCCGTTGGTGCCGCGATCATGCGAGCGCTCGGCGCTGGCGGGCTCGCGGGCGTGCATGTCGGGCCAGATACGGCCGAGTTGGACCCACGCACGGGAGCGGATCGTCGCGCCACGCCGTCCTCACCACTGACCCTTCTCATCTCGACCACTACGGTCAAGGAGGTGCGAACGGCGGCGGTCGGGAATCGCTTCGGCGAAACGGATGGGGCGAATCGAGCGGAGCACTCGCGGGTTCGCGCGCTCTCGCCGCTGAAACCGGCGACGGGAGAGCATCCAGGCGACCTCCTGCGCAAGGACCGGCTCGAGGATTACCTCGCGCGGCTCAATCGGCATCAGGGACGCCGGGTCGAGGCGACGATCGGCGGCACTGGGACGCCGGGCGAAGCACAACTCGATTATCAGATCATCGAGGTCAAGCCGTGGCTCATCTACGCGCAGGCCTCGAACACGGGAACGAGTCAGACGAGCATGTGGCGCGAGCGATTCGGGCTCATCCACAACCAACTCACCAATCGCGATGATTCGCTGAGCCTCGTCTACGCGACGGCGGACTTTGAGTCGGCGAACGCGGTCGCGGGCTCGTACGACTTTCCGATCGGCAACAGCGACGTGCTGCGGACGAGGCTGTACGGCTCGTGGCACGAGTTCACGGCCTCGGAGTTCGGGCAGGCCAACGCGGACTTCACGGGCGATGGCTGGTCGCTGGGCGCGGAAGTGTCGGCGACTGTCTTGCAGCAACGCGACCTGTTCATTGATGTGCTTGGCGGCGCGCGATTCGACCATGTGCATGTGAACAACGAGTTTGCATTTGTCGAGGGTGACGCGGATTTCTTCCTGCCGTATGGCGGCGCGAGGCTCGAGCGTGCCTCGCGCACGATGACGACATCGATGTCGGCGATCGCTGAGGCTTCACTGGCCGAGGTGACGGGTGTGAGCGCGGATCAGGCCGAGGAACTGGGCCGTACGCGACCCGACGAGGACTGGTTTGTGCTGCGGACGGAGTTCTCGCACTCGATGTTCCTCGAACCGCTGATCCTGGGTGCAGCCTGGGCTGATCCGAAGACCTCCGACAGCCGCGCGACGCTGGCGCACGAGATCGCGCTCACTACGAAATGGCAGATGGCGTTTGGCAATCGACTGATCCCGCAGGCACAGGAGACGTCGGGTGGGGCGATGAGCGTGCGCGGCTATCCGGAGTCGGTCGCGGCGGGCGACTCGGCGATCGCGGGAAGCATCGAGTATCGCTACCACGTCCCGCGCGGGCTCGGAGTGGAGCCGGACCCGGCGAAGACGCCGCTGTTCGGCAGGCCGTTTCGGTTCCGTCGCGATCGGCGTGAAGGTGTGCCGGAATGGGACCTGATCGTTCGTGGGTTTGTGGACGCGGCGCGGGTGGTGCAGAGCGATCGGCTCTCGTTCGAGCGGGATGAGACGCTGATCGGCGCGGGAGTCGGGGTTGAGTTGCAGTTGTATCGGAACTTGAACGCTCGCGTGGATTGGGGCATGGCGCTCCACGACACGGTCGCCGGGAACGTCTCGGCGGGGAGCAGCCGGTTTCACGTCAGTGTCACTGTGGTGTACTAGCGGGGATTTGGAAGAGCAAGCAAACGCGGGCCGCGAGGCCCGATCGCATCAGGAGCAGACCAATGAAGAGCAACATGAACGTTCGTTCGCGGAGCCTCGGATGTGTGATCGGGCTGGGCCTTGGCAAGTTCACCTTTGTCGGCGGCGGCGTCGGACTGATGCTGACGGCGTCGGCCGCGTTCGCGGGTCCGGACGGCGCGACGGTCGTGCGTGGCTCGGCGTCGATCCAGCAGAATGGGCGGAACACCGTCATCACAGCGGGCAATAACGCGATCATCAACTACCAGAGTTTCAACATCGGCGCGAACGAGGCCGTGCGGTTCATCCAGCCCAGCGCGACGAGTCGCGTACTCAATCGCGTGACCGGCGCGGACCCGACGCGGATCGACGGGAGCCTGAGGGCCAACGGGCGCGTCTACATCGTGAACCCGGCGGGCGTTTCGTTCGGCCAGGGCGCGGTCGTGAACGTAAACACGCTCTTTGCCGCGGCTGGGCGGATGAGTGATTCGGACTTTGTCGGCGGCATCAACCGCTTCACGGGCACGGGCACGGTGGAGAACGCGGGCTCGATCCAGGGCGACGCGGTGCATCTCGTCGGCCGGCGCGTCGTCAACTCCGGGACGATCATCGCCGACGGCGGCGTGGTGACGATGAGCGCGGGCGGGGACGTGATGATCGGTGAGCGCGACGGCAGCATGTATGCGCGCATCAGCGGCGCGGCGGGCGACGCAACAAACGCGGCGGTTGAGAACTCAGGGTCGGTCAAGGCCGAGGGCGGCGCGGTGCTCTTTGGCGTGGGCGATGCGTACGCGCTGGCGGTTGACGCCTCGGGCGACGTGCGCGCCAAGACCATCGAGATCGACGGCGGCGCGAAGGGCATCGTGAACGTCAGCGGCAACCTCGACGCCTCGGCGCAGGGCCAGGGCGAGCGCGGCGGACGCGTCGTCGTGACCGGCGAGAAGGTCGGCCTGTTCGGCGCGGACGTCAACGCCTCCGGCAATGCCGGCGGCGGCGAGGTCCTGATCGGTGGCGAGTACCAGGGCCGCGGCGGCGTACGGAACGCCGATTTCGCGTACATCAGCGAGGGTTCGACCATTCGTGCGGACGCGACGGCGAACGGTGATGGCGGGCGGGTGATCGTGTGGTCCGAGGACGTGTCGCGCGTGTATGGCGCGATCAGCGCTCGCGGCGGCGCGAACTCGGGCACCGGCGGCTTCGTCGAAACCTCCAGCCGCGAGTACCTCGATGTCACACAGACCCCGGACGTGACCGCGGCGCGCGGCTCGGGCGGCCTCTGGCTCATCGACCCGAACAACATCACCATCGTCGCCGGCAGCACTGCCACGAACATCAATAGCACCAATCCCTTCGCCTCGACCGCCAACAGCGCGCAACTGGGCGTGAACCTGATCACGGCGGCGCTCACGGGTGGTGCCAGTGTCTCCGTGACGACCGCGACGGCGGGCGCGAACTCCCAGGCCGGCAACATCACGCTCAACACGACACTCAACTACAACGGCACGGGCTCGAACACGCTGACGCTCTCGGCCCACAACAACATCGTGCTCAACGGACAGATCACGGATTCATCGGCGGGCGGGGACTCGCTGAACCTCGTCCTCATCGCTGACAGCGACGCCAGCGCCGCGGGCGACGTTGACATCAACGCCGCGATCAACCTCGGCGGCGGCACGTTCAGCAGCAGCGGCGTGAACTTCGACAACACCGGCGCGACGATCTCGGCGTCGTCGCTCGACTTCACGCACACGGGCAACGTCAACATCTTCAACACCGCCGCGATCGACATCGCCGCCTCGACCATCACCGGCAACCTGACCGTGCTCACGACGGCCGGCGGAATCACAGACTCCGGTACGCTCACGGTCGGGGGCACGTCCACCTTCACGTCGCTGGGCTCAGGCGATGACATCACCGTCAATCAGTTGGCCTCGACCGGCGCGGTCTCGCTCACGACGATCGGGTCGGGCGCTAACGCGACCATCGTCAACGCCAGCGCCCTCGACATCGCCACCGCCAACATCGGCGGCGACCTCTCGCTCTCGGCCGGCACGGGCAACCTCACGGCCTCCGGCGCGGTCATCGTGAGCGGCAACGCCACGCTCGCCACCACCCAGAGCAACGCCGACATCTCGATGACCGACCTCTCGGTCGCGGGGTCGATCGGTCTGACAACCGTCGGTGGCACCGGCGACGCCACCATCACCAACTCCAGCGGCCTCGACCTCGCCACCAGCAACGTCGGCGGCGCGCTCACCGCCGTGGCCACCACGGGCGATATCACCGACAGCGGCACGGTCACCGTCGGCGGCGCATCGAGCGTCACCGCGGCTGACGCTGATAGCGCCATCACGCTCGACCAACTCGCCGCTACCGGTGCCGTCTCGGTCACGACCTCGGGCTCGAACGGCGACGTCACGCTCGTCAACGCCGCCGCGCTCAACCTCGGCACCAGCGGCGTCGGCGGTGACCTGAGCGCCACCGCCACCACCGGCAACCTCACCGACTCTGGAACGCTGACCATCGGCGGGAATGCGACCTTCACTACAAGCGGCAGCAACGACGACATCACCGTCAACCAACTCGCCGTTACCGGCTCGA
Source organism: Phycisphaerales bacterium (assembly GCA_046155605.1). Classification (GTDB taxonomy): domain Bacteria; phylum Planctomycetota; class Phycisphaerae; order Phycisphaerales; family UBA1924; genus JAEUIZ01. Next base: position 136,568 of record JBJXFQ010000002.1, read on the forward strand.
TCGCCGCGAATACGACCGGTGCGAGCGGCAACGCGACGATCGTGAACGGCACGGGCGTCGATCTCGCCGCGTCTTCAGTCGGTGGCGCGCTCGCCGTCACGGCCACCACCGGGAACATCACCGACTCCGGCACCGTCACCGTCGGCGGCAACGCCACGCTGACCACCGGCCAGGCCAACGACGACATTACCGCCAACCAGTTGGCCGTGACCGGTACCGTCGCCGCCAACACGACGGGTGCGACCGGGAATGCCACGATCGTCAACGCCACCACCCTCGATCTCGCGGCCTCGTCCGTCGGCGGTAACCTGACCGCCACCGCCACCACCGGCAACCTCACCGACTCCGGCACGCTCACCGTCGGCGGCAACGCCTCATTCACCACCAGCAACAGCAACGACGACATCACCGCCAACCAACTTGCCGTCACCGGCACGATCGCCGCGAACACCTCTGGCGCCACCGGCAACGCCACGCTCGTCAACACGACAGCCCTCAATCTCGCGGCCAGCGGCGTAGGCGGCGACCTCAGCGCCACCGCGGCCACCGGCAACCTGACAGACGCCGGCACGGTCACCGTCGGCGGCAATGCCTCATTCACGACCAGCCAGTCCGACGACGACATCACCGTCAACCAACTCGCCGTCACCGGCGCGGTCGCCGTCAACACCACCGGCGGTAGCGGCGACGCGACGATCGTCAACGGCGCGGCCCTCGACTTCGGTGCCTCAAGCGTCGGCGGCACGCTCATCGCTACCGCATCTACCGGCGACATCACCGATAGCGGCACGATCACCGTCGGCGGCGGCGCGGCCTTCACCACGAGCCAGGCCAACGCCGACATCACGCTCAATCAACTCGCCGTGACAGGTGCGATCTCGCCCGTCACGACCGGCGCGAGCGCCGATGTGACCGTCGTCAACGCAACGACGGTCAATATGGCCAGTTGGAGCATCGGCGGCAATCTGTCCGTCACCGCATCCGCCGGCAACATCACCGACTCGGGCACCGTCACTGTCGGCGGCAGCGCAGCCTTCACGACCAGCGCCAACAACGCGGATATCACCGTCAACGACATCGATGTCACCGGTGCCATTTCGCTCAACACGACCGGTGCCACCGGCGACGCCACGATCGTCGATGCGTCGGGGTTGATCCTCGGCACGTCCAGCGTCGGCGGCAATCTCGACGCCACGGCAACGCTCGGCACGATCACCGATTCGGGCACGGTGACGGTCGCCGGAACCGCCGGTTTCACCGCGAGCCAGGCCAATCAGGACATCACCCTCGACTCGCTCGCTGTGACCGGCGCGATCACGCCCGTCTCGACCGGCGCGAGCGCAGATGTCACCATCGTCAATGCCACGGCTGTCAACATCGCGGGCTGGACCGTTGACGGCAACCTCGCCGTCACCGCGACCACCGGCAATGTCACGGACTCCGGCAGCGTCACCGTCGGCGGCAACGCGGCTTTCAGCACCAGCAACGCCAACGACGACATCGTCATCGACAACTCGGCCGTGACAGGCACGATCGGCTTCAACACCACCGGCGCGACCGGCAACGCCACGCTCACCCACGCCACCGGCTTTGCACTCGGAACGTCCAACGTCTCGGGCAATCTGAGCGTGACGGCGACGACGGGGAGCATCACGGACTCGGGCGTGGTGACGGTGGGCGGGAACGCCTCGTTCACGACGAGCAACGCCAACGACGACATCACGGTCAACCAGTTGGCGGTGG
>JBJXFQ010000012.1:0-44416 GCA_046155605.1 Phycisphaerales bacterium
TGATAGGGCGTTTGTGAGCGGCGGAAGGCCCGAATACACTGCGTGAGGCGTGGCCAACAGGGGTCCACGCTCAGGCGAGTCCGTGCGCTGGAAATACGGATCGGTAACTAAGCGGCATTCGAGTGTATGGGGTGGGGATCCGCCGAAGATGTAGGGCGAACGGCAGGTCACGGCGTGTCGAGCATCGTGCGCAGGGATGGTGGGGGTCGGTGAGTGATCGAAAAAATGGTCAGAATTGTCTTGACACGGGCGGCGGGATGTGGTCAACTGTGCCGATAACCCAAACGGAGGTCGAGCATGATCCAGTCGTCTCTCGTCTCTCGTCTCTCGTCTCTCGTCTCTCGGCTTGGCGGCTTGAACGGCTAGGGGGGCTGCTGGCCGTGATGCTGCTGGCGACAAGCGCGTTCGGGCAGCCGGTGCGGACCTTCGGGCCGGTGAGGGGGTGGGGGCTTGAGGGGTCGTGGAAGCCCAAGCCCGAGGGCTATTTCAAGCAGGTGGCGACTGGCTGGCAGTTCACGGTGGGTTTGCGCCTGGATGGCACGATTGAGGCATGGGGCACCAACGGCCAGTACGGGATGATCAATAACAAGCCTGCTGGAAGCGACTTTGTTCAGGTCGCGGCGGGGTATGAGCATGCCTATGCGCGGCGCGCGAACGGAACAATTATTGGCTGGGGACGGCCAACCAATGGCGAGATTGCGACGCCTACGGGCATTCCGAACTGCTACACGGATGTCGCCTGCGGCGAGAACTTCACTGTTGCAGTTCGCTGCGACGGCACGCTCGCCGCGTGGGGACTTGACTATTGCTTCAACCCGGTGCCCCGAATGCCGCCCGGCGGCCCGTTCGAGGACGTTGAGGCGTCCGGGCACTTTGTCGCGGCACTCCGCGCCACCTGGGAGGACATCCCGGATCGCCTGATTGTGTGGATGCCGTCACAGAATCCGCTCGATAGTTGGAGGCCGCTCGGATGGGTCGGTGCATGGCCGCCTCCGGGCTGCACACCGCAACTGGCGACGCTGTACGGCGAAATCTACTGCCCGAACCATGTTTACCTGTGTTCAAACGTTCGGTTCGTTCCGGCCGCCATCCTTGATAACTTCCTGGCGGATTTTAGCGCTGGCCATAGCCACGCCATGGGGATCGACTTGATCACCGGCGCGCTCACGCTGTGGGGTTCTGACGTCTGGGGGCAGGCCCGTACAACCAAACTCGACACATGTCCCGATCCGTGTGTGCAACTCTTCGGCGGCTGCTTCGGTGATCAGTGCTACAAGATTCCGCCGTCATCATTTCCGACGAGCGTGCTCCAGGCACGTGGCGGATACCTCCACACCACGATCATGAAGACGGACGGTCGCCTCGCCGCATGGGCAGCTAACCACTTTGGCCAGTCGGCAACGCCGACTGGCAAGTACATCACGTTCTCATCAAGTTACTTTCACGGCATGGCAATCAGTCGTTGCTACGCGGATTGCAACGGCGACGGCATCGTGGACGCCACGGACATCACGAGTTGGCAGAATCGGTTCACGCTCGGTGATCTCGGATGTGACTGTGACGGCAATGGCACGCTCGATCCGGTCGTCGATCTGGCCTGCTTCATGAACGAGCACAACAACAGCCAGCAGTTCGGATGTGAGCCATGATGCGTCACGCGATCGTCGTTCTTTCCGTCCTAGGCGGTGCGTCCGCCTCGGCACACGCGCAGGTCCAGTCAGGACCAATCATCGGGTGGGGGTTTAGCCTCTTTGGCGAGGCTTCGCCGCCGGCGGAGGAGTTTGTCGACTTTGACGCGGGGTTCATGCTCTCAGTAGGCGTGACAAAAACGGGCGCGCTACGCGCCTGGGGCGAGGGTACGGGCCAAGGCCTGCTGTTCCCGCCGCCGCCTCGGCACATTGCTGCCTCAGCGGGACGTCAGTGGGCTGTGGGGCTTCGAGAGGATGGAACAGCATTCGCCTTTGGCAACGGTCCGTCGCAAGTGCCGTCCGATCTCTTCACCGACATCGACGCGGCGCAGATGTGGGCAGCGGGGCTTCGCTTCGACGGCACAATTGTTCAATGGGGTGTCGCACCGACGGTGATCCCCGTTCCCTCAGGCTCATTCATAGAGATTTCTGTCGGTCTCAGTCACGGGCTCGCGCGCCGGACGGATGGAAGTGTGGCGGGCTGGGGGTATTCCGAGGCGGGAGAGACAGAGTTACCGATCGGAATCTATATTGCAGCTTCAGCAGGGGAATATTTCAGGCTTGGGTTGCGTGAAGACGGGACGATCGTCGCGGTTGGGCGCAACAACTACGGTTTGGTTTCGAACGTCCCCTCGGGTCGTTTCGTCGCGATTTCCGCTGGGGGCAGCGTTGCCGGGGCGATCCGCGAGGACGGGACGATCGTGATATGGGGCAACGCCTCGACGACGTGGATGGCCCCGCCGCCCGGGCGGTTCGTCCGCCTGTCGTGCGGCTCGACGCACTGCCTGGCGATGCGGGACATGTCGTGCTATGCCAACTGCGACGGCTCGACCGCCGGGCCGGTGCTCACGGTCAACGATTTCATCTGCTATCTGAATCGGTTCGCCGCGGCGGACCCGAAGGCGAACTGCGACGCCTCGACCCAGCCGCCGGTGCTGAACGTCAACGACTTCGTGTGCTTCATCAGCACCTACGCGGCGGGGTGCTCGGGGCCGTGACGCCACCGGTCTGGAGACCGGTGCCACCAGAGCAGAGGGGCTTGGCGCGGCGGGCGGATGTGGTAGACTGCTGGTGCCATGAAAGACACAGTAACAAAGAGACAGTCGACGATCGGCGTGTCGGCATTGGTCGCGTTGGTCGGGGTTGGGGCATTCGCCGGCACGGCCGCGGCCCAGCAATGCGGGGGCTGGGCGGCGGGGTCGCCCATGAACGGCCCGCTGTATGAGCACGCGGTGGCGGCGGACGCGTCACGCGGGACGGTGGTGCTCTTTGGCGGGTACGACGGGAACTCGTACCTGACCGGCACCTGGGAGTGGAGCAACGGCGTGTGGGTGCCGCGCACGCCGACGATCTCGCCGGCGGGTCGGCGGCTGCATCGGATGGTCTATGACACGGTGCGAGGGCGCGTGCTGCTCTTCGGCGGGCTGACCTCGACGGGCTCGATCAAGGGCGACACCTGGGAGTGGAACGGGCAGACGGGCCAGTGGACGATGCTCTCGGCGGGGGGCGGGCCGCCCGCGCGGTACTCGCACGCGATGGCGTATGACACGGCGCGGGGCAAGGCCGTGGTCTTCGGCGGGCTCGTCTCGGCATCGCTCGACGACACCTGGGAGTTTGATTCGGCGACGGGAACATGGAGCGAGCGTGCGCCGAACACGGTTCCGACGTCGCGGCACTGGTCGGCGATGGAGTATGACCCGATCCGCGGGCGGACGCTGCTTTTCGCCGGGTTCAGCGGGGATCGGCTCTCGGACACCTGGGAATGGGACGGGCAGGATTGGACGGAGCGGCATCCGATCATCGGGCCACCGGGGCGCGCGTATCACTCGATGGCGTTCGATCCGGGCCGCGGGCGGATCGTGCTCTTTGGCGGGCTGGGCGAGGCGTATTTGAGCGACACGTGGGAGTGGGATCCGACGATCGGGACGGCGGGCAGTTGGCTGTGGAACTCGATCCTTGGGCCAGAGGTGCGCTATGGGCACGGGCTGGCGTACGCCGGGGGCGCGGTGGTGATGGTCGGCGGATTCAACGGGACGGCGTACCTGTCGGACACATGGGAGTTGACCCCGCCCTCGCGGGCCAACTGCGACGGCTCGACGGCGACGCCGGTCTTGAACATCGCGGATTTCGTGTGCTTTCTGACGCGTTATGCGGCGGCGCAGACGCTGCCGGCGGCGCAGCAGGTGACGGACTTTGCCAACTGCGACCGCTCGACGGCGCTGCCGGTGTTGAATGTGGCGGATTTCGTGTGCTTCGCGAATGAGTACGCGGCGGGATGTCAGTAGGCGGCGACGGACCTGCCATTCGCGATCACGGGCGATTGTGCATCAGCGCATCAAACGCCTGCGTGCGCAGCCAGAGCGTCGCGTCGCCGGCGGCGTCGAAGATCACTTCCGAGCCGAACATGAAGAGGAGGACGAAGGCGACGAGGGCCGCCATCTGTCCCTGTTGCGAGTTCCAGAGGCGGCGGTAGGGCGGGACGAGATCGGCGAGGATGCGGCCGCCATCGAGCGGGGGCACGGGCAGCAGATTGAAGGCGGCGAGAACAAGATTGAGCATCACGCCGATGTTGAAGAAGAGGAACCCGTTGCCGCGGAGGGGCTCGTCAAGGGTTGAGCCGAACGTCCACCCGCCGCACGCCAGCCCCTGCCAGAGCACGAGCGCGACAAGCGAGAAAACCGCGAGGCAGAGGTTCATGAACGGCCCGGCGAAGGCGACGATGGATTCGCCGAAGCGCGGGCGGAAGTTTCGCGGGTCCACGGGCATCGCGCCCCAGGCGATGCCGACGAGCGCGAACATGATGAGGCTCGTCTGGCCCATGTGGACGAGCGGATTGATGGTCATGTGGCCCAGGCGGCGCGGGGTGTCGTCGCCGCAGAGGATGGCGGCCCACCCGTGGGCGAGTTCGTGCAGGACGATGGCGGAGATGACCCAGAAGACCCAGGAGGCGAGCAGCACCGGGTTGTCTTGCCAGAGTTCAGCGACCCACCAGTGCATCAAGGCCTCCTCAGGGGCGATCAGCCGCGGATGACGCCGATGCCGACGTCGCCGAGCACGGGATCCTTGACGCGGAACTCCTGGTGCGGCTGCGAGGCCTTGACGGTCTGCCAGTAGCGGCCCACGGCGGTGCCGATCTGTGGGAGGTCGCGTGCGATGTCGTGGAAGGCGATGACGCCGCCGGGCTTGACGAGTGGGCCGTACATGACGTGGTCTTGTTTGACGCCTTCGAAGGTGTGGTCGCCGTCGATGAGGAGGAAATCGAGTTTCTGCCCATTGAGGATCGAGCGGACGCGTTCGAGAGTGAGCGGGCTATGGGAGTCGTCGCGGAGGAGGTGCATGGCCTGGCCGGGCTTGGCGAAGGATTTGTAGAGCGGGATCTTCCACGGCATGTATCCGCCGCCGAACGCGCCGCCGGGGAGGTCGAGGCTGATGATGGTGGCGTCGTCAGCGGCGAGGGCGGCGAAGGCGCAGAGCGTGCCGCCGTTGTGCGTGCCGATCTCCATGATCGTTCGCGGGGGCTGGCCGCCAAAGACGAGTTTGAGGAGCGATTCGAGTTCGCCGCGAACCTGCTCCGGGCGGATAAGGTCGGCATCGGCGGACCAGAGGAAATCAAGTACGGCGTCGATGGTGCGCGGCGGCTGGTGGGCGAGTCGGCGGCGCACGGCGGGCGCGAGTTTTTTCTCGCGCTGAGCCGTCATCTGGTTGCGGAGCGTCCACACCGCCTTGATCAGCACCATTCGTGGGCCTTGCTGGACAAGGACCTCGCTGGCACGGCGGAGCAGACGCACGGGCGATTCCTGTTCAGGCGGCCTTGGCGGGCGTCGCGCGAGAATGTTTCACCGCGGTGGTGACGAGCCCGTCGAACGCTTTCGGGTCCTCGATCGCGATCTGGCTCAGCATCTTGCGATTCAGCAGGATGCCCGCGATCCGCAGCCCGTTCATGAACAGGCTGTAGCGCGTGTCGCGCATGCGGCAGGCCGCGGTGATGCGGATGATCCACAGCCCGCGCATGTCGCGCTTGCGATTTCGGCGGTCGCGATAGGCGTAGCAGCCGGCGCGGATGATCGCGTTCTCGGCGCGGTACTTGTGGAGGTGGTTGGTCCCGTAGTACCCGCGTGCCTCACGGAGGGTGCGCTTGCGGGACTGGGCTCGGGCGGCGCCTTTGCGGACGCGTGGCATGGGCAGACTCCAGACAGTGCCCGGCGGGGCGGCATCAAAGCCGTCTTGTGGCCCGACGGACGGTGCGATCGCCGGTCAAACGCCGGCGCGAACGATCAGGTTCCCTTGGCTTCTTTGGCGGCGGCCTTCGCGGCCTTGCGCTCGGCGGGCGAGGGACTCTTGCGGAGCGCGGTGCGGGGCTGCGTGCGCCCGCGGAGGCGACGGAAGAGCAGTTTTTCGAGGCGCTTCACGTCCGCGTCCGCCATGTAGGGGTCTTTGCGAAGTTGGCGGAGGCGCTTGCCGCCCTTGCCCGAGCGCAAGTGCTTGTGGTTGGCAGACCGGTGACGGACCTTGCCGGACTTGCTGATGCGGATTCGTTTGAGAAGGCCCTTGTGGGCTTTGTTCTTGGGCACGTTCGGTCTCCGGCGGCCGATCCCGTCAGCAGGCGTGGGGTCGGCAGGGTGGGAAGCGTAGACGCACCACGGGTGCCGAGCAACTGGCGGAGCCGTCGGCGCGTCGAGAAGGAATAGCATGGCGGCGTGGGACGTGCCGTCTTACTCCAACACACGCTGCCGGACGGGTCGAGGCACTTTGACTGGCTGATCGAGCGAGCGGCGGGGTCGGCGCTGCTGAGTTTTCGAGTCTCGGTGCGGATCGACGTGGACAGGCCCGGTGCGGGGTTTGAGGCGGAGGCGATGCCGGACCATCGACGGGAGTATTTGACATTTGAGGGTGAGGTCTCTGGCGGCAGGGGGCAGGTGAAGCGCTTGGCAGACGGGGAGATGGACGTCACGGAACGGCCTGGTGCGGTCCTTATTGAGGGCAGATTGGGGAATGTACGGGGTCGATTCGCAGGTCGGCCGATTGATGGAAATCGGTGGTGGTTTTCTTGTGAAACGTGGTAGACTGCGGCAGGAGGAGCCTTCTCGAAAGGGGTTTCATGAGGCTCGTAGCAAATCCGGATGGGTTGGGGGGATCGGGAACGAGGCCGACGATCGGGGCACCGCCCGCGCGGGTGAATCCGGCGTCATCGGGAACGGTGCCGATTGGCCCCGCACCGCTGGGGCCGATGAGGCCGTCAGCGCCGCCCGCTTCGACGGCGGGCGCGAGCGCCGCGACGGGAACAGGAGAGCCTGTCACGAAGATTCGGGCGCTCGACCAGAAACTCGGCGGCAGCCTGAATCGGCACGAGGATAACTGGGTCCGCACGCCGAACACGACGGGCACGGGCGCGATCCACATGCGAAGTTTCCACTGCAAACTCAACGGGGACTCGCTGGAGAACCTGGATAAGCAGATCAACGAGTGGCTCGACGCGCACCCGCAGTATGAGGTGAAGTTCGTGACGACGTCGGTGGGGGATTGGACCGGGAAACTGAAGGAGCCGGCGCTGATCGTGCAAGTGTGGGTGTGAGTGAGGCCTGAAGACCAGCACACAGGTCGGGAGCCCGGCGCGACCAAAGAACAGAGCCGACACGACTATTCATCGTGTCGGCCCCCAAGGAGACGATGCCGTGGTCGCGGGCCCTTGAACCCGCGGATGTGTGCTGACTTTTCTACCAGGCGGGACGCCTGTACCACCAGTGGTTATTCCTGGTCGGGCTGGGCGTCCTGCTTGCCGGATTGCCGATCGAGGAGTTTGCGGAGGTACTGGTTCTCGCGGCGTGTGGCCTCGAGATCGAAGACGAGGTACTTGACGCTGAGCCGCAGGTAATCGAGCGATTCCTGAAGGTCGGAGATGGTCTTGCGCATGCGGTCGTGGCGGACGCGGGTCTCCTCGGCGAGTTTGAGGAGGTCGCCGCGTTCGGACTCGGGGATGAGGTTGATCTGTCCCATCAGGTCGCCCAGTTTCTGGTCAAACTCTTTCTCGTTCATGGCCGGTCCTCTCTCGTGTTGGCCGCTCCGGGTTCGTCTCCCAGTCCCGGGGCGTCGTCATGGGTCCAGCGGTCCCCGCTGCGAGAGGACGAACAACAAGGGCCGCACCGCGGCGCGCGGAATCATGTGCCAAGGTTGTGAGGCCCGAGAAAGTCGCCGGCGGTGGGCCGTGGCGCGGGATCAGCGGCGAGTCGGGCCGCGGCGGGCGGTTGCGGCCCGATGCCGACTGTGCCGGATGTGGCGTGGAATCAACGTCCGACGCCGAGGCGACGCAACGCGTGTTGCGCGGCAGGCGGAGCGCCGGCGGCGGCCTGGGCCAAGGTGGCGGCGTCTTCTCGGCGGAGTTCGAGGACCAGTTGCCGCAGATGGCCGTCGAGATTGGCCCGGAAGCGATCAAAGAGTTGTTCGAGTTCGTGTCGGCTGAAGCGAGTGAGCGGGTCCGAGAGCCCGGTCTGCGCGGCCGCCCAATCGAGGAGAGAGGCTCCCGCGGCGGTGAAGCGGTAGAGTTTGAGGGTGGATTGCAGGCGAAGCCGCTTGGGCTTGAAGGGATCGGTGGCGTCCTCGGGGAGCGTGGCGATCATCGCGGCGAGGTCGGGCTTGCCGAGTTCCTGCGTCAGTGGCGAATCGGACTTGGCGATTTCGTCGCGTGCGGGCATGGCGTCCTGGGGAGTGCGAAGGTCGGCGTAGGCGGTCGTCAGGGTTTTGATGCCAGCGCGTTCGAAGCGAACCACCAGCCGCTGGCAGGGGCGGCCGTCTTCAGTTGCGGCCTGCGCGGAGCGAACCTCGCCGACACCCCATTCGGGCTTGCCGCCGTGGACGACGAGTTCACCGAGTTTCCAGTCCCGAGTGCTCATGGGTCTCGCTGGCCGCGCGTTCGGCGTGGGCATTGGGGAGGCCGCTGTCCATATCCGTCGAAGCGTCCCTGGCGGTTCGCGCTGGCGCGCTGAGCGCCGGCGCGGGAGCGACACGGGGAGTTCGAGCGCCTAGCATAGGGGCTAGCGGCATCCGGGGCGCGATGGTCGGCGCTTCGGGCCGCGAAAAAATAGGTGGAACCCACGATGATCGAAGCGCTCAAGAGCGACGCCATTGTCGAGAAGATGGGCGGGCGGTTCAAACTCTGCTCGTTGATCCAGCGGAGGCTGGTGCAGATCATGGAAGGGGCTCGGCCGATGGTCGAGCGGCAGGGTCGCTCGGACCTCGAACTGGTGATCGAAGAGATCATGCAGGACAAGATCACGCTCGAGTACATCACCGCGCCGGCGGCGTTGCCCGCGGGCGAGGAGTCGGCCGAACCCGCCGGATTCCTGAGTTAGGCCCTTTGAGCTAGGCTTCGGCCATGGGCAGGTTTGCAGCGACGGGACGCCGATGCGGGGCCCCGATTCGGGGTGTGACATGACCGGTGCGCCGATGGATCATGGCTTTTGTGACCGCCGCGTGCTCGTGGGCGTGACAGGCGGGATCGCGGCGTACAAGACGGCGATGATCGTCAGCCGACTGGCGCAGGCGGGCGCGCAGGTGACGGTCGCCATGACGCCGTCGGCTACGAGGTTTGTGACGCCGCTGACGTTCCAGGCGCTCTCGGCGCGGCCGGTGTATACCGACCCCTGGCAGCACGTTGAATCGCACGATCCGCAGCACATCTCGCTGGCGACGGCGATCGATGCGGCGATCGTCGCGCCCTGCACGATGGATTGCATGGCACGCCTGGCGACGGGCCGGACTGATGATGTGGTGACGCTGATTCTCTCGGCGGTGGACCGGGCCAAGACGCCGGTGCTGCTGGCACCATCGATGAACTCGGTGATGTGGGCGCAGGCGAGCACGCAGCGGAACCTGCGGACGCTGGTGGATGACGGCTTCAAGATCGTGGGGCCGGGCGAGGGTTGGCAGGCGTGCCGGCATGTGGGGGCGGGACGAATGAGCGAGCCGGAGGCGGTGCTGGCGGAGTTGGCGCGGGTGATGAAGCCGCGATAGCGCCGGCTATTGCCGAGGCATCTCGCTGGACTCTTCGGGAGCCGTGGTCAAGGATCGCATCGTGCCGGGGCGTCCCGGCAAGCCCGGAGAGGTGCCAGAGTGGTTGAATGGGCTGGTCTCGAAAACCAGTAACGGGCTTGTCTCGTTCGGGAGTTCGAATCTCCCCCTCTCCGCTTTCCTGAATGATCGAGCGATCGAGCGCGGGTCGTCCTCGCGGACGAACCCGGCGCGGGGCGTTCGCCCGCGTGTGCGGAAGGTCCGCACGGCCTAGCGGGCTTGATTCGTATACCATACCATGGTATAGTAATACGCATGGAGGGTATGCGGCCCTCCCAACGGCGAGGTCTCCTGAAAGGAACCACCATGGAAATGGCAACGAAGACGGCCAGGACGCTCGAGATCGACGGGATGACGGGCGACACATGCGTCCAAAAGGTCACTGGCGCGCTCAAGGATGTTGAGAACGTGACGACGAAGTCGGTGAAGGTCGGCTCGGCGGCGATCGATGCCGATCAGGTCGGCTGTGCGGCCGCGTGCTCGGCGATCGGGAAGGCGGGTCACCCGGCGCGCGAGAGCGGCGCGTCGACGAAGGCGCAGCCCATGACGGAGCACAAGCCGCACGTCGCGGCACCGCACAACTCCGCACCGCACACGACTGTGGCCAACGCGGGCGCGAGTCCCGCGGTTGCACCGGCGACGCGGCCCGCCGTGGTTGGAAGCTGAGGCACGCTTCGGAGGCTCTGATCATGGCGCGCAAGACGGTTCGAACAACGCCACCTCAGGCCGACGACGATGTTGATCGCCTGGCCAACGGGATCGATCCCGTGGCCAGGGCGGCCAACATCCAGCAGTTGCGGCGGGCCAGGGGGCAGATTGAAGGCATCGAGCGGATGATCGAGCAGGACCGCTATTGCGCCGACATCATCACACAGATCACGGCGGCTCGGGCGTCGTTGCAGGTTGTCGCCAAGGCGCTCTTGGCGGCCCATCTCAAGGCGTGCCACAAGGCCGCGATGAACAACGGGGGCACCGAGGCCGACCGCATGTATCAGGAACTGGTCGATCTGGTGGCCAAAATGTCCAAATAGCGTGGCGTATCGCGCGGCTTCGGAGAAGGAGCGAACATGGGTCTGATTCTGTTGATTATCGTCGTGCTGCTGCTCATCGGCGGGCTGCCGACGTGGGGCCACAGCCGCAACTGGGGCTATGGACCCAGCGGCATCCTCAGCGTCGTGCTCGTCGTGCTGCTGATCCTCCTGCTCCTAGACTACATCCCGCGCGGGTTCTAATCTCTGGGCGCGGCTTGCATCGGCTTTCGCTTGCGAAGCCACCGTGGGTTCTCGCGATGTGCCGCCAGCGTCGTCGTCGTAAGCTATCCTGCGTCGCGCACCGCCAAACCTATGGCCGCGTCTGGAGTTCCGCAGATGCCCGATTCCGCGTGGGTCTTGCCCGTCACGCTGCACGATCCGGTGCTGGCGCCGACGATCCGGCTCGAGCCGCTGGAGACTCGGCACGCGGCGGACCTCTTTGCTTCGGCGGACCCGGACCTCTTCCGGTTCAGCATGCAGAACCCGCCGGAGTGGTCCGTTCGCGGGTTCGAGTTGGAGATGGAGAAGGTGAAGGCGACGCCCGGCGTGGTGGCGCTGGCCATGGTGCTCGCCTCGCCGCTTCGGGTGGGCGGCGAGGTATGGTCCGCGGGGCGGGCGATCGGGCGGAGCACCTACATGGACATCCGACCCGAGCATCGCGGGCTCGAGGTTGGGCGGACATGGATCGCGCGGGCGTTTCACGGGACGCGCGTGAACCCCGAGGCGAAGTATCTCATGTTCCGCCACGCATTCGAGGCGCTCACGCCGACGGCCATCCGCGTGCAACTCACGATCAACGGACCAAACCTGCACAGCCAGCGGGCGGTCGCCAAACTCGGCGCGGTGCGCGAGGGCGTGCTGCGATCAGCGCGGATCATTCCGGGGTTTCCGCCGCCGCACGAGCATGTGCGGCCAGGGCCGGCACAGCGAGATCTGGTGGTCTTCAGCATCGTCGCGGAAGAGTGGCCAAAGGTGAAACAGGGGCTTGAGGCGCGGCTGCGGGCCTAAGCGCTCCGGCTACCATGTTCCATGAGCGTCAATGCCGCCATTGCCGAGCGATTCGAGCGGATCGCGCGGCTGCTCGACCTGCTCGGGGCCGACCGCTTCAAGGCGATCGCCCACGATCGCGCGGCACGGGCCGTGCAGGGGCTGGCGTTCGATGTCGCGGGCGTCGTGGCCGAGGGGCCTGACGCGAAGAAGCGGCTGATGGCGATCGACGGGATCGGGCCAAAGATCGCCGACAAGATCATCGAGTTTGTGCGTACGGGTGCGATCAAAGAACTCGACGAACTCGCGGCTTCGGTGCCCGCGGGCGTGCTGAAACTGATGGCGATTCCGGGCCTGGGGCCGAAAACCGCGGGCGTGCTATGGAAGGAAGGCGGCGTCACCGACCTTGCGGGGCTCAAGCGGATCATCGACGACGGGAGCATTCTGAAACTGCCGCGGATGGGCGAGAAGAGCGTCGAGAAACTGAGGCAATCGCTGACAATGGCGGATCAGGCGGGGCAGCGACTGGCGCTGGGGCTTGCGCTGCCGCTGGCGGAGTCGATCGTGTCGTCGCTGCGCGGAGTTGGCGGGGTGGATCGGCTCGCGTACGCGGGCTCGCTGCGTCGGGGTCGAGAGACCATCGCGGACATCGACGTGCTGGTGGCGACGAAGACGCCCGAACCGGTGGTCGAAGCGTTCACAACGCTGCCGGGCGTGTTGCAGGTGCTGGTTGCCGGGCCGACGCGGGCGTCGATCCGCCTGCGCGTCGATCCGCGGCTGGGCTCGTGGAAGGCCGAGAGCGAGGAGGGCGACGAGGCGCCGGAAGTGGGCGGCCCGTCGATCCAGATCGATCTCAAGGTCGTGCCGATCGAGTCGTGGGGCGCGGCGCTGATGTACTTTACGGGCTCGAAGGATCATAATGTTAGACTGCGCGAGCGGGCGCTCAAGCGCGGGCTGACGCTCAATGAGTACGGGCTCTTTCCCGATGACGACGAGCCGACGCCGCCGCAGCAACGCGGGGTCAAGTCGCTTGCCGGTGCGACGGAGGAGGAGGTCTACGCGGCGATGGAACTGCCGTGGGTGCCGCCGGAGTTGCGCGAGGATCGCGGCGAGATGGCGCTGACGGAGACGCCCAGACTGATCGAAATCGCTGATATCAAGGCGGAGTTGCACGCGCACACGATCGCCTCTGACGGCGAGATGACGATCGAGGAGTTGGCGACGCGCGCGAAGGAGCGAGGGTTCCACACGATCGCGGTGACGGACCACTCGAAGAGTTCGGTGCAGGCCAACGGGCTGTCGGTGGATCGGCTGCTGGCGCATGTGGAAGCGGTTCATGCCGCGCGGGCGAAGGTCAAGGGCATAAGGATCCTGGCGGGGAGCGAGGTTGATATTCTCGCCGACGGGCGGCTGGACTATGAAGATCAGGTGCTCGCAAAGTTAGATATCGTGGTCGCCTCGCCGCACGCGGCGCTCTCGCAGGAGCCGAAGATCGCGACGGCGCGGCTCTTGGCGGCGATCGCAAACCCGAATGTGGACATCCTGGGCCATCCGACGGGCCGGATCATCAACCGCCGCAAGGGGCTGGAACCGGATATTGCGACGATTGCGAAGACCGCGAAGGCGCACGGCGTAGCGCTCGAGATCAACGCGAACTGGATGCGACTCGATCTGCGGGATGTGCAAGTGCGGGCGGCGCTCGACACGGGTTGCCATATCGCGATCAACTGCGACACGCACAGCCCCGACGATCTGAACAACCTGCGCTTCGGCGTGGCGACGGGCCGGCGCGGCGGGCTGACTCCGGCGTCGTGCGTGAACACCTGGACCGCCGCGAAACTCGAGAAGTGGCTGGGGCGGCGAAGAGGGGCGTGAGCCAGTGTGCCGGCGCAAGGCTGAGGCTGAGTGAGGCAAGGCGAAGGCGGCACATGCGTGTCTTGGCGAGTTACGTTGTTGCGCGACGCATGAACGGCTGCAACTTCCAATGTGTCAGTGATCGCCAGGTCCACTCGGCGGGGCCAAACAGGAACAGTCGCAGCCAGATCGGGCAGATGAGGAGTTGCGTGATCCAGATGCCGCCGACGAGCACGGCGACCTGCGACATTCGCCATGTGCCCCATTGGCCCAGCGCCCAGCCGTCGAAAAGCGCGATGCAGACCAGCGTGTGCATGAGGTAGCACGAGAGGGCCATTCGCCCGACGGCGGCGAGCGGCGCGAGCAGCGGCGACGCGACGCGGGATTGGCAGAGGAGCATGACGACCGAGATGTGACCGAGCGCGATTCCGCCTGCCGCGGCGTACCGGAGCGTCCACGCCATCGAACCGACGAGCGTGCGTGCCTCCGGCGACATCTGTGGAGATCGGCCCAGGGTGCGGGTGAGTTGGGGCCAGAAGCCGACGAGCATGAGCGCGAGGCCGACGCCGTAGCCGGCGAGAATCAGGCTCCAATAGGTCGATCGTTGCGCGGTGCCGGTGAGGAGCCCGAGTTGGACAAGGCCCATGCCGATGAGGATGAACCCGCCGCAGCGCCAGAAACTGAAGGTGATGCCGCCATCGAAATGCCAGAGGGTGTTGAGCCGGGCGCGCCAGGTTGCGAGATTCCACCACGAGCCCTGATACGCGGCCTGTTCCTCGGCGAGCGAGACGCGCCAGATGCGATCGGAGCGCGACTCCCGCGCGGCCGCGGCGGGCGACGTGCTTGGCGTTGCGCTCGCGGCGGGTGATTCAGTTGCGGCCTGCGTTGCGCCGGCCCCCGCGGTGTTGGTGGGGGCCGCCGTCGCGGCCGGTGCCGACACCACGTCCATCACGCGCGGGCCGACGCGCACGAAGATCGCCACGGAGAGGACGAGCACGCCCAGGCAGATCAGCACCGCCGGCCGCGCGCGGCGGACTGGATAGATCGCCATGCCACAGATCGCGTAGGTGTTGAGGATGTCGCCGTACCACAGGCCGTAAGCGTGCAGCAGCCCGATCACGAGCAGCCAGAACATGCGGCGATAGTGAACGATCGCGGCCCGCGCCTCCCGCACCGCCCGCGCGCCCCCCAGCACGATCCCCGCACCAAAGAGCATCGAGAGGATCGCGATCATTTTGTCCTCGAAAAGGACATTGGCGACGCCCCACGACCAGAGGTCGGCCCGCCGCGCGGGGCTTCCCGCCTGGCCCGGGAATGCGGGGTTATCAAACTGCTGAAGCGGCAGCGCGAAGTTGCGGCTGTTCATCACGAGGATGCCCAGCACCGCCACGCCGCGCAGCACGTCGAGCGATCGGCTGCGGTCCGCCTCGGCAACGGGGGCGTGGCTCTCGACGCTCATTGATGCAAGAGAGAGCGCCATGGCGGTCATCCGTCACGGAAGCGGCCATCCTGAACGAGCCCGGAGCGTGAGTGCAGGGTGTCTGCCGCAGTGCGATGTCCGGCATGAGCCGGAGTCATGGCAGCGGACATCCGGCGGCGTAGCGGTTGAGAAAGCAGATGAAATCCGTGACGTTCAGCGCTGGCGGCGTGGTGCTGCCATCGCAGTTGGCGAGTGAATCGCCCGCGGCGTACTTGTTGAGGAAGCAAATGAAGTCGCTGACATTGAGTGCGGGTGGCACGGACGAGCCATCGCAGTTGGCGTAACACGCGGGGGCGGGGCAGCCCCAGAACGCCATGCCGGGAGAGACGATCCCGCCGGCCATATAAAAGTTGCCGCCGACGACGAGACGATCCGGGCCGCCCTGGCCCGGCCAGACGGTAAGCGCTCGCACCTCGCCGCTCGTGCCGCTGCCCAGCGCCTGCCACGCGACGCCGTCCCACGCCGCGATGCCGCTCATCGGCTGCCCGGTCGCGGTGGCGTTGAAGCCGCCGCCGGCGATCAGGACTTCCGGCAACGGGCCAGCCCCATCGGGATCGAAGACTGCGAGCGCGCGGACCACGCCGTTGAGCCCCGGACCGAGCGGCCGCCACGTCGTGCCGTCCCACGCGGCGATGTTCTCGTACGGATCGGGCGGGATGCCGTCCGCGCCGAACGACCCGGCGGCGATGAGTGTGTCGCGATACGTCGCCAGCGCATAGACCGTGTCCCTGGGGTAGCCCTGGCCGACGGCGGCCCATGTCGTGCCGTCCCAGCGCCCGATGGCTCGGAAGTTCGGAAACTCATTGAACCCGCCGCCAGAGAAGATCTGGTTGTTATGCACATGTAGCGCGGCATGATAGAAGAGTTCCTGCGAGAACGCGTGCCACGCCGATCCGTCCCAGCGCGCAACATGTACCGCCGGAATGCCGCCCATGGTCGTGAAAACGCCGCCGGCGATCAGGTCGGTGCCCATGACGGTCATCGCTTCAACCGACGGCGACGATACGCCCCCGGGTCCGCTCCCCAGCATCACCCACTGGCCGTTGCGGAAGATGCCGTGTCCGTTGAGCACGGTCGAGCCGCTATGCGTGAAAAAGCCGCCGATCACCGGCTCCGCGGGCAGCGGCCCCGGGCCGTCCGCGTCGTACGTTGTCGCCGCGCGGACACCTCCATTCAACTGCTCACCCATCGAGCTCCAGGCCGAGCCATTCCACAATCCAACCGCCACCATCGAAGTACCGCCAACGGAGTTGAAGCTGCCTCCGGCAACGACGACCGACGGAGCAGGGCCGGACCCATCAGGATCCCAAATCGTCAGCGCATAAACCCCGCTATTGAGGACTGGCCCCGTGTACGCCGACCAACTTGGCGAACACTGAGCACACGCCGCTTTGCCGGAGGCAAGCACAACTGCCCAGCCGCAGACTCGTGCATAACGGAGTGGCATTGTGAACTGTACGGACGACTACGCCGAAGGGATGCCGGCGCCGCCGTTTGAAGCCGACCATTCAGTCGGCTACTGATCGTGCCCGCGGCTCTCGGTGAACTTGTGCCCCGCGTCGCGGAGCGTCTTCTCGCGGCGTGCGCGCTCGACGTCCGCGTCAACCATCATCGCCGCGAGGTGTTCCACGGAGGTCTTGGGGTTCCAGCCGAGTTGCCGCTTGGCCTTGGTTGGGTCGCCCAGGAGCAGATCGACCTCGGCAGGCCGTAGGTATCGCGGGTCGAACTCGACGAACTCCTTGAAATCAAGTTGGGCGTGCTTGAAGGCGAGTTCGGCGAACTCGCGGACGCTGATGGTTTTGCCTGTCGCCACGACGTAGTCGTCGGGCTTGTCCTGCTGGAGCATCAGCCACATCGCCTCGACATAGTCGCCGGCGTAGCCCCAGTCGCGCTTGGCGTCGAGGTTGCCGAGGTAGACCTTTTTCTGCAGGCCGAGTTTGATGCGTCCGACGGCGCGGGTGATCTTGCGCGTCACAAAGGTCTCGCCGCGGCGCGGGCTCTCGTGGTTGAAGAGGATGCCGCAGGACGCGTGCAGCCCGTAGGACTCGCGATAGTTGACGGTGGCCCAGTGCGCCATGACCTTGGCGACGGCATATGGCGAGCGCGGGTAGAAGGGCGTGGTTTCCTTCTGCGGCGTCTCCATCACCTTGCCGTACTGCTCGCTGGATGAGGCCTGGTAGTAACGCACCTGCTCGCCGGTGTCGTGCTGATAGGCCCGCACGGCATCGAGGAGTTTCAGCGCGCCCATCGCGACGGTCTCGGAGGTGAAGATGGGCATATCAAACGAGACGCGGACGTGCGACTGGGCGGCGAGGTTGTAGACCTCGTGCGGACGCACCTCCTGCATGATCTTGGTCAGGCACGAGGCGTCGCAGAGGTCGCCGTAGTGCAGGCGCAGGGCCTGCCGCGACCAGTGCGGGTCTTCGTAGATGTGGTCGATGCGGTTGGTGTTGAATGTGGAAGCACGGCGGACGATGCCGTGAACCTCGTATCCCTTGCCCAGGAGGAGTTCGGTGAGGTAGGAGCCGTCTTGGCCGGTGATGCCGGTGATGAGCGCGCGCTTGGTTGCAGCCATGGGGGCCTTCCGTTATCGGACGAAACAGAGCCCGCGCGTGGCGGGCAGGGACGGCGATGGTAGCGACCGTGGCACGGGCATGTGATCGCTCAAAGTCGGTTCGTGTTGCGCATGGTCAGGTGCGAGGGATCAGGCGTAGCCGTCGAAGCCGCCGTCGGCGTTGATGGATTCCGAGGCCGCCATGGCCTGCTTGATGAGCGCCACCGCCGCGTCGCCTTGCTGCTGCTGGACATCCAGGGCTTTGCGAGCGACGGCGACGTCGATTTTATTCCGGACCTGCGACTGCTGAATCGCCGAGGCCTCCGATATGGTGAGATCGTCCATGTCCCCAGCATCGGCAGGATCGGGAAGGGGCTGGAGAGGAAGCGGCGGTTGCAGACGCGCTCGCACTGCCGATACCGCAATCGAGTAGCGCTGTACCTCGTGCAGTGAATCGTGCCATCAAAGACCGCTCCACGAACTTCGTTGCTACAAGCTGGCTGGTACCATCGGCAAGTGTAAGTGCTTCGCGGAGTCGATAGTGTCAAAGACAAATTCGAAGTCCATGAAGGCACACTGCAATGAGTGCGGGCACGAGACTAACCACACCGTTATCGGCTCTGACACGGAATCATGGGTTGAAGACCTCGGCGACGGTGCTTGGATGGATGGCTCGGTTACGCACACGATGCTGAAGTGCAAAGGCTGCAACTCGGTGTGCATGCGCAAGGACGACTATCTTTCGGAGTGGGACGGCACCCAAGTCGATTACTTCCCTCCGGCCATTTCCCGCCCCGAGCCGCGTTGGCTAACAAATCTCTCCGATGAGCTTCAGGAACTGTTACGCGAGGTCTATACCGCGCTACATGCGGATAGCCGTCGTCTCGCCATGATGGGGGCGAGAGCAGTCATTGACCGCGTGTTTGCAGACAAGCTGGGAAGTGTCAAGAATTTTGGCGACGGTCTTGAGCGACTGGAATCAGCAGGTTTCCTGAGTAAGTCCACTGTTGCCGTCTTGAAGGCTGCAATCGAGGCGGGCCACGCTGCAGCTCATCGCGGTCACAAGGCCTCGAAAGAGGGCGTTGGTGACGTCTTGGACATAGTCGAGCAACTACTGCACGCCGTCTACATCACTCCAGTTGCGGCCGCGCGGCTGAAGAAGACAACGCCGCGTCGCAGCCGGCGCAAGAAGTAGTCTTGGGTGGCATATTCCGTGTTGCAAGCGATTGTTCGCTTTTCGGACGTGCGGCAATACGTCACGGACCCGCGGCGCGGCGGTATGCTCTCGCCATGCAATCCAAAGCCGCGACTGTTGCCGAGTATCTCGCTTCGTTGCCGGAGGATCGTCGTGCCGCGATCGGGGCGGTGCGAAAGGTGATCCTGTCGAACCTGGACAAGGGGTATGTGGAGGGGATGCAGTACGGGATGATCGGGTATGCGGTGCCGCACAGCGTGTTCCCGCACGGGTATCACTGCGATCCGAAGCAGCCGCTGCCGTTCGCGGGTCTGGCGTCGCAGAAGAATCACATGTCGGTCTATCTGATGACGACGTATGGCGACGGGCCGCAGTGGGACTGGTTCCGCGCGGCCTGGGAGAAAACCGGCAAGAAGCTCGACATGGGCAAGTGCTGCATCCGCTTCAAGCGGGTCGAGGACCTGGCGCTGGACGTGATCGGCGAGGCGATCCGGCGCGTTCCTGCGAAGGCGTATATCGAGTTCTATGTGAAGTCGCTAGCGTCGATGGGGAAGGGGCCGGACGGGAAGCCGATCAAGGGAGCCGGCGCGACCACCGGCAACGGGAAGCGGTTTGCGGACTCCATCAACCCCCGGCCAAAGGGTGCGGCGGGCAAGCGCGCGAAGAAGCCGCCTCCGAAGCG
Source organism: Phycisphaerales bacterium (assembly GCA_046155605.1). GTDB lineage: Bacteria > Planctomycetota > Phycisphaerae > Phycisphaerales > UBA1924 > JAEUIZ01. Next base: position 19,536 of record JBJXFQ010000012.1, read on the forward strand.
AACGAAGAAGAAATGATGAAGGCGCAAGATTTCCCTTGACAAACATCCCACCGTATGGCACGCTGCGTTCCATGGGCCGAGAACTGCTCCGCTTCGGTTTGTCATCGCTGGCCGTGCTGCTCGCTGCCGAGCAGGTTGCTTTGGCACAGATTGGCCCCGCTGTCGGCTGGGGCGACAATCTGTTCGGCCAATCCTCGCCGCCGTCGGGCGATTTTCGTGCCCTGGCGGCGTCCGAGACCTCAAGCGCTGGCATCCGCCCTGATGGGACGCTGATCGGCTGGGGCGACAACGGCTTCGGTCAGACGCTCGTCCCGTCGGGCCGCTTCCAGACCATCGATGGAGGCTGGGAGCACTACATGGGCATCCGCGAGGACGGCACGCTCGCGGGCTGGGGCTACAACCTTGCGCAGGTCGGCACCGCAATCCCGGGCACGTTCCGGCAGGTGTCCTGCGGCAGAAACCACAACGTCGCCGTTCGCACCGACGGCTCGCTCGCCTCCTGGGGCGTGAACTGGGGCGGCACGCTACCTAGCGGCAACGATTTTGTGAGCGTCGCGGCGGGACGATGGTGCAGTTTTGCGCTCCGAGCCAATGGCACGATCGAGGCCTGGGGAAACGCGCTGGGCAACGTGCCGAACATGCTCGTTGTGCCTCCTGGTAACTACACCGCCATTGCGGCGAACGATCGCTATGCTGCAGCCCTGCGGATAGACGGGACATTTGTGGCGTGGGGGGAGCCCGGGTATATCCCACCGACCGCCCAGCTCACCGGCCAGTTCGTCGACATCGAACTGAGCGAAGGATTTATTCTCGCTTTACGAGCTGATGGAACGCTCGCGGGTACTCAGAATCCCAACGCTCCTACATCTGGAGTTCTAGGAATAGCCTGCAATACGTTTCATGGTCTTGCTATCATTCCGGCACCAGGTATCGTGCTTTCTTGCGCTATTTGCAGTCTGGTCCTCTTCAAGCGCTCCCGTACCCGCTTTCAAGAACACAGCACCATTTTGCGGTGAGAGGATCTTATGAATCTTGCCCTTTTCATTGCAGTCGTTTCCTTGTCAGTCTTCGCCAGCGGTGCTATGGCACAGCCGCGTCAGCTGTATGTGTGGTACCCACCTGGCGGACAGACGCAGTATCAGCCACCGGCTAATCTCGGTTGGGTGATCGACGCGACTCCGGGGCGGCTCTTCAGCCTTGCCATCAAGCTTGATGGCGCTCTCGTCGGGTGGGGCAGTAATACCTTCGGCCAGCTTGGTTATTTGTGCTACACACGGCAGGTTGTGTGAACGGCTATCCTAATGAGACGGCATGTGCACTTGTTCCGAGTAGGTGCAAGGCTCCTCCAACCACCATGCCGCTTCTTCGCAAGATTGCTGGCGGATATGACCACGTCCTCGCCCTGACAGACGATCCCGCCTACGCAAAGACCCGCGGGCTGCTTGGCTGGGGACGAAACGACGATGGACAGTCCGCCATCCCCCTCTTCGATGAAGTCACCGGCGTGCCGCTCTCCCCTTGGAGCATTGACGCCAACGCCAAGGTCATCCAGATCGCCGCGGGTGAGTACATCAACATCGTGCTCTTTGATAACGGTCAGATCGCGGCGTGGGGTGACGGCAACTACGGCGTCGACCCGCGGAAAGATGGTGTGGGGGCGACCTATCGGCGATACACGGGGTACATCGAAAATCCAACGTGGCGATTCAAGCAGGTCATCGCCGGCGGCCACTTTGTGGCCGCACTTCGTTCTGATCCCGGGCATGTCGGCGAAATCGTGTCGTGGGGCGGGTGGGACTATGCCGCTGCCGTCGCGCGCGGGCCGGGCTATCGTCTTGGTGATAGCGGCGTGGGGGTTCCGCCCGGAGGTTGGCCGTCACCTCAGAATCCGGACTGCTGCACACCAGAGAATCCGAAATGTTGTAATCTGCCCAACGTGTACGCACCGCCCTACGCGTTCATCGCGGGGGGCCATGTGACGATGGGCGGCATTCGTGAGCCGAATCCTGGTGATGATGCGGGAGTGCTGGACCTGTGGGGCGATGAAGAACGGGGGTCGCGCGCGGACCATCCTGGAACGCTCATGCTCACGTTTGCAGCCGGCTATTCGCAATGGATGATTGGCTGGCAGGTGAATCAAGCGAACAGTGTGACGCTCTGGGGAGGCCCGCAGTTGCCGTCATCTGGAGACCTCCCCGCAGGCGTAATCGGGTCAAACTTCAAGATCATGCCGGGGAATGCTAACCTCCACGGCATGGGCTTGTGCTACACCGCGAACTGCGATCAGAGCACTGTCCCTCCGGTGCTCAACATCAACGACTTCTTTTGCTTCGCGAACAAGTACGCCGAGGCCGAGGCGCTGCCGTACGCGCAGCAACTCACGAGTTACGCGAACTGCGACGGGAGCACGACGGTGCCGGTCCTGACAGTCAATGACTACAACTGCTTCCTGCTCGCATTCTCGACGCCGTGTCCATAGTGACGCGAGGCCGCTCTTGGCCGCCTGAATGTGTTGATTTGGTATGTGTCTCGATGCTCATGCCGCGCCGAGGCGGGTGCGCCTGGGGTCCGGCTCTGGGACGGCGGCGAGCAGCGTTTTGGTGTATGGGTGTTGCGGGTTGCGGAGGATGTCGTCGCGCGTGCCATGCTCGACGATCTTGCCCTTGAGCATGACGGCGATGCGCTTGCAGACGTGCTGGATCACGGCCATGTCATGCGAAATAAAGAGGTATGAGAGGCCGAGGTCGCGCTGCAGGTCGGTAAGCAGGTTGATGATCTGGGCCTGGATGGAGACGTCGAGGGCCGAGGTGGGCTCGTCGCAGACGATGAACTTGGGCTCGAGCGCGAGGGCGCGGGCGATGCCGATGCGTTGGCGCTGCCCGCCCGAGAACTCGTGGGGATAGCGGTCGGCGGCGGCCCGGGGCATGCCGGCGCGTTCGAGCAGCCCTTCGACACGATGGCGGAGTTCGTCGCGCGAGTCGACGAGCCCGTGGACGAGGAGGGGCTCGCCGATGATGTTGAGGACGCGCAGCCGCGGGTTGAGCGAACTGGCGGGGTCCTGAAAGATGATCTGCATCTTTCGACGGAGGGCGCGGAGCATGTTACCGCGAGCCGCAAGTACGTCTTCGCCATCGAAACGGACCGTGCCGGAGGTGGGGGGGATCAGTTTGAGGATGGAACGGCCGACGGTGGTCTTGCCGCAGCCGGATTCGCCGACGAGCCCGAGGGTCTCGCCCAGGCCGATGTCGAAGGAGACGCCGTCGACGGCGCGGACGTGATCGACGACGCGCTGAAGGACTCCCGCACGGACGGGGAAGTGAGTATGGAGGTCGCGGACGGAAAGGAGCGGCTCGGTCACGGGGACATGGTATCGGGCGTGGGCGGCTCAGCGCGGCAGTTGGGATGGCATCCGGGAAGGCCAGCGGCGGGTCGGACGGCCGGCTATTGATCGCACGCACCGGGGGGACCGAGGCTCCCCGCGGTGGAGTGGCGTTTGGGCGGTCGCTTGACCAGGCGCGCGGGTGTGGTATCGTTTCGGCGGATAGACGTTCGGGTAGGTAGCTCAGTTGGTAGAGCACCGCACTGAAAATGCGGGTGTCGCCGGTTCAAGTCCGGCCCTGCCCATTGGATCGTTTCGCTCCGCATCGTGGTCCGTCCCTGGCCGTCGCGCTCGCTGGCCAGGTGCTCGCGCCAAGTCCAATGCCAACGCGGGACACAGGTTCGCCGCACTCACAACTGCGGCTACCAAACGAGGCGTCGATACTGCACGCCAAGCGCCGTCCATGCCTCCGTCTTCTGCTGCGTCGCCCTCGTACCATCCCCTGATGGCCAAGCGTGATTTCTACCAGATTCTCGGTGTCTCCAAAGATGCCACGGCCGACCAGATCAAGTCGGCCTATCGCGCCCTTGCACGCAAACTCCACCCTGACGTCAACAAGGCCGCAGACGCCGCCAAGAAGTTCGCCGAGGTTCAGGACGCCTATGACGTCCTCAGCGACCCGACCAAACGCAAGCACTATGACCAGCGTGGCCATGCTCCTCCCGAGCAGCCCGGCCAAGGCTCACACTACTCGTGGTCCAACGTCGGCCGCGGCGGCGGCGCTGCCGTGAACGCCGATGAACTCAGCGAGATGTTCGAGTCCTTCTTTGGCGGCACGCAAGGCCAAAGAACTCGCGCCCGCAAGGCACGCCCCGCTCGACCCGAACCCACTGAGCACGATCTTCCGATCACCTTTCTGACCGCCGCAAAGGGCGGCACCGAGAGCATCCGTCTCGAGAGTGACGGCCAAGAGCACGCCGTGCAGGTTCGCATCCCCGCCGGCGTTCGCCAGGCCGCCAAACTCCGTGTCGGCGGTCCCGATGGCGATCTCATACTGCGCGTTCGCATCGGCAACCACCCGATCTTTCGGCGAACGGAATCAAAGTCCGACGATCAGGAGGGCCTCGATCTCTACTTTGATTTGCCGCTCACGCTCGCCGAGGCCACGCTCGGTGCCACCGTCTCCGTTCCCACGCTCGATGGCACCGTCGAGTTACAGGTGCCGCCGGGCTCTGCAAGCGGGCGCAAACTCCGCCTGCGGGGGAAGGGCATCGGCGACGACTCCGGCACGCGCGGTGACCTGTTCGCGCTCGTCCGCATTGTCCCGCCACCCGCCGACTCGTTGACAGCCGACGAACGTGATATGCTGTTGCGACTGTCGGCGCGTGCTGGTTCCCCAAGAACCTCGTGGTAGGCGACACGCCGCAGCACGGAAGGGGCTTGTGCCGCGCCTGATGCGCCGACGTCGAGCCTCAGGGCAAGGAGAGCCGAGCGGATGCTCAAGCAACAACACCAACTTTTCGTGGCATTGCTCGCCGCGGCAGACGGCGCGATCATCGCGCTGGCGTGCCTCGTTGCCTGGCTCTGCCGCCGTGGGCTCGCCGAGGGACACCTCCCAACAAGTTGGGAGGATTGGGTCAAGTTGCCGCTCCTTGTCTTCGCCGTGCCCATCGCGCTCTCAACCATGTGGGCCGTCGGTCTCTACCGCCCGCGGCGCGACCGCTCGCTCTTCGCCGAGCAAGGCGCCATCTTTCGCGCCGCCCTGGCCGCTCTGGCCGCCCTCGTCATCGCGCTTTGGGCTGTTGAGCATTCGGTCGCCACCGGCAAGCACGCCTCCGGCGTGCCCGTCGCCAGGGCCAACCTCTGGGGGATGGTGATCGACGGGGGACGCCTTCAACTCGCGCTCCTTGCCTTCGTCCTTCCCGTCATGCTCGGCGCGCACCGTGCCATCTTTCGCATCCTCGTCCGCGCCGTGCGTCGCCGCGGGCGAAACCTCCGCCACGTCGCCATCATCGGCGTCGGCCGCCTCGGCCAGATCGTCGAGCGCACGCTCTCGCGCAACTCATGGACCGGTTTGAGCGTTGCCTACTTCATCTCTCATCACCCGCAAACCAAAAAGCGCTCCTGTCATAGCCACCCAGTCCTCGGCGGCATCGATAACCTCGAGTCAATCCTCGAGGCCAACCGCGTCGATGCCGTCTACCTCGCCGTGCCGAATGCGCAGGCCGCGCTTCTGCCCCCGCTTCTCGCTCGCCTCGATCGCTTCGCCGTCGATGTCCGTATCGTCCCCGACGTCCATCCCCGGTTCGTCCCGCAGAGCATGGTCGTCAACGAACTCGACGGGATGCCCATCCTCTCGTACCGCGAGTGCCCCTCGTCGGGCCTCGGCGGGTTCAGCAAGCGCACGCTCGACATCCTCGGATCGCTCGCCGCCCTCACGCTCTTCTCTCCGATCCTGCTCGCCGCGATGGCCGCCGTACGCCTCAGTTCGCCCGGCCCGGTCATCTTCAAGCAGCGCCGCGTCAGCATCGGCAGCCGCGTCTTCAAGATCTACAAACTCCGCACCATGCGCCACCTCGAAGATGAGCAATGGGTCCAACTCAAGGACTCATGGACCCTCCGCGACGACCCGCGCGTCACGCCCGTCGGTCGATTCCTCCGTCGCACCAGCCTCGACGAACTTCCCCAACTCATCAACGTCCTCAAGGGACAGATGTCCCTCGTTGGCCCACGGCCCGAGCGACCCGAACTCATCGAGCGCTTCCGTGAGGACTGGCGCGGCTACATGATCCGTCAGCACGTCAAGGCCGGTATCACCGGCTGGGCCCAGGTCAACGGCCTCCGCGGGCAAACCAGCCTCCGCAAACGCCTCCAGTACGACCTCTTCTACATCCGCCACTGGTCAATCGGGTTTGACGTGCGGATCCTCTGGCTCACCCTCTTCCGCGGCTTCGTCAACCGAAACGCGCATTAGAGCGGTCTCTGTCGAGGTGTAGCGGCCGGCATCGCGCAAGTGACTGTCCGCACAGGCGTGCCACCTGTGCCACTTCGGAACTTCAAGGCGTCCGCTCAAAAAAGCCCGCGTTGCGATTCGTCTGGGGGCGGGGGACGCCACTTCAGGCCCATGTGCTCGGCGGCGGCGCGGGTGAGCATTCGGCCTCGTCGCGTGCGGGCGAGGAATCCGATTTGGAGCAGATACGGCTCGACGGTGTCTTCGAGTGTGGTCGCATCTTCGTTGAGCGTGGCAGCGATGGCTTCGAGCCCGACAGGACCGCCCTCGTAGACGCCGGCGATCGTTGAGAGATATGAGCGATCGAGGTCGTCGAGCCCGAGCGCGTCCACCGATTCGAGTTTGAGCGCGGCATCGACGATGGCGCGGGTGATGGTGCCGTTGCCGCGGACCTGGGCGTAGTCGCGGATGCGGCGGAGGAGGCGATTGGCGATGCGGGGCGTGCCGCGGGAGCGATCGGCGATAGCCCGAAGCGAAGACTCCTCGGCGGGAGCGAGGTCGAGGAGTTGGCAACTGCGCGTGAGGATGATGAGAAGTTCGTCGGGGGAGTAGTAGCGGAGGTGGTGGACGATGCCGAAGCGGGAGCGGAGCGGGGAGGAGAGGAGGCCGGCGCGGGTGGTGGCGCCGATGAGCGTAAAGGGCTTGGTGCGGAGCTGGATGGGGCGTGCGTTGAGGCCGCTATCGACGCAGATATCGATGCGGAAATCTTCCATGGCGGGGTAGATAAACTCTTCGACCTGCACGGGGAGGCGGTGGATCTCATCAATGAAGAGGATGTCGCCGTGGCCCAGGCGTGTGAGGGAGGAGACGAGGTCCATGCCGCGCGCGAGGGCTGGGCCGGAGGTGATCTGGACGCTGGTGCCCATCTCATTGGCGATGACGTGGGCGAGGGTGGTTTTGCCGAGGCCGGGCGGGCCGTGGAGGAGGACGTGCTCCATGGGGTCGCCGCGGCCTTTGCCTGCGGTCATGGCGATGCGGAGGCGTTCGATGAGATCAGGCTGGCCGACGTATTCGTCGATATGGCGCGGGCGGAGCGACCAGTTGATCTGCTCTTCTTCGGGGGCGGCGGCCGTGGGGGAGATGAGGCGTTCCGTCGCCATGGAAAGAGTGTATCGGGAAATGGAAGGGTGTGGGGGGAAAAAAGAAAACGGACCTCGGGGAGGTCCGTGGTGGGGTTGTTGATGGTCCGCACAGGCGGGACGCCTGTGCCACCTCCGAGCTAGATCGCCCGCGAGTCAGATCGCCGGTATCAGTGGTGAGGATCCAGATCTCACGGCGTGTCTGGGCGGGGCTGAGCGGGAGGCGCGGGCTTCTCTTCGGGCTTGGTTTCGGCCTCCGGCTTCTTCAGCGGCTCGCGCGGGAGAAGGCTCGGCGCGCAGGCGAGGTTGTAAGCCGTGACCGCGGCGCAGGTGGACGACTGCATCAGGTATTCGGGGATGGCGAGGTTGAGTTTGTCGTTTTGGGTGTGCCAGCCATAGCCGTAGTCGGCGCGGCCGACTTCATCCCAGAAGAAGCCGGGGACACCAGCAGCGAGGAAGGAAGCGTGGTCGCTGGAGCCGCCTGCCATCCCGCCGCCCATGCGACGGCCAGCGCGGATGTTGACATCGAGCCATTTGCCGTCGGTGGGGCTGTAGAAGACGCCGTTGACGGGCGCGGTGGCGGCAGCGAGGAACTCGACCTGGGAGTCGATGCCCTGAAGGCCGCCCTCGTAGTTGGTGCCGCCGTCATCGACGAAGCAGGCGGAGATGTTCTTGAGGAGGTCCTTCTCCTTGAGCATTTTGACATACTCGCGCGAGCCGAGGAGGCCCTGTTCCTCGCCTGTCCAGAGAATGAAGCGGATGGTGCGCTTGGGCTTGGCCTTGGCGGCCATGAGAATGCGTGCGGCTTCGAGCGTGACGGAGGAGCCGGTGCCGTTGTCGGTAGTGCCTTGCGAGCCCGGGCCGTTCCAGGAGTCGAGGTGAGCGGAGACGATGACGACCTCGTCAGGCTTCTCTGTGCCGCGGATCTCGGCGATGGTGTTGTAGACGGGGATGGGGCCGGCGGTGAAGGTGTGGGGGAGATCAAACTCGGCGAAGATCTCGCTGCCGTCGGCGAGACGGGAGTTCATGTGGTCGTAGTCGGCCTGGCGGACCTGGATCTCGACGTCCTTGGGGATCTTCTCCATCGTCAGTTCGCGCCAGCCGCGGATGCTGCTGGTGCGGACGCGATCGTCATTAGAGGCGGAGAGATAGCCCGCCGGGCCAGCCATGAAGACGCGCTCTTCGATTGACGGGCCCTTGGGTTCCTCGGCCTCGGCCTCGGCGGGCTGGTCCTTGCGCTCGCCGGTGAGGACGAGGGGCTTCTGGTCCGGGACCGGTCGGGTGCCGGTGACTTTGCCGCCGTCGAGTTTGAGGGTGTAGTCAGCGGTCTGAGCGGGGCTCTCCCAGGTGAAGGTGACTTCTTTCGTTTCAGGATTGAACGTGCCGTTTTTGAACGGGCCAGTATGCCAGCCGGGATAGCCGAAGGATCCGGTGGCGACCTGTTTATCGCCGGACTTTTCGCCCAGGCGGACGTCGAGGGTGAAGGGCGTGCCATCGCCGGGAATAGGTCCACCGGTGGCGGTTCCCTCGTACCGCCCGCTGATGCCGTCGGCGGGAATGGCGGCGGCGGGAGCGGGTTTGGGCTCGGCGGGAGCGGGCTCGGCGACCTTCTCGCCGGCCATTTTCTTGCGCATGTCGGAGAAGAAGGTCTGGCGAGCGGTCATGCCACCCGCGAAGCCGCCGACGCCGCGGCGTCCACCGGGAGCGGTCGCCTTGATGAGAACCCAGGCACCCTTGAGTTTGGACTCGACCGCGGCGAACTCCTCCTCGGTCTCGGGCATCTTGACGACTTGTCCGCGGGTTGCGCCGTTGGTGCCGGCGGCCCACGCGAGGGTGGTGAACTCGAGGTCACGGACAGATCGCCACTCGTCACCGCGCTTGGCGACGATTTTGCCCGTGGACGGACCGCGATCGAAACGAACGGGAATGGTCCCCCATTGGTGGAGTTCGACGTTGGTCAGACCCCAGGCCTTGAACTGGTCGGCGGTCCAGCGGTTGGCGGCATCGACATTGGAAGAACCGGTAAGCCGCGGACCGATCTGCGTGGCCAGGTGCGTGAGGTGATCCATGACCTTGTTGCGGCGGGAGCCTTCGTCGATGATCCGTTGGATGGTGGCGCGATCGCCCATCTGGACGGGCGGGATCGGTGCCTGCTTGCCCTCGATAACGGAGTAGGAGCCGGGCTTGACGACGGGGGCTTTGGTCGTGGCCGGTGCGTTTGCGACTGCGGCGGGTGGTGGCGGCGAAGAGGCCGCTGGCTGCGACGGGCCGCTGGAGGCGCAGCCGGCGAGCGTGATCAGAAGTGCGGACAAGGCGACGTGACGCAGAAGGGCGCGCGGATCGTTTGGCATGGGGCAGTCCTCAAAGAGGGCGAGGTGAGTGCCACATGGTATCAACAAGTGAGAACGAGGGGTGATGCAGAGAGCCGCCTCGGAGGGACGGGGGTACCGGAGAGGAGGAGAAGGCAGAAGAATCGACGGGAATCGTCGATGTACCCGGAAGAATCAACGAGGACCGTCAATGGAGCCAAGAGCACCGACCGCGAGGCGCGGTCGGTGGCACGGAGAGAAGACCGCCCCCCGGAAGGGCGGGGTACCAAAAATCGACCGAGTTCAATCGATTGGCAGGCCCTGGGTGCGCCACATGTCGGCGAGTTTCTGGAGCGTGACGGGCTCGCGGAAGGTGCCGTCGGCCAGCGCGATGCGGACCGTCTGCAGGTTCTCGTCGTAGGAGACGACGAACGGCGGCTTGTCCTGATCGAGGCGAGTGGCGAGGGTCCAGGCGATGCCGGGCTCGGTGCCCGTGGTAAGCGTGTCGCGGCGGAGGCGGACGCTGTTGGATGCGGATTGATAGGAGTAGAACATGAAATCGGAAGCGCCGGCCTGCTTGGGCGCGACGCGGAGGAGCAACTGCGGCAGCAGGAAGGTCTCGACCTGGTTGAGGTAGGCGATGTCGGGGACGCGCGGCAGCGAGGTGCGGCTCTCCTGGCCTGAGCCGCCGAGATTGACGGTGAGACTGGCGGCCGTGCGCGCGCCGGATTCGGTCCAGGTGGGCGGGTTTTTCTTGGAGCCGTCGCGGAAGGCCATCTGGAGTGTCCAGGCCTCTTCCTTGCGGTCAAAGGACATGAAATAGACGCCGACCGAGTCGATGATCTGCCTGTCCTGCAACTCGCGGGCGTCGATTCGAACGAGGTAGCCCTGCTGCTTGTCAACTTCGTTCCAGCGGGCGTGTGAGCGCAAGGTGTCGATCTCGCCGCGCGAGCCCTTCCAGGCGCGGACGCGGGCGTAGGCGATCTCGCGCGTGTCGCTGGGCTCCGCGGCCGGACCGGGGCGATAGCGGCGATACCAGACGTCCTTGGTCGCGGCGATGGCGGCGTCGTAATCCTCGGGCGTGAGCGAGGTGATGATGGAGACGCCACTTTCGAGGAGCGTGCCGCGCTCGGCGGCGGTCTTGGCGGGGTCTTCGAACTGGGCCGAGGCGACGATGGTCTCGTAGACGGGCCGAGCCTTGGCTAGTGCCGTCTCGGTGGTGAGGAGATCAAAGACGACGAATCGGCCTGGGGCGGACTGGAAGACGGTGTAGCCGTGGACGACCGGGCTCTCTCTTTCTCCGCGCGGGAGCGAGACATAGAAGCGATACGCGGGGCGTCGCTGGTCGGGAGATGCGGATTCGACTTTCAGCGCCTCGACGGGCTGGAGGATGACGGCGGAGGTGGCGGTGATGAGTTTGCCGGTGCGGTCGAGCGTGCCGACGGAGGCGCGGAACTGATCGAGCACCTGCTTGGCGACGACTTCCGCGGAGGCTTCGGTGTTTTTGCTCTGGGGCGACTGGATGGTGATGACCCAGGCTGGATCGGCACCGCCGGGCGAGAGTTGGACGGATTCGGTGCTGCCGCTGGAGGTGCGTTGGCTGATGACGCCCACGGGGAGGCGGAGGGCGAGCCCGATGGACTCGATGCGGAAGAGGTCGTCTGAAAGTTCGAGGGCGACAGGGACGGCGGCTGGTGATACCTTTGCTGGATTTTGAGGCTTTGCCGAGGGCTGCGCGGCAGGCGCGGAACGCTTCGTCGGCTCTTGTTTGGACTTCGACTGGGCGAGGGTTGGGCTCGCTAACGAGACGGAAGCAAGCAGGGTGACGAGCGCGCGATTAAGCATGATGGGATTCCGTGTCTGGGGGATGCTAGGAGGAGTCATCGGCTCGACAGGGGCGCGAAGTGAGCGCCGCGGAGGGTCGCCGGACGCATCGAAAGCGCGTCACTGGAAGGACGCGGATGAGGAAAGCGTGAAGGGGAGGGTTGACACGGGCGGCGAGGTTCGTATGCTTGTCGGCTCGCGACAGGTTTCGCGGGTCGAGTGAGTGGTGGGGCGGAGCCCCTCGGGTTACCGCGGCTCACTCGACTTCCGGCCTTGGATCGGCACGGAGGAATGGCAACCGGCGGAAGTCCGCCGCGGTGGAGTTCACTCCCGATTGCGGGAGCAGGAAGCGCAGGACGAATCATGACGGGCGGCAAGATCAGAATTCGGATGGAGGCCTACGACCACCTGGCGCTCGATGCGTCGGCGAAGGAGATCGTGGACCACGCGAAGCGCACGAACGCGAAGGTGGCCGGGCCGATCCCGCTCCCGACGCGGATCGAGAAGTACACGGTGCTGCGCTCGCCGTTCATCGATAAGAAGAGCCGTGAGCAGTTCGAGATCCGGACGCACAAGCGGATCATTGATATTCTCGAGCCCAATGCGCGAACGGTCGAGGCGCTCAATCGGTTGGTTGTTCCGGCGGGTGTTTTCATCAAGATCAAGGCGTGAATCGAGGGGCGCGTGAGCGCCCCTTCGTGTTTGATAGGGATTGGCCATGCTTCTGCTGGGCAAGAAAGTCGGGATGACGCGGCTCTTGAACGCCGACGGCCAGAGCGTGCCGGTGACGGTGATCGAGTGCGGCCCGTGCGTGGTCACGCAGGTGCGCACCCCGGAGAAGGACGGGTATTCGGCGGTGCAGGTCGGGTATGACGAGGTGAAGGCTCGCAACTCGACGCAGCCGCAGATCGGGCACGATGCGAAGGCCGGGTCCGGGCCGCTGCGGAAGCACTGCGAGTTCAAGGTGAAGGCGGCCGACGCGGCGAAGTTTGAGTTGGGCAAGGTTCTGACCGTCAGCGAGCTTGCGGAGATCAAGTACGTCGATGTGATCGGGACGAGCAAGGGCAAGGGATTCGCCGGCGTGATGAAGCGGCATCACTTCAAGGGCATGTTCGCCTCACACGGCACGGAACGAAAGCATCGCTCGCCGGGCTCGATCGGCAGTTACGGCTCGAACCGCGGGTTCGGCGGCGGCTTGCTCAAGGGCAAGCGGATGCCGGGCCACATGGGTGCGGAGCGTGTGACGGTTCGCAGTTTGGACGTGATGAAGGTCGAGAAGGAACGGAATCTGCTGCTGGTGAAGGGACCGATCCCCGGGCCGAACAACGGGATTGTGGAGATTCGGCCTTCGATCAGGCTGTATAAGACGAAGGGGCGGCTGGCTCGCGGTGAGGCACCGCTCAAGACGGAGTCCAAGAAGAAGAAGTAGAGCATCAGGGAGGCCGACGTGTGTCGGCCGGCCGACGGCTCCGAGGCGACGGAGTCGGCGGGTTCGGAAGGTCGCGTAGGCGATACCACCGGACGGCAACAAGAGCGCCAGTGCCGGTTCCGCGAGGGGCCGGGTGACAGCCGAGTCGATTTCGAGACGCACCACCAAGCCGCGAGGCAAACAGGAGGCGTCCGGATAGGCGAAGCGCTCCCGAGATTCGGGGGCGAGCAGAGGCGTCGGACGAGGTAAAGACAGATGGATGTCCCCGTCTTGAATATGCAGGGCTCCGAGGTCGGGAAACTGACCATCGATGAGCAGAGCCTGGGTGGCGAGATCAATGCCGCGCTGTTGAAGCAGGCGTATGTGCGGTATCACTCGAACCTGAGGCAGGGCTCGGCGCGGACCAAGAACCGCCAGGATGTCGAGGGTTCAACCCGCAAGATCTATCGCCAGAAGGGCACGGGCAACGCCCGCCACGGCGACAAGAAGGCCAACCTGTTCAAGGGCGGCGGCCACGGGCACTCGAAGAAGCGGACGCGCGAGGATTTCCGCCTCGACATGCCCAAGAAAATGCGTCGCAAGGCCAATCGCAACGCCCTGCTCGCCAAGTTGGTGGACAACGAGGTCCGCGTGATTGACAGCATCGCTTTCGGCACGCCGAAGACGAAGGAGTTCACGGCGTTCCTCTCGGCGATCAAGGTTGACAACACGGCGCTGCTGGCGCTCTCGCAAGAGGCTGAGAAGTCGGACGGGGCGCGGCGGTCGGCGCGGAACGTCGACGGCGTGACGCTCTGCCGGGCCGACCAACTCAACGCGTTCAACCTGTTGAATCACCGCTACCTGGTGATCGCGAAAGAGGACCTGCAGGCGTGGCTGAAGGGCCCCTGGTCGCAGACCTCCAAGGACGCGAAGACGGCACCGATGGGTGCCGAGGGAGGCGAGTGATGCACCCGATCCACGTCATCAAGCGGCCGATCCTCACTGAGAAGTCAACGTACGCGATGAACGAGCGGAAGCAGTACTCGTTCCTTGTGGATCGCACGGCCACGAAGGACGAGATCAAGAAGGCGATCGAGTCGCTCTACAAGGTCCGCGTCGTGGGCATCAACACGCAGATGCGCAAGGGCAAGCACCGCCGGCTGAAGTACGGGATGGTGACCGAATCCACGACGAAGAAGGCGACGGTGCGATTGCACGTTGACGACACGATCGAGTTGTTCTAAGAAGCGACGAAGGCAGTGAGCGACGAAGGCAACCAGGTCAAGCAGTAAAGAAGAAGAGCCATGCCGATCAGAATCTACAAGCCGACCAGCGCCGGGCGTCGCAACGCCTCGGTGAACACGCACGCGGAAGTGACGAAGAAGCGTCCCGAGGCGTCGCTGCTCAAGCCGCTGCCCAAGAGCGGCGGCCGGAACAGTTACGGGATCATCACGTCGCGCGGTCGAGGCGGCGGGGCCAAGCGTCGCTATCGGATGATCGACTTCCGCCGCGCCGATCGGGACGGGATCGCGGGCAAGGTCGTCGGGATCGAGTATGACCCGAATCGCACGTCGCACATCGCGCTCATCGAGTACACCGACGGCGTCAAGCGGTACATCATCGCGCCGCTGGGCCTGAAGGTCGGCGAGATGATCGTGTCGTCATCGGAGGTCGCGGTTGATCCGCAGGTGGGCAACGCGATGCCGCTCAAGCACATCCCGGCGGGCCTCGACGTGCATTGCGTGGAGTTGACGCCGGGCCGGGGCGCGCAGTTGTGTCGGTCGGCGGGGACGTACGCGAAGCTCTCGAACAAGGAGGGCGACTACGCGACGCTGGTGCTTCCCTCGGGCGAGACGCGGCGGGTGCCGGTGGAGTGTCGGGCGACGATCGGGCAGACGGGGAACCAGGACAATCGGCTTCGTCGGCTCGGGAAGGCCGGGCTCACTCGGCACCTCGGGCGCAGGCCGATCACCCGCGGCATGGCGAAGAGCCACCACGCCCATCCGCTGGGCGGCGGCTCGGGGCGGTCGAAGGGCAATCGCCCGCCGTGCGGCCCGACGGGCGTCTTGGCCAAGGGCGGGCGGACGCGCAACAAGAAGAAGCACAGCACGAAACTGATCATCCGCCGCCGGATGACGAAGCGGTTCGGGCAGGTGATGTAAGAAGAAGGCACTAAGGGATTGAGGGACGAAGGCACAGAGGGACGAAGTACAGAAGGCACGATCGGCAGGAACGTAAGGATAAGACATGGGACGTAGTCTGAAGAAAGGCCCGTATGTTGTGGAGCGGCTCTACCTGCGGGTGGAGCAGTTGAACCAGCGCAACAAGCGGGAGCCGATCAAGACGTGGGCGCGGCGCTGCACGATCGTGCCCGAGTTTGTCGGGCACACGTTCAAGGTGCATAACGGGCGCGCGTTCCTGGATGTGTTCGTGACCGAGGACATGGTGGGGCACAAGCTGGGCGAGTTCAGCGCGTCCCGCACGTTCCGCGGGCACACGAACAAGAAAGAAGGCATCGAGGGCGGGGCCACAGGCGGCAAGAGTTGACGCTGGATCGAACGAGGGCAGTGGCGTCGGCCAAGCGCCCGGCGTGAGTGGTGTGGTCGGATTCGAGCGGCGATTGGGAAAGGTGCGAGTCGTGAAACTGCGAGGCGAAACCCTGAAGAGACTGGCCCAAACCAAGGGCATCGGACGCGAGCAACTCGCGGCGGCGGTCGAGCGCACGGGGCTCATGGGCCCGCGGGCGCTCTCGGCGATCAACAACTGGTTCGCCGGTCGGGATCACCCGCACTGCAAGAACACCGACGTGGCGAAACTGGCGGCGGCGGTGGGGGCGGCGACCAAGGACATCGCGCGGTTCACCAGCGAGGTGCGCTACCACCGCGGGAGCCCGCGCAAGGCCAAACTGCTCGCCGATCTCGTCCGCGGCAAGACCGTTGACGAGGCGCTGAACCTGCTGACGTTCACGACCAAGCGAGCGGCGGTCAACGTCAAGAAGGCGCTCTCGGCGGCGATCGCTGACGCCGAGCAGGCCGACGCGGACGTGACGCGGCTGGTGGTCGTGGAGAGCCGGGTCGATGACGGCCCGCAGATCAAACGGTTCCAGCCCAAGGACCGCGGGCGTGCGCACCCCATCATCAAGCGGATGTCGCACCTGACGATCGGGCTGGAGGAGAAGGCGTAAATGGGACAGAAGACGCATCCATTCGGGTTCCGCGTCGGGATCACCGAGGCCCACCGCAGCCGCTGGTACGCCCCCAAGGCGCTCTATGGCGAGCTGCTCGTCGAGGATCAGAAGATCCGGACGTTCCTTGATCGGCGGCTCAACCGCTCGAAGGACCGCCCGAACGCGGCGGTGTCGGATATCCATATCGAGCGGACGCGCGAGGAGTTGGTCGTCATCATCAAGACGGCGCGGCCGGGCGTGGTGATCGGCCCCAAGGGTGCCGAGGTCGATCGGATGACCGAGGAACTCCAGTTGATGACAGGCCGCAAGGTCAAGATCTCGATCATCGAGGTCAAGAACCCCGACCTCGATGCGAAGTTGGTGGCCGAGAGCGTGGCGGAGCAGTTGATCAAGCGAGCGGCGTTCCGTCGCGTGATGAAGATGCGGGCCGAGGGGGCGATGGCGGCGGGTGCCAAGGGCGTCAAGATCCAGATGTCGGGTCGGCTGGGCGGCGCGGAAATGTCGCGCACCCTCGATATCCGGCTCGGGTCGCTCCCGCTCTCGACGCTGCAGGCGAACATCGATTACGGCCTGGCCGAGGCGTTCATGAGTTACGGCGCGATCGGCGTGCAGGTGTGGATCTTCAAGGGGATGTATGGAATCGCGCCGGCGGAGGACGAGGGTCAGAGCAACGCGGCGGGAGGCCGGGCGCGGGCGAGAGGACGTAGGTAAGGGACGCGCAGGCGGACGCCTGTGTGACTGGAGTGTGATCGATGGCGTTGATGCCCAAACGAGTGAAGTTCCGCAAGGAGCAGCGGCGTGTACGCCCGCGCAAGGCGACCAAGGGCAACTACGTCGCCTACGGGGACTACGGGCTGCAGGCGCTCGAGGGGTGCTGGCTCAAGGGCACCTGCATCGAGGCGGGCCGAATCGCGGCGATGCACTTCGTCAAGCGCGAGGGCAAACTGTTCATCCGGGTCTTCCCGGACAAGCCCATCAGCAAGAAGCCGCTCGAGACGCGGATGGGCACGGGCAAGGCGGAGGTGGAGTATTGGGCGGCGCGGATCAAGCCCGGCACGATGCTCTACGAGATGGCGGGCGTGCCCGAGCCGGTGGCGAAGCAGGCGCTGGTGCGCGTGGCGATGAAGATGCCGGTGCGGACGCGGTTCGTGAAGCGGCGGGTTCGGGTCTAGGAGGCGCGTGATGACCGGTCAGGAAGCCAAGAAACTGTCGTCGGAGGAGATCGTCTCGGAACTCGCGAAACTCCGGGGCCAACTCTTCACGATGAGGTCGCAGACGGTGACGGAAAAGATCGAGGACAACTCGCAGTTCGGGAAGGTCCGGCGCGACATCGCCCGGCTCATGACCGAGCGGCGCGCCCGCGAGATCGCGGCGAAGGCCTAGAGGAACACGATGAGCACGCAGACCAAAGCAAAGACCATCGTCCGGCTCGTCGGCACGGTGGCCTCGGACAAGGGGAACAAGACCCGCCGGGTCGAGGTCGAGTTCTCGTACCGGCACGCCAAGTACGGCAAGTACCTCCGCAAGCGGACGGTGCTGGCGGTGCATGACGAGAAGAACGAGAGCAAGACGGGGGACACCGTCGAGGTCACGCCGTGCCGACGCATGAGCGGATCAAAGTCCTGGGCGTTGTCGCGGGTGGTGAAGCGCGGGACGGAAGTGATCGGAACAAAGGCCTGATCGGGGCGTGGACCGCATTCGGGCGAAGGTTTGATCGAGACGAACTGAGGCACTCATGCTCCAGCAAGAAACCAGATGCGAGGTCGCGGACAACTCGGGCGCGAAGATCGCATATGTGATCCGGGTGTACGGCGGCTCGACGGGCAGCGGCAAGTTCACGCGTCGCATCGCGAACGTGGGCGACCGGGTCTTCGTCTCGATCAAGAAGGCGCTGCCCGGGGCCGAGGTGAAGCAGGGCGACAAGTCGAAGGCCGTGGTGGTGCGGACGACCAAGGCGACCCGCCGCGCGGACGGGTCGTACGTGAAGTTCGACAGCAACGCGGTGGTGCTGATCCAGGATGACGGGAACCCGAAGGGGACGCGGATTTTCGGGCCCGTGGCCCGCGAACTCCGCGAGAAGAACTACATGAAGATCGTGTCGCTCGCGGCGGAGGTGGTGTAACGATGGCCAGGCATGTACGCAAAGGGGACACGGTGGTGGTCCGTTCCGGCTCGCACAAGGGCAAGGTGGGTGAGGTCATGCGCGTGATCCCGGATCGGGAACTGGTGGTGGTCAAAGGGATCAACCTCCGGACCAAGCACCTGAAGCCCAGCCGGCTCAACCCGCAGGGCGGGATCATCACGAAGGAAGCGCCGATCCGCTGGAGCAATGTGAACGTGTCGGTGGATGGCAAGCCCACGCGGGTGCGGTTCGAGGTGCGTGACGACGGAAGCAAGGTGCGGATCGCGGTCCGCGGTGGCAAAGTGCTGGGCACGGTGCGCGGCGCGACGAAGTGAACGACGGGGCCAGAACGCCCCATGAGAGCGACCCATGGCGAAGGACAAGGACAACAAGGCTGCGGGCGACAAGCCGGAGGGCGACAAGCCCAAGGGCGAGAAGAAGCCCGACACCCGGCCTCAAGGCAGGGGTGACGCCGGCAAGAAGGCCGACAAGCCCAAGAAGGGCGACAAGCACGCCAACTCCGAGACGGCGGCCGAGGCGCTCAAGCCCTCCGGCCCGCCCCGGCTCAAGGTGATGTTTGACGAGAAGGTGCGTGCCGCGGTGGCGGAGAAGTTCGGCGTCAAGAACCCGATGGCCCAGCCGCGCCTCCAGAAAATCGTGATCAACGTCAACATGGGACGCCACATCGACGGGACCAAGATCACCCCGACGGTTCGTCAGACGGTGATCGAGACGATCCAGAAGATCACGGGCCAGAAGGCAATCGTGCAGAAGGCCAAGAAGAGCGTCGCGAACTTCAAGGTACGAGCGGGAACGGAGACCGCGGCGATGGTCACGCTCCGCCGCGAGCGCATGTGGCACTTCCTGGACCGGGTGATCAACCTGGCGACACCTCGAATCAAGGACTTCCGCGGACTGCCGCGGAACGCGTTCGACCGGCAGGGCAACTATTCGATGGGCCTGACGGAGCAGGGCGTGTTCCCGGAGATCAACATGGCGGAGGTGCAGTTCACGCACGGGATGAACATCAACCTGGCGTTCTCGAACTCGAACCCGGAGCGGAGCCGCTTCGTGCTCGAGCAGATGGGGATGCCGTTCGCCAAGCCCGAGGAGGCTCGAGGGAAGGGTGGAGCGTAAGGCATGACGACCAAAGCACAGATGGCCAAGAGCCGGCGTAAGCCGAAGTTCAGCACGAGGATCGTGCGGCGGTGCGAGTTGACGGGCCGGGCCCGCGGCGTGTACCGCAAGTTTCGAATCAGCCGCATCATGCTCCGGCGGCTGGCGCTCGAGGGCAAGATCCCGGGCATGAAGAAGTCGAGCTGGTAGGGAGAACTATGGCGATCAACGATCCTGTCTCCGACATGCTCACCCGCATCCGCAACGCCACGCGCAACCGGAGCAAGGTGGTCAACTGCCTCAACAGCCACGTCTGCCGCGGCATCGCCGATGTGCTCCGTGACGAGGGCTATATCCTCGGGTACGACGTCATCGACGACGGGCGGTCCGGGCAGATCCGCGTGCGGCTGA
Organism: Phycisphaerales bacterium; assembly: GCA_046155605.1. Lineage (GTDB taxonomy): Bacteria > Planctomycetota > Phycisphaerae > Phycisphaerales > UBA1924 > JAEUIZ01. The sequence goes on from JBJXFQ010000012.1 coordinate 39,321, forward strand.
AGTACGGCCAGCGCGGCGAGGTCATCATCAACCGCATCGAGCGCCGCAGCAAGCCAGGCCGGCGCGAGTACGCGGGCGTCGAAGCGCTCCCCCGCCCGCTGCAGGGCCTGGGCATCGCGATTGTGTCCACGAGCAAGGGCGTCAAGAGCGACCGCGTCTGCCGCACCGAGCGGCTCGGCGGCGAACTGCTCTGCGTCGTCGAGTGATCCCGGAGCCACCATGTCCCGCATCGGCAAACAACCCGTTCAAGTCCCCCAGGGCGTCAAGGTCTCCATCAGCGGCCGGACGATCAGCATCGGCGGCCCGATGGGCAACCTCACCATGACGCACCATGAGGGCGTGGCCGTCAAGTGGACCGAGAGCGAGAAGTCCATCGTCGTCTCGATCCCGGAGAAGGACAAAGACAACGCGCAGGTCCGTGCGGTCTGGGGAACCACCCGCGCCCTCATCAGCAACATGATCCAGGGCGTGACCAAGGGCTACGAGGAGGCGATGGAGGTCGTCGGCGTCGGCTGGACGGCCGCGGTGCAGGGCCAGGCGCTCAAGTTGGTCGTCGGCTTCGCCAACCCGATCCTCATGCCGATCCCCACGGGCCTCAAGGTTACGGTCGAGAAGCAGTTCGTGAAGATCCAGGGAGCGGACAAGCAGGTAGTCGGGCACTTCGCGGCGGACATGCGCCGCAAGCGCAAGCCCGAGCCGTACAACGGCAAGGGGATCAAGTACGTCAGCGAGGTCATCAAGAAGAAGCAGGGCAAGCAGTTCGGCGCCTAATCGCGGCGGGAATCGCGGGCCACAGATTCGCAGAGAAGCAGCAGAGTGAAAGCCCATGGATAAGTCACAGCAGAAAGCAAAGCGTCGGGAGCGTCGTCGGGCGGGGATTCGCCGGCGCGTGATCGGCGGCCCGGAGCGTCCGCGTCTGTCGGTGTACAAGTCGCTCAATCACTTCTACGCGCAGGTGGTGGATGATCTGGCGGGCACGACGCTCGCCGCCGCCAGCACTCGCGGGAAGTCGGTGGGCGAGGCGAAGTCGGGGAACGCCGCCGCGGCCGCTGCGGTGGGGTCTCGTCTGGCGAAGGCGGCCGCGTCCAAGGGTGTTAAGAAAGTCGTGTTCGATCGCGGTGGATTCAAGTACCACGGGCGAGTCAAAGCGTTTGCCGATGCCGCCCGCAAGGCCGGTTTGGAGTTCTGATCCATGCCCGAGTTGCTCGACGAAAGCAGTCAGATAGAGTCCACCACCGTGGCCGTGCAGCGCACCGCCTCGACGGTCAAGGGAGGCCGGCGCTTCAGCTTCGGCGCACTCGTGGTCGTCGGTGATCGCCGCGGGAAGGTGGGCTATGGCTACGGCAAGTCCAACGAAGTGCCCGCCGCCATCGAGAAGGCCCAGAAATACGCCCGCAAGGCGATGGTCACGGTCCCGATGATCGGGACGACCTTCCCCCACGAGGTCGAGGGCACCTTCCGCGCCACCAAGGTGCGGCTGATCCCCGCCTCGCCCGGCACGGGCGTGGTCGCAGGCCAGTCGGTGCGGGCTGTGCTCGAGATGGCGGGGCTGACCGACTGCCTCTCCAAGTGCTTCGGGTCGACCAATGCGCTCAACACGATCAAGGCCGTCTTTGCCGGGCTTGAGAAGTTGCGATTGGCCGGGCAGATCGCGACGCTCCGCGGGCAGACGCTGGGGCAGACCGAGATCGAGAGCAAAATCGAGAAGGGCAAGCAGTTTGTGACCATCGCGCCCCGGCCCCGTGTGCAAGAGCAGCGGCAGGAGCGCTCCGGACGCGGCGGTGGCGGCCGCGGCGGCGGTGGTGGCCGCGGTGGTAGCGGTGGCGGCCGTGGCGGTAGTCGCGGCGGCAGCGGTGGCGGTCGCGGCGGACCCGGCGGTGGTCCGGGTGCGGGTGGCGGCTCCGGTGGTGGCGCGGCGAGTGGCGGAGGCGAGGCGCCGGCAACGGGAGCCTAGTTCGTAGACAGGGTATACAACCATGATGATCCATCAGATCACCGAGCAGGTCGGCAAGTACAAGGCACGCAAGCGCGTCGGGCGCGGAAAATACGGCGCGCGCGGCAAGACGTCAGGCCGCGGACAGAAGGGTGCCGGCAGTCGCTCGGGTACGTCCCGCCGGTTCCAGTTCGAGGGCGGTCAGATGCCCTTCTTCCGCCGTATCCAGAAGTTCGGCTTCACCAACGCGAAGTTCAAGACCGATTTCTGGACCGTCAATCTCGGCGACATCGTGAAGCACAAAGACTTCGCCAAAGGCGGCGAGGTTAATGCCGACACGCTCATCGCCGCGGGCCTTGTCCGCGATACCAGTCGCGAGTTGAAGATCCTCGGCGGGATCGGCGCGGATGGCCTGAGCGTGAAACTCAACATCACCGCGGCCCGCGTCTCTGACCCGGCCGTCAAACTTGTTGAGGGCGCGGGCGGGAAGGTGACCCAGACAGGCACCCGACGCGATCGTGTTCGTGGCGTCGATCGCAACAGCGAGGACCGGGCTCCCAAGAACCTGACGAAGAAACTCAAGCGGAGCCGCCCCAAGCCGGCCCCCGCCGCCGGGGAATAATCCCCGCGACCGTTCACGGAAGGCACGATGCTCCAGGCGCTGCTCAATGTCTTCAGGATTTCCGAGCTCCGAAACAAGATCCTGTTCACGCTCGGGCTCCTGGTTGTCTATCGCATCGGGTTCTGGATTCCAATTCCAGGCGTGAACCAGAGCGCGCTGGCGGAGTTTTTCGAGAAGGCATCATCCGAGGGCTCTGCCGCCGGCCGCTTCGCCCAGTTTGTCACGATTTTTTCCGGCGGTGCGTTCCACCAGAGCACGATCTTCGGCCTGGGCATCATGCCCTACATCTCGGCCTCGATCATCTTCCAACTCGTCGCGTCCGTGCATCCGGGAATGAAGAAACTGCAACAGGAAGGCCCGACGGGTCGGCAAAAGATCACCGAGTGGACCCGCTACGCCACTGTCTTCCTCTGCATCTTCCAGGGCATTGGCTACCTCACGTTCATGACCAAGTCGGGCCTCGTCGAGCCGATGTGGATGAACAATCCGCTGTGGTGGGCGATGGCCATCACCACGCTCACGTCCGGCACGGTGTTCCTCATGTGGCTAGGCGAGCAGATCGACCGCCACGGCATCGGCAACGGCGTCTCGATGATCATCATGGCCGGCATCCTCACGAGCATGCCCGGCGCGCTGCTGTGGGTCGTGAACAACTCCCCGCTGCGCGACATGGCGATCTTCGAGGCGGTGCTCGGTGACGCGCCCCAGAACTATGAGCCGCAGATGGGCCTGATGGGCGTGCTGCTGCTGCTGGGCGGGTTCGTGCTCGTGGTTTCGGGCTCCGTGTTGCTGACGGTCGCGCAGCGGCGGATCACCGTCCAGCAGGCCAAGCACACCAAGGGCCGTCGCGCGTACGGCGGGCAGAAGAGTTACCTCCCGCTTCGAGTCAACCACGCGGGCGTGATGCCGATCATCTTCTCATCATCGCTGATGATCTTCCCGTCCATGATTTTCAAGGCCTTGGACGATTCGGCCCGTCAGGCGCAGGCGGCGGGCTGGTGGCAGGGCATCACGACGTGGCTGGCCGACAGTTTCGCCCACGGCGAGTTCCCGTACGTGGTTTGCGAACTCGTCTTGATCTACTTCTTCAGTTACTTCTGGATCACCGTCCAGTTCAATCCGGAGGAGATGAGCAAGCAACTCCGCGACCATGGCTCGTTCATCCCAGGCCTTCGCCCCGGACCACGCACCGCCGAATACCTCGAGACCGTGATGACACGCATCACGTATGTCGGTGCGGCGTTCCTGGCGGTCATCGCGCTCACGCCCATGATCGTGCATAAGGCGATGAACATCGACTTCACGGTCACGCAGTTCCTCGGCGGCACGGGCCTGCTCATCGTGGTCTCGGTGTGCCTCGATTTCGTGCAGCGAGTCGAGGCCAACTTGCTGATGCGGAACTACGCGGGCTTCCTCGGCGGCAACGACGATGGCAGCGGGCCGCGCATGCGTGGGCCACGGTCTTGACGATCGGCCTCGCCTCGCAACCCGTCTCCACCGATCGCGGTCCCGTCGTGTACTCCCTCGCCGAGATCGAGGCAATCGGCGATGCCGGGCGTGTGCTGTGGTCGATCCTGAGCGAGGCGGCGGACGAGGCGGCCCCGGGCGTCACGCCGATGGAGTTGGCCCTGCTCGTCGAGCGGCGGATGCGCGCGGCAGGTGCGGTGCCCGTGATGAAGGGGCTGCGCGAGGGCGAAGGCCCGGTGTTTCCCGCTGCCGCGGCGGTGTGCGTCAATGACCACGTGGCGCACGCGATCCCGACGATGACGCCCCTGCGTGCTGGCGATCTGGTCCGGATCGACGCTGCCTTGTCGCTCGATGGCTGGTGCGCCGATGCCGCGATCGCCCGGACCGTGCCACCCGCCGCGCCGCATCGGCTCGAGCAGGCAGCGCGGCAGGTGCTTGAGGCCGCGATCGGCGCGATCGCGCCTGGCGCGCGCTGGAGCGACGTGTCGGCACAGGCGGAAGCCGAGGCGGCGGGCCTGCGCGTGCGACTCGTGCCCGGGTTCGCGGGGCATGGCATTGGCCGGCAGCCGCACGAGCCGCTTTCGTATCCGATTCCGGTCATTGGAAGTATTGGTGGGCGGAGCTCAGATGCCGCGAATCACCCGCGCGAGGGTGGAAACCGACCGACAACCGACCAAGACTTCTTCCTGACAACCGGCCAGGTGTTGACGGTGGAGCCGATCGTGGTCGAGCGGTCGGCGATGGCTGTCCGTCAAGACGACGGCTGGACCTGGGCGACCCGCAACGGTCTCTGGGCCTGTCACGAGGAACGCACGGTGGCGGTCACCGGGCGCGGAGCGGTGGTGCTGACGGGGTCCTGACGGAGCCCTCAGCGAAAGGACCGTATGCCCAAGCAGGACGAAAAGTTCACCTTTGACGCGGTCGTGACCGAGGCCCTCCCCAACGCGATGTTCAAGGTCCGCCTGCCCAACGAGCAGAAGACCGAGGTGCTCGCCTATGTCTCGGGCAAGATGCGGATGAACTACATCCGCATCCTCCCGGGCGACAAGGTGACGGTGGAGATGAGCCCGTACG
>JBJXFQ010000023.1:0-17612 GCA_046155605.1 Phycisphaerales bacterium
CCCGCGATCACGCTCGCGCTCGCCGGGCTCTGGGCCGCGCGCCGACGGCGCGCCTCTCACCCCACCCTCCGCATCACCGCCAATCCATAGTTCGCGGGCGAGAGGCACAGCTCGCACTTGTCATAGACCCCCGCGCCGATCTCGTTGACGCGGTCGAGGATGTGCCGCGGACCGTCCTCGTCTCCTGAATACTCCGGAAAGATGTCGTGGAGCAGCACATAGCCGCCGGTCGCAAGCACGGGCTCCACGGCCCACAAATCCTGGCAAGCACCCTCGATGCCGTGATCGCCGTCGAGGTACGCGAGTTGCACCCCCCCGCCCGCTCCGCCTGCCACGCCCCCCGCCGCACGCAGCGAATCGTGCATCGCGCGGATGTTCGCGTGGCTGTTGCCCTGGTGGATCTCGATCACTCGCTCCAGCCCGGCCTCGGCAAAGTTGCGGCGCACAAAGCCCACGCGATCTTGCTCGAGTTCCGCGTCGCGCCAGTGATCAGGCCGGATCGGCAGGAAGAGATCGAACGTGTGCAGCCGTCCGCCGTCGCCGTTGGCCTCGAGCGCCGATGCGATCCAGATCGAACTGATCCCGATCCACGTTCCCGTCTCGATGACGACCCGCGGCCTGATGTTCCGCACCAGCGCATGCAGAAGCAGCCCCGCCTCGGGCGAGAGCGACGCCGGGAACGACAGCGGCGAGGCGTAGAGCCGCTTGAGCGTCGCGAGCCACGGGGCCGCGGCGGGGTCCAGATAGGCCGGCCATTCCCACGCCCGCGGGTGCTCGCGCCCCCACAGGCCCGAGTGGTGCGCGAGTTGCTCACGCGGCAGAGGCGCACGCGCGCCGACGGCCCGTGGTGGCGCGGGATGCCCACTCACCCACCGCCACACCCGCCGGGCAACCGCACGCTGATACTCGGCCAGGGTTCGCATTGGCGCATCGTACAGGCCGCCGTGTCATCGTGGCCCACCCCGTGGCCGTCGAACATTCGGCTTCGCCGTCGAATCTCGCTTTGCGGGCTTCGCGCTGAGAAGACGCAGTTCGCTCGAATCGCCCTGCTCATCACCCATCGGCATGAGCAAACAACCTTTGCGACAGATCGCCGCCACCTCCGAGATCATCGCGGCGAGACCGCTCTCGACGCTTGTCGCCCAATGCCTCGTGCTCCAGACGCCGCAGATGAATCGGAAGACGTGACCCGCCCGAGGGCCGCGCGTTGGAACCAGGAAAAACGACGGGCCGCATTCGGCAAGGACATGGACATCCCTGCTTTCGCAGTTGAGCGGTGCCATATACCGATCGATCGTCTCCGGGTCGTCGACATCCCAGTTCTGCATCTCGTACATCACAACCGCGTGCGCGGCGCGCTGATCCGCAAGCCCAAGAATCTCCAGATATGCGGCGGAGATCGGGAAGCCCGCCGGATGGAACACAACTGCGCCGTCGTGCTCACGGTAGAACTCCAGCAACGGCAGCAAGCGCGGCGCCTTACGCACCTTTGCTTCAAGCAGCGCAAGCTGCGCGGCGGCGGCTGGCCGCCTGAACCTTGTCGTCCCGGTGATCGTCATCGTGCGACGAACAGCTTTGAGTCGCGAAATGATGACCGATCTCGGCGCTGTTCTCGTCGGCTTCAGCTCGGTCACCTCTCGCTCGGCGACATACTTCAAGTCCCACCGCGTGACGGCGAACACATCGGCAAGCTTCTTCGTCAACCTGGGGCTTGCGACGCGGATCGGCGCGCCGCCGCGGCGTCTTACCGGGGCATCCTCCCCCCACATGCGACGAAGGCGTTGCCGCTGTTCTTTCTGAGTAGGCCATTTCGATGAGAGCCATGCCGGCTCACCCGCAGGCCATAGGGATAGGTCAAGGAGCCCGCGTGCCGCAACAATGCCGGTGCCGCCGTTGGTTTCGAGCCACTTCAGGTCCTGGCGTTGGTTCTTGTACGCCAACTCATTGTCTTTCTTGATGGTCTCCTTCGACAACCAAGGCATCTCAAAGTACCACTCATCAAAGCGAACAGGGGATACGACGTCGTCGCCGCGCGCCTTGCAAGCGGACTCGGCGCGGACAATCGTGGTTCGGACGAGTGGCCCTTCGAGCTTCTCCAGGGTCGAGGCGAACCTCGGCTCCAAACCTTCAAGGACCTCGGCGCGCGGAGCGCCCGATTCAAACTCTGAGATCAGCGCGAGGAGGTGTTCCGAGCCCTGAGCGCCGCGATGCGCTTTCCGATGCCACGCAAGATAGCGGCGCAGATTCCTCGCCGAGAACATGTGGCGGCACCAAACCGGCAAAGCAAGCAACTCCGACTCAAGGATGACTTTCATAAGATGAACATACTACCGTGACCTGCTCTGCGAGTGCAATCGCTCACGATCGCCAAAGCGCGATCAGCCCACGCGCCGCAGGAGCGCCATGCCATAGTTGAGCGGCGCGGTGTGCAACTCGCACAGTTCGTAGACGCCCTGCGCGACCTCGCGGATGTGGTCGATGACGTGCCGCGGGCCTTGGTGGTCGCCGCATTGCTCTGGGATCGTGTCGTGGAGGATGATGTAGCCGCCGGTGTTGAGGACGGGCTCGACAGCGGCCAAGTCCCTGAACACGCCCTCGACCGTGTGGTTCCCGTCGATAAGCGCAAGGTCCACGCCGCCCGGCCAGTCGGTGATCGGCTGGCCCCACGCCGCGCGCACGGCCTCCTCGCTCGGCCGGAGCAACGCGTGCAGGTTGCGGACCTCGGTCGAACTGTCGCCGGGATGGATCGAGACGACGCCTTCGAGCCCGGCCCGCGCGATCGAGCGTTTGAAAAGCCCGAGCCGATCTTCGATCCCCTCGTCGCGCCACGGCCCCGGAGCCATGGGACCGAAGTCGTCGAAAGCGTGCAGCACCGGCACCTGCTTGCTTGGGTACCCCGCCCCTCCGGGGCGGTCTTCACGACTGGCCCCGCCTTCCTTCATCGCCGCCCCCATCCAGATCGTGCTGACGCCGATGAAACTTCCGATCTCGATCGCTCGCCTCGGGCGGATGTTGCGGACGAGCGCGAAAAGCATCAGCCCGGCCTCGGGCGCGAGCGACGCAGGAAACGCCCAGGGCGTCGCATACAACTCCTTGAGCGCCATCAGCCACGCGCACGCGGGCTGGTCGAGATACGCCGGCCATTCCCACGCGCGCGGATGCTCCGCGTCGTCGCGCAGACGCGGGAAAAAGCCCAGCGCGTGCCTCGGCAACACGCCCCGATTCGGCGGGATCAACGGCGGACTCGGCTTCTCTCGCGGCGCGCTGCTCACGATCTAGCGTAGCGTGGACGCGACACCTTCTTGAGATGACACGCTCAAGTGCCCGAAGTTGACGCCGAGGATGAGGCCTTGCGAATCCTCGGGTCGCTCGCCTCTCACGAGCCCGGCGCGCCTCGCCGCTTCACCATCAGCCGCACCAGCCGCTGCTTGGCCTCGAACCGCAGCAGGCCCGGCGCGTCCTCGAAGACGGCCTCCTGCTCCAGTGGCTGCCCGGACGACGCCGCCCGCTCCAGGTCATCCAGCGAGAGCGCCACATACGCCACCGGCCTGATCTTCTCGCCCACGATCTGATCGATCAGGTCGCTCGGCCCGCGCACCACCACGTCCGTCAGCAGCCGCCCCTCGGGCGGAATCGTGATGTCCCACAGCCCCAGTTCCGTCGGCGCCAGACGCACATGCACCGGCACCGTCGGCAGCGTGATCTCCTTCGTCCGCGTCCGCAGCGAGACCGCCACCGAGACCCGAGGTGGATCGATCGTCACCTGTTCCAACCCCATGAGCACCGCGGGCGGCTCCACCACCAGCGCGTTGATCGTCGAGCGCCGTCCCTCGGGCAAGGGCGAGAGCGAATCGGCCCCGAGACGCACCGTAGCGACCAGTTCCGCCGGCAGATCCTTGGCGATCGCGCCCGGGATGCTCAACCGCACCGACGAGGGCGAGGCCTCGGGTGCGCCCTCCAGCGCCGCGCCGGGCGGCACTTCGACGCGCACCGTCGCCGTCCGCGTGACCAGCGAATCGATATCAATGACCACCGAAGCGGGCTCGGACGACGCGATCCGCACGTGCGTCTCGCGCACCTCCGCGATTGAGCCGATCGCCGACGCCAGGTCCACCACATGCCGACCGGGGTCGAGCGGGATGGTGTCGCGCCCGGGCTGGAGCCGCACCGGCCTGCGGAAGCGCCCGATCAGATCGTCCATCCGCGCGTTGGAGCCCTCCAGCGTCAGCGTCACGCTCCCCGTGAACTCCTGACCCGAGGCCAGCCGCACCACACGCTCGCTCTCGGGCGCGGCCCGGAAAATAACTTCGACCCGAACCTGCTCCACGCGCAGGCTCTCCGATTCGGCGAGCAGCCAGATCAGCAGGGTGATCGCGGCGATCGCGAGGATCGAGCGCGCCGAAGCCAGCGCCTGCGAGGTCGCCGTGCTCATGCCGCGTCTCCCTTCTCCGAAGGCCGCTCCGCCGGCGTCGCCTCCGACGTTTCCGCCTCCGCCTGTGCCGCGGTCGGGGTGTCGTGTGGCGACGACTGCACCCGCAGCCGCCTCAGCAACTCGTCTCGGAAGTCCTCGCGAGCCAGAGGCTCCGAGAGCAGCCCACGCTCAGCGATGCGGATGTTCCCCGTCTCTTCGCTCACCACGACCACCAGCGCGTCGCACTCCTTCGAGAGCCCCACCGCCGCCCGGTGCCGAGAGCCCAGCCGCGCGTCGGGCATGTCCGCCGGGTCGGCCAACGGCAACTGCACCCCCGCCGCCTGCACCACATTGCCCTGGATCACCACCGCCAGATCGTGCAGCGCCGTGCCCGGAAAGAAGATCGTCTGCAGCAGCCGCGCCGAAAGTTCGGCCCCCAGCGGCGTCCCGCCCTCGACGATCCCTCGCAGCGGAACCTGCCTCTCCACAGCGATGATCGCCCCGAACCGCGACTTCGACAGATACGCACACGCGTCCGCGATCGCATCGACCGCTTTGGCCAGTCGCGGCGAGCCCGCCCGCAGGAACGGTGCCTCGCCGAGCCGGATGATCGCCCGCCGCAGTTCCGGCTGAAAGATCACGACGAGCGCCACCGCCACGATCGCCAGGAAGCGGTCATACAGGAACACCACTCGCTGGAAGGCCTCGCGCCCGCCCGCCACGCGCGCGATCACCGTCCCCGCCACCAGGATCACCAAAAGCCCTTTGAGCGCCCCCGCCGCACGCGTCCCGCGCACGAACCGCGCCACAGCCCACACCACCAGCCCGATCAGCAGCAGTTCGACCGCCACTTCCCACGCGGGGTATGTCCCCACCCGGCTCACCATCGACCAAAATCGATCCAACCACTGCGTCATCGCGCCTCCAGCCACCAGTGTACCGCAGACTAACATTCGGCCATGCCCATCCGGGTCGTTGAGTTTCAGCCCACGCCCAATCCCAACGCCGTCAAGTGCCTGCTCGACCGCGCCGTCACGGACTCCCCGCGCTCCTTCCGCGCCCCCGAATCCGCCGGCGACGACGCCATCGCCTCGCGCCTCTTCGCCATCGACGGCATCACCAACGTCCTCATCGTCGGCGACTGGGTCTCCGTCGGAAAGCGCCCCGAAATCGCCTGGGCACCACTGAAAAGGGCCATCACCGCCGCGCTCGCCGAGGTTCCGTGATGGCCTCCCGCGACCGCTCGATCGCCACCCGCATCGAACGCTGGTTCAATATTCATGCCCGCCCTCTGCCCTGGCGCACCACGCCCCGCGATCCCTACGCCTCGCTCGTCAGCGAGGTGATGGCCCAGCAGACCCAGATCTCCCGCGTCCTCGATCGTTTCCCGCCCTTCATCGCTCGCTTCCCAACGCTCCGCGCCCTGGCCGAAGCCGACGAGCACGATGTTCTCGCGCTCTGGTCCGGCCTGGGCTATTACCGTCGCGCTCGCAACCTCCACGCCGCCGCCCGCGAGATCGCCACTCGCTTCGACGGCCTCGTCCCCGATTCCGTCAACGATCTCCGCTCGCTCCCCGGCATCGGGCGCTACACCGCCGGCGCCATCGCCTCCATCGTTTTCCATCACCCCGAGCCGATCGTCGATGGCAACGTCGCCCGCGTTCTGCTCCGGGTCGAAGGCCGCGACCTCGTCGGCCCTGCCGCACAGCGATTCGCATGGTCGCAGGCCTCGAAACTCATCGCCATCGCGCCAGACCCAGCCGCCTTCAACGAAGGACTCATGGAACTCGGCGCGACCATTTGCACGCCCCGCTCCCCGCGATGCGACGCCTGCCCGCTCCACCGACTCTGCATTGCCCGCCGCAAAGACCTCCAGAACGCCATTCCGCGTCCGAAGCCCCCCGCCGCTCGCTCCATCCTCTATTGCTCCACCGTCCTCATCCGCGACACCCGCGAGCGGATTCTTCTCGAACGTCGACCAGACACCGGCCTGTGGGCGGGCCTCTGGCAACTCCCTACCTGGGAGCGCCCGCGCTCGTTTCCCACCGCGGCCATTCTCGCCGATGCCCTTGGCTTGTCCCTCCAACGCCCGATCGCCACCCGCCGGCGCGAACTCTCCCACCGCGCCGTTCGCTTCCGCCTTTATGCCGCCTCCCTCGCGCGAGGTGAGGCCACACGCATCGCCCGCGCCCGACCCGGCTCGCGCTGGGTTTTACCCGCTGACCTCGCCGCCCTCCCCCTTTCGAGCGCCCAGTCCGAACTGCTGCTTGCCGCGGGCCTATACTCGACCCCAACCCGTCGTCCGGGCCAGAACCCGGGCCGATCGACCAAGACGGAGCCTGTATGAGCAAGTTCAGCCGTTTCACCACGCCGACCACCAAGATCAAAGTCGCCAAGACCACCGGCAAGGGCAAGACCATCGTCGACTGGAAGGACGTTGAAAACCTCCGCCGACTGATGAGCCCCAACGGCAAGATCTACGGCCGCAAACGCTCGGGCCTCACTGCCTCCGAGCAGCGCCTCGCCTCCCAGGCTGTCAAGCGGGCTCGCTTCATGGGCCTCCTGCCCTACACCTCAGCGACGCTGTAAGCAGCGTTGCGATTTTGTATTTGGTGCTGGAACCACGCCGAGAGTGCTGAAACCACGCCGAGGATGAGGCTTTGCGAATCCTCGGGTCGAATCTACCAGCGGATTCGCTCCAAGTCGCTCAGTCTCGGCATCGGGAATCGCAGGTACCCGGCTGCGCGGATCTCCATGATGCCTCCCACGATTGCCCGCGATTACGCCGCCATCCGTGCCGCGATCCCCGCAACGCCACCCGGCGATCGCGCCGTGGCGATGCAACTCGCCGTCGATCTCTTCTGGTCGCGCCTCGCCACCACCGGAGTCTCCTGGATCGGCTTCTATCTCAAACGTCCCGACGCTGACGAGATGATCCTCGGCCCGCGACGCGATAAGCCCGCGTGCTCTCCCATCGGCCTCCATGGTGCATGCGGCCGATGCTGGCGCGACCGCACACCCTTGATCGTCCGCGATGTCGCCTCCCTCGGCGAGGGCTACATCGCCTGCGACCCACGCGACAAGAGCGAGGTCATCCTGCCGCTCCTCGAAGCCGACGGCACCTGCTGGGGTGTCCTCGACGCCGACAGTTACGACGTGGCCTCGTTTGACGAGCGCGACGCCGCCGGCCTCGCCACCATCCTCCGCGCCCTCCGGCTCACATCGATCGACGCCGGTCCCGCCGTGATCGTCTGAAACTCGCCCGACCCGACCAGCGACGCCGAGTCTCAGCGAGTCCGCGAGCGAAGGCTCGAGCACCCGAGGATTCGCTCGCCAAGCCTCACTCATCCTCGGCGTCAGAGCGCAAGAATCAGGCTGAGTCCACAAGAGCGATTCATCGGCCCCACGCCGCGATCTTTGCGCTTCCTTCCGCAGTCCGACACCTCACCGAGGAGCACGCCATGGTCCCACGCCTTGTCCACCGTTTCGCTCGCCGTCTCGTCGTCGCGGCCCTTGCCCTCGTTCCGCTGGCCCTCGGCGGCTGGGGCGAAACCGGCCATCGCATCGTCGGCCAGATCGCCTACAACCGCCTGACTCCCGCTGCCAAGGCTGAGATCGACACCATTCTCGCCAGTGAGCAGACCGACCTCGCGACCGCTTCCTACTGGCCCGACGCCGTCGCGCGCTCGCAGCCTCAATACCGCTTCGCCAACCAACTCCACTACGCCAACGTGCCCCAGGGTTCCGCCGAATACGTCCCCGACCGCGATCGGCCCACTGGCGGCGACGTCGTCAGCGCCATCGACGACTTTGCCAAGACCCTCGCCGACAAGACCAAGCCCATCGACAAGCGCCTCGAGGCCCTCCGCTTCCTCGCCCATTTCGTCGGCGACATCCACCAGCCGCTCCACGTCGGCTACAAGGAAGATCGAGGCGGCAACGACTTCTACGTCCGCTTCTACAACCGCCGCAGCAAACTCCACGCCGTCTGGGACACCGGCATCCTCGAGAAATCCGGCATCGATTGGCAGGAATACGCCATCGACCTCGACGCCAAGATCAGGCCGCAGGACGTCATCGCTTACACCGAGCACATGACTCCTCTCGATTGGGCCCAGGAGTCGTATCAACTCGCCGTCCGCGAGGTCTACGGCACGCTGCAGCAGGACGAGACCATCGCCCGGCCTTACGTCGACGAGAAACTACCCGTGATCGAGGACCAACTCTCGATCGCCGGCGTCCGACTCGCCACGATGATCAACTCCATGTTCGGCGGCACGCCCGCCCCGCTCCCCGCTCCCCAGACCGTCTATGTCACCACTTCCGGCAAGCGCTACCACGCCGCCGGATGCCGCTTCCTCGCCGGCCCGCATTCCCCGCTGCCGCTCGACGAGGCCAAGCGCAACCGCACACCCTGCACCTTCTGCGACCCGTCGCGGTAGCACGGTCGCACACTCAACAACGCCGATCCCTCCTATCATTTCAGCATTCGCTCGGGGCGCGGCCCACAGGCGACCGCCTGTGACACCCACTTTGGGAGCCGCTGAGACGCACCCGTAGAACCTGATCCGGTTCGCACCGGCGGAGGGAACGCGACCTTGACGACCGACATCCCCACACGCTTTCGCGCGCCAACCCACGGCGCCAAGAACCCCGGCCACGCCGCGGGAGTCACCACGCCCGGCTCCTTCGCGCTCGCCCCCGACATCGGCGGCCCGCTCATGTTCGCCAGCCCCGACACCCCCGGCATGCCCGCGCCCAGCATCAAGACCGCCTGGGACTTCCTGCCAGAAGGCTGGAGCATGGCGATCCTTAGCGCGCCTGGCCCTATTGCCTCGATGCCGCATGCCTCGGTGCCCTCTTCCGTTATCAGCGCCTCCCCCCTCAACACCTCCGGCGGCTCGCTCCCGTGGAAAGGCCGCGTCACCAGCGCCAACCCGCATGTGCCCGATGCCGAGGCCGCACCTTCCAACGACGGCACCAAAGGCACCTCGGCCTGCTCCTGCTGCATGAACGCGCAGGTCAAGCGCGTCGAGTTCGACACCGCCCGCGGCGAGCGCTGTCGCGTCACCTATCCCAAAGCCTTCACACCGATCACGCAACTCGAGTTCGCGCGGCTCGGCATCGTCACGCCGCAGATGCGCCGCGTCGCCCAGCGCGAGCCGCATTTCGAGGCGCTCTTTCCCGGTCGGCCCGATGGGGCCGCCGAGGCCGTGCGCGACGAGATCGCCGCGGGTCGCATGGTCATCCCCGCCAACATCAACCACCTCGGCCACAAACTCGACCCGATGTGCATCGGCCGCGCGAGCAAGACCAAGGTCAACGCCAACATGGGTGCCTCGCCCGTGTCATCGGGCACCGACGAAGAGGTCGAGAAACTCAAGTGGGCCGAGCGCTGGGGCGCCGACACCGTCATGGACCTCAGCACAGGCGGCGACATCGACGCCTGCCGCGCCGCCATCATCAAGCACGCCACCGTCCCCATCGGCACCGTCCCTATCTATTCCATGATCATCGGGAAGAAGATCGAAGACCTCGATTGGCCCACCATCGAAGCCTCGCTCCACCACCAGGCCCGCCAGGGCGTCGATTACTTCACCATCCACGCCGGCGTCCGCGTCGCCCACCTCAAGCACGTCAAAAACCGTCTCATCGGCATCGTCTCGCGCGGCGGCTCGCTCCTGGCCAAATGGATGCTCGTCCCCACATCGCGCGGCGAGCCGGCCCGCGAGAACATCATGTACGAACGCTGGGACGACATTTGTAAGATTCTCCGCCAGTACGACGTGACCTTCTCCATCGGAGACGGCCTGCGCCCGGGCGGTCTCGCCGACGCCTCCGATGCTGCCCAGATCGCCGAACTCGAGACCCTGGGAGAACTCACCGAGCGTGCGTGGCGCTTCGGCGTGCAGGTCATGATCGAGGGCCCGGGCCACGTCCCCTTCGACCAGATCGAGTGGAACGCCAAGGTGCAGCGCACGCTCTGCCACGGTGCGCCCTTCTACGTCCTCGGGCCGCTCGTCACCGACATGTTCCCCGGCTACGACCACATCACGTCCTGCATCGGCGCCACCGCGATGGCCTACCACGGTGCCGCGATGTTATGTTATGTGACGCCCAAGGAACACCTGGGCCTTCCCAAGAAGGACGACGTCAAGCAGGGATGCATCGCTTATAAGATCGCGGCCCACGCCGCCGACGTGGCGCTCGGCATCCCCGGCACGCGCGACCGCGACGACGAGCTGACCAAGGCCCGGGCCGCGCTCAACTGGGAGCGGCACTTCGAGCTCTCCTTCGATCCCGACACCGCCCGCGCCTACCACGACGAGGACCTCGACGTCGACACCGACTTCTGCGCCATGTGCGGCCACGACTGGTGCTCCGTCCGCATCTCCAAGGAGATCCAGGAGTTCGCGTCGGGCAAGGCCGAGGGCTTCGAACGCAACGCCGACGCCAACTCGCACGGCGCCCGCGCCGGCGCGCGCCTCGGCGCGCCCGTCAAATCCGCCGCCCTCACCCCCGAGCAGCAGCAGATCCTCGCGAGCCGGGGCGTCCTCGCCCCGGACGAGATCCACAAGCTCGCGAGCAAGACCAAGAAGGCCGTCGGCGCCGACGCCGGCAAGGCGAGCTGCCACAGCGATTACGTTAACCCCGACGCGGCCAAGGCGCTGCACGAACGAGCCCGAAACGTCAGCGACGAGACGCCGCTAGTGCAGCTCGACGTCCGCCCGGCGCTGGGGATCGCGAAAGAGGACCGGGTGGTGTGATGCCGGTTGTTGGTCATGATTTGAGCGCACGCTGAGGGGAATGTTCACGATGATCGTGCGACTTGAAGGCAATATTGACGATGACCAACGGGACATGGCATCACTATTTCGCAGCCTTCACGCGATTCACACCGAGATTACGACACGCCGGTGGCAGTTGCGATGCGCGTCTTGCCGTTACCTTGGTCCGTGGGCTGCCGCCGTCTTGTACGCCGCATTCCTCGAAGGAAATCGTCGGAGACAGCGCCCGCGTATACAGCTTCCCAAGGAGCCTCCTCCGTTAGCCGCATTCTGTGTGTTCTCTGGCATGGCCAAGGAGCTCAATAACGGTCCTCCGCCCAATCCGGAGCACCCTGAGTGCGAGACGATCCCCATCGAACAGTTCAGCAAGGCCAGTTGGGATCGCAGCAATCGGATCATCGGCTTGCTGCGACGACACACAGAGTTGGCCGACGACACCGAAGACCAGATTAGAACGTGCGTTCAAGAGGTGATTCAGAACGTTGTCGACCACGCGCAATCGGAAATCGGAGGCGTAATGTCTGCGCGCTACATCGACTCTTCTCGCGAGCTTCGCGTCGCCATCGTTGATCGCGGTCGGGGAATCGCGGCGTCGTTGCGCCAGCAGTACGCGGACACGACTACGTCGTTCATTGCGCTGCAACGAGTGGTGGCCGGTCACTACTCCTCGCGGTCGCGGCCGAACAACATGGGCATCGGCATCAGTAATCTGTTTGGTTTGATTCGAGCCGCGCACGGTCGGATCGCGGTGTTTTCGGGGGATGCTCTTGCAGAAGTTCATGGCGGGTCAAGTCCAAGAGTTGATCAGCTCAGGGAAGGAAGTTTCCCTGGAACCGCCGTATTCTTCACGGTACCAATAGTCTGACGCCGGGCCAACGAGTCACCAGCACGATGAATTCTGTACAAATCAATGCGAAAGACCTTATCGATCCGGCGGGTTCCGTCGTCGGGAGTGCGACGCGGATCGGTAACGAAGCTGCGAGGCATCTGCGAACAGGCGCGCCCGTTGTGATCTCTCTGCACGGAGTGCGAGGCGTATCGTCAAGTTTTTTCAACGTTATTTTTTCGCTTGTGGCGGAAGTTCTTCGCAATGATTTCAACGACCAACAATTTCGCGTCGACACCGAGACAGCCACTCAACGCTTGGTGTACATGCAATCGCGAGACGCATTCCTCCGATCGCGGCCGTCGGATGCATAAGCTTCGCGACGGGTCGTTTCGTTGAAGGGATCCGGAATGTCCACCGCCTCCGAATTCACCGGCTCGATCCCCGACATTTATCACGCCTGCCTCGGCCCGCTCCTCTTCGAGCCCTACGCCGCAGACCTCGTCGCGCGCGTCCGCCGCTGCCTGCTTTCCTACTCATCCGCGCCCGCCGGCGCGCCCGGCCCCCGCGTCCTCGAGCTCGCCTGCGGCACGGGTATCGTCACCAAGCACCTGCTCGCCGCGCTCCCGCCGGGCGGCACGCTCGTCGCCACCGACCTCAATACCGCGATGCTTGACGTTGCGCGCCGATACGTCGGGGCTGGCGCGCCGGCTAACGCGGGGGCAGACGGAGCCAAAGGGCGGGCCGAAGGGGCGGCACGCCTCACCTTCCAGCAGGCCGACGCTTGCAAACTCCCCTTCCCCGACGGCTCATTCGATCTCATCGTCGCGCAGTTCGGCGTCATGTTCTTCCCCGATAAGGTCGCCGCGATGCGCGAGGCCCGCCGAGTTCTCGCAAAGGCCGTTCCAAACGACGCGTACGATCGTGGCCAGGCGCGCGAGAGCGGCCGCTACCTCTTCAACGTCTGGGATTCGCTCGACCACAACCCGATCCCCGCGACCGTGCAGGCCACGCTCGAGTCGCTCCTGCCCGCCAATCCGCCGCGATTCCTCGCCCAGACGCCCTACGGCTGGCACGACCGCGCGACGATCGAATCCACCGTCCGCGCCGGCGGCTTCGCCACCGTTACTCTCGAGGCTGTCACGTTCCCATCGCAATCTCCCTCCGCCGCCGACGCCGCCCGCGGGCTCATCGACGGCACGCCCAACCTCGTCGCCCTGAGCGAGCGCGGCATCACCGACACCGCGCCCATCCGCGCCGCCGCGTCCCAACGCCTCGCCGAGCGGCTGGGCGACTCGCCATGCCGATCCATCATGCGGGCCGTGGTGGTCGAGGCGTCGTAGCATCTGGATGCGTCGAATGCAGATCGTCGCCTGACCGCTGCCTGATGAACCACGAAGTTCCAGTCACCATACGCCCCGCGCCGATCTTTCTCGGCTACTGCCTTCAGCTCCTCTTGCCCCGCCCAGACTGGCTAGCCGATCCGCGCGTGAAGACCATCGCAAGCGTGAGTGATTGCTTCGCACTGCGGCCGACGGAGTGGATTCAACGCTGGGACTTCAACATCGCAACCGGCTTCTACGACAACCCCGATCGTGCCGCCTCTGCCTTCGATCCCGCTAACAACAACGCACCGTACCGCCTCTTTGCCTATGACTTTTACCCGCTTCGTTTCGACATCCATGGCGGCATCGTCGAGGTCGATCCGCAGAAGGCTTTCGGCGTCGAGTTCGATCCCTCGTCCCGGCCCACAATCATCCCCGGTTTCCGATTTCTCGGCTACGACGTCGTCGAGCTATGGGCAGACAATCGGCCCGGTCATGCGGACGCTAGCAGGCCGTTGAACAATGGCCGATGTGACGGGGCTTGAGCCGGTCCGGCGGCACGAGTCCTGCTTGATCGACTCGTGTGACCCGGTTCACCCGGCCAGAAGGTTTCTTATTCGAACAAGGTTGTATGCGGCGGCCGCGAGATCGAAGCACTGGCTGATCTTCTCGCGTCCCATGTGCCTGGCCCTTCTCATCCCCGCCGTCGACTTCGATCGCAGCGGCAGCCTCAACGTCAACGACTTTGTGGCGTTCCTCAACGCGTGGGCGGCAAACCAGTAGTCCGAGTGGCACGTAGAGAGGCCAACGAGTCGGGAGGGAGGGGGGGGTGAGGGAGCGACGGGTGCTTTGCTTCGCTTCGTCGCTGCGTCGCTTGACCCCTTCCTCTTACGAGCATCCTGCCGCGAAGGCGTTGATGTAGCAGATGAAGTCGTTGACGTTGAGCGTCGGTGGCGTGCCGCCACCATCACAGTTGGCGCGGGCGTCGCCGACGGCGAAGAGATTGAGGAAGCAAAAGAAGTCGTTGACGTTCAATGTCGCGCAGCCGGTAGGGCCGAGCGAGCCATCGCAGTTGGCCCGGCACGGCGGGCGGCCCCAGCGGGCGACGCTTAGCGCGGAAATGCCGCCGATGGTCGAGAATGTGCCGCCGACGAAGAGCGCCGGGCCGCGGCCGTCGTCGTACGGCAACATCGTGTAGACCTGCCCAGTGGCGGATGCGGGCGGGCCTAGGCCGGTGACGGTCGTGCCGTCCCACTTGAGCACGTTTACAGGGCCGTGCTGGGAGAAGACGCCGCCGATGTAGAGGGCAGGGCCGGCGCCGTCGTCGAACTGCGCGAACGAGGCGACGAACTCGCTGGGGCCGATGGCGGGGACGGGTTGCAGATAGTTGATGCCGTTCCATCGCGCGACGTTGATCGATGGGACGGCCGGCGCCCCGCCCGTCTCGAAGAGGCCACCGATGTAGAGCACCGGGCCGGAGGGCTCATTCGCCGAGAAGAGCGCCCGCACCTCCATGCCGATGGGGCTGGGGCGTGTGACGCCGCCGCCGACGTTGGACCACGCGGCGCCATCCCAGCGGGCGATATTGTTGACGGGGAGGATGCCGGCGCGGAGGAAGCTGCCGCCGACGTAGAGCGCGGGGCGCACCGGCCCCGGGCCGTCGTCGTCATGCAGGGCGAGCGCGATCACCCGCGGCTGCGAGAGCTGCGGCGTGGGCGACATCGAGATGCCGCTGCCGACCACGAGCCACGTCGCGCCGTCCCAGCGGAAGATGTTCCCCGGCCCCGCGCCGATCGCCTGCGAGCCCGTGCCCGCGTACAGCGACGGGCCCGTGCCGTCGTCGAAGACGGTGAGGCAGACAACGCCGATGGGGTTGCTCTGAAGCGGCACCCAGGTGCTGCCGGTCCAGCGGTAGACGCCGCCACCTGCGGCGATGAATAAAGTTGACGTAGAACCGTTATCAAGCACGGCCAGTGCGTAGCTTTTAACACCAAAGCCGAGTCCGGCTGCTGCCCATGAGGTACCGCGCCACCGCGCTACGTTGCCGACGCTGATCTCTCCTGCGCGTAAAAACCTGCCTGCCGCAAACAGCGCGGTTCCCGAACCGTCATCGAATGGCAAGAGCCCGAACGCCCCGACTTCACCTGACGATGCCGATAAGCCGGTGCCTAGCGAAGTCCATGAGAGCGAGCAGGGCTGAGCTTGAACACTCACACCCGACAACGCAATGACCAGCAGGGCACTGGTCGCTAATACATGACGGACAACAGCCATGCGACCCATTCTACCGCGTGGCGGGCCGTGCTCGGCGAGAGTCCCCCGCGCTCACGCTGCGGTCCGACGCTGCCGGCATCCCGATTCGCGCACGTTATCGCTCCTCGCGGTTCGCGGCCCGCACGATCATGATCGATAGCCCGCGCGTCCGCGACAACTCGCGCAGCCGCGCCACCCGTCACGTGCCGCGGCCTCATCGCGGGCGCGCGGGTGGCAATGCGGGGCCGGGTATGGCATGTTGCTCGTGGAGGATTCGCCAGGGGAAAGGGGAGGGATGCGACACGAGGTCACCGACGCCGCGAGCCATGACGGCATCATCACCGTCCAGGGGATGGATCAGGTCGCGCTGATCTTTCTCAACATCCCCGCGATCCGCGAGGGCCAGGCCGCCGAGGTCCGCCAGCGGATCGAGCGGGTCGCCGACGTGGCCAAGGGGCGCGTCGCCGTCTCCATGGCCGACGTGCAGGAGATGACCTCCGCCGGGATCAACGCGCTGGTCGCGGCCCATCAGCGCTGCGTCACCCTCGGCGCCCACCTCGCGCTCTTCGCCCTCTCGAAGGAACTGGCGCGGCTCATCCGCATCACCAAGCTCGACCGCAGCATCGTCGTCGCCGCCGACGTCCGCGAGGCCGTCCGGTCGTTCGAATCGCGCTCCCGCACGCTCTTCGGCATCCCGCTGGGGCGCGCCAGACCACGCAGCGATGCGGCGTAGGCCGACTTCTTGCCTGCCGAGTGGTCAATACGCCAATCCTGTGGCATAGTTGGAGTATGCGGACTTCACGCATGTCTTGGGCCGTGGCAGCATTCGCAACGGCGGGTGCTTGGGCCCAGCCCCAGTGGACACCCATCCTGTTGCATCCGCAAGGGGCCTTTTCTTCCGAGGTCCATGCCCTCGCGCCCGGCTTCGCGGGTGGCCAGGTACGTCTCGCCCAATCCGAGACTCGGCAACCCTCGCTCTGGACGCTCGGCTCGCCCGGATGGACCAGCTTCGGCTCTTTTGGCACTATCTACGACATGAACGCGACCCAGCAGGTCGGCCTCTTTCAAGGGGCCATGCTTTGGTCGGGGACGGCACAAAGCGGCGTTTTACTGGGCCCGTTCGGCGTGCCGGGCGTGACCGCCTCCGAGGCTTATGCCATCGCCGGCGACCAACAGGTCGGCCGAGCCTACATCAACCAAGAGGATCACGCCGCGCTCTGGCGCGGCAGCTCATCCTCTTTTGTCGATCTCACGCCCGCAGGCGCCCAGAGCGCTATCGCCTATGCCACCGACGGCACCTATCAATGGGGTGGCGCGGGCTACCTCGGCCCGCAGGGGCTTTATGGCCGTGCGCTCCGTTGGAAGGGCGCGGCCAACGACACGCTTGACTTCACGCCGCCCAACGCGCTCTACTGTGGCGTCCTCGGCGTCGGCGGGGGGCAGCAGGTCGGCTCCGTCACGTTTCCCGGCACGCCCGGCCACGCCGTCTTGTGGAACAACACGCCCGAGAGCTGGCGAGACATGCATCCGTTCACGATCGGAACTTCCATCCTTCATGCCACCACCGGCACCGCGCAAGTCGGATGGTCGAACGTGCCCGGCTTCTCGTCCCCCCAGGCCGGCGTCTGGTTCGGCACGCCGGAATCGTTCATAAGATTGTCCGCGTTCCTCCCGCCCGGTTTCGGCGGCGAGTCCATCGCCACCTCCATCATCGAGGACGGCGGCCGCTATATCGTCGGGGGCTTCGCCGACGGGCCCAACGGCCAGCACCACGCCTTCCTCTGGACCCGTGACATCCCCGCGCCCGGCGCGATCGCGCTCCTCGTCCCGCTTGCCTTCGCCTCACGCCGCAGACGGTGAGTCTTTCCGCGCACATAACATAAGCATCGATCACGGCCTCATCGTCACGCGCACGAATCCCTCGATCTTTCCGTCGTCGCGCACCCACGCGTCCCAGCGGAGCGTCCGCACGTGCCTGGCCGCCCCCTCGCGCCCCAGCGCCGCCCAGA
>JBJXFQ010000031.1:0-5114 GCA_046155605.1 Phycisphaerales bacterium
CGCGCGTCTCAAGGCTCGTCATCGAGGGCGATTGCGGGTCGTAGGCTGTCACGCAGCCCGACAGCACCACACCAACAACTATCCATGCGATCGCGCGGGTCCACATGCTCGGGCGGCTCCGGTTCAAGGAACTTCGACACCCTGCGGCGTCGGCGTTCGACGCGGCATCGGTCGCGCACCCCCTGCTCCCACCAAGTCTACACCGACTCCCGCCGACCGCGCCACCGCAGCCGCAGCAGCGAGACGACCGCGCTGCCGTCCGGGTCCACCGCCGCGGGCAGTGGGGGTGGTCGCACCAGGAGCCCATCCATCAGCCCGCGAAGCGCCCGCCAGTGCAGATCGACCCGCCAGCCCGCGAGCCGATGCGCCCAGGCCCAGCCAATCACCATCGCCGCGAGCCCGCTCACTCCGCTGCCGTGGCGTCGGCACGCCCAGACCCAGTTGCGCGTCGCCATGCGGAACCACCGGGCCGACTTTCGCGCCGCCGCCGGGCTGTCGTGCCATGCCACCCACGCCGGGTCGAAGCGCACGCCCCACCCCGCGCCCACGAGTTTCATCGCAAGGTCCATATCGTTGCGATAGAGGAAAAAATCGGCCTCGTAGCCGTTGACACGCTTCCACGCTTCGCGACGGACCAGGTTCGCGCACCCCATCACGGGCCACCGATTCGCGAGCACGGACTCAACCGCCGGCACGAATCGCTCGGCGAAGGGCCACTCGCTCTTGCCGGTCGCCGGGTGCCTCGGGTGCAGCGCGACCGCGCCAAGGTCGGGCCGAAGCGAGAGATGATCCATCGCGGCCCCGAGCACCCCCGGCGCGGGGATCGCGTCGTCATCGAGGATCAGCACAAGATCGCCCTGGGCCTCGCGGACACCGATATTGAAGCCCTCGACGCCGCGGTTCTGCGCGATCGCGACGACGCGGACGCCCGGGAACTCGCGTTCGAGCCGGCCCGGGGTGCCGTCGGTCGAGCCGTTATCGACCACGATGATCTCGGCGTCGCGCGCGTCGGGGTCGGTGGCGAGGGCCGCGAGCGTGCGCGCCAGCGCGTTCCATCGGTTGTAACTCAGGATCACGATCGTCAGCGACAAGCGAGCCGGAGCGCCCCCGCGGGCCAGCGGCGCGCGCGCATCGACGGTCTGCGCTGTGACCAGCGGCGGAGGGGGCTCGACTTCGGTCGCGCGCCATGCCAGCCGGATCGCGGACGCCAGGGCGCGCGCGGCGACGGTCGCCAGCGCCCACGCCCGACCCAAGCGCCCGATCCGTCGCGTCACGATGCCGTCTGGCGCGACCGATAAAAGGATGCGGCCGGCGAGCCAGTCGCCCGGGCGCGCCCGCGCTGAGACCACGGCCACGGCGTGCGGGGGGCCAAAGACAAGCCGTCGCAGAATCGTCCGCAGCGCCGAGGGCTCGGGCGCGGCATCGATGATCGGATGGATGCAGTATCGCTGGCACTCGCGAAGCAGCGGCGAGGGATCGGCCAGCGCCGACGAACGCAGCATGAGCCGCCCCGAGCGCGGGCCCGCGGCGAAGGCCTCCTGCACGGCGCGAGGCAGCGCTTCGAGCGGCATCGGTGCTTCGATCTCCAGCGGCGTCGGCGCGGGTCCGAGGCGGCCGGCGTTGCGAAGGCCGCGCAGGTGCAGTTCGGCGAGATCGTCGCGCCCGATGAGCGTCATGGCCGCGGCCCGCGCGCCCTCGCGCAGCGCTCGCCGGAACCGCACGCCGGCCCGACTCGCCCCGCTCGCCCCGATCGCCACAAACGCGTTGCGAGCGGCGAAGTAGCGAGCGCCCGTGCGCATCCGATCGGGCTTCGGGTGCATGGCGCGCGAGGCCGGCGCGACCGCCACGCCCAGGCCCGTGCGTCGCGCGATCCGCTGGCACCACTCGACGTCATCGCCGCTGATGAACAGTTCCTGCATGAGCCCCGCGGCCTCGGCGGCTGTACGTCGCACCAGCAAACTGCACGCCGCCACATACTCGGCGTCGATCGCGGCGGGGGTGGTGCAGGTCTGCGTCCATTCGGGCGGCGCGGGTTGTATGTACTCGCCAGTGCGCGGGTCGATCCGTCCGCCGACCTCGAAGACCGTCCCGTCGAGCGGATCGACGAGCGCCGAGCCGACGGCCGCAAGCGTCGGATCAGCCGCGAGCACCTCGACAAGCCGCGCGAGCGCATCATCGGCGAGGCGCACATCGCTGTCGAGGAGCCAGAGGAACTCGCAGCGGTCGCCGACGGTGCCGCGCGAGAGGACGAGCCGGAGGCCCGCGTTGAAGCCTCCGCTGCCGCCCGCGTTGGCGTCGAGGCGGAGATGCTCGACCGCCAGCCCCCAGGGCCGCGGGATCGTCGCCAACGGCTTGGGCGACGCGTTATCGACGACGGTGACGGAGAGTTGGATGCCCCCACGGCCGTCGAGCCGCTGCCGCGCGAGGTCGGCGAGCAGTTTGGCGACGTCGGCCTCGCGCCCGAAACTGGGGATGATGGCGCGGACCCGCCACGTCGCCACTTGTGAGGGGCCGGCCTTGGCGGTCGGTTGCTGGTGTCCCGAGACAATCACGACGAGAAGGTTATGAAGACCGGCCAAGTCGGGCGTGGACTGCGCTAAGTTGGGGGAAGTTCAGGGATCAGAGGGTGCAAAACCGGCGCATGGAACCATTGGGCGCGGGCGGCGGGTTGCCACCGAGCCGTGCCCGGTGTACGGTCGGGAGGCGGTACACTTCCGAGAATCGGGATTTGTCCGGAGGGCGCGAGATGGCACGCTTCAGGAATCGGCGGTCAGGCGGCACACACGGCGAGATGAACCCGGCCATGTTCGAGCAACTCGAGGGCCGGGTTGTGCTCTACAACAGCCCGATGACCACGGCGCTCCCGACCGTGGGCATGATGGAGAATCAGAACGACTCGGTGATGCGGATCAACACGAGTTACGGCAACATCGACATCGAACTCTTTGACGCCACGCTCATCGCGGGCGTCGCCAACTTCCGGTTCTACCTCGACCGCGGCTGGCTCGACGAGAGTTTCTTCCACGCCAGGACCGCCCAGGGCCTCTTCGGCGGGCTCTTCGGCTTCGACGACGGCCCGGGCCTTCGCAACCTGAACCAGGCACCGCCGATCACGAACTTTGCCCCGCGCAACAACGCCGAGCGCACCATCGCGCTCGCGCCGATGTCCACCTCGGGCTCGACGAGCCAGTTCGTCATCAACCTCGCGAACAACACGCAGTTCAACACGCTCAACGGCGGCTATCGCGTGATCGGAAAGGTGATCCAGGGCTGGAACGTGGTGCAGGCGATCGCGGGGTTGCAGACACGCGACCTGGACCAGGCGCTCACGGGCTCGAACCCAAATCCCGGCACGTTTGATGCGGTGCCCACCTCGGCGCTCTACAACCCGGTGACCGGGCCGACGGAGGCGACGCTGGTTCGCATCCACGACATCGACCTCATCAAGCCGGCCAACAACACCCGGTTTTTCTCGTTCGCGACGTACATGCCCGAGGGCTTCCGCGGCTCGAACATCATCGAGCGCGTCGACTTGGCGAACCTCGACGACGGGGGCTCGAACGCGTATGAGGTCATCGTCCGCTACGAGTCGGGCAACCGTGATCGCGTGATCGCTTTCGGTACCCTCGCGGCCGGAGCCCGTAGCAGCGTCAAGGTCTCCGATTTCAACATCCCCACCTACAACCTCGTCCGCCCCGACGTCGGGTTCTCCATCGAGGTGCGTTCGACCCGTGCCCTGAGCGCCGCCCTCGACCACCGCAACAGCGGCCTCACCATCGGCGAGACCTTCCAGAACGTCGCGCCCATCGGCGAGGGCGCGCTCAAGACCTGGAACTTTGGCGGGGCCGAGCGCGGGACCAACATCACCAACTACCTGCTCTTCCAGAACCTCACCTCGCAGGTGGCGAACGTCAGCGTGGCGATCTATCCGCAATCCGGCACGACCCGCTTCTTTGCCGCGACCATGGACCCCTACCGCCGCGGAACCATGACGCTGCACACCACCGGCACGCTGATCCCCACCGGTAACTTCTCGATCCAGGTCACGTCGAACGTCGCGATCGTCTCATCGCTGACGCAATACAAGATGGGCGGCTCGCCCGTCGCGTCGGAGGGCAGCCTGGCGCTCGGTTCGCTTGCCACTGGACGCAGCACGGGCTTCCTCGCCGCCGCGAGCGTCCCGACGGTCGGGGACGCGCGCGTCGAGTTCCTGTACACCGGGGGCTCGCCCGCCGCCATCACCGTCAGCCTCACCTTCGTGCTCTCCAACGGCACGACGGTCAACGGCCCGGTCACGCTGCTCACCACCGCGCAGCGCCGCCAGACCGTGAGCCTCACGACGGGCCTGGGGTTGCCGTCGAATCAGTTCTTCTCGATCCGTTATGACGTGACCAACGCCGCGGGCGCGGTCGCCGCGACCTACACCCAGCGGCGCGACGGCGACACGATGTCCACGCCCTTCACCACGGTCTCGACGCGATCCGTGAACTTTGCCGACGGCTATTCCGACCCAACGCTGGTGCCCGCGGGAATGCAGGAGACGATCTCCGTCTTCAATCCGTACTCGGGCTCGGTCATCTTCAGTTACCAGTTGCTCTTCCGCTTCTCCGACGGCACGACGATCTTCGGTCCGGCGGGCATCCAGAGCCTCGGGGCCAACCTCCGCCGCGACCACCGCCCGCAGGACATCCCGGCGGTCTGGAACAAGATCACCAGCAACACGGCATTCCGGTTCTATTCCGTCGAAGTCATCTCGGCACCGTTCGGGTTCCCGAGCGTCACGGGTGCCGTGGTGGCCCAGATGACCCGCGTGCATACCACCTGGGGCCAGACGCTGACGAGCCTCGGCGGGCTCGACCCGCGCCTTGCCGCGGTCTATATGAACGCCCCGGAGTTGTCGCAGTAGCCGGTTCGGGCGACCATTGTTGCTCAGTCCGCGTGGGCACCCGTGACTCGGCAGGAAACTGTCGGAGACGTGGGTACCTTCTAGAGCAACCTCAGTTCTTTCGTAGCGTGTAGCCACAATGCGAGAAGCAGTGCTGGGCGTCGGAGGCGGTAACGGTGTCGATGACCGATTGGATGCGGTTCCAGAGCGTTTCGCAGGTCCGGCAGGC
>JBJXFQ010000032.1:0-4295 GCA_046155605.1 Phycisphaerales bacterium
GCCTGCCGGACCTGCGAAACGCTCTGGAACCGCATCCAATCGGTCATCGACACCGTCACCGCCTCCGACGCCCAGCACTGCTTCTCGCATTGTGGCTACACGCTACGAAAGAACTGAGGTTGCTCTAGTAGTTCGGAGTCGGGGCGCGGAAGCCTGCCATGTCGATCGAGCGGAAGTAGTCGATGGTTTTCTTGAGGCCGTCGCGGAGCGGGATGCGCGGCTCCCAGCCGCCGAGTTTCGCGCGGGCGAGGTCGATGACGGGCTGCCGCTGCATCGGGTCATCTTGCAGAGGGGGGCGGTGGACGAGCTTGGACTTCGAGCCGGTGAGCGCGAGCACTTCTTCGGCGAGTTGCTTGATGGTGAACTCGCCGGGGTTGCCGAGATTGACGGGTCCGACGAAGGAGTCGGGGCCGTTCATCATGCGGATGATGCCTTCGACGAGGTCATCGACGTAGCAGAACGAGCGCGTCTGTGCGCCGTCGCCGAAGATGGTGATGTCCTCTCCGCGGATGGCCTGGCGGATGAAGTTGGAAACGACGCGGCCGTCGAAGGGGTGCATGCGCGGGCCGTAGGTGTTGAAGATGCGGACGACGCGGATATTGACCTTGTTGGAGCGGTGGTAGTCGAAGAAGAGGGTCTCGGCAGCACGCTTGCCCTCGTCATAGCAGGCGCGCGGGCCGATGGGGTTTACCGAGCCCTTGTAGGACTCGGGCTGTGGGTGGATCTCGGGGTCGCCATAGACCTCGGAGGTGGAGAACTGGAGAACCTTGGCGCGGCAGCGTTTGGCCATGCCGAGGACGTTGATCGCGCCCAGGACGCTGGTTTTCATGGTTTTGATGGGGTTGTACTGGTAGTGGCCCGGCGCGGCCGGGCAGGCGGCGTTGTAGATCTCATCAACCTCGAGCCAGATCGGATGGGTCACGTCGTGGCGGATGAGTTCGAAGTTGGGGCGGGCGAGCAGGTGGACGACGTTGCTCTTCTGGCTCGTGAAGAAGTTATCGAGGCAGATGACGTCGTGGCCCTCGCCGACGAGGCGATCGCAGATGTGGGAGCCGAGGAAGCCGGCACCGCCGGTGACGAGGATGCGTTTGATGTTGGGCATGGTGTGGGCTTGCGGTGTGGGTGTGCGAACGGATTATCGATCGGCCGCGGGCGCGGCTGGCGAGCGGGCGAGGAACCTGGCGTAGTCGGCGATGGCGTCGAGGGGTCGCCAGCGGGGTCGCCAGCCGAGGGCGGCGGTGGTCTCGCTGAGGTCGGCGCAGGTGAAGTCCTGGTAAAACTGGCGGATGGAATCGGGCATGGGGAAATAGTCGGTGAGCAGGGCGTGCTCGGTGGCGCGGAG
The DNA here is from genome assembly GCA_046155605.1 of Phycisphaerales bacterium. Classification (GTDB taxonomy): domain Bacteria; phylum Planctomycetota; class Phycisphaerae; order Phycisphaerales; family UBA1924; genus JAEUIZ01. The sequence goes on from JBJXFQ010000032.1 coordinate 1,343, forward strand.
CGGCCCGCGGAGCGCGGCAACGATGTCATTGAAACTGGTGGCCTCGCCCGATCCCGCGTTATAAACGCCCGGCCTGGGGTCGGGCTTGCTGCCGAGGCCCGCGGCGGCGAGGGTGCAATCGACGATGTCATCGACGTAGACCTGGTCGCGGGCCTGGCTGCCGTCGGTGAAAAGGCGCGGCCGCTTGTCGGCGAGCATCTGCTTGGCGAGTTGGAAGACCATCGAGGCCATTTTGCCCTTGCCGGCCTCGCCCGGTCCGAAGACGTTGAAGTATCGCAGCCCGACGATCCATGGCGTGGTGAGCCCGGCGTCGCGTCGCTCTTCGGCGAGTCGTTCGTGCTCGCGCTCCATGAGCCACTTTGAGAAGCCGTAGACATTGCTGGGTCGGCCGGCATCGGCGAGGGCCAGGGGCTTGCGGGCGGCACCGGCGGGGCCATAGGTGGCGGCGCTGGAGGCATAGACGAGCGGGACGCCGCGGCTTGCGCACGCTACGAGCATGGCTCGAAAGCCCCCGACGTTCTCGCGGATCATCTCGCGCTCGTCAGCAAGGGTGGTGTCGGTGATGGCGGCGAGGTGGAAGACGGCGACGGCCTCGGCGCGCTCGATGAGGCGATCGAGTTCGATCTCGCGCGTCGAGACGGGCAGGACTTCGCCCTCAAAGGCGATCTGGCCGCGGCGGGCGCAGGCCTCGGTGAGGTTGGCGAAGGTGCCGCTGCGGAAGGTATCGACGACGACAACGTGGGGGCGCGGCTGGCGGGCCTGGAGGGCGGCGACGAGATTGGCACCAACGAATCCCGCGCCGCCGGTGACGATGTAGGCCGCTCGCTTGGACATGCGGGTCGATGGTAGGGCGGCGAACGCCCCGCACCAGCGACAGAAGCCGCGAACGGCAGAGGAGCTATGTGCATCCCGCCGCGAAGACGTTGATGTAGCAGAGGAAGTCGTTGACGTTCAGCGCCGGCGCGGCCGTGCTCCCGTTGCAGTTGGCATACGCGTCCCCACTCGCGTACTTGTTCAGGAAGCACAGGAAGTCATTGACCGTCAGCGTCGGCGTCAGCGTCGAAGCGTCACAGTTCGCATAGCAGCCGGTCGGCATGGCGAGCCCGTGCCCGTCGCCGAGCGACACGCGAGAAAACGTGCCCGGCGGCGCCAATGAGATCATCGGGCCTGAGCGGCCCCAAACGACAAGCGTACCGTCCGACCGGATCGCGCCGGTGTTATATCTTCCTCCATCCATCGTGATGTATGTTCCCGTCGGCACATTGATCTGGCCGTAGTTGTTGGCCCCCCACGCCACCAGCGTGCCGTCAGGGCGCAATCCCAACGAGTGATATTCCCCAGCGGCGATGGCGACGAACGGCCCGGGCGGGCAGATCGTTTGCCCGTCCTGGTTCAGGCCCCAGGCCACGACGCTCCCGTCCGCGCGAAGCGCGAGCCCGTGGAACGCCCCCGCGACGCACGCGACAAACGAGCCCGCCGGAAGCCCGGAAATCTCCCCGGCAAAGTCCCCACCCCAAGCCGCGAGCGTGCCGTCCGCCCGACGACCGAGCCCGAAAAACTGCCCGCAGTGAACGGCCACGAACTGACCGGGCGGCGGCGAGAGCAAGCCGGGCGTCCGCTCGCTCCCCCAGGCGTCGATCGTGCCGTCCTCGCGGATGCCCGCCGCCCACTCCTTGCTCGACGACACCTTCACGAATCGGCCGAATGGAACCTCGAGCACGCCTCCCTTGTCGTTCCCCCAGGCGGCCAATGTGCCGTCGAAGCGGATGCCCACGCTCGTCCAGAAGCCAGCGTCGAACTCGATGAACGCCCCGGCGGGCGGAAAGCCGGCGCCGAACCCGCCTCCCCACCCCGTCAGCGCCGAGGCGTTCTGGCCGAAGCACAACGCCGGCATCGTGGCGAGAGAAAGCGACGCCAACACCGCGCGCGCGGAACTCAAAATCATGGTTCACCTCTCTTACTGACCCATCGCGTACTTCATGTGGAAGCACAGAACATCGCTGACCGAGAGGACGGGCGATGCCGAACTCTCGTCGCAGTTCGCATCAGGATCCGCCTGAGCGTACTTGGTGTTGAAGCAGATCATGTCCTCGACGGTGAGCAGCGGCATGCCGGTGCTCTCGTCGCAGTTGGCGTACAGGCCGTCGTTGATCGCCGGCGGCACGATCGCGCCCCCCATGTAGTAGTTGCACGAGAACTGCGCCACCACGTCGGGGATGACGCAGCATTCACCGAACTCGTTGCTGCCCCAGGCGAAGAGCGTGCCGTCAAGCCGCTTACCGACCGTGCTGTAGTACGACCCTTCCACGGCGACGACCGTCGGGAACGGGTTCGGCGGCGGATAGACGCACTGGCCTTTGTCGCATGCGCCGCCTTGGGACGCACAGGGCAAACCGCTGCAGGCCGCGAAAGGTGGGCACGGGATGCTCGTCGTCTGCGCCTGGCCCCATGCGTTGAATCCCCAGAGTGCGATCGAGCCGTCGGCCATGATCGCCACGCCGTGCATGTGTGCCGCGGCATGCTTGGTGACGGCCCCCGTCGGCACGTTGGTGACCTGGCAGCGGCTGTCGACGCCGAACGCCTTCAAGGTGCCGTCCGCCCGTCTTGCAATCATGTAGTGGCCGGTCCCATCCACCCAGACATAGGTGTTCCCCGCGGGAGGGGGCTGGAGGTTCCACGGCGGGGGATTGCCGGGAATGCACGCGTTGCGGGGGCTATCGCCGCAGTTGAGGATCGGATTCTCGCCCCAGGCGCGCAGCGTCCCGTCGGCCAAGACCGCCGCGCTCAGCTTCTCCGCGGCCGCGACCGATAGCACCTGAACTCCCTCTAGAGCGGCTTTCGTGAACGCGTAGCGCCCGTACGGCGCATGTTTGGTTGCGCCATGGCCGAAGTTGATGTAGCTTCCTCCGGGCACGCGAGGATCGTGCCGGAACGGAGCGGCACGGATGGGCGC
>JBJXFQ010000054.1:0-88716 GCA_046155605.1 Phycisphaerales bacterium
GCGGATTCTCCTCGCCACCCGAGAGCGTCACGACGGGCATGGAGCTCTCGATCCCGCTCGCGTGGCTGGGCGTGGGCAGCGCCAACGGGATCAAGCTCACGGCGTTCGTCAACGGCGGCGGGCATGACTTTGTCTCGAACCAGTTCCTGGCACCGCTCCCCGCGGGCTTTGGCAACATGGGCGAGCCGCGGAACCTGGACCTCGCCGGCGTTCCCGGCGACCAGTTCATCCTGATCCCCTCGCCCGGCGCGGCCTCCCTCCTCGCCATGGGCGGGCTGATGGCCGCTCGTCGTCGTCGGCGGTAAAGTGCTGGCGAGTTCGAGTGAATGAAACGACGCCGATCGCGTGACGCGGTCGGTGTTTTTTCATTTGCTTTCGACGCCGAGTGACTCTGTTGAATTGCTGTTCTTGGGTACCCCGCGACTCCGTCGCGGAAGGGGGTTTCGGCGGGCACTCGAATCCGCCCCGGAGGGGCGGGGTACCCAATCCGCCGGCGTCAACACCATTTCAACAAAGCCACGCCGAGTCTGAGCGATCTTCGAGAGAGGGCTCGGGGTGGTTCGACCTCTGAGGCCGTCTAACCCGAGGATTCGCTCACAGAGATTCGCTCATCCTCGGCGTCAACCAGCCACGAGGAGTCAGCGAACTTATGGACAGCCGACGATATACGAGTTCTGGAAGCAAACGAAATCGTTGACGTTGAGGGCCGGGGGGACCGTGCTCCCGTCGCAGTTGGCCCGCGTGTCGCCTGCCGCGAACGCGTTGAGGAATGACACGAAGTCGTTGATGTTTAGCGACCCGGACTTGTCGAAATCGGCGAAGCAGATATCGACGAACACGTTCTCGTAGCGCGTCACGGATGAGTTCCCGCTGTCCTCGAATGCCACCACGGTGAGGCTGTGGAACCCGTGGCCCAGCGACGAGAGGGTCCGCCGCCATTCGAATCGGTCGAAGCGTGTGCCGGCGGTCGCGGGCGTGCAGAGGGACACGGGGTTTGTCGCCGGCGGGAGGTCCCAGAAGAGGTGCATCTGGTTGGCGGTGCGGTCGAGGAACTTGATGCGGAAGTTGAAGGAGTTGGCGGAGATGGTCTGTCCCGTGTCGAGCCACTGCACGGCGGGGCCGGCGCGATCGACGTAGATCACCTGGCGGAACTCGCGGAAGAGCGGGTCGGTGTTGGCGGGCCGGTGGCGGAAGGCGACGACGGAGATGTAGTGGTAGCCCTCGGAGAGGAGCGACGTGCTGATGGTTTGGCGGTAGTCGCCGTTGGGGTTGCCCGAGTTGTAGAGCGGCTGATTGAGGGTTAGGAAGTTCTCGTAGCCGGCGATGGTCGGGTCGTTGGCGGGGTAGTCCACGCTCCCGTTGCCGTTCAGGTCTCGAAAGCCCTGGTCGATCCGGAACGCGGCGAGGTCGTCGGTGTTCGGGTCGGCGGGGCTGGTCTGGGCTTGCGTGGTAACGAGGCGCAGGTCGAACGTCGGGGCGGTGATGACGGGGACGGCGGTCATGCGGCGGAAGGCCGGGGGCGTGTTGATCGGGTCATCGGCGGCGATGGTCGAGGCGACGGGCGAGACGCTGACGATGCCGGCGGGGACGGCCGGGCCGTAGACGACGAAGCCCTTGTTGTGCTCGGTGGTGCCGGTGAGGTTGCGGGGGATGCGGATGGTCGCCGAGCCGCCCGCACCGACGGTGACGGTATCAAAGATTGCGTTGGTGGGATCAACGACGGGATCGGTGGCGTTCCCGGTCACCTCGCGGAGGATGGTGCCCTGGGGGAAACTGGTGGTGACGGTGCGCTCGTCGAAGCCGGCGTCGTAGCGGTCGTTGACGCCGACGAGCACGTTGGCGGAATACGCCCCGCCGCCCTGGTTCTTGCGTCGTTCGAAGACGAGGACGTCGCCGAGTGCCGCACCCGAGCCGTTGAGGACGTTGAACTCGCCGCGCGCGTACCAGTTGTGCAGTTGCACGAGGTTGGTGAGCGTGGCGGTGGGCGTGTTGGTGAGTTGGTCGAGGCCCAGCGCGATGGGGACGCCCTGTCGCGGCCAGAAGCCGCCGGGGCGAGAGATGCCGCGCGAGTTGTGATAGACGATCGCGGGACCGGGGCGCATGAGGAGGTAGGCATGGCTGGGCCAGCCCTGCTGGCGATAGGTGGGGTCTGGCGGCGCGGAGCCGCCGTTGCCGGCGGAGCCGTTGTCGTGGCTGAAGACGTGGTTGACGCCGACAGAGCCGTTGTTGAAGCCGTCGTCCTGATTGTCGAGGTGGGCGGAGAGGACGTTGGCCCATGAGCCGAAGCCGTTGTTGTTGATGATGTCGCGGAGTTGTCCCGCGCCGTTGAGGTCGAGGGCGTCGCGGTTGCCGAAGGCGTCCTTGCGGACGTAATTGTTCAGCGTGAAGGCGTTGCTCTCGACGCTCTCGCCGAAGGAATAGGGCGTGACCATCTGGCCGGAGGGCGAGGAGCGTCGCAGGTAGACGGAGGAATCCCAGTATTGGTCGAAGAACCAACTGGGTGAGTGCTTGATGGCGTCGATGCGGAAGCCGTCGACCTTGAACTCGTCGAGGGTCCACTGGGTCCATCTCATGAGGAGCCCTGTGGCGTTGTCCGCGATGGGGTCGCCCTGCATGGGGTCGGCGGTGTTGTAGGGATAGATGGTGAACTGGAGCGCACCGGGGTTTCGCGTGGTGCCGGGGTTGTTGACGACGGTGGGAGTGAGTTGACGATCCGGATAGCAGCGGCGATTGGCGGGATCGGGGAGGTTGTAGACCGTGCCGGCGGGGATGTTCTGCGGGTTTCCCGGGGCGATGGGGTGGCGGATGAACTGGTGGTTGGATTCCTGGGCGATGTCGATAAGGGCGACGAGGTCGCCGTTGAGGAGGTTGTAGTTCGCGCCGCCGGGATTCTCGGATTGGAAGAAGGTGCAGCAGCCGGTGCCGTTGTGGAAGTCGCCCCAGTTGGCGTCGGCACGCTTGGCGGTGTTGAGCGGCGGGAGCGGCCCTGTCCAGAGCCCCGGGAACCCGCCGCTGGCATGGAAGGCGTAGTTGGTGCTTCGCCCGGACTGGTGGTTCATGACAATGTCGATGTTGACGAGGGCGTTAGCGTCGTGGAGTTCGGCGACGACGGCGCGGAAGTCGTTCTCGGTGCCGTAGGCGGTCTCGGAGCCGGGGCGACCGAGGTCGAAGCGATCGAAGGTGTCGTAGCCGACGCTGCCGGCGCTTGCACCCTTGGAGATTGGTGGGAGCCAGAGCGCGCCGTAGCCGGCCATGTAGAAGTCGGGGGTGCGGTGCTCCATCTCGCGCCAGCGGTTCTCCCACCACTGGATATAGACGGGGTCGCCCGGCCCGGCCTGGGCGAGGCCGGCGCAGGCCGCAATCATCGTCGCCGACAGAGCGACCGCCATCCGCGTTGAGTGCATGATTTCCCTCTCAGACTCGTGATCCCGGAACAATAGGAGGATACGCCACGCGTCAAGAGGATGGGTACGGGCGCAAGCCGGGGTGGATACCCCGGAGGGCTGCGCGCCTGCAGTTCGCATACGCTCGGACGGCATGAGGAGTCTTGCGATGCTGATGGCGCGTTCTCGGTCGTTGGTAGCGGCGTCGATGGTGGCTCTGGCGGCAGGTGTCGTCTCGGCGCAGCAGGTCGCCGAGGCCGTCGGCGATCGCGTGTTTCAATTCCACAAAGACGCGGCGGCTTCGGCCGGCGCGCTTCCGTCATTCGCGTTGCTTCGACCGCTGACCGCCGGTGGGCCGGTACCGACGGGCGTCATCGTGCCCACGTTTTCCGAGCAGGACGGGAAGCAGGTTGTCTCCATCGCGATCGACGTGGGCACGTCGCTTTACGGCACGGGCTGCGCCACCGGGCCGCTGCTGCGCAACGGGCGCACGATCACGTTGTGGAACACCGACGCCTACGGCTATGCCGATCCGGCACCGTCGCTGTACCAGTCGCACCCATGGGTGCTGGCGGTTCGAGCCGATGGCACGGCCTTCGGAGTCATGGCGGACACGACCTGGCGCACGGAGATCGATCTCACATCGTCGATCCGCTTCGTCGCCGAAGGGCCGGCGTTTCCGGTGGTGGTGATCGACCGGCCCACGCCGATGGAGGTTGTTCAGACGCTGGCGGACCTGACGGGCCGGATCGAGATGCCGCCGAAGTGGGCGCTGGGGTATCACCAGTGCCGATACTCGTACTACCCGGACTCCAAGGTGCGCGAGATTGCCAAGGGATTCCGCGATCGCAAGATTCCGTGCGACGTGATCTGGATGGATATCGACTACATGCGCGGGTTCCGGTGTTTCACCTTTGACCCGCAGCACTTTCCCGATCCCAAGGCGCTCAATGCCGACCTGCACGGGCAGGGCTTTCACACGGTCTGGATGATCGATCCGGGGATCAAGGCCGAGACGGGCTATTCCGTGTTCGACTCGGGCAAAGTCGTTGATGCGTGGGTGAAGAAGCCCGACGGCACGACGTACAACGGCGAGGTCTGGCCCGGTATGTGCGTCTTTCCCGACTACACGCGGCAGGAGACCCGCACCTGGTGGGCGGGGCTTTACAAGGACTTCATGGCGACGGGCATCGACGGCGTATGGAACGACATGAACGAGCCCGCTGTCTTCAATGTCAAATCCAAGACCATGCCCGAGGACAACCTTCACCGAGCGGATGCGGCACTGGGCGGACCCGGCCGGCACGCGCGGTTCCACAATGTCTACGGGATGCTCATGGTCAAGGCGACGCGAGACGGCGTGATGGCCGCCAACCCGGACAAGAGGCCGTTCGTGCTGTCGCGGGCGAACTACCTCGGCGGGCAGCGGTATGCGGCGATGTGGACCGGCGACAACAGCGCCGACTGGGAGCACCTCGAAGCGTCGGTGCCGATGTCGGTGAACATGGGGCTTTCGGGGCAGCCCTTCGCAGGGCCGGATATCGGCGGCTTTGCGGGCAACGGGCCGACGGGCCAGGAGGGGCTGCTGTTTGGGCGGTGGATGGGCGTGGGGGCGTTATTGCCATTTGCGCGGGGGCACACCGGGAAAGGGAACATCGACAAGGAGCCGTGGTCGTTTGGCGAGGAGGTCGAGAAGGTCTGTCGTCAGGCGATCGAGCGGCGCTACCAGTTCATGCCGTACTTTTATACGCTCTTCCACGAGGCGCACGCGAAGGGCTCGCCGATCGTTCGTCCCGCGTTCTTTGCCGATCCCCGCGATCCCGCGCTCCGGTCGGAGGACGACGCGTTTCTGCTGGGCGGCGATGTGTGCGTGGTGCCGCAAATGGTGCCGGATCGTTCGCGGATGCCGGTGCGTCCGGTGGGCTGGCGCGGGTTCAAACTCGAGGAGTCGTCGGCCCGCGAACTGCCCGAACTCCTGATCCGTCCCGGGGCGATCGTTCCCGTCGGCCCGATCATGCAATATGTGGACGAGAAGCCGCTGGATCCGCTGACGCTGCTCGTCAACTTCGACGCGACAGGAAAGGCCAGCGGAAGGCTCTATGAGGACGCGGGCGATGGATGGGGATTCCGCGACGGCGACTTTCGCCTTGTGCGCTTCGACGCCACACTCGTCAACGGCAAGGCCACGGTTCGAGTCGCCGATGTCGAGGGCCGACGGACCATCCCCGATCGCAAGATTACTGTTCGCTTTCTGCAGGACGGGTTCGAAACCTACGCGTACGGCACGCAGGCGACGGGGGTGGAGACCACGCTGCCAGTCCCCCGCACCAGACCTTGAAACCGAACAGGAGCAAACCGAGGATGAGAAACCGAGAACTCGCGAGTCCTAACATTTGGGTATGGGCGGGCTTTCGCCTGCTCGCTTCTGGAGACAATGCATGACTCGTCGCGTTCTCGTCGTTCTGGCAGGCGTCGGGTATGGGCTCGTGCTGAGCGCCTGCGACAGTTCGTCCACGCAGCCCAACACCACCAAGCCCGCGGCCTCGACGCCGGCTGCGTCAACCCCGGCAGCGGCTGAAAAGCCCGCTGAAAGGCCGGCCGAGAAACCCGCTGAGAAACCGGCCGAGAAGCCTGCGGGTCACTGATTGAATCACGAGCGTGCCCCGGTCGCCGGGACGCGCCCGCTTTCGTTCGTTTGGCATTCCCCACACCGCCCCACCAGGAAACTCACGATGCGGTTCCGTTCGATCGCCGTTGCTTCGCTCGTTCTCGTTGCCGGTCTTCAGGCCGCCCTTGTGCAGCCGTCGATCCCCTCGACGCCCTCGCTTCCCTCGAAGCCGTCGCTCCCCTCGAAGCCATCGGCCCCGTCCAAGCCCACGGCCCCTTCGACGCCGTCCGCGCCTTCGGCCCCCTCTATGCCGACCCTGCCGGGCGAGCAGCCCGCCGGCGAGTCGTCCTACGCGCTGGGCATCACCATGAAACTCATCGACGGGACGGACAAGAACCTGGCCGACTTCAAGGGCAGCGTCGTCGTCATCGTCAACGTTGCGAGCAAGTGCGGCTACACCGTGCAGTACGAGCATCTCCAGAAGTTCTACGAGCAGCACAAGGACCGTGGCCTGGTCATCCTCGGGTTCCCGGCCAACAACTTCGGCGGTCAGGAGCCCGGCTCGAATGCCGAGATCGCGTCGTTCTGCACTGAGAAGTACAAGGTGACGTTTCCGATGTTCGAGAAGGTTTCCGTCAAGGGGCCGGACCAGCACGCGCTGTACAAGAAACTCACGAGCCAGCCGGCACCGATCGGCGGCGACGCGAAGTGGAACTTCACCAAGTTCGTGCTCGATCGTTCCGGAAACGTCGTCGCTCGGTTCGATGCAAAGAAGCGCGACGGGCTTGAGCCGGGCCTCGTCACCAAGGTCGAGGAACTGCTGGGCTCCGGCAAGTAACCCGGCGAAGAGCGCGAGACGCGTGCCGCCTGTGATATCCTGCGCTCGCGCATGCCGCTCTTTGCCTACACAGCCCTGAATCCGACCGGCCAGCGCGTGGCGGGCGTGCTCAATAGCGCGTCCGAGCAGGCGGTGCTCGCGGAACTCGAATCGCGGCAACTCGTGCCCGTGGCGATCAGCGCGCGAGAAGAACGGCGGTTGCCGTGGCGTCGGCGTGTCGGCACGCACAAACTGGCCGCGACGTACCTGCAGATTGCCGACCTGCTCCGTGCCGGGGTTCCGGTGCTTCGCGCGTTGAAACTGCTGGGCGGTCGCAAGTCAAGCCCGGCGCTCGCGGCGATCTGTCGTGATCTCGCTGAGGCCGTGTCGCAGGGCGATGATCTGGCGGAGGCCATGTCGCGGCATCCGGATGCGTTCCCACAGGTGCATGTGGCGATGGTCCGCGCGGGCGAGAAGGGCGGCTTTCTCGAAGAAGTGATGTCGCGCCTCGGGCAGTTCGTGCAGAGCCAGGCCGAACTCCGCGGCAAGGTCATCGGCAATCTTGTCTATCCCATGGTGCTTGTCGGGTTTGGCGCGATCGTGCTGGGCGTCATCTTCGGCGTCTTTGTGCCGAAGTTCAAGCCGATTTTCGCTCAGATCGACCCGCTGCCGACGGTGACCAAGGTGGTTTTCGGCGCGAGCGCGCTGGTCGCTGATTACGGTCCGTACACGATCGCCGCGCTCGCCGTCCTCGCGCTTGTCGGCTGGCGTCTCGTGTCGCGGCCCGAAGTCCGTAGGCGGCTTGCGGTCGCGCGGACCCGCGCTCCGATCATCGGCCCAATCATCCGTTCGCTGGCCGCCGCCAGGTTCTGCCGGCTGCTGGGAACGATGCTTTCCAACGGGATCCCGATGCTGACGGCCATGCAGATCGCGCGCGATGCGGCGGGCAACGTGCTGCTCGAAGACGCCATCGACTCGGCGGTCGAGTCCGTTCGCGCGGGCCAGACGCTCTCGATGCCTTTGGCCTCGTCCGGGTTGCTCTCCGACGACGTGGTGGAGATGATCTCGGTGGCGGAGACGGCCAACAACCTCGACGAGGTGCTGCTGACGATCGCCGCGACGATCGAAGGGCGAGTTGATCGGATGCTGGGCGTCGCATTGCGACTGGTCGAGCCAGTGCTGTTGCTGCTGATCGCGCTGGTGGTGGCGACTGTGGCCGCGGGGCTGATCCTGCCGATGACGCAGATGCGCGCGGGGTTCTAGGCAAGCAGTTTCAATGCCCTCGAATGGCAGGATTCTGGAAGGGTGCCGCCGAAATTGCCGCGGCGATCTGCTTGATGCCGAGCACCGTTTAGGCTAGTGTGGACTAATCGGAAGTCCGCGGACTTTGCCGCGGCACGCAAAGGACGGAGCCATATGAAGAACACCCGTCGACCGACCCCCGTTCGTCGAGCCTTTACCCTGATCGAGGTCATGATCGTCATCGCCATCATCTTGGCGCTGACGGGCCTGATCGGGGTGGCGCTGTTCAACCGCCGGGATGATGCCAAGCGCGACACGGTGCTGATCGACATCAACAGCATGAAGGCGGCGATGGACCTTTTCCGCCATGACTTTGAGCGCTATCCGAAAGACGAGGAAGGCGTAAAGGTGCTCTGGGACAAGACGGCCCTCGACGCGGAGGCGGACCAGACGAAGTGGAAGGGCTATCTGAAGGAGCCGATGCCGACGGACCGCTGGGGCAGCCCGTGGGGGTATCGCCAGGCCTCCGAGCATGGAGACGAGACGAAGTTCGATCTGTGGTCGTATGGAGCGGACAAGCAGGACGGCACCGAGGACGACCTGAACTCGTGGGTCGACTCCGCCGCTGATGGCGGTGCCGGCCCGTCCGATCTGCCGCCCGCACCGAGGCCGAAATAGGCTGGGGCTCGCGCCATGCGAGCGACCCTCGCCCAGCGCCCGCGATCCGCGCCTCGAGGCTTCACCGTCATCGAAGTGCTGATCGTGCTTGCGCTGCTGCTCGCGGCGACCGCCCTCGTTGTGCCCTCGCTGGGCAATCTGTTGCCCTCGGCGCGGCTGGACCATGCCGCGGACCAGATCCAATCCACGATTCTGACGGCTCGGGCTGATGCCGTGCGCGACGGGAAGCCGCGTGTGATCTCGATCAAGCCGCACGGGGTGGGCAAGTTCGTGCTGGCGGTTGAGGTGCAAAGCGAAGGCGCGGCGCTGGGCGAGCGTGAGGGCGATGCGGGCGGCGAGGATTTCGCGCGTGTATCGCCATCGAGCCCGAGGGTGCGATCCGCGCGGCCCGGAGTATCCAGCCGCGGTGTTGCTCCATCAACCTCGGCTAGCGACCGCATCTCGCCTCGTGATGGGGGGCGTGATTCGGCGCGCGGCGCAGGGGCGACACCCGGCCAAACCTTGCTCCTCCTGACCGAAGGCGTCGATCCATCCGCCGGCCCTGATGTCAGCGGCTCGTCATCAGAGTCTTCGGAAGCCCCGCCCAGCCTGCCGCCACTCGAAGCGGCGCTTCGCATCGCCTCTGTTCTTCCCGACGGGACGATCTGGCCGCACGCGCCGATCTATCTCTCGGCGGCCGGCGAGCAAAGGAAGTTCACCGTGCAATCCTGGGCCGGTACGCTCAAACAAGAGCGGGTCACGTCGCCGACGCCCGTGGACGAGGATGCACCGCTGCCGGATCGCACGCCGTCGCGTCTAGGTACGCCGCCCCCTCGGGGCGGGGTTCGTTCAACGCCCGAAGTTCCAGTTGGGCGCTCTGCGCCATGAACCACGCTCGTGCTTCCAATCTCCGACGCGGCGCGCTGCTCTTCGAGGTCATCCTCGCCCTGGGCATCTTCGTCGGCTCGGGCCTCGCCATCCTTGCCTCGGTCGATCGCGCGCTGGTCGCCCAGGACCGCGTGCGGCTCTCCTCACGGGCCGCCGACCTCGCCCGAACGGCCATGGCACGCATCGAAGCCGGCCTTGATACGCCCCAGACGCTCCACGGCCCGGTTCGCGATCGCTCGCTTGATCCCGACGCGGAACGCACGGGAAGTGGCGGTGGTGCGGCGGCCGGCGGGCGTGGCGCGACCGATGCCCGTGCCGAGGGCTGGGAACTGCGCATCGAGACTGAGCCGTCGCAGTTCGCCGGACTCACGCATGTCACGGTCACCGCCGAGCGGCTTGATGCCAGCGGCGCGATCGATGCCTCATTCACGCTCCACCAACTGGTGCGACTGCGTGTGGACGAGGACACGGTCGGCGGCGAGGACGAGATCGCCCGTCGCGCGCGCGAAGCGCCAAAAGCGCCCGGCCCTCGCGCGTCGCCCGCGCCGGGCCGAAACACGCCGGGCCGAAATGCACCGCCCCGCTCGGAGCCAAGGCGATGAATCGCCGCGGCTACACGCTCATGGAAGTCCTTCTGGCGATCGGCCTCATCGCCATGCTCGCCGGCGCGGCAAACGCCTTTTTCTGGCAACTGCTCGGCGCGCGGTCGCGGCTGGTTGGCTCGGCGCAGGGGGAAGCCGCTATCGCCGCTTTGCTCAATCGCCTCGAAGACGACCTGACGTCGGCGATCGCGGGCGACGCCAAACTGGGTGCGGGCATCCGCGGCGACGCGGGCTCGATCCGTGTGCTGTCGCGCGGGCGATGGCTCGATGCCGGGGCCAACGTCGCGCCCACCGATCTCGTGTCCGCCGAGTATTCATTCAGCGAAGAGGCTGGCGAACTTCGCGCTCGCCGCTGGGCCGTGCTCGTGGCGACGTCCGAGCCGGCGCTCGAAACCGTTGCCGTCGATGTTCGCATGATTCGGTTCCGCTACTTTGATGGGCGCGAGTGGCGCGATTCGTTCGATTCCACACGCGAACTGCCCGCGGCGATCGAGGTCTCGGTCTGGCTCGGGCCGCCGCTGCCCTCCGATGACGCCGCGCCGGCCGATTTCGACACGAAAGTCGCCGAAAGCGAGTTTGAAGAATCGCGCGGCAATCCGAGCGATCAGCGCGGTGATCGTCCTGATCCCGCCTCGGCGTCGCGCCAGCCGCACGACCAGGTGGAACTCGACGAACGCCTCGGCGCGCCCGATCGCGTCCGCGTCATCGTCGTCCCCGACGGCCCCGGTTCCGCCTGGAGGCAGACGCGATGACCCGCCGCGCCGTCGTTCTCCTCGTCGTCCTCGTCGTGGTCGCGGTGGCGGCCCTTTCGGGCGCGTCGGCGCTCTCGCTGAGCACGGCCACGCTCGCCTCGTCCTCCGGCGACATCGCGCGTCTGCAATCGCGTGCTCTGGCGTGGTCCGGTGTGCAGGCGGCCCTCGCCGAACTTGCCGAGCAGCGCCGCGATCTGCTCGTGGGCAAGCCGCCGCGACTCACCGCAGCATGGGACCTCTACACGATGCCCGATGGCCGGCGCGCGGTGGTCCGGCTTTTGCCGATGCGCGCCGCGAGCGATTCGGCGACTCCACCGGCAGGGCCAACGAATCGACCGACTCCACGACTCGGCGCGAGCGGCTCGGCCAGCGCCGGCGATGGCGGCGACGAGCCACTCGCGATCTCCGAGGCGGCTCGGATCAATCTCAATACCGCCACGCCCGAGATGATCGCGGCCGTGACGGGCTGCGAGCCCGCGCTCGCCGATGCGATCGTCGCCGCACGCCCCTTTGGAAGTGTCGATGATCTTCTCCGGGTCTCGGGCGTTGCGCCCGATTTTCTCGACGACGAGAGCGAGTTCGGGCCGCCGCGCGACGTCCTGACCGTCTTCAGCGCCGACCCCAATGTGCAGGCCGGCGTCGGGGCGAGCGAGGACACCGTCGGCCTCCAGCGGCTCAACCTCAACACGCCGTGGTCCGATCGCCTCGGTCGCGACCTCGACCAACGCTTCGGCGACGGCGCGGGCGAGACCGTCAAGTGGCTCATGGGCAGCGGCAAGACCTTCGGCTCCCTCTCCGAAATCGTCGGGGCCATGCGCTTGGGGTCATCCTTGTCCACCAGCGTGTGGGCCATGCCGCTTGACTTTCTGACCACCACGCCCGATCCGTTCCTGCCGGGCAAGATCGACCTGATGACGGCCCCCGCGCGGGTGCTGGCGGCGGTGCCGGGGATCAGCCGCGAGGCCGCGGACGAGATCGTGCGCGCGCGGGAGTCCCTCGCCGACGACCTGCGGATCACGCCGACGTGGCCCGTGTCCGAGGGCATCCTCGACGCCGATCAGATGCAACAAGCGCTCGACCATGTGGTAACACGCTCCATGCAATGGCGTGTGCGAGTGGAAGTCGGCATCGCGCCCGCCGAGGGCGATGGTCCGCTCGAACGGCGGATGGTGCTCGAGGCGGTTCTTGATGTCGCTTCGGAGCGTCCACGGGTGGCGTATCTGCGTGAGATCGGGCCGCTCGAAGGTCGCCCGCGCGCTACCGGCCAAGAGGACGAAGACACCACCGGGTCGGATCGTTCCGCCGCCGCTTCCACACAACCGCCAGCGGCCACGGCCCGCGGCTCAACCGCTCGCGCGCCGGAGTCTGGTTCTTCTGAGCCGCCCGCGAATCCTCCCGCGCCCGTCGCGCCCGATGCCACGGCTTCACCTAGTCTTCCTCCACGCCCGGATGAGGGCGAGGCGGCCCCGGTCGATCGTCGGGTCGGGCGGTGGGCGTCGCCTGGGGATGGAGCCCCGCGATGAGCCTCAATCAGGTAGCCCTGACAATCGATGGCGGACGGCTCTGGGCCATGGCCGCCAGCGCCTCGGGCGAACGCCTCCGCTTCCGCGCGTGGCTTGATTCGGCGATCCCCACCGATGTCGATCCCCGCGACCCCGAAGCCCTCGGCGCCTGGATCGGGCGCGAACTCGATCGTGGCGGCCTGCCGCGCGGTCGCATCGTCATCGGTGTGCCGCGGTCCGAGGTCGTGCTCAAGCGGCTGCGGTTCCCGCGCGCCGCCGCGAGCATCGAGGCCGAACTCGCCGGCATGGTCCGCCTCCAGATGGCCAGGCAACTCACGATGGCGATCGAGGGCACGGCGATCGACTTCCTGCGGCTGAGCGACGACGGCACGGCGGCCGACGCGCCGGTGTCGATCCTCGCTGCCGCGCTCCCCGCCGAGCGGCTGAGTTATTACAAGGCGCTCGCCCGTGCCGCCAAGTGCAAGATCGATCGCATCGGGCTCCGTGCCGCGGGCCTCGCCACGCTGCTGGGTCCGGTCTCCGAGAAGCACGCCGGCCCGGTGCTCGCCATCGGCGTCGGGTCGTCAACCATCGAGTTTGTCGTGGTGCATGACGGCCGCCTCGTCTTCGCCCGCGCCGCCGAGATGCCCCAGTCCGAGGGCGAGGGGAGTGAGTCGCTGGTGCAGCGCGCGGCCGTCGAGGCCAAGCGCACCTGGATGTCTTATCGCGTGGGCGATGATGCCGCCGAGGTCGATGCCGTCGTCATTCCGGGCGTTGGCGAGTTGGCGAGGCAACTCGGCGAGCGGTGCGGCGAGGCGCTCGACATGCCATGGGAATCCGCCCCGCTTCCGCACCACATCGAGTTGCCACCGCAGATGCCGGAGGTGCAGCGATTGATGCTCGCGCCGCTGGCGGGGCTGCTCGCGGAGCGTTCCCAGACGCTCGACTTCGCCAACCCCCGCCGCGCCCCGGACCTGGGCGCGAAGCGCCGCCAACTCATCCTTGCCGCGGCCCTGTGCGTGCTGGTGCTGGGCGGCACGGGCTACCTCCTCGCGTCGCGCGAACTCGCGTCCCTGCGTACGCGGCTGGGCCTCGCCAACGACAAACTCGGCTCGCTCCGAAAGGAGTACGCGAACTACCTGCTCGAAGACGCACGGGCGCAGCACCTCGCACGCTGGACCACAGCCGACACGGACTGGCTCGCGCACCTCCGCGGCATCGCCGAGCGCATGCCCAGCCCCAAGGACGCGACGCTCGACCAACTCTCGGGTCGGCTGCAGGCCGCCGTGACCTTTGAGCCTGTCCGCGGGCAGTATGACACGACCGGCTGGAAAACGGCGAGCGTGGTGACGCTGAGCCTGCCGGGGCGCATGAAAAACCGCGAAGTTGCCGACGAACTGCGCCGCCGGCTGCTCGCCACGGGCGCGTACCAACTCGAGAGCCTCGGCGCGGACGAGCCCGATCGCTTCAACTTCGAGTTGATTGGTCCCGCGCAGCCGAGCGATCCTGCGCCGAGTGTCACGCCGCCCGCGCCGACCGCGACGCCCGGCACCGCCGCCTCGGGCAAACCAGTGCCCTCCAGATCAACACCAGCCAAATCAACTCCCGCCGAGCCGGCACCCGCGAAGCCTCCGATCAAGGAGCCGCAGCGATGATCGTGCCGCGTTGGACCAGATCGGCGGGCGCGGGCATCGTCGTGGCGCTCGTGGGCTATGCCGGCTACGCCTCGCTCTACTCCGGCCCGCGCGATCGCCTGCTGAAGCAGATCGAGAAGGCTCGCGGCGACATCGCGGCGTTTGAGGAAGCACTGAAGGAACGTCCCGCCGCACGGCAGGAACTCAAGCGCCTCGCGGCGACCACGCTCCCCGGCTCCGCCGACGAGGCGGATGCGCTGCTTCGCACGGCTCTCAACACGCTCGCCGACGAGGCCGGGCTGACCACAATCCGCGTCGACACGAATCGTCCTGAAGACGTGACGAACCCCGTGGGCACGTCCAAACTCGCCACGCCGATGCGATCGCAGGTACGCAAGCAAAGGGAGTTCGCCGTCATTCGCGCGACCGTCTCGGGCGTGGGCACCATTGAGCAGGCCGTCCGCTGCATCGCGGCGTTGCAGGCCCAGCCGTGGATCCATCGCCGTGAGAGCGTTTCGCTCTCGCCAGCGAACAAAGAGCGGACGACGTTCACGCTGCGCGTGACGGTCGCGTCGGTGCTGCTCCCCGCGGACGTCGCGCCAAAGCCGGTGGATCGCTTGGCGATCGTCGCCGCCGCGCCGTCGGTGCTGGCCCAATGCACGGAACTGTCGCGGAAATGGCTCTTCCGTGAGCCGCCCGCCGCCGCGCCGACGGCCGTCGCCAAGGCCGATCCGCCCGCGGACACCGGCCCCAAGCCGCCTCCGCCGCCCGCGTTCCATGAGTGGAAACTTACCGGCGTCGTCGAGAGCCCGCGCCTCGGCGTCGAGGCCTGGGTCGTCAACACGCGCACGCAGGAACGCCTCTCGCTGGGCATCGGCTCGGCGGTTGAGAACGCGACTTTCCTCTCCGGCGGCGGCGAGCGGGCGGTCTTCGAGATCGCCGGGGCCAGGTTTGAGGTCTTCAACGGACAGACGCTGGCGCAGCGCCGGCCTTGTGAACGGTAGACTGCGGCCTTCACGGGCCGGGGTCGGACAACTCGGTGTTTGGGCGCGTCGGCCGAGCCGACGCCGATCGGTTCCCGGTTGGAGTTTCAGGGAGCGCCACGCATGACTGCTTCATTCTCGCTTACCACTTCCCGTACCCGTGCCGCGCTCGTGGTCGCCGCCCTTGCCGCTGCTGCGGGAAGGCCAATCTCGCTGCACGCGCAAGCGCCCGCCGAACAACCCGTCGTCGCGCCGATGCCCGCCGCGGCAGCGCCCGAACAGCCCGCGGTCCCGCCGCCCGCGCAGCCGCAGGGCATCCGGTTCAACTTCAAGGACGCCCCGTTCGACCAGGTGCTCGAATACTTCTCGCGTGAGGCTGGCCTGCCGCCGATCTGGGAAGCACCGATTCCGCAAGGCACGCTCACCTTCATCAGTGGCGAGCGCTACTCGTTCGAGGACGCGCTGACGATCCTGAATCTCAATCTCGCGCCGCGCGGCGTGCAGTTGCGGCGCGAGAAGAACTTCCTCTATCTCTCGACGCTCAAGGACGCGGTCCGCAAGGCGTCCGAGGTCGTTCGCTCGATCCCCGATGGCACACGCCCCGAGCAGATCATCAACCTCACGATCCCGCTCTCGAACGCGCGGGCCGAACTCGTTGTCGAGCAGGTCAAGCCGTTGATCGCCGAGTATGGCGCGATCACCGCCGTGCCCGCGCAGAACATGGTGATCCTTGTCGAGACCGCGGCCCAGTGCCGTCGCATCCAGTCGATCATCCAGTCGATCGATCAGGTTCGGCCCGTCGATTCCGCCTACAGGCTCTTCCCGCTCAAGTTCGCCAAGGCCGACGCTGTCAACAACGCGCTCAAGGGGCTGATCGGCGAGCGCACGAAGCAGGTTTTCATTGACAAGGACGGCCGGCAGACGGTCGCGCAGGACGTCACCGTCGCGGGGCTCAATCTCCAGCCCGATCCGCGGACCAACTCCATCATCGCTGTCGGTTCCGAGGCCCGCATCAAGGTCGTCGAGGAACTGATCGCGCTGCTCGATGTTCCCGATGGCGGGCTCGGCGAGCAAAAAATGATGACCTTCGCGCTTGAAACCATCACCCCGCAGCAGGCTGTGGCTCAACTCGCGCCGCTCTTCGCTTCCGTCGAGGCCTCTCGCCGCCCGACGATCGTGCCGCTCAACGACGCGTCGAAACTCACGATCGTGGCGCAGGCATCGCTCATGCTCCAGGCGGTTGCGCTTCTGGGCGAGATTGATCCCGCGATCAAGCAGGGCAGCGGTGCGGAAGCCGCGCCCGTTCCGGAGCGACGTGCGACCGTCATCCGTCTCACGCATATCACCCCGCAGGCCATCGAGCAGATCGCGCCGCGATTGCTGAGCGCGCGGCAGTTCGCCGCGGTCAAGTTCGCCGCGACGCCCGATCAGCACGGGCTCGTCGCCACCGGAACCGACGCCGACCTCGCGGCGTTCGAGAAACTGGTCGCGGGCCTCGATGTGCCGCCCGAGATTTCCAAGGAAATTCGGCAGGTTCGCATCGCCTCGGGCGATATCCAGGCCGTGCTGACGAAGGCGCAGGCGCTGCATGTGGCCGCGGGCCGCGACAAAGCCGCGCCGGTCGTCGCGTCCGCCGACGCCGCCTCGCGGACGGTCACTCTGATCGGCTCGCGCGCGGCGATCGAGCAGTTCGCCGATCTGCTCCGCGCCGCCGAATCGACCGCGGTGGTCGATCTGGAGACTCGCTCGTACACGCTCCGGCGCGCCAACGCCTCCATGCTCGCGCAGCGGCTCGCGCGCCTTCTCCGGCCCATGCTGACACCCGACGACGGCAGCGCCTACGTCGAGCCCCAGATCGAGCCCGTCGACGAACTCCGCACGCTCATCGTCCGCTCGCGCCCCGAACAGGCCTCGGTCATCGAGCGACTCATCGCCCAACTCGACACCGACCAGCCCGGCTCGCGGCAGTTCCGCGTCGTGCGACTCGGGGGCAGCGACCCCGCCGGCCTCATCGCCCGCGTGCAAGGCCTCTACAAGGCGCAAACCGAGGGCGTCGCCGAGGACCAGGCCGGGCCGGTCGATATCGAACTCGACAAGACCACCGGCAGCGCGATCATCACCGCGTCGCCCAGCGCGATGCGCCTCTTCACCGATCTTCTGACGCAGGCCCAGCAACTCGTGCCCCCGGCGCGCTCGACCCGCGTCGTCGAGGTGCAGCGAGCCAGCGCGACCGACCTTCTCAAGCCGCTCAATGAGTTCCTGGCGTCGGCCGATTCGATCGATCCGGGCCGCGCCGTGCCCCCGCCCACGATCCGCGTCGTCGAATCGACGAACGCGCTCCTGGTCACCGCCGAGGACGCGCAGCACCGGCTGATCCAGGACTTCGTCGCGCGGCTCGACCGCGCCGAGGGTCCGCTCCCGCCGATGAGGCTGCTGCAGTTGCGCGCCGCCGAGGCCAACGCCGTCGCGCAGATGCTCAACGATCAGTATTCGCGTCGCCCACAGCCCGAGCGCGCCGCGAAGCCTGTCGAGGTCCGCGCCGACGCCGCCACTAACACGCTCATCGTCTCGGCCCATCCCGACCTCTTCGAAGAGATCAAGGGCCTCGTCACCGAACTCAATGCGAAGGAACGGCTCGAAGGCACGGGCAAAGTGACGCGGCTCTTTTCGCTCAAACTCGCCAAGGCCGTCGACGTCGCCGCCGCGCTCGACAAACTCTACCCCGTTCCGCCGGTGCCGGTCGATCGCCAGAACCGCCCGATGCCCTGGCTCCAGCAGCCCAAGCCGGTGACGGTCTCGGCCGACCAGGCCAGCAACACGCTGATGATCTACGCGGCCCAGGACCAGATGGAATCGATCGAGGCGCTCGCCGAAAAACTCGACCGCGTCGAGTTGCCGCCGCAATCCGAACTTCGCACCTACCACGTCACCGGTTCGAACCTCGAAGCCATTTCTCGCACGCTGAACGGGATGGCCTCTCGCGGCATCCTCGCGGCCCCCGCCCAGCCCGGCAAGCCCGCCGTCCAGGTCATGATCGAGACCGAGCCGAAGAGTTCGACACTCATCGTGGCCGGCGACGCGCTCACCTTCGAGCGCGTGGACAAGATGCTCAAGGAACTCGCCGCCGTCCCGATCGAGAAGGGCCTGCGCATCTTCCCCGTCGCCAATGTCCGTGCCGAAGAGGTCCGCGAGCGGGCGCTGGCCATCTATACAGCCCAGGTGGCGCAGATTCCCGACGCCAACCCGGTCGAGGTCACGGTCGATTCGACGAGCAACTCGCTCATGGTCGTGGCCGATGCCGAGGCCATGCAGCGATTCGCTCGCGTGATCGACGAACTCTCAAGGCAGCAGGGCCAGGCCCGCGAGGTGCGGCTCGTCGAACTGCGCAACGCCAAGGCCGCCGCGGTCCAGTCCTTCCTGCAGGACCTGATCCGCTCGAGCGAGAGTTTCCGCATCAAGGGCGGGGCCGATCCGGTCATCGAGGCGATCGAGGACAATAACTCGTTGCTCGTGGCGGCCCAGCCTTCACAGTTCCCGATCATCGAGGCGCTGGCCAGGAACATGGATAGCCGGAGCACCGCCGAGCGACCCCCGCTCCGCATTCTGCGACTGCGCACCACCGACGCGCCCGCGATCGCGGCCATGCTTCAGTCCTCGTTCGATCGCCGGCCCGTTGAAGAGCGTGCCACAAAGCCCGTCTCGATCGAGGCCGACGCGGCGACGAACACCCTGATGGTTTCGGCCCACCCCGACACGCTGACCGAGGTGGAGGCCGTCGTCTCCGAACTCAACTCGCAGCAGGCGTTCGACGCCGAGGGCCGCGAGATCCGCATCTTCCCGCTCCAGGTCGCTCGCGCTGAAGAGTTGGCGCGGACGATCGACGCGATGTATCCCGAGCCGCCCATGCCGCTCGACCCGCGGACGCGCCAGCCGCGCCCGGACCTGCAGCGTCCGCGCGAGGTCGTAGTGCGGGCCGATCGCGCGACCAACTCGCTCATCGTCGATGCGCCCGCCAAGCGGCTCGCAGGCTTCGAGCAGATCGTCCGTAGCCTCGACCAGCAGAAACTCGCGGGCAACGTCGAACTGCGCACCTACCGCGTTGAGCGGGCGGACCTGAACGCGGCGGCGGCGGCGCTGCGGGCCGCGGCCGCCAGCGGCGCACTCCAAGCCGGCGCCCCAGAGGCCGCCCTCGTCCCCATCTCGGTCGATGTCGAGCCCGCCAGCCGAACACTCATCGTCAGCGGGCCGTCCGCGGCGATGGCCAACGTCGAGGCCGTCCTCAAGAAACTCGACGCCGCGCCCGATCGCCCCGCCACCGGCGTGAAGATGTACGCGCTCAAGAGCGCCCGCGCCGAAAAACTCCAGGCCGTCGTCCGCAAGGTCGTGCAGGGCCGCGTCCGCGAGCAGCGCGAGGCCGCCGGCAAGTCGGGCAACGACGCCGAGGCGCTCGTCGATGTCTCCGCCGATGTCGGCTCGAACACGCTCGTGGTTTCGGCCCCCGAGGACGCGCTGCTCATCGCCGACGCCCTCATCAACTCGCTCGACCAGCAGGCCAACGCGACGGCTACCGAACTCCGCGTCTTCCGACTGACCAAGGCCGATGCGGCCTCCGTCGCCGCCACCATCAGCAAGGCGCTCGCCGCCGAGGCCGCGGCGGGTGGTGGGGGGGCGGATCAGTCGCCGTCCGTCTCCGCCGAGCCATCGAGCAACTCCGTCGTCGTTCTCGGTACGTCGAAGCAGATCGAGCGCGCGGCAGCGCTCGTCAAGGAACTCGACGCCCGTGGTGCCGCAGATGGCGTGGGCGTCCGCACGATCCGTCTCAAGCACGCGCGCTCCGAATCGCTCGCACCGGTTCTCGAAACCCTGCTGAAAAAGCAGTCCGTCCTCTCGCTGCTCCCCTCATGGCAGGTCGGGCAATACATCGCCCAATCCGGCGGCAAGATCGATGACGAGGCCCGCGTTGCCGCCGACCGCAACACCAACTCCATCATCATCACCGCGCCCGCGGCGACGCTCGACATGGCCGAGCAGATCATCGGCGAGTTGGACGCCGACCCGGGCCAGCGCGCCGATCGGCCTCTCCGCGTGATCACGCTCCAGAACGCCGATGCCGTCGCGCTCGCGCAGTCGATCGAGGCCCTCATCGCCGCCGAGGCGGGTGGCGCGGGGGCCGAACCGCCGACGGTTCGCGTCGATCCGGCGAGCAACTCGCTGATCCTGCGCGCCTCGCCCGAGCAGATGCGCACGATCGAAGGGCTGGTCGAGAAGTTGGACGCCGCGACGCTCTCCTCGAGCCGGCAGATGCGGCTGGTGCCGATCGATCGTTCCCGCGCCGATGCCGCGCTCGTCGCGCAGACGCTCAAGCGCATTCTCGAAGACCAGGGCTCCAAAGTCGAGGTGATCTCGGCTGACGAACTCATGAACGGTCGGCCCGCGCCCAAAGGTGAGACTCCGCCCGCGCCGCGCTCCGATTCCGGCTCACCTGGCGCGATGCCGACGTTTGTGTGTGAAGCCCTGCTCGCCACCGTCCTCGCCGTCGCTGATACCCCCGACGCCGATGCCGACGATGAGCAGCCGGAGCCGCCCGATCAGCCGCCCGCGCCGGCTGGCCCTGGCTCATCCAAGGCACTCGCCGAGCCCGCGCTCACGATCGCGGTCGATGCCGCGACCAACTCCCTCGTCGTCGTCGGCTCGCCGCGCGCCACCGATCGTCTGTCGCGTCTCGCCGCCGAACTGATCTCACAGATGCCCGCCGAGCCGACTCGCGTCCGCGTCGTCTCGCTCCCCGCCGCGCTCGATGCCGACGCCCTTGTGCAGGTCATCCGCCAGACCGTCCAGCAACTCGGCCGCACCGGCCCCGCCAACCCCGGCGGCTTCACCGGCTCCGTCGCCGTCGCCCCCGATCCCGCCGGCGGTGCGATCATCGTCTGGGCCAACGACACCGATTTCGAGCCCATCGCCGAGGTCATCCGCGCCCTGGCCCAGACCGACACCGGGCTCTCCACGACCGTCAAGGTCTATCGCCTCTCCACGATCCCCGCCGATCGCGCCGTCAACGCCGTGCGCGACCTTATCAGCCCTCGCCCCCGCGGCCAGCAAGCGCAGCGCCTCCGCGGCGCGCAGGAGTTCACGCTCCAATCGCCCGACGGCCACGAGACCCGCGGCAAGGTCGATCCCGCCTCGATCCGGCTCACTGCCGATCCGGGCGGCAGCGCTGTCATCGTCGCCGCCCCCGCCGCCGCGCTCCCGATCATCGATCGCTTCATCGCGCTCATCGATCAAAGCCCGTCCACCGAGCGCCTCGCGATTCGTCGCTACCAACTCCGCCACGCACAGGCCTCCGAACTCTCCTCAACTCTCCAGAGTCTGTTCGACGCCCAGCGTCAAGGTCCCGATGTCGATGACCTGCCTCGTGCCCGCTTCGTCGCCGAGGCCCGCACCAACGCCCTGCTCATCACCGGCTCGGACGCGCAGCACGCCGAGGTCGCGCGGCTCCTTGAATCCCTCGACGCCACCGCCCAGGACAGCGGCCTGAGGCTCGAGATCATCACCCTCGCCAGCGCCTCGCCTCAAGCCGTGCGCCAGATGGTCGAGCAGGTCGTCGTAGGCAAGGACCAGGGGCTCAAGAACCGCGTTCAGGTCTCGGCCCAGGATTCCTCCAACCTGATCGTCGTCAAGGCCCCCGCCGAGCAGATGGAGCAGATCAAGTCGCTCGTGGCCCAGATCGACAAGGCCGACGCTTCCGCGGCCCCCATCCGCTACATCAAACTTGAGCACGCCGATGCCCAGGTCGTCGCTCAGGCCCTGCAGCGGTTCTTCCAGGATCGCCAGCAGGTCGTCTCGCGTGGCGGACAGCGCGAGGGCACGGCCAGCGGCAAGGTCGCCATCGCCGGCGATCGCCGCAGCGGCACGCTCATCGTCTCCGCCTCCGACGAGGACTTCGCTCAACTCGAATCGCTCGCCCAGAACTTCGACAAGCCCGCCAAGGGCAAGTCGATGCAATATCGCATCATCCCGCTCCAGAACGCCCGCGTCACCGACATTGAGAACACCGTTCAGAGCATCGCCAGCGAACTCCAGTGGGAGCGCATGGGCGGCTATTCCATCTTCTACTCGCCGTGGGATCGAAATGGCGGCGGGGACGACAAGGGCGGCGAGGACAAACTGTTCGTCGAGGTCAACGAGCGTATCAACAGCGTCGTTCTCCTCGGCCAGGGCGAGACCATCGAAACGATGATCAAGATCATCGCCGAACTCGACAAGCCGCAGGACCAAAAGACCAAGATGATCGTCCGCGCCGTCCAGGTCAATCGCGGCGACCTTCGCGCCATGGCCAACCTCATCGAGTCCGCCATGCAATCTCCGGATTGGGATTGGTGGCGCGGCCAAGACCCCGAGGCCGTCACCGTTCAGGTCGACGCAACGCGCCGGCTCCTGCTGCTCATCGGCAAGCAGCCCCGCGTCGAGCAGGCGATGGAATATGTGAACGAACTGGCGACCGCCGGCGGCCGCGGACCCACCACCCTCACCACCCTCTCGCTCAAGCACGCGCAGGCCCCGCGTGCCGCCGAGAGCCTCCGCCGCGTCTTTGCCGATCGCGCCGCCGCCGAGGGCCTGCCGCCCGATTCCGTCTCCATCATCCCGTCCACCGATGGCAACCTGCTCATGGTCTCCGCCGACGACAAGAGCATGGCCATCGTCCGCGATCTCATCGCGCTCATCGACCAACCCGAACTGGGCAAGGACCGCCAGGTGGAGGTCTACGTCCTCAAGAACCGCGAGCCGGAGGAGATCGCCAATCTCGTCCGCGCCCAGTTCCCTCGCACCCAGAGCCGCCCCGAGTCGCAGGTCATCGTCACGCCCCAGCCCTCCGCCGGTCGCCTCATCGTCTCGGCCCAGGCCGACGACCAGCCCCAACTCCGAGCACTCATCCAGACCCTCGACACCCCGCCCAGCCAGGAAGGCGAGAGCGTCGTGACGGCCAATCTCAAATCCGCGCGGGCCGAAGAGGTCGCCTCCGCGCTCCGCGGCGCGCTCCCCCAGGGCCTCAAGGTCCGCATCACCCCCATTCGCCGCAACAACACGCTCCTCATCTCCGGCTCCAACGAGACCGTCCAACTCGTCCTCGATCAGATCGCCAAGATCGACGTCGAACTCGAGCGCCCGCTCGTCGAACTCAAACGCGTCGTCCTCAAGAACGCCGACGCCTACGACGCGTGGTACACGCTGAGCGCGATGCTTCGGGGCCGCCCGCGCTCCGCCGGCGAGCCCGACCCCGCCGTCGATTACACCCGCGACGACAACTCGATCACCTTCTCCGGCACGCCCGACCAACTCAAGGACATCGATCGCATGATCGCCGCGCTCGACGTCCCGACTCAGTCCCCGCGTCGCACCGAGTTCGTCAAACTCCAGTTCGCCAAGGCCGAGCAGGCCGCCAACGCGCTCAAGAATTTCTATGGCAGCGGTGCCTCTGCCGCGGCCTCGCCCACCGCCCGCAATGCCACCGTCATCGCCGACCCCGCGTCCAACTCGCTGGTCATCAGCGCCGCCAACGCCGAGTGGGAGGGCATCCGCTCGCTGCTGAAGAAGCTCGACATCGAGGAGTACGACACGACGCGGCAGATGGCGGTCATCCCGCTCAAGCACGCCGACGCCCAGAGCATCGCCCGCGCGCTCAACGAGGGCTTCCGCGCCCCGGTCGAGGACCAGATCCGCCGAACCCAGGCCGAGCGTCAGACCCGCCGCGGCAACCGCCAGAACGAGGACGAGCCGATCGTTCCCACCATCCTGGTGGATAAGGAAGACCGCCCGACCGTCTCCGCCGAGGAGCAGACCAACTCGCTCGTGGTCTTCGCGGGCCGGCAGGACATGCTGCGCATCCGCTCGCTCGTCGAATCCATCGACGTGCCGGACTTCAACAAGTATCCCGAGGCCCACGTGCTCCCGCTCGCCACCGGCAAGGCCTCGCAGATCGCCCAGGCCGTCCGCGAGCTCTTCATCGGCCCGGCCGGTGGTGGGGGCGGTGGGGCGGGGCGGCGTGCCGTCGGCCCGCGCTCCGTCGTCATCGTGGGCGACGACGCGAGCAACTCCCTCATCATCCGCGCCGAGGAGCGCGACTTCGCACAGATCAAGGCCCTCGCCGCCACCCTCGAGCAGCAGGGCGACCGCGCCCGCGCCACCGTCCGCGTGCTGCTGGTGAAAAACGTCCCCGCGGCGCGGCTCCAGAAGGCCCTCGCCACGACCTTCGCCCCCGCCGCGCGCCAGGCCAACGAGGTACTCTCGATCGAGGTCGATCGCTCTTCAAACAGCCTCGTCGTCGCCAGCAGCGGCCGCCTCTTTGAAGAGATCGAGCGAGTCGTCAAGGAACTCGACGGCGGCGTCGCGCCGCCCAACCCCGGCGCACAAGTCCCCGGCGCGCCCGCCATCGGCGCGGGCCTCGGCCAGGCCGTCCTCATCATCGATGTTCAGAACAACTCTCCCGACGAGGTCCGCCGCCAACTCGAACAACTCGGTGTCACGCGACCCGCCACCGACGATCGCCCCGGCGTCGTCTCCGAGCCCGTCAGCATCGTCCCGCTCACGACGCGCCGCGCAATCGCCGTCGTCGCCAGCCCCAAGGACGGCGAATCCATCGTGGCGCTCGTCCGCGCCCTCGACGCCGCACCGATCTCCCCCGAGCAGCGCGTCGCCGTCGTCGCCCTCAAACTCGCCGGTGCCCAGGCGCTCGTCAACACCCTCGATGACATGCTCTCGCCCGCCGCCCAGCCGGGCCAGACCGGACCCGCCGCCGCCCTCGCCGAGCAGGTCCGCCGCCTCTCCATGTCTCGCGCGGGCATCGGTCAAGGCGACCTCAGCCTTGATCTTGCGGTGCCTCTTCGCCTCATTGCTGACGCTCAGACCAACTCCATCATCATCGCCTCAAGCCAGTCCAACGTCGCGGCGCTTACCGAGGTCATCCGCACGCTCGACGCCCTGCCCATCGGCGACGCCGTCGTCGTTCGAATGTTCCCGCTCTCCAACGCCTCCGCCGTGCGTGCCAAGGCCGTCGTCGATGACCTCTTCCGCCAGGGCGACGCGCTCCGCAAACTCCCCGGCACGGGCCGCTCGGGCCTCCCGACCACCGCCACCGGCAAGGCCCTCGCCGGCGAGGTCGCGGTCTCGGTCGATGAGCGCACGAACACACTCGTGGTCGCGGGCCGCGAAGAGGCCGTCGCCCTCGTCGAGGTGCTCATCAAGGACCTCGATTCCGACCAGGTCTCCAAGTGGATCGAGCCGACGCTGATCTCGCTGCGGCACGCCGACGCGCCCACGCTCGCCGACACGCTCATCAACGTGCTCGTGAGGGGCCAGACCGTCTCGCCCGAGGCCCTGGGGCTTCAGAAGCAGGTCGGCCGCCTCCGCATGCTCAAGAGCGGGCGAGCCCTCGACGATCCGTCCGCCCGCATCGAGGCCGATCTCTTCGCCCCGCTCTCGGGCCTTGTCATCATCGCCGAGCCCCAACTCAACGCCCTCATCGTCGTCGGCTCGCGCGCCAACGCCGAGGTCGTGCGCGAACTGGTAGCGATGCTCGATGTCGAGGCCGCCTCCGTCGCCAACACCGTCCGCACCTTCCCGCTCACGCACGCCGCCGCTGATCGCGTCGCCTCCATCGTCGCGGACATCTTCAGCCAGCGCCAGCGAGACCCCGCCGCGAGGGCCGAGGATCGTCTGATCGTCTCGGCCGATCTCCGCACGAACGCGCTCATCGCCTCGACCAGCCCGAAGAGTTTCTCGATCCTCGAAACTCTGCTGAAAACGCTCGATTCAGAGCGAGCCAACTCCACCGTCGGGCTCCATGTCGTCGCTGTCACCGGTGCCGATGCCGTCGCGCTCGCCCCGCGAATCGCCCGCTTGATGCAGGAGCGCATCCAGGCCGCCCAGCGATCGGGCGAGATCAAGAGTCCCACCGACACGTTCAGCATCGAGGCCGACGCCGCCAACAACATGCTCATCGTCGCGTGCAGCGACGAGAATCTGCGGCTCGTCTCCGAACTGGTGGCGACGCTCTCGTCGGGCAACGCGGCCCTCGCCGAATCGACCCGCACCGACCTCATCCAACTCAAGGCCGGCCGCGCCGCCGATGCCTCCGCGACCGTCCGCCAACTCTACGCGGACAAGGAGAACGAACGTCGCGGCGACGGCGCGGTCAATGTCCTGCCCAACGACCGCCTCAACGCCCTCGTCGTCACCGGCACCGACGACGACATCGCCCAGATCCGCCGACTCGTCGAACGGCTCGAATCCGCCGACGTTGTCACCGCCCAGGATATCCGGCGAATCTCCCTCAACTCCGCCAACGCCATCGAGGTCGTCACGCTCCTGCAAGGCGTCCTCGCGGGCCGGCCGGTGGGCGGGAGCGCCGACTCCGCCTCGCGCCAGGCCACGCGCCTCCGCTTCTTTCGCGAGCAGGTCGCCGGCAGCATCGAGCAGAAGACCGGTGCCGAGCCGACCGAGGCGCAGATCGACGGTGCCATCCGCGAGCAGGTCAGCCTCAACTCCGACTCCCGCACCAACTCCGTCGTGGTCAAGGCGCCGCCCGAGATCATGGCCATCGTGCAGGACATCATCAGCGACCTCGACACCACCTCCGCCGGAGCGCGCCGCATCGAATCGTTCCGTCTCGTCAACGCCGACGTGCGCCAGATGGCCGACCTCCTCCGCGACATCTTCACCCTCCGCCAGCAAGGCAATCGCTACGTCCTCGTTCCCTCGCCCGCCTCCACCGAGCCCGGTGCCGAGTCCGCCTCCACGCTCACCCCCGTCCCCGACGAGCGCCAGGAACTCTCCATCGCTATCGACGCCCGCACCAACACCCTCATCGTCAGCGGCACCGACGAGTACCTCACTCGCGTTCGCCAGGTCGTCGCCGATCTCGACTCCATCGAGGCCACCGAGCGCACGCAGCAGGTCTATGCCATCCGCAATGCCAAGGCACGCGACGTCGCCACAACCCTCCAGTCCTACTTCAAGGGCGAGTCCGATCTGCAGCGCCAACTCCTCGGCCCCGACCAGTCCGGCTCGATCATGCGGCAACTCGAGCAGGAGGTCACGGTCGTCGGCGACGAGAAGAGCAACAAACTCGTCATCTCGACCTCCCCGCGCTACATGGACATGGTCCTCAAGATGGTCAAGGAACTCGACGCCGCACCGCCGCAGGTCGTGATTCAGGTTCTCCTCGCCGAGGTCACGGTCGATTCGTCCGAGACCTGGGGTGCCGATCTGACGATCAACAACTTCGGCGGCGACAACTACAACTTCGCCGGCCTCGCCGCGGGCGCGGGCGTCGCCGCGGCCTTGGGCGTCCCCAACCTCACCTTCGCCTCTTCCGATTTCGAACTCATCCTCCGCGCCCTCGAGGCCCAAGGTCGCCTCCAGGTTCTCTCCGGCCCCTATCTCCAGGCCCGCAACAACGAGCCCGCCTCCATCAACGTCGGCGACAACATCGCCATCGTCCAGGGAACCGAGCGCACGCCCCAGGGCTCCATCCGTGCCGACGTCAAACGCGAGGACGTCGGCATCAAACTCAACGTCACACCCTCCATCAGCCCCGACGGTTTCGTCCGCATGGAAATCTCGCCCGAGATCTCCACCGTCAGCCAGAAAACCACGCAAATCTCGGAAGACTTCCTCGCCCCCATCATCAACAAACGCAACCTCCAGACCACCGTCACCGTGAAAGACGGCCAGACCGTCGTTCTCGGCGGCCTCCGTCAGACCACCCAGGACCAGCGCCGAACCAAGGTTCCGCTGCTCGGTGACATCCCCGGCATCGGCTCGCTCTTCCGGTCGACGCAGACCACCGAGGTCAAGACCGAACTCCTTGTCATCCTCACGCCCCGCGTCATCTACAGCGACTCACCAGAGGCCGACGAGCGCCAACGCAAGTTCCTCGATTACAAGATCGAATCCCTCGAAACGCCCGAGTCCGTCCGCGAAGAGATGGAACGCGTCGGCCGCTTCGAACGGCCGATTCCCGCCTCCGGCAAAGGCCCACAACCATGATCGTCCGATCGCTCATGCTCGTCTTGGCCGTCTTCGTGCTCGCCGCCTGCGTCGTCGATACGCCCTCGCGCCCGTCTTCGCCCACCGGCACGCCGGGCACCGTCTCCGCGAGCGTCTCCGACTTCACCGACACCGACGCCAATCGCTTCCGTGACAGCGCCCGCGTCTTTGTCTATGTCTTCCAGGGTGCC
Source organism: Phycisphaerales bacterium (assembly GCA_046155605.1). Classification (GTDB taxonomy): domain Bacteria; phylum Planctomycetota; class Phycisphaerae; order Phycisphaerales; family UBA1924; genus JAEUIZ01. The sequence continues at coordinate 28,304 of JBJXFQ010000054.1, forward strand.
GCCGAGAACCCGGTCCCCATGCGCGCCAAGGGAGCCTTCGAGTTCCGCCTCGAACGCCGTGACGGCACCATCATCCATCAATGGCGTTTCAACGCCAAGCAAACCGCCGCCGCGCTCGCCAACCTGCCTCCCGGCCCGGGGTTCGTCTTCGACCTCTCGCTCATCGGCCGCGACCAACTCTCCGACACCGAGGCCGAACTGGTTACCGTCTTTACCCCCGATCGCGCCCAGCCCCTTGCCGCTCGCTCCCGTGCCGTGATCCTCATCGGCTCGATGAGCCGACCCAAATCCTGACTCGGGCATCGCCCGACCATCACAGCAGGGGTCCGTACCACGACCTGTCGAAAGCCCATGGCCAACTCATCCCTCTGAGGACGGCTGATCGTCCTTGGGTATCTTGCCCACGTCTCGTCTTAGCGCCCTCTTAGCGCTCCCGCGAACGACCTCCCCGCGAGTGTCGCAAATAATCAACCGCTCATACACACCCACAGGAGATTCCTGATGCGCCGACTCTTCGCCGCGGTCATGACGCTGGTTTCCATCCCAGCCCTCGCCCAGCACGTCCCCATCGACTCCCAACTGACACCCTACACGCCCACTTCCGGCGTCAGCGGGAGCGTCAAGAGCATGGGCTCGGACACCATGAACAACCTCATGGCTCACTGGGGCGAGGAGTTCAAGCGCGTCTACCCGAACGTCAAAGTCGAGGTCGAGGGCAAGGGCTCCAGTTCCGCCCCGCCCGCGCTGATCGAGGGCCAGGTCCAGTTCGGCCCGATGAGCCGCGCCATGAAGGCCAAAGAGATCGACGACTTCGAGAAGAAGTTCGGGTACAAGCCCACCGGCCTCACCGTCGCCATCGACACTCTCGCCGTCTTCGTTCATAAGGATTGCCCGCTCTCCGAGGTCACCATCGAGCAACTCGCGAAGGTTTTCTCCGTCGTCGGTCCCGACATGACCTGGGACCAGATCGGTGTCAACGACCCCGCCTACAAGGGCAAACTCATCGGGCTCTATGGCCGCAACTCCGCCTCCGGCACCTACGGTTATTTCAAAGAGCACACGCTGGGCGGCAAGGACTACAAGCCCTCCGTCAAGGAGCAGCCCGGGTCGTCCGCGGTCGTCCAGGCCGTCGCCAACGACGCCTTCGCCATCGGCTACTCCGGCCTCGGCTACAAAACCGCCGGCGTCAAGGCCCTCAAGATCTCCCCCAAGACGGGCCAGCCCGCCATCGAGCCGACCCTCGAAACCGCCTACTCGGGCGACTATCCCATCGCTCGCCCGCTGCTCGTCTACGTCAACTTTGACTCCAAGACCGGCCTCGACCCGCTCCGCGCCGAGTTCGTCAAGATGATCTACAGCCGCACCGGCCAGGAAGGCGTCGTCAAGGACGGCTACTTCCCCGTCACCGCCGACCTCGCCCGCGACGAACTCAAAAAGGTCGGCATCAAGCCGTCGTTCTAACAGGCCCGCTTTCGGCGGCGCAGGCAGCCCGCTTGCGCCGCTGTCGTGGAGTTGATCGCGACATAGGCCGGAGTGTGCCTGCTTGTGTCGCACCGATCGCGCTGGCGATCGGAGTTTCTGGATCACGGTCGCGGCGGGCTCTTCGCCGGGGGCTCCTTCCATACTCCGCACACCATGAGCCCCGCACGACAAAGACCCACCTCTCGCTCCACGCGGTTCTGGGATCGCTTCTGGGGTGCGGTCGTGTCGATCGGCGGGCTCAGCGTCATCGTCGCTGTCCTCGGCATCTTCCTCTACCTCGTTGTCACTGTCATCCCGCTCTTCGAGCCCGGCCGCGTTGCCGACCCCGAGCCCTCGACGCTCGCCACTGCCGCTACTCCCATCGCGCTCCTCACGGACGAGTATCTCGGGCTCGCAGCCGCGTACCACGCCGACGGCACGCTCCAACTCCACCACATCCCCACACGCACACTCCTCGGCCGGACCTCCCTCGCTTCCTCTACAGGCCTCGCTCCCGCCGCGGGTTCGTCCTCCCCAACCCCCTCCGCGCTCTCATGGGATCATGCCACTGGCCTCATCGCGGTTGGGTTCTCCGATGGCTCGATTCGTCTGGGCAGCCTCACCTTTGCCTCCGAGACCTTCCGCGCCGACGACTCCGCTGCTCCGCCCCCGTCCTCCTCCGACCGCATCCCCTGGCCCGCCCCTTCCCCCTCGCTTGCATCGGTCGACGCCTGGCCCGGCGAAGCCCACCGCATCGCCCCGGATGCCTGGCGAATCACTCGCCCGGCCTTCGAACTCCGCGAGCCGATTACCCCCAAAGTCGGGGCTGGTTCACCCTCGCCCGTCGTGGCCATTGACTATCGCCGTCGTGCCGATCTCGAACTCCTCGTCGTCCTCCGTGCCGACGGTTCCGCCGAGTTGGACCACGTCCGCACCGTCCGACCCTTGGGCGGCGGCAAGCCGCGCGTGCGCCTCACCACCTTTCCCGTTCCCTTCCAGCGCCCCGCCGATCGCCAGCAGCCCCTCCTCGCACTTGCCACCTCCGACGGCGGCAGCATCCTGTTCCTCTGGCGTGATGGCTTCATCCAGCGATACGCCTGTGCAAATCCCGAAGCCCAGCCCATCACGCTTGCCGAGTCTTTCTCGACGCTCCCGCAGGGCCGCTCCGTCACTTCCACCGCCGCGCTGCTGGGAGGCCTCACGCTCCTCATCGGCGACGACTCGGGCCATGTCTCCGGCGTGTTTTCCGCCTACGACCCCGCCGCGCCAACCGCCGATCATCAGCGCCTCGTCCGCGCCGCCCTCTTTCGCGCTTCGGATCTTCCAATCACGCGCCTAGCGCTCAGCCCGCGCGATCGCTCCTTCCTCGCCGCCGACGACCACGGCCGGCTGGTTGTCATCAACGCCACCAGCGGCAAGATCGTCGCATCGTCAGACGCCCTGCCCTCGGCCCCCGCCGCAGTTGCCATCGCGCCCAAGATGGACGCGCTCGTCACCCTCGATGCCGCTGGAACGCTCACTCGTATCCCGCTTGACCCAGGCCACCCCGAGGCCAGCACTTCAGCCCTCTTCGCACCCGTTTGGTACGAGGGCCTCCCAAAGCCTGCCCACGTCTACCAGTCCTCCTCCGGCGATGACGCCGCGGAGCCCAAGTTCGGGCTCGTCGCCCTCATCGTCGGCACCCTCAAAGCCACCGTCTTCTCCATGCTCTTCGCACTTCCCATTGCCGTCCTCGCCGCCATCTATACCAGCGAGTTCCTCCATCCCAAGGTCCGCGGCAAGGTCAAGCCCGTCATCGAACTCATGGCCTCCGTTCCCTCCGTCGTGCTGGGGTTTATCGCGGCCGTCATCGTCGCTCCCTTCCTCCGCGATCGCGTCCCGATGCTCCTCGCGGCCTTCGCCGTCGTTCCCGCGACCGTCCTCATCGCCGCGCACCTCTGGCAGGCCGTGCCCTCGCGTGCCGCGGCCCGCGCGGGCACCCTCGGCCGTCTCATCCTCGTCTCCCTCGCCGTCGTTCTCGGCGTCTTCCTCTCCGCCGTCATCGGCCCGCGCGCCGAGTCCATCCTCTTCTCGCCCACCATCGCCGATCGCCTCGTCATCGCCGGCCACGTCGAGCCCGCTCTGGAATCCGAGCGCCCCGCCTGGCTCGGCGGACGAGATTCCCTCAGCCCCGACGACCAACGCCGCCTCCGCGCCTCAAACCTCTTCCTCCGCGATGGGCGGCTCGTCCGCCCAGCCCCAGTCTCCAAACAGCAACTCGCCGCCATCAACGCCGATCTCGCCGCACGCGGCCTCGCAAGGCCGAGTTTCCTCCAGTGGCTCGATGGCAACATCGGCGGTCCGCGCCCGGGCTGGATCATCGTTATGATCCTCCCCGCCGCCGCCATCGCCTTTGCCGCCCAATCACGCCTCATGGGCCGCCAACTCAATCAGCGGTTCTCTCGACTCCCGCGCCTCGCCGCGGCGGCCGCCGATCTCGCGCGTGCCCTTGCCAGCATGGTTGCCGCCGTACTCCTCGCGCTCCTCTTGGCCCAAGCCCTCACGCGCCTGGGCCTCGATCCGCGCGACGTTGTCTTCGGGCCTTACAGCCAGCGCAACACCCTGGTCGTCGGCCTCATCATGGGCTTCGCCGTCATCCCCATCATCTACACCATCGCCGAGGACGCGCTCTCGAGCGTCCCCGCCTCGCTCCGCTCCGCCTCGCTCGGCGCCGGTGCCACCCCCTGGCAGACCGCGGTCCGTGTCGTGCTTCCCGTCGCCGCCAGCGGCATCTTCTCCGCCGCAATGATCGGCCTGGGCCGCGCCGTGGGCGAGACCATGATCGTTGTCATGGCCACCGGCAACACACCCAGCATGGACTGGAACATCTTCTCCGGCTTCCGCACCCTCTCCGCTAACATTGCCGTCGAACTCCCCGAAGCCCCCAAAGACTCCACCCACTACCGAATCCTCTTCCTCTGCGGGCTTGTGCTCTTCGCCATGACCTTCGCCATCAACACCACCGCCGAGATCTGCCGCCAGTATTACCGCCGACGCAACGCCGCACTTTGACCATGCACGACCCCGCTTCCAGTCGCCGAACGCCCCTCTCCGCACGCGGGGAGCCCAAGCAATGGCTCTTCGGTGCCTCCCTCGTTGTCGCGCTCGCCCTCATCGCCGGCCTCCTCGCCATCGTTCTCCTCCAGGGTGCCGCCACGTTCTGGCCAAGGCCGCTCGAACTCGCCACGCTCCGCGACGGCACGCGGCTCCTCGGCATCCCCAAGATCACCGAGCCTTTCGCGCCCAACGCCGAGCAGCAGGCCCGCCTTGATGCTCTTCGCGCTGCCGGGCCTCTTCCGGACTTTGCCGCCGACGCCGACGGCCGTCCGCTCCGCCGGCTCTATCGCGTCGCCAATCGCGAACTGGGCCAAGACCCGTTCCGCTGGCTCCCGCTCTTTGACGCCGCTTCGCTGGAGCGTCCCCGTGACGCGCTGTTCATCGAGCGCCTCGGCTGGGGTCCGTGGATCGGCACGCCAGAGGCTCTTGTCGAAGTCGAGCGCGTCACCCCGGCCGCCGGTGATCCCGATCCGCCCGCCGACACTTCAACGCCCGCTGGCCGCGTGACTCACCGCCCCGACCCTGCCGCGCCCGCCGGCACGCGCTCGTTCATGCGCACTCGGTTCCTCGCGGAAGGTGCCGACGCCGTCATCCCCGCGCTCGCCGAGGCGCTCCCCGGCCTCGCCCGCCGCCGCGCCGAGATCGAACGCATCAATCGTGTCGAAATCGGCCACATCAACGCAAAGACTGACCGCTGGCGGCTCCGGCTGCGCGAGGCGGAACTCGAGTATGCCGAGGCTACGGCACGCCCGTCGGCGCGCCTCCCGTGGGATGCCTGGGCCGCGCTCGTGCTCATCGCGCTGGCCAGCACCGCCGCCACTGCATTTCGCCTGTTCCGTTCCTCGACCGGCCCGCCCGTCCGACGCCTCATACTCACCACCGCGATCTCCCTCTTCGCCGTCGCCGCCGTCTCCGCCTCAATCCTGGAGCGCCCGTGGGCCGCGCCCCGGGCTGATCGGGTCTCCCTCGACGCCTTCCGAGCCCGTGCCGCCGCCGCCCAGGCCTCGCTCCAGCAAGAGTTCGACGCCCTCCGTTCCCGAGTCGCGTCGCTCGAAGCCGACAACGCACGGCTTCGACTCCTCGTCCGCGATGTCACCACGAATCGTCTCGCCCCCACGCGCCAGAGCGAGCCCGACGAGCCCCTCATGGCCGCTCAGGTCGTCCGGGTCGTCCAGCCCAACGCCCTCTCGCTCTCCGGCCGCGCCGCCGTCTACTTCTCCCGTTGGCGCGAGTTCATCGCCGACGAGCCTCGCGAGGTCAACACCGAAGGCGGCGTCTTTCCGGTCATCGTCGGCACCGTGCTGATGACCCTCCTCCTCGCGGTCGCTGTCGTACCCCTCGGCGTCATCGCGGCGCTCTACCTCCGCGAGTACGCGCGCCAAGGCCCGCTCACCAGCGCCATTCGCATCGCTATCAACAACCTCGCCGGCGTCCCGAGCATCGTCTATGGCGTCTTCGGCCTCGGCTTCTTCTGCTACTCCGTCGGTGGCTATGTTGACGCCGGACCCGCCGCGCCCGCCTCCCGCTCCGCCTGGTGGTTCATCGCCATCGTCACGATTCTTGTCCTCCTTGCGGGCGTCGCGCTCGCCGCCATTTCGAGGCCCGTCCCCGGCACGCTCCCACAATCCGGCCATCGCTGGGCTCGCCGCCTCGCCGTCCTCGCTTGGATCGCTGCCGCGTTCGGACTCGCCGCCCTTCTCACCACCACGCCCTACTTCCGCGGGCTCTTCCGCGCGAACCTCCCCAACCCCACCTTCGGTGGCCGTGGCCTCCTCTGGGCCTCACTCACCCTCGCCCTCATGACCCTTCCCGTCGTCATCGTCGCCACCGAAGAGGCCATCGCCGCCGTCCCGCGTTCCGTCCGCGAGGGTTCCTACGGCTGCGGTGCCTCGAAATGGCAGACCATTCGCCGAATCGTCCTCCCCGGTGCCATGCCCGGAGTGCTCACCGGCATGATCCTCGCCATGACTCGCGGCGCGGGCGAGGTCGCGCCCCTCATGCTCGTCGGCGTCCTCAAGAGCGTCTCCCAGTTACCCGTGAGCCTCGAGTTTCCCTTCCTCCACCTCAACCGCAGTTTCATGCACCTCGGTTTCCATATCTTCGACCTAGGATTCCAGAGCCCTGATTCCGATGCCGCCCGACCCCTCGTCTGGACCACCACGCTCCTCCTGATCACCGTGGTTGTCCTGCTCAATGTCACCGCCATCACGATCCGGGGCCGCCTCCGCGCTCGCTTGCGCGGCGGAGTCTTCTAGCGATGCAGGCCCCGATGACCACGCTCCCACCCATCGATCCCGCCGCCCGCCCGCGACACGCCGCCTCTTCGCAGCGTGCCTCCATCATCGACGCCATCCGCGCGAATCAGCCCTTCGAGCCCGCCGTCCACGACCAGATCGCACGTGAAGAGCACGTCCTCCACGCTGACCGCTTCTGCCTCTGGTATTCCAAGTCGCAAGCGCTCCACTCCATTTCCCTCCACGTCCCGCGAGGCAAGATCACCGCCCTCATCGGCCCCTCCGGTTGCGGCAAGTCCACCCTCCTCCGCTCCGTCAACCGTCTCAACGATCTCATCGACGGCGTCCGCGTCGAGGGTCGCCTCGTCCTCAACGGCCAGGACCTCTACGCCCCGGATGTCGATGTCATCGACCTCCGCAAACGCATGGGCATGGTCTTCCAGAAGCCCAACCCCTTCCCCATGTCCATCTTCGAGAACGTCGTCTATCCCCTCCGCGTCGATGGCGAGAACCGCCGCGCCGTACTCGAAGAAGCCTGCGAGCGCTCCCTCCGCGGCTCGGCCATCTGGGACGAGGTCAAGGACCGCCTCAAGCAATCCGCGCTCGGCCTCTCCGGCGGCCAGCAGCAACGCCTCTGCATCGCCCGCGCCATCGTCGCCGATCCCGAGGTACTGCTCTTGGACGAGCCCTGCTCCGCGCTCGACCCCATCGCCACGCTCCGCATCGAGGAACTCATCCACGAGATCAGTCAGCGCTACACCGTCCTCATCGTCACCCACAACATGCAGCAGGCCGCGCGACTCTCCGATTTCACCGCGTTCATGTACCTCGGCCGTCTCGTCGAGTTCGGCCCCACCGCCGAGATCTTCCAGCGACCGCACCTCGCCGAAACCGAGCAGTACGTCACCGGGCGATTCGGCTGATTCCCCTTCGTGCTTTTGTCGTGCCGCCGACTTCCCTTCGAACGCGGTGCGCTGGTCTGCTTGATTCCACCGTCTCCACCTCTCTTCATCTCTTCGTCCTTCCTCTCATATGCTCTCCCCCTTGAACGTCCTGATCCTCGCCAACACGCACTCCGGCCGCGGCAAAGCCATGGTCATCGCCACCCGCCTCGCCCAGATCGCCGGCACGCGAGACCACCACGCCCGCGTCGAACCCTTCGGCAACGGACACGATCCCGCGCGTCTCGACGACGCTGCACGCTGGTGCGACGCCCTTGCCGTCTGTGGCGGCGACGGCTCCATCCATCACGCCGCCACGCTCGCGATCCGCCACGACAAGCCCATCTACCACATCCCCATGGGCAACGAGAACCTATTCGCCCGCGAGTTCGGGATGACCAGTTCTCCGCAGGCCTTGCTCGCCGCCCTCGAAACCCGTCGCGAGCGACGCGCGGACATCGCGCAGGCCACGAACACCCCGGCGGGCGTCACCGCGGCGCACTTCCTACTCATGCTCAGCCTCGGCCCCGATTCTTCAGTCGTCGAGCGACTCCACCAGCGCCGTAACGGTCCCGTCGGCCACCTTGCCTATTTCGCACCGATTCTCGCCGAGGCGCGCCGGCCGAGTTTCCCTCGCCTCACCGTCGTCGCCGATGGCCGCGAACTCGTCCGCGAGCAGCGAGGCTGGCTCATCGTCGCCAACTCGCGGCAATACGCGCTGCGGCTCGACCCCGCCGCGAGCGCCGACATCGCCGATGGCGTCCTCGACGTGGCCTTCATGCCCTCGACAACACTCTTCGCTGCCGTCGCGTGGGTCGTCCGCGCCAGACTTCGTCGCACGGCGGGCGCCACCTTCACACGATGCCGCCAACTCACCGTCAGCGCCGACGATGCTCCGATCCAAGTCGATGGCGAGTTTGCGGGCCGACTCTCCGGCACCCTCGAGATCGCCGTGCGCCCCGCAAGCCTGCGTGTGCTGCTGCCGCGCTGATCGAATCCGGGCGTCACGCTCGAAGCACTTGACCGCCGAGCACCATCGCCGCGATCGGATTCGTCCCGAACTCAAACGCCAGCGCCCGCTCATCCCTGTGATTGAGCAATATCAGGTCCGCGCGCTGCCCGACGGCGATCTGGCCGCGATCCGTGAGGCCCAGCACATGCGCGGCATTCACCGTCGCAGCGCTCATCGCCTCTGCCGGCGAAATGCCACAGTGCCGGACCGCCAGCGCGATCGCCATCGGCATCGAGGGGCACGGTGCCGAGCCGGGGTTGAAGTTCGTCGCCAGCGCCAGGATGCCCCCGGCGTCCGCGAATCGCCGCACGCGCGCGAAACGGCCGTCAAGATGCGCCCCGCACACCGGCAGGATCACGCCCGCTGTCGCCGATGCCGCGAGCAGGTCGAGATCGGCCTCCGCGGTAGCCTCCAGATGGTCCACGCTCCGCGCGCCGAGCCCGATCGCCTCACGCAGCATTCCCAGGCTGTTGAACTGATCGGTGTGGACGCGGACGGCGTGCCCGAGCGCCGCCGCGCGCGACAGCAGCCGCGTCGTCTCGTCGACGCTCCACGCGCCCGCCTCGCAGAACGCATCGACCGCGATGTCCGGAAACGCCGCGTGAACCGCCGGCAGCGTCTCCTCGATCGTTCGCTCAACAAAGCCCGTGCCGCCATCGCTCGCGTCTGTGTCCTTCGCGTGCCCGAGCAGCGCCGTCGGCACGACCGTCGGCAAGCCGGGCATCGCCCTCGCATCGTGAATCGCGCGGAGCATCTTGAGTTCCGCATCGGCCGACAGCCCGTAGCCGCTCTTGACCTCGACCGTGCCCGACCCGAGCGCGAACATACCGCCCAGCCGCTCCGCGAGCCAGCGTGTCAGCGACTCGCGCGGAGCGGCGCGCACGGCCCGGACGGTGGACATGATCCCGCCGCCGGCGCGCAGAATGTCGAGGTACGACACCCCGCGGAGTTTCATCGCCCACTCGTCGAGCCGATCGCCTGCCCAGCAGGCGTGTGTGTGGCAATCGACGAACGCGGGCAATAACACGCGGCCATCGGCGTCGATCTCGTGCTCGGCGGCGGACAGGCCTGCACCGATCGCGGTGATCCGGCCCGATGCCATCGCGACATCCGCGCCGTCGAGGACGCCGAGGTCGGCCAGCGCCGTGCCGCGCCGAGGCCGAACACCGGCGAGCGTCAGCACTCGCGCTCGGCGGATCACCAGCGTCACCGCCGCTCTCCGAGGCCTCGCAGGAATGTCAGAAACAGATGAGCGGCGAGCCGCGCGGTCCTGCCGCCTGGATCGTGCGTCGGACAGAGTTCCATGATGTCGAAACAGCGGACGCCCGGTTCACGCGCGATCAGTCGGATGGCCTCCTCGGCCTCGCGCGGGGTCCAGCCGCAGGGGTTCATCGCGCTGACGCCCGGCGCGAACGCCGCGTCGATCACGTCAAGGTCGAAACTGACGAACAGATCGCCCAACGGCAGGTGCCAGGCCTCGTTGCCCATCTCGTCGGCCAGACGACCGCCGTTGGCGCGAAACCAGGCCATGTGCTCGTGGGCGTTGACAAGCCGCTCGATGCCAAAGGCGCGGAGCGAGCGGATGCCGCAGTCTTCGACGAGTTTGCGGAAGGGCATGCCCGAGCCGACGGTGTCGCGGACGTCGAGATGCGCGTCGAAGTAAATCCCGGCGGTGATCCGGTGTCGCTGCATGACCCCGCGGACAAAGGGGAGCGTGAGATCGTGCCCGCCGCCGATGGCGATGGGCACGAGGTTGAGCGCGGCCAGCGCGGCAGCGGCTTCGGTGATCCGGCGATGGGTCTCGATGAGCGCAGACTCGTCATCGCCGGGTGCCGGCTCGATGTCGCCGGCGTCGAAGACCTGCGGCCATTGCCAGCCCTCGGGATGCGCGATGCCGTAGCGCGCGAGGGCGGCCCGAAAGGCGGACGGGCCGGCAGCGGCACCGGGTCGGCCGCGGTTGAGGCGCACGCCGAGATCGTCGGGCAGGCCCAGGAGCGCGGCACGACAGCCCTCCGGCGCGCGCCGGATCAGCGATGCGAAACGAGATTCGGAGATGTCTGGGGGCCATTCCCCCGGCCTCGTGTGCGGGATCACTGCAACAGCCTAGCGTGGCGGGGCAGAAACAGCGAATCAAACCGATTCGGCGAGCGAAACCACCATCCCCACCGCTTCCTCCGCCGTTGGTCTGTGCGAGAGATCAATCGGCAGATAGACGCCTCGCTCATGGTCGCTGTTGAGGACGACGGCACACGGCGGGACGAGTTGGACGCCGTTCTCGGCTTTCTCGTGACCCAAAATGAACAGATTCACGCCCCAGCGTTCGACGAGGTCTTCGAGTTGCTCCGCGTCGTAGCCGCGGCCCCAGACCATCAGATGTGCCGCGCCCTGCCGTGGTTCGTAGTCGGCCTCGGTGAGGTCGCGCGAGAGGACGGACGCATCGAAGCGGCCCATGAGCGCTGTGCCGGGGATGGAATGGGCACACAAGATGTCGCCGCCGGGGCCGGAGACGCCGCAATCGGCACGGAGGGCGAGGGGCATGGAATAGATGAACTCGCCAATGGCGGCGCGGACCTCGGGCGCGCGGTCGGCGTAGGCGTAATCGAGGCCTTCGTCGAAGGCCTGAACGACGCGGACGCCGTCTTTGATGATGCCGGCACCCTTCACCTGCGAGAGTTCGTGGTTGGCCAGGAGGGTATGGACGAGTTCGGGATGATCGGCCTTGAGCGCGGCGACACGGGCGAGGGCGCGAAAGGAGAAGTCCATCCCGTTGAAGAGGCGGTCAGAGTGGATGATCTCGTGGAGCACGAGGTGGGAGGGGGAAGGGACGGAGGGACGAAGGGACGGGGAGACGGAGTGGGACGAAGCAGTCGAAGGCAAGGCGTCGCCATCGAGTCCGGCCGCCTTGACGAGCCGAGCGAGGTGGAGCGGGTTGTCGTGCAGGTCGCCCGTGGCGAGGAGGCGGCCCGGCGCGGTGATGAGGTCGATCGAGCCCTTGCGGCAAGACGCAGAGCGATTGGCGTCGGTGCCGCGGCGGAACGCGGCGATGACGGCATCGGGGTCGTGGAGGTCGAGAGCGCGCACGGGCTGGTCCTGGTCACCGATGTGGCAGCAAGGGCTGGCGGTGTGTTATCGGCCCTTCCGTGCGGCAATCGTCACTTCGCCGCCTTGGGTGGCGGCGGAGGGTCTTCGTCGTTGATCCGGGTCGCACCGTTGGGGTTCTCGGCGGCGCGGGCACGGAGGATGCCGAGGATCAGATTCAGGCGATCCGTGACGACGGCCATCGATTCGGGGCGCTTCTCGGGATCGACCTCGACGCACTGCATGATGAGTTCGGCGAGGCGAGGGTGGATCCGCGGGTTGAGGTCGTTGACGGGCTTGGGCTTCTCGATGAGGTGGTCGTCGAGGGAGCCGACCAGCGCGTCGGTGCCGGCGAGTGCGGTGGGGATGTGCTTGCGCGTGAAGGTCCAATACATCGTCGCGCCGAGGTTGTAGATGTCGGTCTTGGGCGTGATCGCGCGGCGATGGACTTGCTCCGGCGCGATGTAGTCGGGCGTGCCTTGGATGCGCTCCTTGACCGTGCCGATCTTGCAGGACTGCCCGAGGTCGATGATCTTGGCCGTCTCGCCGGCGACCATGATGTTGTTGGGCTTCATGTCGGCGTGGACGAAGCCGCGGTCGTGCATGTGCGCGAGCGCGGAGGCGACCTGGTGGAAGATGTCAACGGCCTTGGCGAAGGTTCGCGGCGGCTGGCGCTCCTCGCTGATGCCGTCGACGTATTCCATGACGAGGAAGAGTTCCTTGGTGGTGATGAGGTTGGTCTTTTTCTTGATCAGTTTGGTGATTTTGCGGATCGAGGGATGGTCGAGGGCGGAGGCGATGCGATACTCGGCCTCGGCCTGGTCGAGGAATCGCTGGTCCTTGGGCTCGTGCTTTTCGACGTGCTTGAGGGCCCAGATGTTCTTGGACTTGGGGTCCTGTACGAGGTAAATCGTGGACGCGGCACCCTGGCCGACCTCTTTGAGGACGCGAAACCCCTCGACGCTGTCTCCGACGTTCTTCTTCTCCACCGGATCGATCATCCTGCGCCCTGGGCGCGAATCCGTGCTTTGAGGCTGCGACCAAACTCTCGGCACCAGAGCGGCACCCCGAGGGGACGGATCGTAGCCGCGAACTGAAGCCTCGCCATGTACACCCTTGAACCAAGCGCCGAGCATGAACACACCTCCCAATGCCCCGCGCAGGGGCAATAGTAGAGGCGTAAACGGCGCGGCGGACGGACGCGGAATCGGTCCGAAACCGTCAACGGATCAAGTCTGCGGCTGTTCGGGTGGTCGCTTCGGCGATTACCGGGCTCGGATGAGTTGGTCACGGAACGCCGCGGCGGGGAAGAACCGACCCGGGTCGTTCGTGTTGGCGACATCGGAGTGGCGGTAGATGCGGTCGCGGGGGATGGCGCAGCGCTGGGCGAGTTCATCGACGAGTTGTGCAAGGCGCCGAATCTGCTCATCGGTGAAGGGGCGGCGGTTGCCGTCGCCCACGAGGCAGATGCCGATGGAGTTGCGATTGAGCCAGTCGCCCTGAGGCCCGGCGGCATGGGCACCCGGGAGTTGGTCGAGCCAGCGGAAGCCGACGTGGACCTCCCCGTCGTCCAGGCCGTTGCCGTTCCCGATGACAAAGTGGTACCCGAGGCCGTCGAGGCTGGAGGCGCGGTGCTGGGCGTCGATCGAGGCCGGAGTACCGAAGACGGATGCGGAATGATGGATGACGATCGCCTGCCACTTGGTGGGCTGGAAGGGAGCGCGGGTGCTGAAGATGGATTCGACGGTCGAAGGACCCGCGGCCGAGACCAGCGCGGGAAGCGCGATGCCGTCGAGGCGCGGGGCCGGTCCGCCTTGGAGCGCCCAGAAGAGACCGCCCACGGCGGTCATGCAGCCGAACAGCGATCCCCAGACGGCGCGGACGCGCTTGGGATTTGGAGGCGGCTTGGAGCGTGAGCGGGTTCGTGACATCGAGGAAAGGCCCTTGCCGAGGTGTCCGCTAGAGAGATCGGAGAAACACGGGATATTCCTTGTCAATTCGTGCGGACGGCGAGGGGCACCGGGATTGAAGCGCGTCAAAGGTGTGCGTTCGGCGGTTATGAGGACGAGTCAACTGAAGCCGGTTGGATTATCGCTTGGGCGCGAGGCGTTCGCGCAGGTTCGGGTGTCGCTCGCCTCGGTCGTCGAAAATGTACTGCGACGCGTACTGGTTTCTGACCGCGTCGTAGCGGTCAAAGGGCGATCGTTCATCGGAGGGAGCGAGAAGTGGCTTCTCGCAGCCGGCGAATCCACAGGTCATCCACAATGACATGCCGAGTATGAGAAGCACGCGGGACGCGGCCGACGGCAGCCGTCGTTGCGTCCGAGCGGAGAAAGGATCGAGAACGGTGCCTTGCATCAGGGGAGTTTACGGCGGGGCGTGCTCGCGCGTCGAACGCGAAGCCGGCCCGTCGCGGTGAGGGAGACTTCCTCGCGTGCGATGAGTTGGCGAAGTCCTTCGTAGACGACCGCGCACACCGCGGTGGCGAGGTTGAGGGAACGTTCGCCGGGCGCCATGGGGAGTGAAAGGGTGCGGTCAGGGTGTGCGTGGAGGAGGTTTGCGGGGAGGCCGGCGGTTTCGCTGCCGAAGATGAGGTGGTCGCCGCGGGCGAGGGAGGCGTCGAAGAGGGAGCGTTTGCCGCGGGTCGAGAGGAACCAGACTGAGTGTGGGAGGGTGGCGTCGAGGTAGGCGTCGAAGGAGGGGTGTTCATGGAGGTCGAGGCGGTGCCAGTAGTCGAGGCCCGCGCGCCGGCAGGCTTTTTCGGAGGTATCGAAGCCGAGGGGATGGATGAGATGGAGCGAGCAGGCGGTGGCGACGCAGGTTCGGCCGATGTTGCCGGTGTTGTTGGGGATCTCGGGCTGGTGGAGGACGACGTGGAAGAGGGGGGGCATGGGGAATATGTAGGAGAAGGAAGGCACGGACGGAGGAACGTGGGCGCGGCTGGAGCGAGGTTCGTGGCCCATAGACTCGGTCATGCTGAACGAACGAATCGCGGTGGTGACGGGGGCGAGCGCGGGGATCGGTGAGGCGATCGCGCGGGCGGTGGCGGGGGCCGGGGCGCGGGTAGTGCTCAACGCGAGGCGGGCGGAACGGCTGGAAGTGTTGGCGCGGGAGTTGGGGGGGCCGACGCGGGCGGCGACGGTGGTGGGGGATGCGGCGGACGACGGCGTGATCGCGGCCATGCTCGATGCAGCGCGGGAGCGATTTGGGGGTGGGAAGCGCGAGGCCGATCTGGTCGTGGTGAACGCGGGGCGGGGGCTACGCGGGAGCGTCTACGACTCGGACACGGCGCAGTGGGAGGAGATTTTCAGGATCAATCTGCTGGCGGCGGCGCGGCTGATGCGAGTGGCGGCGGAGCGGATGGCGGGGACAGTGCCGGTGATGAAGGGTGCGCCGGCTGCTGTTTCTGCGCCACCGGGGCCGCCCGCGGACTGGCTGTCACGGCCGCGGGACATTGTGATTCTGGGCTCGACGGTGGGGCGGCACTTGTCGCCGTTCTCGTCGCTGTATGGGAGCGCGAAGGCCGGGGTTCACATGCTCGCGGAGTCGCTGCGTCGGCTGATGGCACCGCGGGGCGTACGGGTGACGCTGGTGGAGCCGGGGGTTGTGCGAAGCGAGTTTCAGAGCGTGGCGAACTATGACCCGGAGAGTTTCGGGAAGTTCATGGATTCGATCGGGCCGGTGCTGACGCCGGAAGATGTGGCGCGGCTGGTGATGTTTGTGGTGTCGCAGCCGGCAGGGGTGCATGTGAACGATGTGATGATCCGGCCGACGCGGCAGGAGTATCCGTAGAGCCTCAGCGTGCCGCGCGAGGCGGCTCCGCGGCGCGAGCGGGAAGGAACTCGTTCTCGTACCACATGGCCCAGGCACGTTGATCGAAGCCGAGTTTCTCGGTGGATCGGCCCCAGGCACGGGAACTGAGGGCGACGAGCGGGCCGTGGACCTCGTAGCGGTAGGTGACGACGGTGGCGTTGATGACGCGGAGGACGGAACCCTCGGTGATGACTGCGAGGGTCGGATCGAAGGCGACGGCACCGTCGCCGACGACGGGTTGGAGGTCGGAGACGAAGGCGGTCTGGGTGCCGACGACGATCAGGGCGAGGGCACCATCGCCGCCCCCTCCGCCCGTGCCGACGCTGCCGCCGCCGCCGAGTTGGGCGTTGATGAGCATGGGGATGGCTTGGACGAGGTTGAGCGCGTCGGCGAGGTGAGCGGCGGCCGCAAGCGTCGCGTCATCAGAACGAGCGAGGCCCTCGGCGACGACGCTCTTGACGCGTTCGGGGGGGCCGCTGGTTTCGGCGGCGCGAGCGACGACCGTGCGCGAGGCGGCATCGCGGAAGGCACGGTCCTTATCAAAGACGGCGGCCCAGGCGATGGTGGCGTCGGCCGCATCGGTCTTGATGGAAGCGAGGTGATTGAGAACGGCGAGGCGGACGTCTTCTTTCTCGCGGGCGAAGATTTTCAGGAGGCTCGGGAAGATCGCCGGGTCTGTGTAGGTGCGGAGTTTGTCGATGCCGGCCTGTCGGATGGTGGGGTTGCGCATCTGGCCGAAGTGATCGGCGCGGAGTTTGTAAAGATCGCGTTCGAGGGCGACGCGGCGGCGCTGCTGGGCTCGATACTCCTCCATGCGCGGGTCGGTGGGGTCAGGAACGCTCACGACGGCGAAGCGGGGAGCCGGCGAGGTCTGCCGTTGGCGGATTTCGCCTTGGGCGAACGTAAGCGAGGGCAAAGAGAGGATGGCGAGCGCAATGCCGGCGCGTGGTGATGGCATGGTGGACGGTATGACGCGGGTGTGAGGGGGATGTTCCCCGCGATGCTCGCGTGACTGCGGGAAGCAAGGCATGAAGGTGAAGAAAGTGGTAGAAGAGGTAGCCAACGGTCTGGAGACCGGTGCCACCAAGAAGTGTTCAGGCCGCAGCGCGGTCGTCGCAACGGAGGCCGAGGCGGAAGGAATCGCCGTCGGGAACGCAGCGTGTGACGATGCCGGAGCGGTGGGGGAGCGGCCAGGAGCCGGAATAGAGGCAGACGCGGACGCCGGGTTCGACCTGGGTGGGGCTGATGAGGCCGATGCCGAGTCGGCTCGAATCAACCAGATCGACGCGGGTGAGGCTGATGGCACCGTCGTCGTCATAGAACGCGGCCATGGCCGACCCGGACTCAGCGACGCGTCGTAGGCCGCGGCGGTCGAAGCGATAGGCGTCGTGCAGTCGGGGTGAATCGAGTTTGGGTTGTGCGGACACGGTCGGCCTCCGGGCCAGGCGCGGATGAGGCGTGGCCGGGAGAGTTATCGACGGCGCGGGGGCGGGAGTTGAGCGCGAGGGGATGATGCGACCCGCTTCGACAGGGCAAAGGCGAGTTCGAGGGACTGCTGGTAGTTGAGTCGGGGGTCGCAAGGGGAGGCGTAGTTGAGGCTGAGGCCGGCTTCGGTGACGCCGGCGGCCCCGCCGAGGCATTCGGTGACGTCCTCGCCGGTGAGTTCGATGTGGACGCCGCCAAGAACGGTGCCGAGGCGATCGTGGATGGCGATGGCGGCGTCGAGTTCGTGGCGGATGTCGTCAAAGGACCGGGTTTTGATGCCGGTGGCGGTGGTAAGCGTGTTGCCGTGCATGGGGTCGCAGATCCACAGAGCGCTTCTGCCGGCGGAGGCGACGGATTCGATGAGGGGTGGGAGGGCGTGGTCGATGTGGGCGCGGCCGAGGCGGGTGATGAAGACGAGTTTGCCGGGCTCGTTGGCGGGGTTGAGGCGCGTGGCGAGTTCGAGGGCTTGGGCGGGGGTGACGGCTGGGCCGAGTTTGACGCCGACGGGGTTGCGGATGCCGCGGAAGAACTCGACGTGGGCACCGTCGATGGCGCGGGTTCGGTCGCCGATCCAGGGGAGGTGGGTGGTGAGGTCGTAGAAGCCGTCGCGTCGCGGGACGCGGCGGGTCTGGGCGCTCTCGTAGAGGAGGTTGAGCCCCTCGTGGCTGGTGAAGAACTCGGCGCGGGTGAGGTCATCGACCGAGCGCTCGCCGAGGGCTTCCATGAACTCGAGCCCGTCGGCGAGGTTTCGGGTCATGCGTTCGTATTCGTCGCGGAGTTCGGGCGAGAGGCCGGCGTGGCCGAGGAACGAGAGGTCCCAGTATTCGGGGTGGTGAAGGTCGGCGAAGCCGCCATCGACGAGGGCGCGGATGAAGTTGAGGGTCATCGCGGCGTGCTGGTAGCCCTGGATCATGAGGTCTGGATTGGGGCGGCGGGCGTCGGGGTCGAAGTCGGCGCGATTGACAAGGTCGCCGAAATAATTGGGCAGGGTGACGGGCGAGGTGGTGCCGTCGCGTGTGACGTCGCGGGTTTCGGTGGGGCTGGAGCGAGGCTTGGCATATTGGCCGGCAAAGCGGCCGATGCGGACGACGGGACGCTTGAGCCCGTGGACGAGGACGATCGACATCTGGAGGAGGATCTTGAGTCGGCTGGTGATGATGGCGGGACGGCAGTCGGCGAGGGTTTCCGCACAATCGCCCCCCTGGAGCACGAAGCGGCGACCCTCCTGGGCTTCGGCGAGGAAGGACTTGAGGCGCTCGATCTCCCACGAGGTGACCAGGGGCGGGAGCGTGCGCAGCCGCGCGACGGCGGCATCGACGGCGGGCGCGTCCGCGTAGCGGACCTGATGTGCGTGCAGACGCGAGCGCCAGGATTCCGGGGACCATTCGGACACGCGAAGCACTCCGAGGGCGTGAAGCGTAGGGAGCGCGGGAGATGGAGTCGGACCGCGCGCGACCCGCGCGACGCGCGGTTTCAGCCATGCCTTTTCGAGATTTTCTTCGTGTCGCGCTCAATCCGGGCGTGTGTCGTGACGATGGCGAAGGTGATCCCGTTATCCGGCCATGTCGGTCGGCGGGCCCGGGCCGGGGAAATGGCGGCCACACGCAAGGGCGACTCGGCGACGGAGATCCCGACCGGCCCACATCAGGAGTCATCAGGAATGGCAACGAACGCTCGCACGTCCCGGAACAACACCCGCCGCAAGCCCGCGGCGAAGCGCAAGGCAACCAAGCGCCGCACGGCGAAGGGCTCGAGCACGAAGCGATCAAGCACGAAGCGATCAAGCACGAAGCGGTCGAGCACGGCGAAGCGTGCGACGAAGCGGACGGCGAAGAAGTCGTCGAGCAAGACGAACAAGAACAAGGCCCGCCGCACGACCAAGGCGCGGAAGTCCAGCGCGACGGCGAAGAAGTTCTCGTTCCAGTCGTTCAGCAGCCGCTGGGCACGCAAGGCGGCGTAGGCGCACGGGCGGGACGCCTATGCCATGAAAGCAAGGAGTCGCCTCGGCGAGGCGACGTGCGCAAGATCACACACGAACGCGACGGCCCTCGGATGATGCCGGGGGCCGCTTTTTTTGTCGGCGTACCGTCGTGCGTGAGCGAGTCTGATCCGGCGATTGAGGCCTTAGCGGCGGAGGCGGTGTCGCGGCGCGCGGACAACGCGCACGAATCAAGTCGTGGCGGCGCATGGGTCTTTCATCGCGGGGCGCTGGGAGATTCGGTGCTGCTCTGGCCGCTGCTCCGGGTGCTGCGGGCGGGGTGTGGACGTGTGACACTGGTCGCAGACGGATCGAAAGCCCGCTTGGCGGCGAGGCACACAGGGGTCAGGGCGCGGGAAGCGGAAGAGCGGCGCTTCGGAGCCTTGTGGGGTGAGTGCGCGACGGACCTTATCGATGCGGCGGCGGAGGTCGTGGTGGGCTTTGGGCCGACGGAGAGCGTGTGGGCGCGGAATCTTGGAGCGGCGTTTCCGGCAGCGAGAGTGGTGGTAACGGAGGCGCGGCCGGATGGGCGCGCGGCACGGCGCATCGTGGAGATGGCACCTTGGTCTTTGGTGCCGGCGATGGAGAATCCGGGCGGGCCGTTGGTTGCACATGTGGGCGCGGGGGGCGACCGGAAGCGGTGGCCGATGACCCGATGGGCGGCGCTGCTTGATCGATGGCGAGGCGAGCGAATGCTGCTGGCGGGCGAAGTGGAGCGGGAGCGATTCTCGACGGAGGATCGGCAAGTGTTCGCGCGCCTGGGCGGCGAGATGCTGGAGACGATCGAGGATCTCGAGCGGCGGGTGATGTCGGCGCGTGTGTTTGTGGGCGCGGACACGGGGCCGACGCATCTGGCGGCGGCGCTAGGCGTGCCCACAGTAGCGATCTTTGGGCCGACCGATGCGAGGCTGTGGTCGCCGGTGGGACCGCGAGTGCGAGTGGTCTGGCGAGCGGAGGGGGAAGAGTGGCCAAGCGTTGAGCGGGTGATGGAGGCGGTGCATGCGCAGGCGCAACGCTGAATCACGGCGGGCGGGTTGGAGGCGATGCCGCCAGGTCCGCGGGAACTGCTGCGGATCGACGCCGGCTGTGATGCCCAATCCAACGGCGGCGTTCGTGAAAAGGCCTCGAACGCCCGCCCAGCATGCTTGCAAGCCTTCACCTAGTCACCCTTGCTTGCCTCATGCGCTGTCACCTGCTCGACGGAAGTTGATGAAAGGCTCTAGGCTGTTGGCATGCCCATCTGGATGCGCACCATCTTGCTGCTCGTCGGGTCCAACATCTTCATGACCTTTGCGTGGTACTACCACCTGAACAAGCGGCAGGCGTGGCCGCTGCTCGTGGCAATCGGGGTGTCGTGGTTGATCGCGTTGCCGGAGTATTGCCTCCAGGTACCGGCGAACCGGATCGGGCATGTGGGCGGCGGCGGGCCGTTCACCGCGCCACAACTCAAGGTTCTGCAGGAGGCGATCACGCTCGTGGTCTTCATCGCGTTTTCGATCCTGGTGCTGCGCGAGAAGCCGCGTTTGCACGACTTTGCCGCGTTCGCGCTGATCCTGGCCGCGGTGGTGGTCTCGCAGGTCGGCGGTCGGCGCGGCGAGGGGGATACCGTTGGATCAGTCCTCCCCTTACCTTGAAAGGAGCATCAGATGCTGAGCAAGAAGATCGCGATGGTGGTGGCATTGGCCGGCGTGGCGTTCGTGATGGGACGCAACTGGCCCGTCGGGCCGATGGCGATGGCGCAGCCACCCAAGCCGGAGATGAAGCCCGCGAAGCCCGATGCGCAGCCCCCGGCGGGAATGCCCGACATGGAGGCGATGATGGCGGCGATGACCCCGGGCGATCATCACAAGGTGCTCGAGGTCATGCTCGGTAACTGGGAGGGCGAGGTCAAGTTCTGGATGGCACCCGGCACCGACCCGATGTCGTCGCAGGCCACGATCACCCGCGAGTGGGCCATGGGCGGTCGGTTCGTGATCGAGAAGGTCGACGGAACCACCGACAACCCGGACCAGCGCTTCAACGGCATGGGCATCATGGGCTACAACAACATGGAAAAGCGCTACGAGACGGCGTGGATCGAGAACATGTCCACCGCCATTACCACGAGCACGGGAACGTATGACGCCGCGAAAAAGACCTTCACCTTCCAGGGCGAGATGTACGACCCGATGACGCAAAAGAAGACCAAGTCGCGGACGGTCCTCGATGTCTCCGACCCGAACAAGGAGATCATGACGGGCTATGGGCCCGGCCCGGACGGCAAGGAGTTCAAGAACTTCGAGGGCATCTTCTCAAAGAAAAAGTAATCGCGACCGGAGGTGCATGGGGCAACGAACGGACGAGTTGTCTGTCCCACCTCCAATCACGAGATGATGTCGGCGCGGCGTCGGAGACGGCGTCGGGCCGCTTGTCCGAGAATGGATCGTGTTCGCGCGCGACCATGAACATGTGGTGTTACCCAGGCGAGTGCTTTCGCCCATCTGCCGATTTGGCAGTCCGCCACGTCGATCGGCCTCCTGACCGCCTCATCCAGAGCCGAATCGTGGACGAACTCACTGCCAGGTTGGAACGTTTCTTGCAACAGAGACATGCTGGTGCCCAAGCAACGGGCACGGAAGGAGCGATCGATGACCGCATTCTGGAACAACACCAAGACCGTGCTCCTGCTCGGCGGGCTCACGGGCCTGCTCGTGGCGATCGGCGGGATGCTCGGCAAGCAGTATGTGATCCCGTTCTTTGCGATCGGTGTTCTGATGAACTTCGGCGCGTGGTTCTTTTCCGACAAGATCGCCATCGCGTCGATGCAGGCTCGCGAGGTGGACGCGAAATCGGGCGGGGATTACTTCCGCATCGTGGAGGAACTAAGCCGGCGAGCCATGATCCCGATGCCGAAGGTGTATGTCTGCCCGCACGAGGCACCCAACGCGTTTGCGACGGGCCGCTCACCCTCGAAGGCGGCGGTCGCGGTAACACAAGGGGCGCTGCGGCTGCTCTCGCGCGAGGAACTTGAGGGCGTGGTCGCCCACGAACTGGCGCACATCAAGAACCGCGACACGCTGACCTCGACGATCGCGGCGACGGTAGCGGGCGCGCTGGCGACGCTGGCGCAGATGTCGCTCTTCTTCGGCGCGGGCAACAACCGCGAGGGCGGAAACGCGCTCACGGGCATCCTGACGGTGATCCTTGCGGCGGTGGGGGCGGCGCTGCTCAAGGCCGCGATCAGTCGATCGCGCGAGTATGTGGCGGACGCGGACGGGGCGGCGATCGCGGGGTCTCCTCGCGGGCTGATCTCGGCGCTGCAGAAACTGGAGACGTACGCGGGCCGCGTGCCTTTGCACCAGCCCAACCCGGCGATGAACAACATGTTCATCGTGGAGCCGATGATGGGCGAATCGGTGTTGCGGCTCTTTGCGACGCACCCGCCGACGGAGAGGCGAGTGGCGGCATTGATGCGCGGTTAGCACGCCAGCGCTCAATCGTCGCAGACGACGAGGACGATGGGTCTGGCAGACATCGGAGACGCGGCATGCGTGCCGATCGGATTGGATCGCGCCGGCCGTCATATCGGTGCCATCGACACCCGCCGATATGGGTGCGTCCACACGATTTGACCGGAACGCGGTCGTGCTAAAACGGGATGTCGTCGTCGGCGATGGATTGGGGAGGCTGGGAAGTGCCGGACTGAGAACCTCCGCCACTGGGGCGAGAGCGAGGAGGGCTCCCTCCGCCGCCACCTCCGTTGCCGTCGTCGCCGCCGCTGCCTTGGCCGCCGCCGGAGCGGCTATCGATGAACTGGAAGTTCTCGACGACGACTTTGAGTTTGGAGAACTTCTGGCCTTCCTTCTCCCACTGGTCGAGTTTGAGGCGTCCTTCGATGAAGACGGGCTTGCCCTTCGTCAGGTATTTCGCCATCGTCTCGGCGGTCTTGCCCCAGGCCTCGCAATCGACGAAGGTAGTTTCTTCGCGCTGCTCGCCCTCGGGGGAACGCCAGCGACGGTTGACGGCTAGGCCAATTTTGGCAACCGCCTGATTTGTCGTGTGTCGCAACTCGATGTCGCGCGTGAGGTTGCCCATGAGCATGACTTTGTTGAGATTGGGCATGAGGCGCTCCTGCTTGGTATCTGTAAGTATAGACGAACTGAACCGATCGCGGGCAATGATGGGGTGACGAAGCCGAAGGATTCGTGGCAGGCGCGAGCGGGAAGAGACTACTCGGGCTCGGCCTCGGCAACCGCGGCCGGCGCGGCGACGGGAGCGGCAGTGGTGACGGTGGCGGTAGCGGTATCGGCGGGGCGCTCGGCGGCCTGCTTGGCGCGGAGTTTGGCCTCGGTCTCCAGCGCCTCGCGCGCGTCATGGGCGACGAGTTCTTCCGGCGTGTAGTGGTCGGCGCGGAGAATAAGCACGCGGAGGATCTTCTCGGAGAGGTTGCAGTCGCGCTCAAAGTTGCGCATGGAGTTGGCCGGGGCGTTGACGTAGGCGAGGATGTAGAGCCCGCGTTTCTGCTTCTTGATCTCGTAGGCGAGGCGGCGCTCGTCCCACTTTTTCATGGCGAGGATTTCGGCATGGGCGCGGCCGAGCAGATCGCGGATGTGCTCGATGGTCCCGCTGAAGTCGGCAGCCTGGGCCTGCCCGACGAGGAACATGATCTCGTATGTGTACGTTCGATTCTCTCGCATGATGGACTCCGAGGTGGGCGCGAGGCCCGGGTTTATTCTGGAGCGCGGGGCGGGGCCTCGCGCGGGGGGTTGATGTTCACAGGCTTGGGAGTTGCGGGGTTGGGGCTGTGCGGCTTGGGATCGGAGGGCCTGGGTGGATCGGGGGCGTTGAACGCGTTCATCGCCGCGTCGAGGCCCTTGGTGACGAAGCGTTCGGCGGCATCGGCGGCTCGATCGAGCGAGGGGGCGAAGGTGGCCCATTCGAGATCGGCGAAGCGGCCCAGGACGAAGTTGGCCTGGTCGTAGGCAGCGGGCTTGGGGCCGACGCCGACGCGCAGTCGCGGGTAGGCGTCGCTGCCCAGGGCGCGCTGGATGTCGGAGAGGCCGTTGTGTCCGGCTGTCCCGCCGCCGGGGCGGATGCGGATCGTGCCGCAGGGCAAGTAGACCTCATCAACGATGACGAGGAGGTCGTCAGTGGGGTTGAGTTTGAAGAAGCGGACGGCCTCGCCGACGCATAGCCCGGAGCGATTCATGTAGGTGGTGGGCTTGAGGAAGAGGCAGGGCTCGCCGCTGATTCGGGCATCGATGGAGATCGCGTTGAAGCGGGCGCGCGGCATAGCGGAGCGGGCGTGGCGATCGATGAGACGATCGACGACCATGAACCCGGCGTTGTGCCGGGTCTTGTCGTATTCCTTGCCTGGGTTGCCGAGCCCGACGACCACTTTCATTGCTCCGATCCGATCTTGCTTCGCTGTCCTTCGCCTCCACGGACCCCGCCGAGCCGAGGTCCGTGCCGCGGTGCGATTTACTTCTTCTTTTCTTCCTTGGCGGGAGCGGCCTTCTTGTCGCCGGCGGCTTTCTCGCCGGGCTTGGCGGCGGCGGCTTCGGCGTCGTCCTTCTTCTTGGCGGTGATGACCTCGGGCTCGGCAGCGCCGGCCTCGACCGCGCCCTCCTCGGCCTTGACCTCGACGATCTCCTGCTGGATGATGATCTGGGCCACGATCGCGTGCTTGTCCGTCTTGAGTTTCATCGACTCGGTCGGGAGTTTGACTTCGCCGGCGGTGACGGCGTGGTCGACGTCAAGGTCTCCGACCACGACCTCGATGTAATCGGGGATGTCGGTGA
Source organism: Phycisphaerales bacterium (assembly GCA_046155605.1). Taxonomy (GTDB): domain Bacteria; phylum Planctomycetota; class Phycisphaerae; order Phycisphaerales; family UBA1924; genus JAEUIZ01. The sequence continues at coordinate 53,182 of JBJXFQ010000054.1, forward strand.
CGAGGCACTCGATCTCGATCTCGTTGGTGGGGTGCATGAGGATCGCGCCCGCGGTTTTGAGTCCCTTGGCCTCGCCCGTCAGATGGATCGGCACGCGCACGCTCACGCGGTCCGTCAGGGAGACGCGGGCGAAGTCGGCGTGGACGACGTTGGTCCCGAGGTGGTCGAACTGGACGCCCTTGAGGAGCACGGTCTGGGCTTCTTTGACGCCTTCGAGTTCGAGGCGGAAGACCTTTTCGCCCCTGTGGATGTGGATCAGGGTCTCCTTGGCGTTGAGGGCGACGGACTCGGGCTGGGAGGCGCGGCCATAGACGACGGCGGGGAGCCCGCCCTTCTCGCGGATTCGAGCGGAGTAGCGGGTGCCGACGCGGTCGCGTTTGGTGGCCTTCAGGACGGGGGATTTCTCGTGCATGGCGTGAGTTCCTGTGAACGGCGGCTCGGGGCCGCGGGTTTGGGCGTTATCGCTTGGTGCCAGCGGTGCCCTTGAACAACTCGCTGACGGAAAGGTTGTGGTGGATGCGGTGAATGGCCTCGCCGATGAGCGGGCCGACGCAGAGTTCGACGAGTTTGTTTCGGATGGGCTCGACGCGGCCGTCGGTGGCGGGGATGGTGTTGGTGACGACGACGCGGCTGATGGGCGCCTCGGCGAGGCGCTGGATCGCCATGCCGACGAGGACGGCGTGGGTAGCGGCGGCGAAGACCTGGCGCGCGCCGCGATCCATCACAAGCCGGGCGGCCTCGCAGACCGTGCCGGCGGTCGAAATCATGTCGTCGAACATGAGGACGGTCTTGTTCTTGACGTCACCGATGAGGTTGCCGGTGGTGACTGTGGAGCCCGAGAGGCGTCGCTTGTTGATGATGGCGAGGTCGCCGCCGAGGAGGTTGGCGAAACTCTCAGCGACCTTGACGTTGCCGACGTCGGGGCTGACGAGGCAGAGGTCGCCGAGTTCGGAGCGGATGGACTTGAAGTAGTTGTAGAAGACCGGCGTCGCGGAGAGATGATCGACGGGTAGATCGAAAAAGCCCTGGATCTGGGCGGCGTGGAGGTCGAGAGCGAGGAGCCGATCGGCGCGGGCGGCGGTGATGAGATTAGCGACGAGTTTCGCGGTGATGGGGACGCGGCCCTCGTCCTTGCGATCCTGGCGGGCGTAGCCGAAGTAGGGCGTGACAACGGTGACGCGCGAGGCCGAGGCACGACGGAGGCAATCAAGGAACACCAGCAACTCCATCAGGTTGTCGTTGACGGGGTGGCAGGTGGAGATGACGACGAAGCAATCGCGCCCGCGCACGTCCTCGTCGAGTTTGACCATGATCTCGCCGTCGGGGAAGGCGGTGGTGCGGGCCTGGGCGAGCGGGATGCCGATGTGGTCGCAGATTCGTGTGGTCAGCCCGATGCTGTGTCGCCCGGCGATGACCTTGAGGGTGTTCGCGTCGCCGCTGCTCATGAGGTCAGTCCTGCGTTGAGGGTCCGGGGTGCTGCGTCGGCGCTGTGAGCGGATCGGCGGCGATAGATGGCGTCAACGACGGCAAGGTCTTCGGGCGTGTTGATGGAGAGGATGTCCTCGGGCGGAACGCCGGGCTCAACCTCGACGCGGAGGCGGCGGGCGAGAAGCACGGCGAGGGCGTCGGTGAGGAAGACCTCGCCGCTGGTTGCGTCCGTCTTGACGGCGCGGAGCGAGTCGAAGAGGGCGGCCCGATCGAAGCAGTAGTAACTGGGGTTGACCTCGCGGATGGCGCGCTCGGCGGGCGAGGTGTTCTTGTGCTCGACGATGCGCTGGAAGACGCCATCGGTGCCTCGGACGATGCGCCCGTAGCCCGTCGGATCGTCGATGACGGCAGTGGCGAGCGTGGCAGCGGCGGAGGTCTGGCGATGCCGAGCAAGCAGTGCCGTGAGCGTGCGCGCGCGGATGAGCGGACCGTCGCCACAGAGGACGAAGCAGTCGCGCGGCGCATCCGGACCTTTCAACTGCGGCTCAGCGCATAGCACCGCATGGCCGGTGCCAAGTTGCTCATTCTGCATCGCGAAGGTGACGGTGGGGTAGGCCGCAAGCGCCCGGCGCACGATGTCATGCTTGTAGCCCACGACAACGACGATGCCCGCACAGCCGGCCTGGATGCAGGCATCGACCACGGCGCAGACCATGGGCCTGCCGCCGACGTGGTGGGCGACCTTGGGCAGGTCGTCGCGCATGCGGGTGCCCTTGCCGGCGGCAAGGATGATGGCGGCGGGTTGGGAAGCGGCCTCGCCCATAATGACGCAGCCGAGCGTTGTCGATGGGGCGGCGGCGTCGGCGAGAAAAACTGGCCGACCAGGATTCGAACCTGGACAAACAGAACCAAAATCTGCTGTGCTACCGTTACACCATCGGCCAAAACAGGCTCAGACGCAGCCTCCTTCACCTCGACGCTTGATGCGTCCAAACACGGACCAAACGCGGTCCGCGTTGGCGTTGTCGCCAGGCGGGGCCGCGGCACGTTGCCGGTTGCGCACGCAGCCGGCGGGAGCGGGGCGTTCCATCAGCCGCGATAGAAAGACCCATGAACGCGCCTCGGCGGTTGGCCGCCTCCGTCGCGTTCGGCTCCGAAGATCAGGTGAAGTCTAGAGGGGAGAGGGGACGAGTTCAATCAGGCCGCGATCAAGTGCCTTCGATCGCGCCGGTGACACGCGCCGCCTGCAGGGTGTCGGTGTATTGCTGGAACCGAACGACCTTGCCGCCCGCGATGCGCCAGACGTGGACGAACTGAGCGCGTTGCGCGCGCCCAGTGGCTTTGTATGTACCTGTGTAGCGGCCGATGACCACGACGGTCTCGCCCGCGTCGAGGCACTCGTCGGGCGTGGCCGCGAAGCCGTCCCACTCGGTGGCCAGGCGCATGAAGACGCCCCGCACGATGGCGTCTGGTCCGACGTAGGGGTTGCGGTCCGCGTAGAGGAAGTTCTCGGCTTCGTTCCAGATGATCTGGGGACTCATGTGCGCAAGGACGCCCGGAACATCGCCGACGGCGAAGGCGGCGTAGATGGCTCGGATGAGATCGACGTTGTGGGTGCTCATGGTCGGCGCGATTCCGGAACGAAGGCGGGAAGAGAGAGTGCGAAGTGTACCGTGGCGAATGGGGTACATGATCGCGCGTCAATCCGGCCTGTGCGTGTGGATTCTCTGGGTTCTCGGGCCAACCCTTCCTTTCTGCCCATGATGAACCCAAGGCCCAACCCGATGTATCGCCCGAAGCCGGTGCTGCCGCGGAAGGTTCGCGGCGGCGTGAAACTGGCGAGCGAGTCGGGCGCGTTCCCGGAATCGTGGCCCGCGCAGCGGTGGATGCGGCTCGTCGAGCGAGCGGCACCGGGCGAGTCGCTGGCCGAGGGCTTGAAATATGCCGTGGCGGGACAGACGCGGAAACTCTCGATCGACCCCGGCAAGATCAAGGGATTCGTGCAGGGCCGCGTCATCGGAGCGTATGAGACCACGCTGACGGTGCCGGTCTTCGCGGCCGATCAGGCGGAGAGGGCGATCGGAGCGATGGCGGCCCAGGCCATCCACGCGGCCAAGTTGCTGGCGGGCGAGTTGCCGCCCACGGTCGAGGACGCAATCGCGCCGGTGGGGCTGAAACTGTTTCCGAGCGAGCCGGCGGAACTGGGCACGCGCTGCACCTGCCGCGAGCCCCAGCCCTGGTGCAAGCACGCGTGCTGCCTCGCGTATCTGGTGGCGGAGCGATTCGCGACGGACGCGTTCCTGGTCTTCACGCTGCGCGGGCTGCCGCGCGAGGAGTTGCTGGAGCGCCTTCGGCAGCAGCGGAGCCTGGCGGGCTCGGGCGGCGGCGGGGCGCTGGTCTATTCGCCGACGGTGTCGGGCGTCACGGATGCGGAGGCGCGGCCGCTCGAGGAGTGCGTGGCGGATTTCTGGCAGACGGGGCCGGAGTTGGAGACGCTGAGCACGCCGGTGACGAGGCCGGAGGTGAGCCACCCGCTGCTGAGGCGGCTGGGTTCGAGCCCGTATGCCGGACCGGGGAAGTTCCCGCTGGTGGGGTTGCTGGCGACGTGCTACGACCTGGTGTCAGAGGCGACGATCAGAGCGGAGGCGGGGGAGACGGTGAGTGCTGAGATGGCAGAGACGAAGGAATCGGAAGAGCCGGCGCCGGAAATGTGAACTTGGTGTTTCGGACTTGATTGTCGCCAAACAAAGCTCAATAGCGGCGGAAGGCGTAAACCGAGCGGGGGCTTCCACCCTTCGCCACAGCGCCGCGCGAAAATGGCCTCAGGCCATCGCGGGGTGCTTGCCTATTCCCGTCACCCTCCGCCCGCGACCCGCTCAGCGAGGCACTCGATCGTGCCATCGGGCTTGAGGCTCACAAACGCGAACCGGCGCGTGTGCTCCAGGGCCGCGGGAACGTGCGTGGCCAACGGCGCAATGTCGCGGAACCGGTTGAGAAGGACATCCAACTCGAAGACCGAAAGCGGGAGCGTGCTCAGATGCTGCTGGAAACGGATGTTCTTGTCCACCGTGACCAGCACGGCAAACCCGGCGGCGGAGGCAGCGCCGATGAGCCGGCCATTCACAAGGTCTTTCCAACCGTGCTCGCGAGCGTGCGAAACGTCATGGCCGGGGAACAGCCGTTTGACCCGGACATCCATGCAGTTGTCGAGCAGGATCTTCAAAGGCGCCGGAGTCCTTCGAGAAGGCCGCGCGAGGCAAGACCGATCACCGCGACCGCTTGATCGCGTGGAACATCCGGAAAGCCTTCAAGAAACTCGCTCAGGCCGTTGTCCAGATCAAGATGATCAAAGAGCGTCTGAACCGGAACGCGCGTCCCCTTGAAGCACGGCTCCCCGTGCATGCGACCGGGATTCACCGAAACGTAAGGCGCAAGTGGGCTGTCGTGAGGGATGAGTTCCCGCTCTTGTCGGGCGCTGGGCGGATTGGTCGGGGCGTTGACGATGGACATGGCTGACTCTCATTCGAGCGAATCGTCAAATAATAGCAGTGCCTCTGTGCAGAACCCCATTCACGGACCTCCAGGGCGAGGTTCGTGCCACGAGCGTTACTTCACGATGTCGCTCTCGATCAGCCCGTCTTTGAGCCGGATGATGCGTCGGCACCGCTCCGCAACCGCGGGATCGTGCGTCACCATGATGACGGTCATGCCCTTGGCGTGCAGCGAGTCGAACGTGTCGAGGATCGCCTTGCCGGTCGCCGAGTCGAGGTTGCCGGTGGGCTCGTCAGCGAGCAGGATCACGGGTCGCGTGACGAGCGCGCGAGCGATCGCGGCACGCTGCTGCTGCCCGCCGGAGAGTTCGCGGGGTCTGTGGCCCAGGCGCTCGCCCAGCCCGACAAGCCGCAGGCTCTCGATCGAACGCTGGCGACGCTCGGCCTTGGGAACGCGCTGATAAAACAGCGGCACCTCGACGTTGTCCTCGACCGTCAACTGCGGGATGAGGTTGAACGCCTGGAAGATGAAGCCGATGGTGCGCCCGCGAAACTCGGAGAGCACGGCGTCGGACATGGTGTTCACGTCGCGGCCATCGAGAAGGAACTGCCCGCCCGTGGGACGATCAAGGCAGCCCAGGACGTTCATGAGCGTGGACTTGCCCGAGCCGGAGGCACCCATGATGGCAACGTAATCGCCGCGGCGGATGATCGAGTTGATGCCGCGGAGGGCCTCGACCATGACGGAGCCGTCCGGCTTGTAGTAGGTCTTGCGGAGATCGCGGAACTCGGCGACGGGCGGCGAGGCGTCGGTGACGGGCGCGGCGGCGAGTGCCGAGGTGGCCTGAGCGGTGGTCATGTGCAGAACTGTAGTGGGTTGGGCGACACAGGTTGCGGTGCGATGGTTATTTGCCGCCGCCGCCGAGGTTTTTGAAGAGGTCTTCGAGGCCGCCCTGGATGATTTGTCCCGGGCGGAGGAGGCTGCGCCCGGCCTCCTTGAAGAAGAGGTCCATATCGGGGGCGGTGGCGGGACTGTCGAAGGAGCCTTTGGTTCGGAAGGGGACCATGGTGGCCTGTTCGAGGGCGGGGACGAGCCCTCCGAGCATGCGGCCGAGGCCGGTGTTGAGCGAGCCCGCGGCCTCGTCGGTGAGGGCGCCGAAGGGCAGGAACGTGACGATGTCGAGGTTGCGGTTGACGAGATCGACAGTGCCCTGGGTGTCGACGGTGAACTCGCCGAGTTTGAGTTTGTAGCGGGCGTAAGTGGCGACGCCGTCCTTGAAGGTGACGGTGAGGGGGTCGAGGCGGCGGCCGACGGTTCCCTCGGTGCGTTGGCCGGCAAACTTGACGAGTTTGCCGAAGACGTTGGAGGTTTCGAAGCGGGCTTGTTTGATGTCGATGACGACGACGCCGTTGAGTTTGCGGAGGTCGTTGTCGATGGGGATGCTGAGGTCGGAGGCGCGGACGGTGGCGGGTCCGTCGTCGCGGCGTTTCTCGAACTTGCCGATGATGGGCAAGCCCTCGACGAGCATCCCGCCGAGGTTGGGGGTGATCTCCCTGAGAGAGACCTCGGCGGGCGTGTCGGCGATGAAGCGGCCGCCCTGGATGGTGCCCTTGATGGTGGCCTCCGCTCGAGGGCTGAGGGCGTAGGCGTCGATGCGGCCGGACTTGGCGGAGGCCCCCTCGGTCTTGACGCGGAGGTTCATGGTTGGGCCGAGAGCCTCGTTGAGGAGGTTGTTCTGCTTGGCGAGAGCGTCGATGAGCGCGGTGGGGAGGCCGAAGGCGTCGCCCGTGAGAGAGAGAAGGGCGGCGTCGGTGGTGAGTTTGCCGGAGGGGTCGGCGAGGTTGTAGAGCCCGCCCTCGAAGACGACCGCGGGCTTCTTGTTGGGGTTGGGGCCTTGGCCCGAGTCATCGATGGAGAGGTTGAATCCGACGACGCCGGGCTTCCCGGAGGTGATGCGGGCGCTGAAGCCCTTGAAGAGAACCTTGGTTGGCGGCGGCGCGGCAGGAGCGGCGGCTGGAGGCTGACCGCCGCCGAGGCGGCCGAGCAGGCTCTCGCGCTTCGGGGGCGGCGGGGGTGGGGGGACGATGCGAAGCACAACGGCGGGGGCGGAGAGTTGGGCATCGAGCGCGAAGGTGCCAGGGACCATCGGATTCGGCCCGAGCGAGAGGCCGAGTTTCGTGATCGCGACGCGGAGTTGGACTTGGTCGTCGAACAAGGTCTTTGCAGTGGGCGCGGGTTGCGGCGTGCCGGGCTTGGCGGGTGCGGGCGGTGCGCCCTCGCCCAGGAGGAATCGATCGGCCCACGCGGGATCGACGGTGCATGCGATGACGAGCGGGGCGTCGAGGGAGAGCGCGTTGTTGGCGAGTGAGGCCTTGAGCGGCTGCTGCGTGGTGAGACGCGGTGCCTTGATCGATGCCGTGAGCGTGCCGGCGGTGAGGGTGGATGCGGGCGGCGGCACGGCGGGGTTGGTCGCGGGTTTGGGCAGAGGTTTGGTTTGTGGCTTGGTTTGCGGCGTTGCGGGCGCTGCGGGTGGCTCGAATCGGGCGCGGAACGTGGCGGAGAGTTCGAGAGTGTTGCCGACAGCACCGGCGAGCAGGCCGGGCTGGCCCATGAGTGTGTCGACGCGGGCGACGTCCACGAGGTTGAGCGCGAGATCGGCTGAGACTGGCCCGCGCGGCGCGCCGGCGACCAGGTCGGCCTTGCCCGCGGCGTTGACGGTCGCCAGCGGAGCGCCGGCAGCACCGAGGATCGAGCCGGTCATGGTGACCGCGGCGGTCTTGGCGGCGGAGCCCGCGGCGGGCGCGAGCGCGGAGAGCGGGAAGTCCACCTTAGCGAGGATGTCGTGGAGCGTGAGCGGGCCGAGGTCGCGAGCGGTGCCGTCGGCGGCCTTGGTGACCACGTTGGTGATCGTGGTCTTGCCCTCGAGACCGACCCGCGCGATGAGGCGTCCGGCGCGCACCCAATCGGGCTTGAGGCCGGCGAGCGGGATGCTGGCTGGCTCGGTGGCGAAGACAAGCGTGGCCGGGCCGCTGAGCGAGGGCGTTGATTCGAGCGTGCCTGCGGACATCTCAATGAGGGCCGCGGCGAGGTCAGGAGTGACGGAGGTTCGGAAGTCGCACTTGGCGATCGAGAGGGCCAGCGGGTCCATCGCGCCGCGGAGTTCGCCCTTGAGTCGCTGCGCGACGACGGCGAGGGTGAGGTCGATGGCGTCGGCGTTGCTCCCCCCGGCTCGGCGCGTGGAGTCCAGTTTGATGCCGAGCGTCGGGCCGACGGCCTCTCGGAAGAGGCGTGTGAACTGTGCGGCTTGGGCCGGGTCGGCGAGGGCGGCGAGCGAGGCGGGAACGCCACCGACATCGAGCGAGCCGGCGGGTCGAAAGCGCGCGGGGTCGAGCATGGGCTGGCCCGAGGCGAGCCCGAGGCCGGTGAGTTCGAACGCTGCCTTGGCGTAGAAGGCGGCGTCGCCGTGCATGCCGGAGGTGCGAAGATCGATCGAGGGCGCGGCCTTGGGTGCGAGGCGAGCGGTCAGGATGAACTGCTTGATCTGCACGGGCTCGATGGCCGCGACGCCCGGCGGGACGATTGGCGCGGCGGAGAGGTTGCCCGAGGTGATCTGGGCCTCCACCGTGGCCAGATCGAGCGCGGGGGCGCGGTCCGTCGTCAGCGGGACAATAACATTGCGGAGCGTGAAGCGAACGGGGCCGGCCGAGGCGATGGTCCAGCCCGACTGCTTTGCGGCACCCGCAACGAGCGCGCCGACGTTGCTTGCGATGACCTCGACGCCCGCGCCGCGGGAACGGATGGATCGGCCGTCGAACGTGAGGAGGCCCGTTGACGTGAGGCCTGCGGAGGAGATCGAGAGATCAGCGTCGAAGCGAGGGAGGAGGTCGGCGGGTTCGGGTTTGCCAGCCGCGGCGAAGGTGAGCGACACGTCCGCCGTCGGCCCGATGCCCGCGAGCAGGTCGATCCCGGAGTCGGCGAGGAACGGCTGGGCGAGCGCGGAGTTGAGGTCCTTGAGGGAGAGCGTGCCGACGGGTGTGGGGAGGGTGTCTGCGGGCGCGCCCTTGGCATCGAGGAGGCCGGTGAGCGTGAGATTGAGTACGAGGGTGCCGGCGGGTTTGCCGTCGAGCGAGGCGGCAGCGCGGAGCGAGGCGTCGATGCCATTGGCGAGATCGGCGAGGTTGAGCGAGAGCGAGGCGCGTGCGAGTTCGAGGGGCTTGGCGGGCTGGCCGGGGAGGGAGAGCGTGCCCTTGGCGGCGGTCGTCGTGATGGCGAGGTTGCCGCTGAGGCCGCGATAGTCCGGGTTCGGCTTCGCGCCGAGGCGATCGAGATCGGCGCTCAGGTTTGTGATCGCGGCGTTGATGCTCGCGCCCGACGCGATCGAGAGGCCCGCGTCCTTGGCGAGGCGCGAGACAAGCGGGCCGGCGGAGGCGATCGTGAGTTCGATGCCCTTGGGCTTGGTGCGGATGAGGTTGCCCTCGATCATCAGCCGCGCGATGGCGTTGACGTTGGCGGACTTGATCTCGGCGGCGATGTGCGTCGGGGGCTTGGTGGTGGCGGCGGCGAGCGTGCCGTCTTGTGGATCGGCCTCCGCGGCGGCGCGGAGCGTGAGGTCAAGAGTCGGCCCGACGTCGGTGGCGAGTTCAATGCCTGAGCGGGCGAGCATCGGCTGGGCAATGGCGGTGGCGACGCCGGCGAGCATGACGACACCCTGGACGCGGCCCGGCATTCCGGCGCGGAGCGCGCCCTTGGCGTCGAGCAGGTCGAACGCGGCGGCGTCGATGGAGAGCGCGCCGGCGGGTTTGCCGGCGAGCGTCGCGGTGGTCTGGCCCTTGATCGTGAGGGCTGTGGCGAGGTCCGGGGCGTCGAGACGGATTGAGAGCGGCGCGACGCGGAAGGGCTGGGGAGTCGGGCCCTGCGGGCCGGGCACGGGCACGGAACCCGTGGCCTCAGAGGTGTCGAGCGACGCGGCGATCGAGGCCGTGCGGAGGTCCAAGGGCTTGCCGCTGGTGGGCACGGGGACGCGGAGCGACGCGAGGCTGAGCGTGAGGCTCGGGAACTTGTCGATGGAGACGTTGCTGGCGGCGAGGGCGTCGCGGAGCGCTGGGATGGCAGGAGCCGCGCCGCCGTGGCGGAGGGCGATGGTGCCGGGGCGAGGTATCGTCAGTACGCCGCCCGCCAGCGACAAGGCAAGGTCGACGGAGAGGTGCTCGGCGGTCGCCTTGAACGATGCCTCGGCGGTCGAAGCGTTGCCCTTGAGATCGGCGGCCGCGTCGAGCGAGGGACCGATGAGGCCGCGAAGAGTCTGCGGCTGGCCCGTGATCGCGTCAACAAGTGCGAGGCTCAGGCCTTCGAGTCGGAGTTTGGCGTCGAGGGATGCGGCACCTGGCGTGAACGTGCCCTTGGCATCGGCGAGGTTGGTGATCGTGCCGGCGATGGTGAACCCGCCGGCGGGGGTGGCGGCTCGGCCGGAGAGGTCCTCGGCGCGGGCGCGGAGGTCGATCTCGGCCTTCCCCTTGGCGTAGGTGATGGACCCGGCGAGCCCGCTGACACGCGCCGAGATCGGGTTCGCTCCGGAGCGGTCTTCGATGCGGAGGTCGAGCGCGTCGATGGAGATGGTGGCCGCGAGCGAGGCGGGGAGCGAGGCCGGGGCCTTCTTCCCCGGAGTGCGTGGGGTGGGGGACGCGGTTGCGGCGGGCTTGAGGAGTCGGTCAAGCGTGGTCGTGCCGTCGGGGTAGCGAACGAACGCCGCGGAGCCGGAGAGTTTGACGGTGCCGGCGTCGAGTGAGGAGAGCCCGACGGCACCGGTGAGCAGGCCGAAGAGCCCGCGCGAGACGGAGGCGTCGAGCGAGGCGACCTGCTCGCCGTTCGAATCGACGACGGTGATGGGCCCAAGGGCTTGGGATCCGAACCACGAGAGCGAGGCGGAACGGACGGTGAGTTTGCCGCTGAGGGATGATGCGGCGGCGGACTGGACGATGCCGGGCACGAAGCGAGAGGCGATCGTGGGCGCGAGGGCGAGCAGGATCAGCATGAAGAGCGCGAGCCCGCCCGCGGAGAAAAGGATGATTCGGCGAAGGCGGCGTTTGCGGTGCGCGGCGGGAGCAGGCGGGTCCCAGGTCGAGGGCTCGGTCATGCGCAATGGTTGGAGGGCTGGAGTGTGGGGGAGTTGCGAATCAGCGTCAGGGTGAGGCGGCGTTCATGCTGCTGCTGGGGGCTTTCGCCCGGCGATGAGGTAGATGATCGTCCCGCCGGCGCGGTGGTAGCGACGAGCGGTGATCTCGGCCGCCTCGGCGCGATTGGCGGTGACACCGAAGCGCCAGAGCGTTTCGAACTCGGACTCCTCGCCGCCGCCCGCGATGAAGTAGCGATGCGTGTCGGGCTTGTTCCAGCCCCAGAAGTCGCGCTCGGCAAACTCGAGAACCTGCTTGGCATCGGCCTGCTGATCGGGCGACTCGTACGGTGGTAGGAGCGGAAACGCACGCTCGTTCTGCCAGACGCGGATGTCGGTCGCGCCGGCCTCTTGCATCATGCCGGGCACGAGGTCGCCGACCGAGTTATCGCCTTCTCCGAGAGCCGCCTTGCCGCGCTCGCAGATGGCCTGGAAGCGAGCGATGCGGAGTCGGTCGTTGATGGGCCACGCGGCATTGAAACTCGAGATGCCGAGGGCGGAGGCGATGTTGCTGGGCTCGACCGCGAGGAGCAGGCCACCAGGGCGAAGGACGCGGAGCATTTCGCGAAGCACGGCAACAGGATCGCGCACATGGATAAGGAGCGTCTGGCAGGTCACGAGGTCGAACGATGTTTCGGGAAAGGGAATCTGCTCGGCGCGGCCATGCAGGTAGTTGACGCGCGAGGCGACGCCGCGGGTGGCGGCGATCGCGGTGGATTTCTTGACCCACTCCGGCTCGGCGTCGATGCCGGTGATGCGGGCGGAGGGCGGGAGATGCGGGAGGAGGGCGCGGCCCCAGTGTCCGATGCCGCAGCCGAGGTCGAGAACATCGCGGACGCGCTCGAACGCAAGGCGGCGCGCCACGAGAGCGAGGTAATCGGCGTTCCACCAGAAATCACGCTGGTCGCCGAAGTAGTCGGCGGAGTGGAGCGGGCGAGCGGGCGGCTGATCGGGCATGATGGGCTGCGAACGGGTTCAGGCCGTGAGCGCCGCGTCGCGCGAGGCAGCGATGGAGAAGACGGTGTCGAGACGTGCGATCTCGAAGATGGAGCGGACCCGGTCCTTCATGCCGCAGAGAACCATGCGGGTGTTGTTGCGACGCGCGATCTGGAGGGCCTCGACGAGGGTGGCGACGCCCGAACTGTCCATGTAGTCGACCATTGCGAGATCGACGATGAGCCGCACGGGTCTGGTGTTCTGCACTTGTCGCAGGGAGTTTCGCAGCACCGGAGAACGTGCGAGGTCGACGTCGCCATGCGGCGTGACGACCGCGGCGGTCCCGACTGTCTCTGATGTCACCTTGATGGCTGAGTCGTCGGTCATCCTGTTCCTCCGGTGTGTGGCTTGGTATGGCCTGTCGGCTTGGTTGCCGGAGGCATCGAAGTAGGCAATGAATGGGCGGTTGGTGCGTGGGCCGAGGACGCTTGTGCCTGGGGTGCAGGAGACGCCGGCGGCGCGCACACGCAATCAGGGCAAGCCGGCTTGGCCGCGCCGGGCTTTCCGGCGTCGGCGGGGATGCGTTTGACGAGCGTCAGCCTCATGCCGGGTCCGTCGCGCTTCTCATACACGACCTCGTCCATGATCTGCCGGATGATGTGGACGCCGAGGCCGCCGGGGCGGATCTGATCCAGGTCACGGCTCTTGATCTCGCCAGGATCGACCTGCCTGGCTTCGTCCTCTACGACGATCCGGATGCCGGGGCGGGAGTGGCCGTTATCGCCGGGCAGCGGCCAGATGCTGATGGTGATGGGGCCGTCCTTGCGGCGTTCATACCCGTGGCGGATGACGTTGGCGAGGGCCTCATCGACTGCGAGGGCGATCTGCCCGCAGGTGTCGTCGGAAAACGAGAGCCGGCGGGCGACCGCGGCGATGAGGTCGCGCACGCCACTGAGATACGTGGGGTCGCTCACCACATGAACTCGGATGTCCGGCTGAGCGTTCATCGAGCACTCCGGGAGGCGGCGGGGGGTGCCTCGGGCGATTGCGCCCGATACCAGTCTATCCAGCGTTCGATGGCCTCCTGCCGTCGAAAGTCCGGATCGGCGTAGGAGTAGCCGCGGGTCTCGCCCGTGAACTCTTCGAGCCCGCGGATCGCGGCGAGGCGAACGAGCGGGTCGTCGTGCTCAAGGGAGTCGATCAGGTCAGGGATCGAGCCGCGGTCGCGCTCACGCAACGCCTTCGTGATCGCGTTGAGACGCGCGGACGGGTCGGGCGAATCAAACGACACGGGCGGCGAGGAGCAGGCGCTGGACATGCTTGCCGCGAGAATCGCGAGGAGTCGAACGGGCAGCATCGGGCCGCGAAGCATCGGTAACTGTATCGGCGGTTTGCTGTGGGACTCGAATTGGCACTCGGGTGAACCCGGGAGGATGGAATCGCGTATCATCGACCCCGGCACGGGCAAGGCCCGTGCTTGTGCTTTTTAGGGCTCCCACTGCCGCGGGGCTCGTCGCGGCACGAACAAGCACACAGAGGCCGACATGAGGCAACCGACGCCCCTTCCACCGCCGCACGACGAAATCGTTCCGATTCTGGACTTTGGCGGCCAGACGGCTCAACTGATCGCGCGACGAGTGCGTGAGGCCGGCGCGTTCTCGATGCTGGTTCATCCGGCGACCCCCGCCGCGGAACTGGCTCGGATGCGGCCCAAGGGGATCATTCTGTCCGGTGGGCCGGCGAGCGTGTATGACGAGGGCGCACCCCGATGCGACCCCGCGATTCTCGATCTGGGCGTCCCGGTGCTCGGGATCTGCTACGGCATGCAGTTGCTCTGCCAGATTCTCGGCGCGGACGTCACGCGAGCGGACCACCGCGAGTTCGGCCGGGCGAGCATCCAGATCGCGGAGCGCAAGGACCTCTTCAACGCCATACCCGAGCGGACGACCGTGTGGATGTCGCATGGGGATCAGGTGGCGGCGGGGGGGACGGGGGGCGCGGGCGGACCCCGATTTGACGTGCTGGCGTCGACGCCGACGTGCCCGCTCGCGGCGGTGCGGCACGCCGAGGGCAAACGCCGGTTCTATGGCGTGCAGTTTCACCCGGAGGTGACGCACACGCCGCACGGCGTGGACCTCTTGCGAAACTTTCTCTACGACATCTGCGGCTGCACGGGCACCTGGAAGATGTCGGACTTCGTCAATACAGCCGCGGCGCGCGTGAAAGAGCAGGTCGGAAACGGAAGGGTCATCTGCGGGCTCTCGGGCGGGGTCGATTCGTCGGTGACCGCGGCGCTCATTCATCGCGCGGTCGGCGATCAGTTGACGTGCGTCTTCGTCGACACTGGGCTCTTGCGGAAGAGCGAACGCGAACTCGTCGAGACGACGTTTCGGGACCACTTTCGCGTCGACTTGCGGGTGGTCGATGCGGAAGCGGCGTTTCTCGGCGACCTGAAGGGGATCACCGAGCCGCAGGAGAAGCGGAGGCGGATCGGGCACCGGTTCATCGAGGTGTTCAAAAGCGAGGCGGAGAAGATCAAGCACGAGGGGCGCGGCGCGGTGCGATACCTCGCGCAGGGCACGCTCTATCCGGATGTGATCGAATCGGGGCAGGGATATGCGGGGCAGTCGGCGGGGATCAAGTTGCACCATAACGTCGGCGGGCTGCCTGAGGAACTGGGGTTCCAACTCGTCGAGCCCGTGCGCGATCTTTTCAAGGATGAAGTGCGGGCGCTGGGGCAGGTCCTCGGGCTGCCGGAGCAGATCATCTGGCGGCACCCGTTCCCCGGCCCCGGGCTGGCGATCCGAGTTCTGGGCGAGGTGACGCGGGAGCGGCTGGAGGTGCTTCGTGATTGCGATGAGATCGTGCTCGAAGAGATCGTGGCGAACAACCTGTATCGCACGACGAGCCAGGTTTTCGCCGTCCTGCTGCCCGTGCGGAGCGTCGGGGTGATGGGCGACGGGCGGACGTACGAGAGCGTGGTCGCGGTGCGAGCGGTCGAGACGCAGGATTTCATGACAGCGGACTGGGCGCGGCTGCCGTATGAGGTCTTGGCGACAATTTCGAGCCGGATCATCAACGAGGTGCGCGGGGTGAATCGCGTGGTGTACGACATCTCGAGCAAGCCGCCCGCGACGATCGAGTGGGAATAGGCGGGGGGGGGGGGGGCGGGGCGAGGCGGGAAGCAAGGCCGACGCGCTCGAGCCGCTACGAAATCGCCAGGCGCGGACGGTGGAGCCCTTGGGATTCTCGGGCATTCGCCCGGCGCGGGCGGCGCGCCGATAATTAGGCATGGTTTCACAGGTCACACATATTCCCTTTCAGAACGAAGTGATCGCCGAACTCGAGCCGCGGGCGAAAAAGTTCGGCATGGACGTGCCGACCTACTTGGCGTTCCTCGCGAGGGTTGAGATCCGCGGGCACGACAAGGAGTTCTCGCGCGCGGTCCGTTTCGCGTTCTCCAAGTACCCGCAGACTCTGCGGAAGTTGGCGCAGTGAATTTTGGTGCGTTGACCAAGCCACCTCGTTTCCTCAGCGAGGGCGAGGTCGTCACGCTGCACGAACTCGCCATTCAGGCACACGGCGGTTCGACCGGGCTCCGTGATCGTGGGATGCTCCAGTCGGCGTTGGCGATGCCGCAGCAGGGCTTCGGCGGGCAGTTTGCACACACGATCCCGTTCGGCATGGCCGCTGCGTATGTCTTCCATTTGAGCAAGAATCACCCGTTTGTAGACGGCAACAAGCGAGTCGCGTTTGCCGCGGGGACCACGTTTTTGTTCCTGAACGGTTGGGAACTCACTGCGGCTGACGAGACCACGGCGGACGTGGTCTTGGCCGTGGTCGATGGTTCCCTGACGAAAGGTGATCTTGAGGCGTGGATCCAGTCGAATGTGCGAGCGCGTCCCACCATCGAGCTTCGTGACTTCTTTGCCATGCTCCGGACCGAGCAACTGGCTCGTACCTTTGAGAGCGACGCGGCCGGTCCCATGCACGAGCGGGTAGCAAGCATCCTGGAAGCGTCAGGGGCGATCCCGGCGATCTTTGAGGGGAACGCCGGTGCTGTCTCGGCGGAGCAATCCGGCGACCAGGCGAGCGCCGACATTCTGCGTCAGCACACAATGCTGCTCACCGCGATCTACCGCATCGCTGAGGACACGGGCTACGAGTGGTAGCGATATGCTTCAAGGTGGCTTTGTCCACTCGCTGCGATTGAAATCACACTGAAATGAAAGCCGCCCTCCCTGGTGGAGGGCGGCGTGGGAGTCGTTTCAGTTTTTCAAACAGGCGGGACGCCTATGCCACTCATCTTCACACGGGCGGGACGCCCATACCACCTTTCCATATACAGGCTCAGATGTTGGTGATGGGTTCGGTGAGGCCCAGCGGCGCGCCCTTGGTGCTCCAGCCGCCTTGCAGCACGAGGTCGTAGTGGTTCATGCTCATCACGAACGGTGCCGAGGCCGTGGCCTGGACGGCGAAGTAGTTGAAGACGTACGAGTTCAGCACCGCGGGGAGTTGGTGCAGGTTGATGAGTTGGAAGTCCTTGGCACCGACCGTGAAGGTGTGCGAGGTGACCGTGCCCTGGCGATAGATGAAGTCGAGCGTGATGTTGAGCGGGTCGGTGGTGGGGTTGTAGAAGAACGCCGTCTCGAAGTAGAGCGTGCCCGCCTTGTTGCGGTTGATGAAGGCGTCGCCCACGAACCAACTGGTCCCCGCGCGATTCGCGCCCTGCGTCGCGTCCGAATCGTTGAACTGAACGGTCTCGGCGAGGACGGTGATCTTGGTGGACGCGTCGTAGCGGAGGCCGACCGCCTGATCGGCGACGAGGCCAAGTTCGGCTGGCGTAAATGTGAGTCGCTCGAACGCACCGATCGAGATGGGACGGACGAGGTCCGGCAGGCCGGAACTGACGTACTTGCCGACGAGCCCGATGGTCGTCGCGGTGTTGGAGTTATTGAAGAAGGTGATGTTCGTGGTGGCACCCAACTGATTCTGGATGCCGGGGATAACGCCGGAAGTCGCGCCACCGTCGGCGTCGCCCAGCACGGCATAGCCGGAGGCGGTGTCGAGGTCGTAGTGGCTGAGCGCGGCGACGATGCCGATGTGCTCGTCAGCAGGATTCGCCGGTGCTGAAGTGACGACGAAGGAGAACTCGCCGTTCTGGAGCATCGGCGTGTCGTTGAAGTTCCATCCGAGTCGGCGATTGCCCTGCACCGTCTGGCTGAACGCGACGGACTGGCCGTTGGGGTAGTAGGCGGTGAGGGTGACGACGGCAGCGGAGGGGTTGGGGTTGTAATAGACGAGGAAGTCCTGGATGGAGCCTGGGAACTTAGTGCCGCGGGCGAAACTCCACTGGGTCGAGGGCTCGCCGGTGAACGCCTCGCCGAGGGTGTTGCCGAAGTCATAGTGCGAGATATTGGCGGCGAGGAAGCCGTCGGATTCAACGACGATGGCGTAGGGCCGGTTGAGGAGGACGCCGGGGAGCGCGCCGGAGGGGCCGTTGCTGATGGTGATGCCGCCGCGAGAGTTGGCGGCGATGGTGCCGTTGTTGACGATGACGGTCTCGGGATCGTTGCCCTCGTAGCGGAGGCGGATGGTGTAGTTGACCTCGTGGTTGTTGGCGTTGCCGATCGATACATATTCGCGGACGCGTGCGGAAGAGAAGCCCTCGGGGTAGTACAGGAAGAACGTCTCCGGGGCGGTGTCGATGCGAACGGAGTAGGCACCGGTGAGCCCGGCAAGGCCGTCAACTTCGACGTAGTACTTCTGGTTGGGGGCGTTGATGCTGAAGGCGATTGTGGCCTCGACGCCGGCGGTGCCGACGGTGTCCTGCGCGATGAGTTGGAGGTTTGGCCCGAAGACTCTCAGGCCGAGACGATCGGGGAGTTGACCGCCCGGCTTGACGATGTTGATGTAGGCGGTTCGAGGCTGAGAGGTTGAGCCGCTGAGGCTGTTGAAGACGAAGAGGTCGGTGTCGCCGCCGAGTTCGATCAGGCCCGTCGCGTTACCATCGCCGCTTCGGGCGTTGAGGGGGATGAGTGTGGCGTTGGCGAAATCGCCGGCGTTGGCATGGTCGTCCGGGCCGGGCGGCGGGGTGCCGCCAAAGACGGCGACGGCATAGGAGCCGGAGGTGGGCATGGTCGTGGGGTCAGAGGAGATCAGCACGTAGTAGCGACGCGCGGCGAGGGTGGAATAGGTGCGCGTGACGGAGCCGTTGAGGAGTCCGTCCTCGTCGAGGGCGTCGCCGTCGCGGATCTGCCCGCCCACCTGAGCCTCGTTGAAGTCGAAGAACCGAAGGACGGGGCGGATGCCGCTGCCTGGCGTGTCGATCGTGACCTGGAGGTTGCCGTTGACGAGCGTGTCCACGCGGAAGAGATCGGAATCGGAGGTGACTTCGATGACGCCGGTCTCGGCACCGACGCCGGAGAAGGTCGAGAGCACGATCGGGTCGGCGATCGAGAACTCGGAGATGTTGGGATGGTCGTCGGCGGTCGGAGCGCCGACGTTCACAAGGTACCGGCCGCTATCCGAGGTCTTGAACGTGTTGCCCGTTGCCGGCGCGCCCTCGATCATCACAAAGTACTTGGCGTTGCGCTGCGCGGTGAAGGTGTAGGTGGCGATGGACTGCGGCGCGTCGGGGCCTGTGACCTGCGGCTGGTTGCTCGTGGAGTCGAAGACCGCCAGCCCGTTCTCGTCGATCACGCGGACGCGCGGGAACAGGAGGCTCTCGGCCGTCGAGATGACGTTGATCGTCGCGGTCCCCTGCGACTGCGAGGTGAAGGTGAACAGATCGGAATCGCCCGTGAGTTCGATCATGCCCGCGGAGCCGCCGGTGCCGGTCGTGCCCAGGTTGATCAGCGTTGCAACATCGAACTGGCCGGCGACGATGGCCGAGCCCGGTGGCGGCGGATTCGGTCCGTCCGGGTGGTCGTCGGTGGTGACGTTGAAGTCGAGCGTCATGTTGTAGTCGCCGAAATCGACGTTGGGGTCGATGCCGCCAATGACGACAAAGTAGTTGTTGAAGGTCTCGTTGGTCATCGTCGAGGTGCGAGGCGGAGCCGTGAGGGCGACGGTGATGGTGGTCGAGGTGGCACCGTTGCCGCCGCCGAAGCCGACGATCAGCAGCACGGGATGACCGCTCGGATCCTCGCTGATCTCGTAGACGAACACGCTGGGACGAAGCGTGGGAGTGATGCCATCGACGGTGATCGAGACGGTGTCGTAGGCGATCGTGGAGAAGGTGAAGACATCAGTATCCCCGGCGCTCTCGATGCTGCCCGAGACCGTTTCGGTGCCGTCGTAGTCGTAACTGTTGGACGGGATATCCGTCGCGGCAAAGAGATTCGGCTCGCTCGCGTGGTCGTCGGAGAAGGGGGCACCCTGGAGGCTCACCGTGTAGCGGCCCTGCTGGCCCGCGCCGTCGACCGCGACGTAGAAGCGTTCACCCTGGTTCGTGAGAATATTGACCGAGGCCGTCCCGGTGTTCGAGGAGACCTGGCTCTGCGCGATGAGGTTGCCGGTGCCGTCGTAGACGCTCACGCGGCGGCTGAAGGCGTCTCCGGCGCGTCGATCGGCACTGATCGTCATCGTGCCGGTCGCGGGGGCGAGGAACTGGAACAGGTCGGCATCGGCGGGATTGCCCGGCGTCAGCGCGATCTCGCCATCGACCGAGCCGAGCGTCGTTGACGTGCTCGTCGTGTCGAGATCAACCGGGATGGGCGTGGCCTGCGGATTGACAACAAGGCCTGTGAAGGGCGGGTTGATGTGATCGTCGTCAAAGCCGTTGAAGGGCATCGAGTTGACCAGGAGTTCGTAACTGCCGGTGGCGTGACGCCAATCGACCTTGGGGAACGTGAGGCTGAAGTTCTGACGCTGCCCGCTCTCGACCTGCAGGAAGTAGGTGTTGCCCGCGACGACGGGGAACGTGACGCGAGCGTCGCGGCGTTGGAATGTCTTGCCGACAAACTCGCCGGTGTCGGTGGTGTCGGACTCGCCCGCGGTGACCGAGTTGTCGTTGTTGTAGGCGATCTCGGTGAAGTCGTTGCGGAAGACGCGGAGCGCGGAATCGAGCGGACTGTCATAGGTCTTGGAGAGGCCGCCGCGGACGTCGTTGTTGAGGCGGATGGGTGTGGGCGGCGGCGGAGGCTGCGTGACGAGATCACGCTCCTCGGTGTCGATGCTGCCCTCCCAGAACTCGTCGGCAAGATCAGTGGTGTTGACGCGGACCTCGGCCGTGCCGGTGTAGAGCGCGCGGAACTGGAAGAGGTCGGCATCGGTCGCCGAGGTGAGGTTGCCCAAGTCGGAGAGTTGGAAGATGACGCGGCCGCGCGAGCCCGCGGTGCCGACAAAGTCTTCCACATCGGCACCCATCCCCGCGCCCAACATGTCGTCGTTGACCTTGTCGAACGAATAGCCTCGGCCCAGGAGCGGGGCGGTGAAGTTCCCGGTCCGAACTGTGTAGAAACCGAAGCCGAGGTTGACGAGCGCACCGCCGGCTGCGTTGACGTAGTTGACCGCGTCGCCGGTGTTCGGGTCGATCTGAAGTTCGTAGGCGTTGGCCCATTCACCCGCCTCGGCGATCCGCGGGCTAAACTTGCTGACATCGGGGTTTACCGGGGCCGGCGCGGCGGTGGTGCTCGTGTCCGCGTCAGCATCCACCTGCACCTCGACGTTGTAGCGTCCGGCGCCGGCCTCGCTCGAAATCTCAAGGTAGTAGACCTCGCCGCCCCAGACCTGCAGGGCGTCATTGGCGATTGCGGGCAAGGAATAGTTGGGGACTGTGCCCATCGGGGGCGGACCAGGGAATGGAGGCGTCGGCGGGAGCGAGGCCGGGTCGATGACGCCGGAGGGCTCGAGGAAGCCGCCTAGCGTCGTGTTGTTGTAGCCGTTCTGCCCCGGGTAGACCTGGTTGAACTTGGAGTCGAAGACGCGGACGCGGGTGTTCTCGAGCGTGCCGCCGATCGCCTTGATCTGGAGCCGCGTCGAGGGGCGATATTTCGGTTCCCAGATCGGCGGCAGCAGGCCCATGGGATTGACTGTGCGCTCGTCCCGATTCCCGCTGAAGTCGCCCAGCATGTCCACGGGTGGGACGAACTGGAAGATGTCGGTGTCGCCTCCGGTCTCGATGCGGCCCTGGGCGAAGCCGCGCACAACCTGGACGTGATGCGGGGGCACGGGGACCGCCGGATTAAGGTTGCCGAACTGCGCCGCAGGGAAGGGCGACGGTGCGGGCTCAGGCGCGCCCCAGATCAGCGGCGTGGCCAACTCAAACCCGCGCTTCCGCTCCTCGTTGGTGGGGTTGACCGGTGGCGTGCCGGTGCCCGCGGCGATGAAGTCCTGGTGGTCGTCAAGGCCCGTCGCCGTGTTGATCGTGTGGTGGACTTCGAGTTCGAGCGCGAAGGTGCCGCCCGCACTGCCGTCGAAGTTCTCGACGATGACGAAGTAGTCCTTCCCGCCCTCGAGTTCGGTGATGATCTGTGAGAATGGGCCGGGGAGTTCGTTGAACGCGATCTGCACGCCCGCATCGCTGTAGAGGCGCACGGCGGAGTCCGGGATCGGCGCAAGGCCCGCACCGGCGTTCACGGTGATCCAACTGAAACCCGAGCCCTGAGCCTTGAAGCGGAAGAGCGTGCCCAGTGACGACGAGGGAACGCTCGAGTTGCTCGCACCAAGCCGCGTCACCGGATCGATCGCCACCGCGGCCGCGATGGCGTCGATGTTGAGCGTGAAACTGCCGGTGCTGGTGGCCGCGGCAAAGATGTCGTCGCTTCGGACGCGGACGTAATACGTCTGGCTCGGCGCGAACCGCACGGCCAGGAAAGCATTGGTCCGGTTGCCGGCATCGCTGTCAAACGCCAGTGCGTTCCCGTTGCCGTCGTAAATGTCGATCCGTGTGTTGAGGTCCGCCGCGTCCGCCACGCCCGTGATCATGGCGAGGCTGCCGAAGTTGGCACCCGATCCGGTGTTGACGGCATAAACAACATCGCTGCCCTTGAGCGTGATCATTCCGCCCGCGGTGCCAACGCCAGAGGCGGGGTTCAGCGCGGGGAAGGCGGTCGCGATGGCGTCGACACGGATGTTGTAAGCGCCCGTCGAGCCCGAGCCCATCGCCAGGTCGGAGAGCACGCGGACGTAATAGGTATCGCCCGCAGTGGCCTTGAAGCCGACCCAGCCGTCGCGGAAGGCACCCGAGGTCAGGGTTCCGTTATTCGAGCTCGAGCGCAACAGCGTCGCGGTCCCGCCGGGCGTCCCTGTATAGATCTCAACGCGTGAGTCGAGGACGTTGGCGTTGTTCAGCCCGTCGGCCCAGACCGTGACGAAGTCCGCTCCCGCCGGCGCGGTGAACTGGAAGACGTCATCGTCCATCGCGGGATTAATCGTCCCGGCCACCTGCCCCGCCCCAGTGCCATCCAGCGTGATTGCGGTCGGCGTGGCGGGGGTTGGGTTATTGAAGACCTGCAGGAAACTCGGGTGGTCACCAGCGAGCAGGACGCGGCCTTCGAGCGCCTCGATGGGCGTCTCGATCCGCGCACGACCGGATCGCCGGATTAGCGTCCGGGCTCCGAATCGGTTGACGTGTCCATCTCTGCTCGAACGATGCTCCCATCGGCTCATGGCGGACTCCGTGCAGTCAGGTCTCTTGGGTCGGGACGCCGAAACCTACTCGGCGTCCACCGGCTTGTGCGGGCTCAACTCCCGGCCGCGGCGGCGCGTGACACTTCACGCCAACCCCTCGTGCCGTCGCCTCGCGCGACGACCCGCGGCCCAGCATACTCGACCTCCGCCCGCGGCGTCCAGCCTGCCCGGATGCCCAGCGGCGACGAGTGCGCAGCCTCCCCCGTACATCTCCCATGTTCGATAACCCGCGCCGATCGGTTCCACCTCTTGGCAGCGATCATCCGGCCAGCGATCGTGCCACCGCGCTCCGCGCCAAAATCTCCGCCGCGTCATAGATCGGCAACCGCGAGTTCTCCTTCGTCACCAGCAGCGGGGCCTCGCTGCACCCCAGAATCACCCCCTGGCACCCGCGATCCGCAAACTCGTCAATCACCCGAAGCACCAACGAGAGCGATTGCGGCCTGATATCGCCGAAAATCAGTTCTTTGAAAATAATGCGATCCAGTGCATCTGCCCGCTCCTGATCCGGCGTCAGCAACTGCACGCCGCGCAAACCCAAGTGCGTCTGGTAGGTCGAGCCGGTTGTCACCATCTTGGTGCCGATGAGCCCGACAACTTTCCGACCCTCCGATTCCACCTCTCTTGCCACAAGTTCGGGAATAGTTAGCCACGGGATCGGTGAACCCGCCTCCGCGAGATGCACCGCGTGCTGCACCGCGTTGTCCGGCGTGAGACAAAAATCCGCCCCGATGCTGGCCAGCATCGTCGCCGATCGACGAAGCAACTCGCCGACCGCGTGCCAATCCTGTGCCGCGAGTGCATCGATGTACTTTGCCAGCGGTTCGTTGTGAAGCGAGACGCGCGGGTGGAGGTGCGGGTCGAGTTGGTGCGAGGCGAGTCGGAAGATCTGTCGATAGAACAGGGCCGCGCCTTCGGGACTCACCGCCACGATGCCGATGTGCTTCGCCACCGTGCAAGCGTACCGCGCTCGTGAACCCGCGGAGGTGTTGAGTCTGTATAATTCCGGCAACCGGGGAGGATGCACGCGGAAGCACGATGGCGGAGGCCGACCGATGCGCAGCACGAGCATCGCGGCTGAGGTGTGCGGCAAACGCAAGGAGGAACAATGGGCGCGGAGACACCCAACGGAGGCCTGCCCGAGGGCGAGGAGCGCCGCGACGACCTCGACGACACGGTCGCCGAGGACCTCGTTCTCGCGGAAGATGGCCCCAAGATCACGCCCAAGCGCGCGGGCGCGGACGTCAATCTCGACGAGGTCTTCGACTCATCCACCCCGGCCGTCGAGAGTTCGTCGACGTGGAAGTACGACCCAGAGGCCGGGCGTTCGGATGTGGCGATTAAAATCCGCGCCGCGCGCGAGGCCGTGCATGCCGCCGTGGGCACGCCCTTCGGCAAGTTCGTCGTTTCCCTCGTGCTCGGGCTCGCAGCCGTCTCTGTTGCCATCATGGCCGCCATCCGCCAGGAGCGCAACTACATCATCGCCGCGGCCATCCTCGTCCCCCCGGCCGCATGGCTCGTCTATTCGCGCTACAACGCCTGGCTCGGGCACAAACGCTACATGTACCGCCTCCTCGAAACCCTCGGCGAAGACGTCTCCGGCTTTGATCCCCACCGCGTCAACCGCAAGATCGGCACCGCGATCGACGGCAAGCGACGGAAGGGATAAACCCGCCTCCAACGAGCGCGTCGAACGAGCCGCAAGCGTCAGCGAGCGGGCTCATGAAGCACTGGCGTGTTTCATACACTGTCGCCGTGCCTCCCATTCACGTCCTCATCTGCACGCACACACCGCGGGGGCTCGCACGCTCCCTGGCCGCAACCATCGCGCAGCAGCCCGCGAGCATCGTGGTCAGCAGCGATGCGGAAGATGAGGCAATCTCGGACGTGGTCCGCGAGGCGTCGGCGCACGCGCCGATGCCGCTAGGCGTGGTGACGCGTCCGCACCAGGGCCAGAGCCGCTCCGCCCAGGTCCGTAACAACGCGGCGCGGATGCTGGTGAGTGCCGGGCTCGGGGGGCCGGGCGCGGTGCTGGCGTTTCTGGACGGCGATTGCTGCCCCATGCCGGGCTGGCGCGACGCGATCGAGCGTGCGATGTCGCGCGCGGACCTGGCCATCGGCTTTCGCATCGATCTGACCCGCGAGCAGACGGATGCCTATGACGATTCGCTCGTTGCTGACGGTTCGCAGCGCCTGCCGGTCGAGCCAACGGCCGATCAATGGGTGAAATTGCGAGCCCGCGACCGCCGGTATCGTCGGCACGCGCTCCTTCGGCGGCTGGGGCTCGTCAAGGGTCACAAGCCAAAGGTCCTGAGCGCAAACTTCGCGGTCACGCTCGATCTCTATCGCCGCGTCAACGGGTTCGACGAGGAATACCTCGGCTATGGCGGCGAGGATGACGACCTGGGCCGACGGGTTTACGCCGCGGGCGGCCGACCCGCGATCGTCGTCGCCTCGGCGATCGTCCTTCACCAGTGGCACGCGACTCGCGCCGCGGCAAAGTGGGAAGACTCGCCGGGGATCGCCCGATTCCGCGCCGGCGGGCCGACACGCTGCAAGCGCGGGCTTGAGAATCCGTATCCGCAGCCCACGCCTCGAGAGTCATGGATGAACGCGAAAGCGCGGGTCGAAGCGCAGCCGAGTCCAGCAGCGTTCACAAACTGAATCTACGCCGCCTCTTCGCGTGCTTCGCAGGTGCCCGCCACGCCGTCGCGGGTCACGATGAAAAGGTCAGACGTGATCGGATACGGCAGCCGCCGATAGTCGTGGCGGACGCGATCCTGAAGCCGCTTGACGAATGGATCAGGCCCGGGCGAGATGGCGAGGAACATGTCCCGCGCCGGGAGGGCGACGTAAAAGTTCGAGCCCAGGCGCGGGGCGAGGCGTGTGAAGAGGTCAGAGAGCAGGAGCCGGGCCGCGTCGTAGCCGTCCTGTTCGGAGAGGAGGATGGCCTTGCCGCCCTCTTTGCTCTCGACGAGTTGCACTTCGAGTTCGGGGGCATAGCCGTCGAGGTTCTCTCGGGCGATCTCTTCGAGTTCGTCGGTGGTGAGTCGCCAGCGGATCATCTGCTCGGTGGTGATGCTCACGGTCATCTGCGGCAAGTCGATCACGAACACGACGACTGTTCCGTTGACAAACGGCACATGCGCGACCATCTCGCGCGACAGATGCTGGAAGATGCCTTCGGGCTGGATGCGAGGCATGATCCGCGACCGCGCGAAGTCGAGCGAGACGTTGCCGAGTTGCGAGGCGTCCCCGGCGAACAGTTGGTCGAGGTAGTGCTCCACGATCTCCGGCCCTCGATCGGGCTCGTGGTTGACCATCCGGAAGAGGTTCTCAAGGTCAAGCCGCCGGCCGTTGACGATCAACTCGCGCGGCCCGACCAACTCGACCTCGTACCCCGGTTGGAGCCGCTTCAAGAGCGAAGCGACATGCTCGGCAAACTCGTCGTGGGTCCCATCCATGGACACACCCCTGGAAATCGCTTGGAAGCCCTCCACCCGAGCCCCGGCCGCGATCGCCCCGTGTATCGTCCATCCGATACGTCAAATGAACGTGGCGGTTCTGTTCCGGCACCGGAACCAGCGTTCGCCCCCGGGCCGGTAACTCACAGCCCCTTGCCGGGTTCTCCCAAAGCGCCACAACCGCGCCGGTTTGGCGCGGAGGCAGGTGCTGGTATAGAATCGACCCTTCGCCGGGGCCATGGGACGGACCCTCGGCCATGGAGACCCGACCGTGACCGAACAAGAAATCGAAGCGAAGGTGATCCGGATCGTGGCCGACCAACTCGGGGCGGACCCGGCCAAGGTCAGTCGCAGCACCAGCTTTGTCGACGACCTCAACGCGGACAGCCTCGATCAGGTCGAACTCGTCATGGAGTTCGAGGACGAGTTCGAGACCTCAATCCCCGACGAGCAGGCCGAGAAGATCAAGACGGTGGGACAGGCCATCGACTTCATCAAGCAGGCTCACGGCGTCGAGTAGCACTCCGCTCGCGGAGCCGGAGGCTTCGTACCATGACCCATACCCCGCGCGTCGTCATCACCGGCATGGGTGCGGTGTCCGACCTTGGCGGCGATGCCGCTTCGACCTGGGCCGGCATGCGCGAAGGTCGCAGCGGGATCGGACGCGTCGACCTCGCCGATTTCACTCGCTATCGCGACACCTGGACCTGTCGGATCGCAGGCATGGTTCGCGGGTTCGACCCGACCAAGCGCATCGAGCACCGTGAGGCCAAGCGCCTCGATCGCTTCACGCAACTGGGCGTCACCGCCGCCGTTGAGGCTGTCGAGCATTCCGGCATCAACTTTGCCTCCCTCGATCCCGAACGTTGCGGCGTGGTCATCGGATCGGGCATCGGCGGCATCGCCACGATCGAAGAAGGCATCCACACCATGCTCGATCGCGGTCCCGATCGGCTCAGCCCGTTCACGGTCCCGCGGCTCATGGTCAACGCCGTCACCGGTAACCTCTCGATCCGCTACCACCTCCTCGGACCGGCCGCGGCCCACGCGACGGCCTGCGCCAGCAGCGGACACGCCATTGCCGACGCGATGGGCTATCTCCGCCGAGGGATGGCGGACGTGATGATCGCCGGTGGTGCCGAGGCCGCGGTTTCGCCGCTCTGTGTCGCCGCGTTTATGACGATGAAGGCGCTCTCCACGCGCAACGACGAGCCCGAGAAGGCCAGCCGTCCGTTTGATTCCGATCGTGACGGCTTCGTCCTGGGCGAAGGGGCCGCCATGCTCGTGCTCGAGACCGAAGAGCACGCGAAGCAGCGCGGCGCGACGATCTATGCCGAACTCCTCGGCTTCGGCAACAGTTCCGACGCCTCGCACATCACCGCCCCCGACCCGCAGGGCTTGGGCGCTGCCCGCTCGATGCGCTGGGCGCTCCGCGACGCCAAACTCAACCTCGACCAGATCGACTACATCAACGCGCACGGCACGTCCACCCCGCTGGGCGATAAGGCCGAGGTCGCGGCGGTGCTCGGCCTCTTCGGCGGCCTGGCGCGCAAGAGCGCCGGCGGCCGACTCATGATGAGTTCGACCAAGTCCATGCACGGGCACACGCTGGGTGCCTCGGGCGCGCTCGAATCCATTGCCTGCATCCATGCCGTGCGAGACGGGATCATCCCGCCGACCATCAACCTCGATAACCCGGACGAGGGCTTCGATCTTGACCTGGTGCCGCACCACGCCCGTGAGCGCCGCGTCCGTTACGCCATGAACAACACCTTCGGCTTCGGCGGGCACAACGTCACGCTCATCATCGGGCGATACGACGGCTGACGGCTGGCGAGCGAGAGTTGTGTGTCGATGGCATGAAGGAATATGACGGGCCGGTCAGAAGGCAAGTGAAAAACGCCCGCTTGGTCCGTCGTAGACCAAGAGGCACTCACTGAGCACATCTCGTCCCAGCAGCATGTCAATTCCTTGAACTCTCAGCGGCGCACAGCACACGGGGAAAGACCGCTCGAAGATGTGTTTCGTCTTCGCGTGGTAGAGCCAGATTGAAACGTCGTACACCGATTGAATCACTGGTTTACCTGACGTTGACGGAGTATGTACACGCGTGTACGAAACCGGCGAAAGTCCAAGCGCCGAACATATCTCGGGATCCACCACGCTGCCGCTTGCGCCGGTATCTACGAGCGCTTGAGCAAACTGAAGCGGGGGCAGCGGTTGCTTCGCATCGGTGAGCATTTGGCGAACAGGCCCGCTCACACCCACGGCCACTTGAATAATCGGACCCAGCGGCGCAATGTCAATAGTCAGGTGGGGCATTTGAAGGTGAGGTCTCGAGTGAAGTAGTTGGCCGTTTCGATCTCTTCGATCTTTTTCACCAGAAACGGCTTGCCAAGTCCGACTCGCTGATACCCGACTTTGCAGGCGTCAGCCCACGTTGAGTACGTTCCCACGAGTTCATCACCGACGATCACAGCGTACTGACCCGCTTGATCCAAGAGAGTCGGAAGGAGAGCCTTGAACGTCTCCATCTCCTTTGCCAGCAAATTGGGAGCTTGATCAGCCATGGGGTTCACCGTCATCGTAGTCTCTCAGAATCGGCTATGGAATGCCAGTCAAATCAGTCGCCTTCTAGATTCCAAACAGATTCCGGACTCTGCAGCCAACCGAATTGTTCATATCCATGGCGACAATTAGGTCAAACTGTGACAGGCGCACCGCATTTTCGCCGGTCCCTTTCCCTCTTCGCCGCTCCACCCCGCGCCGTCTTTCCGCCGATATCCCTCTCGTGCCCTCCGATATCACGGCCATCCTGCGCCTCGAAGTCCCCATCATCGTGCAACTCGCCGAGCGGTCGATGAAGGTGAGCGAGATCATCGGCCTCGTCCCCGGTGCCATCATCGAACTCCCCAAGTCCGCCGAGGAGGAACTCGACGTGCTGGTGAACAACAAGTGCGTCGGCCAAGGCGAGGCCGTCAAGGTCGGCGAGAACTTCGGCGTCCGAATCTCCACGATCGGCGACGCCAAAGACCGCATCGCGGCGCTGGGCGGGGAGTAGCCGTATCGAAGCTGGGTGGTTGTCTGCCAGTGCCCGATAATGCTGCCAGATCCCGCTTGACAGCCCCTTGATCGGCGGTACGCTGCAACATTCGTACAGGCTCGGATCACCCCGTACATTGGAGGTGGAGCATGTCGTTTCGCGTCAATCTCGATCGTCGTGCTTTGGTATTTGCAAGCACGTTGATTCTCTCCCTTATGGGCGCGCCAGCTGCGGCGCGGCAGAATCAGGCCCTGGATGCTCTTCGCGAGGCGTATCCCGGCGTGCGAGTGCATGTCGAAGGCCGCAGAATCGCTGCGATCTACGGCGTTCCGATGACGCCAGGCGGCTCCCCCGCCGAGGCCGCCGCAACTTTCCTTTCTGCGCATTCCGAAGCCTTTGGCATCGGAATTCCTACGCTCACGCGGACATGGCAAGCCAAGCCGCGTGAAGGGCATCTGAACACGTTCGCGTACACCCAGACCATCGAGGGCTACCGCGTTGTGGGGGCGCTGCTTCGCATCGGAGTGCTGGATTCCGATCCTCCCCGCGTTTCCTTCGCCTAGGGGGAGACTCGCGAAACGTCCGCCGACAGGCCCGGAGGGCGTCCTTGTCAACGCACAGGCCGCGTCGATCCTCGCCCTCGCGACACCTGGCTATGGATTGCTGCAAACCCGCGGCGAACCGGAGTTGGTGGTTCTCCTCGGCAACACGCCCGATGATGACGCTTGGGCGTGGCGCGTGCCGGTCCAATCCGCCGGTCGGCCCTTCGGCGATCCTCGCTCGATCAATATCAACGGCAGAACCGGCCTTTTCATGCGGGCCGACGATGAGTTCATGAACCTTGACGTGACCGGAACCGTCCGCGGCTACGCCACGCCGT
Organism: Phycisphaerales bacterium; assembly: GCA_046155605.1. Taxonomy (GTDB): domain Bacteria; phylum Planctomycetota; class Phycisphaerae; order Phycisphaerales; family UBA1924; genus JAEUIZ01. Next base: position 83,229 of record JBJXFQ010000054.1, read on the forward strand.
ACAGCGGCCATCTGCCACATATTCCGGGCACCAATGACCCGGTGCTCACCCCGTTGCCCGAGGTCCGAGTTAGCGCCACAATCATCGGCGGCGGCGCGCCGGTCGTCTACACGGCCGCAAATGGCACATATACCGTTACGATCGGAGGCTCGGGACAGGCGGTCAATGTCAATGCAACGGTTGGACCGCTAATCGCAGCTGCTGGGCTCTATGTCACTATCGTAGACGCACGAGACGACACCACCTTTCCACCCCCGGGCCTTTCTAGCTGTGTTGCGGACCCAATTTCCGCGCTCTCTGCATCTGCTTCAGTCACCAATCCCGCATCGAGTGTTACTCTTGATCTTCCTTACTCAGCGACGCCAGCGACTGTGGCCGAATATCATACGGCCCAAGCGAATGCCGTCATTCATGCCCACCGATGCCGATACTATTTCGTAGATCGCCTGTATGCTGAAATTCCTGAACTCGAAAAACACTTGAGAATCATCGTCAACTATCAATCATACTTTGGAGCGTGCGGTGGCGCGTTCTTGACAACGGACTGTGGGTCTGACGGCTCGTGGAACATCGTACTTGCAAGATCCGGACAGTTGCTTGGCGCGGGTCTAACCTGTCGCAACACATCATACAGCGGTATCATCGCGCATGAGTTTGGGCACTATATCCATACGGCCCTCGGCTTTCCAAATGGCACTGTTTCGCAGTCTTTTACTGAGGGATTCGCTGACGCCTACGCGATAATGGTCAATGATCGACGCGAGATCGGTCGAGCGATCCGCGACGATGAAAGCAACCTTCGAGACGATCCGACGGACTCTACGATCAACTGCCAGTATCCGATAACCAACGGTTCGCCCGAAATCTGCCGTTGCTCGGGGCTGACAGGCGGAAGCCCACACAACGCTGGACAGTTGCTATCTGGTATTTGGCTGAGAATGATTGATGAGTTCCGCGGCGAGTATGGCGGCACGAACGGCCTTGAATACGCCCGGAACCTTCATGTGCGATGGGCTTTGGTGACGGCTGCGCTACCTACAAGCAGTTGCAGTTCCGCAACTTGTGCCACACTCAACGAGGTTTTGCTTGCGGACGATAACGACGCGAATCTTCAGAACGGAACTCCAAACGACGATCTGATCTATGCCGCATTTGATGCACATAGTATTTCGCCTTGCATTGACTAAGAAAGAGAGTCGATATGAATACTCGCAAATACTTTTTGATTGTTATTGGATGTCCTCTTGTTCTCACCTTGATCGCTAACAAGTCATTGGCACAGTCGCCGTACATCAATCTCGAATGGCAGGTCGTTGAGGTTGGCGTCGGCACCAACACGCCAGTTCCGGTGCAAAACGGCCTGCTCGAACCCGGCGAAGCCGCTCGCTTCGAACTCAACATCAGCTTCACGCCCGAAGTCGGCTCCACAATCCCCTATACACCGCCACCGCCGCCCGGGGTTGCTACCGTGGCTGGTTTCTACTTCGGCGACGTCGATTTCGCATTCGGCCCTGGGTCTGTTTCCGGCAGTTGGGGGTTGCAAGGCAGCGCGCCCGGTTGGAATGTCGGCGGAGCATGGATTCCCGATCCCTTCGGAAGTATCGCGGGAGGCTGCGGGCAGTTCCCGCTGAATGGTGCTACAGCCATTCCGGACAACCCCGTGCGCGCGCTCCGGTGGCTCGTTTGGACCCCAACCACATATGAACCGCGAGCTCAGTCCTGGGCCTCAAGCTTTCATCACGGTAGGGCGGCCTTGATCGTCGAATACGCCCGCGATCCGAACGGCAACCCGCTGTATGTGGGTGTCCTCGCCGGCGTTACAGGCATGGATTTTGGTTCCATTCCGATCGTCCCTGCGCCCGCCTCTGCTGCGGCCCTCCTCCTCGCCCTGCCGCTGGCCTCGCGTCGGCATCGGCGGTAAATCTCCAATCGCTGCGTGTTGTGGCCGATAATCCCGTGTGGCGCGGGCATCGCCAATCCATGGCCACGGCAATCGCCGCCCCGCGCCAGCGTTTGGCCTGGCGTCACGAGGAGCCCGCCCATGCAGCCCCCGCCCATGCAGCCCAGGTCCAGCGCGCGGTCGATGAGCGCCATCAAGCCCGCCGCGTTCGGATTTGAGCAGGCTCGCCACCTCCTCTGGCGCGCCGGCTTTGGCGGCACGCCGACGCAGGTCCAAACCCTCGTCTCGTGGGGCCCTGAACGGGCCGTCGATTACCTGCTCAACTTTGACCAGGCCCCCGCCCAGCCTATCTCGCCAGACGCCTTCGACCGCGACATCATGCGGCCCCCCACGCCGCAGGAGCAGGCGGCCTATGCGCTCGCGCGACGCTCGCAAGACGAGAACGCCGTCGCCGAGTTCCGCCGATTGCGCATGGAGCGCGAGGTGCTCGATCGCCGACAGATGGCGAGCATTCGCAAGTGGTGGCTCCAGCGGATGATCGAGACCCCGCGGCCGCTCGAAGAGAAGATGACGCTCTTCTGGCACGGGCACTTCGCGACCAGTTATCGCACGATCGAGAACAGTTACCACATGTTCGCGCAGAACAACCTCTTCCGCAAGCACGCCGTGGGCAACTTCGGCGACCTGCTCTTCGCCATCATCCGCGACCCGGCGATGCTCGCGTACCTCGACCAGAACGACTCCCGCAAGAACCGCCCGAATGAGAACCTCGCCCGCGAACTGATGGAACTCTTCAGCCTCGGCGTCGGCGGCTACACCGAGCGCGACATCAAGGAGGGAGCCCGCGCGCTCACGGGCTACACATTCGACGACGATGAGTTCATCTTCCGCGAGATCGACCACGACGGCACCAAGAAAACCATCCTGGGCCAGACCGGATCGCACGACGGCGACGGGTTCGTCCGCGCGATTCTCGAATCGCGCGCCTGCTCGCGCTTCATGGCACGCAAGATCTACGCCTTTTTCGTCGCCGATCTGCCCCCGCTCGAGGCCGCGGACGGAGACCGCGCGATGGAGCCCGCGGCCCGTGCTGCCGTCGCCGATGTTGCCTCGACCATGCTCGCGTCGCGCTACGAGATCAAGCCCGTGCTGCGCCGAATCTTCCTCAGCGAGCACTTCTACGATCCCGCGATCATGGGACAGCAGATCAAGTCACCCGCGCAACTCGTCGTCGGCGCGGTGCGATCGCTCAACGCTCCGCCGCGAGACCTTTCCGTCCTCGCCGACGCGCTCGACCTGATGGGCCAGAACCTCTTTTTCCCGCCAAGCGTCAAGGGCTGGGATGGCGGGCGATCGTGGATCAACACATCGACCCTGTTCATTCGGCAGAACGTGCTGGCGTACCTGGTGAGCGGGAAGCGGCCCCAGGGCTATGACGCGCTCGCCAATGACGAGCGGTACGACCCCTCCCCGTTGCTGGCTGATCTCGCCAAGGCCGATCCGGGTGCAGAGGCCGATCCCGCCAAGGCCATCGACTACCTCCTGCGCTTCACGATCGGTTCCGTACCCGAGACCGCCAAGAAAGTCCTCACGGATTTCGCACGCGAACGCGGCACGGGCGTCTCACGAGACATGCTCGTCGGCCTGCTCCTGCTCATCACCGCCATGCCCGAGTACCAGATCTGCTAGCGTCGGAGACCCCTGGAAAGCCCGGAGAAGTTATGGACCTCTCAGATCGCCCCGCCTTTACTCGCCGCAGATTCCTGCACTCCGGGCTCACGCTCGCCAGCGCCGCTGCGACCGTGCCGTGGTTTATCAATCGATCGGCGCTCGCGCTGCCGGCCTTTGCGCCGGGGCTCTCCTCGATCGCCGGCACGCCCGAGGACCACATCCTCGTCGTCGTGCAACTCTCCGGCGGCAACGACGGCCTCAACACCGTCGTCCCCTTCGGAATGCCCGAGTATTACAAGGCCCGTCCCGGCATCGGCATCGCCGAGAACGCCGTCCTCAAACTCGACAAGGCCCGCGGCATCGGGCTCCACCCCCAGATGACCGGCCTCAAGTCGCTTCACGACGACGGCCTCCTCACCCTTGTCCAGGGCGTCGGCTACCCCAACCCCAACCGCTCCCACTTCAAGTCCATGGACATCTGGCACACCGCCGATACCACCGCCACCGGCAACGGCTGGCTCGGTCGCTACTTCGACGCCCAATGTTGCGGCTTCGGCAAGGGCGAGAGCGGGAAGCCCGACGCCGCCTCGCCAAGGCCCGTCGCTGAAAAGACCGGGCAGCCCGGCATTGCCATCGGCCGCACCGCGCCCCTCGCCATGGAAGGCCAGCGCGTCAAGCCCATCGCGTTCGAGACCGAGGACCTCTTCCGCTGGATCGGGCAGGACGTGCATCCGGCGCTCAACGACCCATACCAGAAACTCGAAGCCCGCGAGGCACCAGCGACGACCACCGGCGAATCTAACGCGGCCTTCCTCATGCGCACCGCGATGGACGCGCAAGTCTCCAGCGATCTCATCCGCAAGGCGGTTCGCCTCAAGCCGCTCACGCCCTATCCGCAGAACAACGACCTGGCGCAGCAACTGGCGATGGTCGGCTCGATGATCCGGGCCGGGCTGCCCACGCGGGTCTATTACGTCTCGCTGGGCGGCTTTGACACGCACGCGGGCCAGGGCGGAGCGCAGGGCGGCCATGCGAATCTGCTCAATCGATTCGCGTCGGCGGTGCAGGCCTTCTATGCGGACCTCAAGGCGCAGGGCAACGACGGGCGGGTGCTGACGATGTCGTTCTCGGAGTTTGGCCGGCGCGTCGGTCAGAACGCGAGCCAGGGGACGGACCACGGGACGGCGGCGCCGATGTTTTTGATGGGGCCGATGGTCAAGCCGGGGGTCGTGGGCGAGCACCCGTCGCTGACCGACCTCGACGACGGCGACCTCAAATATCGCATCGACTTCCGGACGGTGTACGCGGCGATTCTTTCGAAATGGCTCGGCGCGGACTCGAAGGCGATCCTCGAGGGGACGTTCAAGCCGGCGGATGTGATCCGGGAGGCGTAGCGGGATTCGTCAGAAGAGACTCACCGCAGAGTCGCAGAGAGCGCTGAGAAGAGAACGGGCAAGCGGTTGTGTCACGACGATCGCGGTTGGCATCGCCTGCTTACAAAACTGTTGCGCCAGGTATCGAACCATTGTTCCGGCGATTTTGGGACCGACTTTCTGTCCACCATCTTGCGATTGCTTTCTAAGCGCTCTCTGCGACTCTGCGGTGAGTCTTGCTTGCTTGGTGGTTTGATGCTTCGGGCGAAAAAAAGACAACGCCCGGCGTGAGCCGGGCGCTGTGGGAGAACAGTTGGGGATTCATCGGCCCGCCGTTACCGGCGAGCCCACCGCGTGGCCGAGGCCGCGCGGGCGAGAACGTGCTGACGATACCGGGCGCGGATCGCTCCGCGGCAGACCCCGAGGGGAGTGCCAAACCCGGCCTAAGGAAATCCCTTAGAAAGGAGGTGATCCAGCCGCAGGTTCTCCTACGGCTACCTTGTTACGACTTAGTCCCAGTCACCGATCTTGCCGTGGACACCAC
>JBJXFQ010000064.1:0-11410 GCA_046155605.1 Phycisphaerales bacterium
GTATGCCATCCCTGGCTCCTGTCCGGCGCGCCCACCACGCCGCGCCCAGAAGTTACCGCGCTCCGGCCTAAAGCGCAACCGAACGCGCGCCGTACAGGCGCTAGATTTGGACTGCGGCTGCTCTAGCCTCCTTCGCTCCAGAACATCACTCGCGGGTTATCATTGGAATCTGGACGTTGATTTCAGGGCCTTGCACGAGGGATGCTAGTGGATCAGCCGAGTCGAACGACGTTGGAGGCGCTCAAGGGGATTCTTCGGCGCGACCTGAAACTGCCGGCCGAGGCACCGATTCCCGACGCGATGCCGCTGGTGGGCGGGGACATGGACCTCGACTCGCTGGACATGCTGCTGTTGGTGACGAGCGTGGAGAAGGAGTTCGGGATCAAGATCGCGAACGGCGCGATGGGCCGCGAGGCGTTCCAGAGCGTGGAATCGCTGGCGCGGTTCATCGACGCGTCGCGGGCGGGCGCGGAGGCGTGAGCGCCGCCGCGATTGATCGTCTGCCGCACCGCGAGCCGTTCCGGTTTCTCTCGGAACTGACGGAACTCTCGACCGGCATTGCCGGTGCCGGACTGTGGCGGATCACCGGCGGCGAGGCGTTCTTTACCGGCCATTTCCCGGGCGATCCGGTGGTGCCCGGCGTGCTCATTGCCGAGGCCCTGGCGCAACTCAGCGGGCTTGTCGGGCTGCATGTCGAACCCGGCCCTATCGGCGAGAACGCAGCCGGGCCGACGACGAGAGGAGGGCCAGCGGTGCGCGGCGGGCGACTGGTGCATGTGGACCTTCGCTTCGATCGGGGCGTCAAACCTCCGGCGACAATCGAGTTGCGATCGGCCCTCGCCCGCGAGTTGGGCCCGCTTCGCATGTTCGATGTCGCCGCGAGCGTCGATGGCCAGCGCGTCGCCCGCGGGACGCTCACGCTGGCCCAGGTCTGAGGCAGGAACAGGGGCGGCGATGGCAAGCAGACATGGCGGTTCGGCATTCGTGGAAGGAAGCGGCGTGAAAGGGCATGGATCGACGTTGCGGTGGATTGGGGTGTTGCTCGGCGCTGCCGGCGCGACCACGCTCGCACAGCCGCCCAGCACGCCCGCGCCCACTCCGCCGGCGACCGAGCCCGTGGCATCCGCCCCGCCCCTCGACCCGACGCTTCGCGCCCGGTTGGAGGACATCGATCGCCGCGCGCAGGATCACGCCGACCTCCGCGCCGAGTTTGAGCAGCGCAAGCACACCCCGTTGCTGCGCCGACCGATCGTCTCATCCGGCACCGTCAAGGCCAGGAAGGGCGTGGCGCTCTGGGAGACCACCAAACCGCGGCCCACGACGATGCGCATCGACGAGCGCGAGATCGCGATCTATGACCCCGCCGAGAAGGCGATGGAGGTCTTTCCCGCTGACGAGGGCGTGCGCAAACTCGCCGCGACGCCGCAGCCCAGTCTCGGCTCGGTGCTGGAGCAGTTTGACGTCGTGGAAGTGCCCGCGGCCGATCTTGACCCTGCCGCCAAGGGCGAACTGGTCGCGCTCTCGATGACGCCCAGGGACGAGGCGCTCCGCCGGCGAGTGGCCCGTGTGCGCGTGCTGCTCGATGTCGCACGGGCGCTCTGCCTGCGCATGGAGATCACCGACGCCGAGGGCGACCGCACCGAGATCGCCTTCAAGAAGATTGAGGTCGGCGTCGGGCTCACCGACGAGTCGCTGGCCCTCGTCGTTTCCAGGGGCACGGCGATCTCGCGCCCGCTCGATGGCCTCGCGCCCGGAGGCGGTCGGTGAGCGAGGCCGCACGGGCCGTCGCGCCGCGCGCCGCGCCTGAGGCGCTCGATCCGCCGCGCGCGCCCCTAGCCGCGCCGGCCTCGCCGAGCCCGCCAAACTCGGCCAGTTCGCCCGAGGGCTCCTCGCGCACGGTGGCCGCGGCCGAACTCGCCGCCGTCGCGCGCCCCTCGGCCGGTCAGCGCTGGGTCGCGGTCCTGCTCTTGATTTCCGGCCGGGCACCCTGGCTGATCGACGCGCTCCGGCCTCTGAGCGTTTTCTTCGCCTGGCACACCTCGAGCCGGCTGCGCGACGCCACGACCGCCAACGCCGCTCGAATTCTCGGCCCGGCCTCGACGCCCGCACAACGCCGCGCGCTCGGCAAGGGCGTCGTCGGGAGTTTCGTCGATTTCCTCACCGAGATGGCCCGCAGCCAGCGGCAATCGGCCGAGCAACTCCTCGCCCGCCTTGATTCCGTCCAGGGGCGCGAGCGCTACTTTGAGGCCCGCAAGGCGCGCCGCGGCGCGATCCTCGTCACGGCGCACATGGGCTCGTTCGAGACCGCGGTCGCCGAGATCCGCCGCTTCGAGCCCAAGGTCCGCGTCGTCTTCCAGCGTGACCAGCGAATTTCCCGATTCGAAGACCTCCGCGCGGGCCAGCGAAAGGCGCTGGGCACGATCGAGTCGCCCGTGGGCGAGGGCGACGACCCGTGGATGATGTGGTTCGCGCTCCGCGACGCCCTCCTCGCCGACGAGATCGTCCTGATGCAGGGCGATCGGGTCATGCCGGGGCAGCGCGGGGTGCGCGTCCCGTTCCTCCACGGCACGATGATGCTCCCTCCAGGCCCGATCAAACTCGCCATGGCCACCGGCTCGCCGGTCATCCCTGTCTTTGCGCTGCGAACCTCGACAGGGCGCGTGCGGATCGTGATGGACGAGCCGTTCTTCGTGCCGCCCGAGCCGCCCGAGGGTTGGGTCCGTGGGACGCCGCATCCTGCCACGCTCCGCCTCGCTCGCACGATCGCGGAGCAGATCTCGCGGTATCCTGAGCAGTGGCTCGTCGTGCATCGCGCCTGGTGCGAGGACCAGCCCGTGGAGCGCGCGTGAACGATCCGATCGTCATCACCGGCGTGGGGCTTGCCACCTGCCTGGGCCTCAGCGCCGAAGAGACATGGCGTGGCATCCTCGCCGGCCGACGCGCCCTCGCCCCGATGCCCGCGCTCGAATCCCGTCCGAAGCAGGACAAAGGCGGCGGGCAGGCACCGGACCTCCCCGCCGACTTCGCGCCGGACCTGCCACGCGAGGTGCGATATCTTCGTCTCGTCCTGCGCGAGGCGCTCGCACAGGCCGGGCTTGGTGGCGTGTGGCCCTTCGCGCCCGGCCGTGCCTCGTGCATCCTCGGCACCACGCTCCACGGCATGCGCCAAGGCGGCGAGTATCTCCGCACCGGCAGGCCCGAGGCACTCTGCTCCTTCCTCGCTACGCACACCCTCATCGCCGCGCTCGACGGCATCAGCGTTGCCGGCCTCGTCACCACCACTTGCTCCGCCTGCTCGTCGGGCCTCGGCAGCATCGCGCTCGGCGCGACGCTCCTCGAATCCGGCGAGGCCGATGCCGTCATCTGCGGGGGATACGACCCTGTCAGCGAGTATGCCTACGCGGGCTTCGACAGCCTGCGGCTCATCGACGAGGGCGCGATCCGCCCCTTCGCCAGAGGCCGACAGGGCATGAAAGTCGCCGAGGGCTACGCGATTGTCATCCTTGAGCGGTTGTCGAGCGCTCGTGCGCGGTGGGCGAAGGCCGGCGCGAGTACAGCAGGCGTCGAGCCGCTGGCCATCCTCGCGGGGATCGGCGAATCTGCAGACGCCCACCACCTGACCCAGCCGCACCCCGAGGGCGAAGGCGCCGCACGGGCGATCGCCACGGCGCTCGCGGCATCGGGCCTGGGGCCGACCAACATCGGGCTGATCTCCGCCCACGCCACCGCCACGCCCAACAACGACGACGCCGAGCACGCCGCGCTCGCGCGCGTCTTTGGCACGAGCCTCCCGACCATCCCCGCGGTCGCCTTCAAGAGCCACCTCGGGCACACGCTGGGTGGTGCCGGGGCTGCCGAACTCATCCTCGCGCTGCTCGCGATGCGCGACGGGCTGGCCCCCCCCACCGCGGGCGTCACGCGCGACGATGCCGAGTTCCCCGACCTCCGCCTCTGCTTCGATCATGCCGCGCCCGCGCGCATTGACTCCACGCTCAGCACATCCCTGGGCTTTGGCGGGGCGAACACCTGTGTGATCCTCCGCAAGCCCGCGGCACCGCCGCCGCCGTCCACGTTGCGCGCGATCGCGCCGCGGCCCCGCAAAGTACTCGTCACCGGCGTTGGCGTGATCCTGCCCGGCGCGATTGGGAACGAGGCGTTCTTGGCGCGGTTGGCCGTCGAGGGAATCGTCGCGGATCGTTCGCTCGCCTCGTCGGGCAAGATCGACGAGGCTGCCATCGCGCACCTCTTGAACGCGCGGCGAGTGCGCCGGCTGAGCGACTATTCCAAACTCACGCTCGCCGCCGCCGCCGTCGCCTGCGCCGACGCCGGCATCGCCGATATCCAGGACTTCGCTTCCACTTGCTCGGCGATCCTCGGCTCGGCCCACGGCTCGGCCGCGTTCTGCGAGGAGTACTACGGGCAGATCGTCAAGGGCGGCATCGAGGCCGCCAATCCTGTGCTCTTTGCCGAGGGCGTCCCAAACGCCGCCGCCGCCCAACTCAGCCTGATGCTCGGCGTCAAGGGGGGGTGTCAGACGCTCATCGGCTCGCGGACCAGCGGGCTCGACGCGCTCCGCCTCGCCGCGCTGCGCATCGCCTCCGGGCTCTGGGATCGCGCCCTGGTCAGCGCCGGCGAGGAATGGACCCCCGTGCTCGCGCGCGCCTACGGCCATCGCGGGCTGTGCGCCAGCGGCGCGACGCCGGCCACCTCGGCACCAGGCCTGCCCTATTCCACCTCCTCGGGATTCCTCCTGGGCTCGGGTGCGGTCACGCTTGTGCTCGAGAGCGAGCGATCGGCATCGGAACGCGGCGCGCGGGCGCGCGGAGCCGTGGGCCCTGGCGCGTGGGGATGGGCGGCGTCGCCCGAGCGCGCGCCCGAAGCCGTCGGCGCTATCGCCGCAGCGCTCCAGAGCGCCGAGGTCGTCATCGGTTCGGGCAACGGTACCTGGATCGATCGGGCCGAGGCGGCGGGGCTGGCGCGGTCGGCCCCCGGTGTGCGCGCCACCTCGCTCGCTGGCTATTTCGCCGAGTCGTTCAGCGTTGGGCCGTTGGCATCCGTGGCGGCGGCGCTGCTGAGCGGCGGCGCGCCGGCACTGATCGGCGATGGCAACATGCTGCACGCGGGCGCGTGGCGGGGTGGGAAGGGGCGGCGGATTGGGGTGCTCGCCAGCGACTATGCCGGCGGCGTGACGGGGGTCGTTATCGATGCCCGAGGCACCGCGGCGGATTAGACTTGCACCTTTGGAGACTGCTTGAGCACGGCACGAGTCAAGGAGCGGAGCGGGCGGCGGACGTTGCCGGTGATCCTGCGCGTCGCGGACCTTTCGCCTCCGGCGTGGGTTCACGAGGCAATGGGGCTGGGCGACGAGCACTGGCCCGGCGAGCGGTCGTGGGCGCGGCGCGAAGGGGCTGGCTGGACGCTGATCTCGGCGACGATTGCCGGCGCGCGCACGCTGGCGGCGCTCGAACTTCAGCGGCGGGTGTGCGAGGTCTATGCCGACCTTGGTGCCGAACTCAGTCGCGGCAGGCCTCTGTATCCCGTTCGGTTCTGGAACTTTGTTCCGGACATCCATGGCGAGATGGGCGGGGACCTTGATCGATACATGATCTTCAATGCCGGTCGGTTTGCGGGCTTTGCCGGCTGGCACGCCGATCGCGCGGACTTTGGCCCGCGGCTGTCAACGGCGTCGGGGGTCGGGCATGACGGGGCCGATCTCGTGGTGCATTGCCTCGCCGGCGCGACGCCCGGGACGCCCGTCGAGAATCCGCGGCAAGTTCCGGCGTATCGGTACTCGAAGCGGCTCGGGCCGTTGCCACCGTGCTTTGCGCGGGCGACGGTGCTCGACCGCGCGCCCGGCGCAGCAGCGACGGTCCTGGTGGGCGGGACGGCCGCGGTGCGCGGCGAGGATTCGACGCACGAGGGCGACCTCGCGGGCCAACTCGACGAGACACTGGAGAACATGGCGGCGCTGGCGGCGGAGGCCGCGGGAACCAGCGGCGAGCGTTCGAGCGGCCTGGGGCTCTACCGCGAACTGCGAGCCTATGTGACGCGGCCCGAGGATGACGAGGCCGTCGTCGCGGCGATCGAGCGATCGTTCGCGGGCGTGCGCCGCGTCGAGGTGATGCGGGCGAGCATCTGCCGGCGCGAACTCCTCGTCGAGATCGAGGGCGTGGCGCGGACGCCGGAAGGGGCTGGCGATGCGGTATGACGCGATCGTGATCGGCGGCGGACCTGCCGGTGCCACCGCGGCCCTGGCGCTCGCACGCAAGGGCTTCAAGGCGGTGGTGATCGAGAAGGCTCGGCACCCGCGTTTCCACATCGGCGAGTCGTTCCTCCCGCGCAACCTCACGCTCATCCAGCAACTCGGACTCGAGGAGCGGCTCCGGAAGATCCCGCAACTCGTCAAGCACGGTGCCGAGTTCTGTCTGGGGCACGATACCTCGCCGCGGCAGTTCCGATTTGACGAGGGGTTCCCGGTCGGGGAGACCTCGGCCTGGAACATCGAGCGCGCGCCGTATGACAAGATGATCCTTGACGCCGCACGCGATGCTGGCGCGGAGGCACTTGAGGGCACGTCGGTCAAGGAGATTGCGCGGCTGGCGGAGCGCGACGTGGCGGTGGCGCTCGATGATGGCCGGACGCTTGAGGCCGACTTCCTGCTCGACGCCAGCGGGCAATCGACGATCGTGGGCAAACACCTGGGCACGCGGTACGTCCTGCCGCATCTGCGAAAGGTGGCCTATTTCGGCCATTTCAAGGGGGTGTATCGGCATCATGGCGCCGCGGCGGGGTACCCCACGGTCGTCATGTGCCGCGAGGGCTGGTTCTGGATGATCCCCATCGACCCGCAGCGGACGAGCATCGGATTGGTGCTCGACGCAGAGGCGGCGAAGAAGGTGTCGGTCGCGCCCAACAAGATGCTGTTGTGGGGCATCTCGCGCTGCCCGATCCTCCGCGAGCGCTGCAAGGACGCCGAGTTTCCCGAGTCCAACGGGGTGACGGCGGACTTCAGTTATCGCTGCGAGCCCTACGCCGGGCCGGGCTATTTCCTCGTCGGCGATGCGGCGACGTTCGTCGATCCGATCTTCTCGACGGGCGTGTGTCTGGGCATGATGTCGGGCGTGAAGGTGGCGGAGGGGATCGAGGCCATCGCGCGGCGCGGCGCGAATCCGGCACGGGTTCGGCGTGATTACGAGCGGTACGTCAAGAAGAGTTCGAGCGTCTTCTTTCGCCTGGTGGATGCGTACTACGAGCATTCGTTTCGCGAACTCTTCCTCCACGGGCACGGGCCGTATCAGATCCAGCGAGCGGTCATTTCGACGCTCGCCGGGCACGTCTTCCCGCAACCGATCTTCAAGGTACGGTGGCGGCTTGCGTTGTTCCATCTGTTCGTGAGGCTTCAGAAGCGATTCGCGCTGGTGCCGCGCCGGCCGGAGTGGTCGCTCGTCGATCAGGCCTCGACCGCCGAGACGATGATCGCGCCCAAGCCCGTGGCGGCGACGGTGTGAGCGCGGCGCTCCTGGCGAGGCTGGCGACGCACGCACACGAGCGGCCGGAGCAGCCGGCGATCCGCGCGGGCGGTGCGACGGTGCCCTATGCGGCGCTGCGCGAGTCGGTTTCGGCCGTGGCTGGGGTCATGTCGGAGCGCACGAGGCCGGGTGCCGTGGTGATGCTCGCCTCGCCCAATCGGGCGGAGTTCGTCGCGGCGTTCCTGGGCGTGCTGGCGGCGGCGCGGGTCATATTTCCCGTGCCGGCGGGACTGCCGCGGGCCGAACTGGCTTCGCTGGCGGCGCGTGCGGGCGCGGCGCTGCTGATCGGCGATGATGCGTCTCGCGCGGCGATGCCGGAGTTGTCGTCGATCTCGCTCGACGAGTGCGCGGCGTGGTGGTCGGCGTCGCGCAAGGCAGGGCGCGGGCAGCCCGAGTTTGTGCTCGGGTCGAACGTGAACGAAGGCTCGCTCTACCTCCCGAGTTCGGGGACGACGGGCCTGCCCAAGATCGCGCGGCGGAGCGGCCCGAGCCTCGCGGCGGTGGCGCGGAACGTCGCGGATTCCGCGGAAATCGGCCCGAATGACGGCGTGCTCGCCGCGGTCCCGATGTCGCACTCGTACGGGATGGAGAACGGGCTGCTCGCGCCGATCTGGGCCGGCGCGTGCATCGAGGTCTGCGAGGGCTTCGACGTGGGCTCGATCTTCGCGCTGCTGGACGCGGGACGAGTGACGGCCCTGCCCGGAGTGCCGTTCCTGCTCGATGCGCTCGCGAAACTCGGTCGCGGGCCGAGCGCGGGGCTTCGGCGCGCGTGGTCGGCGGGCGCGCCGCTGCCCGAGCGCGTCGCCGATGCCTTTGCCGATCGCTTCGGCGTCCGCGTCGCGCAACTCTATGGCTCGACGGAGGTCGGTTCGGTGACGTTTGGCGAGGCGCATGAGCGCGGTGGCGTCGGCCTCTCGCTGGCGGGGGTGTCGCTGCGCGTGCTTGATCCCGATGACGCGGCGCGAGCCCTGCCGACGGGCACGGAGGGGCACGTCGCGATTCGCTCGCCCTCGATGCTCAGCGGCTATGTCGATGGCGACGCGCCGATTGTCGATGGGCACTTCCTGACGGGCGACCTCGGGCGCATCGATGCGGCGGGCCGGCTCACCATCACGGGGCGGCTCAAACTGCTCGTCGATGTCGGCGGGCTCAAGGTCAATCCGCTCGAGGTCGAGGCGGCCCTGTCGCGGCATCCGGCCGTCGCCGAGTGTGCCGTCGGCCCGGAGCGCGTCAGCGAGACCCTGACACGCCTGCGGGCGTATGTGGTCGCGCGGCCTGGCGCGAGCGATGCGACGGCCGCCGACCTGCGGGCGTTCCTGCGGGAGTTGCTCGCGTCGCACAAGATCCCGCGCACGTTCGACTTTCGACCAGCGCTCCCGAAATCGTCCACGGGCAAGGTGCTGCGGCAGAAACTGGAGATGACATGAAAGAGGCGATGCAGCGGGCGCGCACGCTTCGGCCTCTTGCTTTCGCGCTCGCCGCGGTGATGGCGCTCACGTCGCTCGCGGGATGCGCGCAGCGCCCGCTCCCGACGTTTGCGTGGCAAGGGCAGGCGGCGGCGACGGCGGTGCTCGCGCGGCGCGCGGCGGAGGTGCGAACCGTCCGCGCCGAATGCTCGGTCTATCTTGCAAAGCCCGATGGCTCGACGCTGGGGCTCGAAGGCGCGCTGGCCGCGGCCCCGCCCGACAGGATGCGTCTGCGCACCTGGAAACTCGGCCAAGCGGCGCTGGATGTGACGATCAGGCCCGGCGAAATCTGGATCGAAACTCCCGAGGGCAAGGCGCCGGATGTCAAGCCGGACACGGCAAGTCTGCCACGCGCGGAGAGCAAAGCCGGGCCATGGGCCGCGAAGTTTGCCGAGGGCTGGCGGCTGATGGCGGGCGGCTTTTTCGAGAAGCCCGCCGATCGAGTCGAGGATTCGAGCGGCGCGACCTACATGCTCTTCCGCAGGCTTGATGATGCCGAGGTCGTGTGCGAGGTCGATCGCCGGACGCTCGTGCCGTTGGCGTATCGCGTGCTGGATGAACGGGGCGTGACGCGCTTCACGCTGAGGCTCGATGGCTATGCGGTCTACGGCGACGAGGCGAAGAGCGTGCAAGAGAACAGCGGCAGCGCGAACACGGAGGCACGAACCATCGTCTGGCCGGCTCGCATCGTCGCGATCACCGACTCGGGCCGGATCACGATCCGCCTGCGCGATCCCGAGTTCAACACCGACCTGCCCGCGTCGGTCTTTGAGCCGCCCGGCGGCGCGGTGCGCCAGCCATGAGCCGATGGGCGATCTGGGCGTCGTCGCCCGCGCGTCGGCCCTGGACCGCGCTCACCATCGCGGGCCTTGCGGTCATCGCGGCGGTCTTTGGCATCCTACGGATGGCCCCAAACGCCACGCTCGGTGCTGTGTTCGGGAAGCACGACCGCGCCGCGGCGGCGCTGGGGCGTGTGCTCGATTCCTTCTCCGCCATCGACGAGCTGCAACTGCTCGTCAGCGATGAGCGCGCGGGCGTGGCTCCCGAGGCGAGCGCGGAGAGCCTTGTAGCCTTTGCCCGCCGGCTCGAATCGGCGCTGCGCGGCTGGGATCGGGCGACGCCGCTGGTCACGCACATCAGTTACGCCGCCGATCCGGGAATGGCCGAGTTTTTCACTCGGGTCGTCGTGCCGGCGGGCGCGTACTACCTCTCCGATCTCGGGCCGCTCGAATCGCGGCTCACGCTCGACGCGATGCGCGAGCAATTGGCCCGCAACGAGGCGCTCATCGCCGCTCCCGGCCCCGCCGCGGGGGGGCTCGCCAAGGAACTGCTCAAAGACCCGCTGCGTCTGCGCGAACTTGCGCCCGAGCGGCTGCGCTCTTCGCTCGCCGCGCCGATGAAAACCTTCCTGGGCCGGCCCGAGTTCGTCAGCGCCGACGGGCGGCACCTGCTGATTCGCATCGGCGGAAGACGGGCCGTCAGCGACCTCGCGTTTGCGCGCACGATCACCGGCACCGTGCGCGATGCCATCGACGGCAAGAGCCCCGACGGCGCGATCAATCCCGACGGCCTGCGCGTCGAGTTGTCCGGTGCCTACGCGATCGCAACGACCAGCGAGCGGGCCATGCGGGCCGACATGTCCACGAGCATCTGGGGTTCGGTCCTCGCGTTCCAAGTCCTCTTCCTCATCGCCTATCGCAATGTGCTGAGTTTCCTGCTCGCGTTCGTGCCGGTGGTCGCGGGCAATGCCGTCGCCTTCGGGGCCTACTCGCTGCATTCGACGGACATCACGCCGATCACCGCGGTCATCGGCTCGCTGCTCGCGGGCCTGGGCATCGAGTATTCGATCCATTTCCTCACGCAGTACGAGGCGGAGCGCGGCACGGGTGCAAGTCCGCTCGAAGCCTGCGAGCGCGTCGCGGCCGAGCTCGTCCCGCCCGCCCTCGTCGGCTGCGGAACGTCCATCGTCGGCTTCCTCTCCCTCTCGCTGTCGAGCGTCTCTTCCGTGCGCGCCTTTGCCATCCTCGGCAGCCTCGGCCTCGCGTTCACAGTCCTCGCCACCATCCTCCTCATGCCCGCGCTGATGATTCTCATCGAACGGCATGCGCCGCGGCTCGTCCGCGCCAAGGGCCCGCGCTTCGGCGCGGAGTGGCTCGTCCGCATCGCCGCCCGCTGGCCTCGGCGAGTCCTGAGCGTCGCCGCCGCGGTCGTTGTGCTGCTGCTAGGAGTCGTGCTTCTGCATCCCACGGGCCGGCTCGCGTTCGAGTCTGATCTCTCGGTGATGCACCCGCAGCCCAACGCGGCCCTGCGCACGCAGGAGCGCATCGCCGCCACCTTTGGCGACGTCGCCGAATCGCTCATCATTCATGTCGAGGCCGGCTCGGCGGAAGAGATGGTCGCGCGCACGCACGAGGT
>JBJXFQ010000065.1:0-14551 GCA_046155605.1 Phycisphaerales bacterium
ACCTCGTGCGGATGAGAACCCTGATGGCCGCGTGAGTCTCGCGTCGAGCGCCGCGATCCCGATCACCGAAGAACGCGAGGCCAACGCCCAGTCCACATCGAAACGCAGTTCTTCAACAGCCTGCTAAAGCACAAATGCGCGGCACGTTCAATCTACCGCGGGAAAGAAGAAAAGCAAGAGGAAAATGCAAGATTATCAGTACCATTACCGATCGCAGGCGCGATCGGCTCAAGACGAGGTCGGCATTTCGCGAGGCGAGATCGGCGAGCGCATAGGCGGGACGGCTGTGCCACCAAAGCAGAAGCGTCGCCCCGGAGGTGCGACCTACCCAAGACCAACCCAAGAAGCACGAATGCAGAAGAGGTCGCCCCGAAGGTGCGACCTACCCAAGACCAGCCCAAGAAGCGTCGCACCAGAGGGGCGGGGTACCCGTGACGAAATGCCCGGAGTCGTCGCGGTGGGGTGGGCGTCTTACGCGGCGAGGTCGGCGTCGTCGTCGCCGGTGTCGAAGCCGCCCCACTGGTCTTTGGGGAGGTGGCGATGGTGGACGTGGATGACCTTGGCGAGTTGGCGGCCGAAGAGGGAGGCGACGGTGGCCATGACGGGGACGAGGGTGGAGGCGAAGGGGTTTTTGCGGTCGCGGAAGAGGGCGACGACGGCGAGACACTCGTCGTCGTGTCGGCAGGGGAAGGCCATGAGGCACTGGCCGTCGAGGTAGTGGGCGTCGTCGCCGAGGAACTCGGTCATCTGGGCGTCGTCGGCGACGAGGGCCATGGCGGAGGCATCTTCGAGGCGAGCGGGGATGAGGCCGGCGAGGTGCTCGAGGAGCGTTTCGCCGCCGTCTTTGGGGGTGTCGTAGTTGACGTAGGCGCCGAGGGAGAAGTCGTGTGAGGAGGAGGGGAGGAAGATGGCGCCGTTGGTCGGGCCGGATTTGGCGAGGATGAACTCGAGGGCGGTTCGGAGGAGGCACTCGACGTCGAGTTCCTGTCGGATGAGGCTGTTGAACTCGCTGGCGACGCCGAGTTGGGTCATCTGGTCGGAGAGTTCCTGGTAGGCGGAAACAAGGTCCTCGCACATGCTGGAGACCTGGCTGGTGATCTCATGTCGAGAGTCATTGAGGCGTCGGCAGACCTTAGAAAGGCGAACGAGCCGGGCCTCGCGCTCCATGCGCTCGCGGGCGCGCCCGACGGCGGCGCGCACGGAGGCCTGGAGTTCGCGCCCGTTGCACGCGGGGTTGAGGATGTCAACGGCCCCGAGGCGCATGGCCTCGACGGCCTTGTCGAGCGTGAGCGATTCCTCGATGAGGATGGCGGAGGGGCCGGCGCGCTGGGCCGAGAGGTCGCGGAGGAGCACGAGTCCGTCGCCATCGGCCTGGTGGGCGCGGACGAGGACGAGATCAAAGGCGTCGCGGCCGAGGGCGGAGCGAGCGGCGTGGATGCTCTCGGCCTGGGCGCAGATGGTCCCCTGCCAACTGGCGAGGGTTCCGACGAGGCGTTCGCGTTCCTGGCCGCTGGGAGAGACGATCAAGACCCGCGGCAGGAGAAGCGTCTCGGGCGGTTCGGTGTGATCGCTGTGCTGCTGGGCCTTTCGGCGTGCCATGGTGTCCCTCCCTCAAGCCGCCAAGCGCCGGGCCTCGCGCGCGGGGGCGATGAGGCTGATGGTGGCGGTGGTTCCCTTTCCCGGCGTGCTTCGCAGCCGGATCTCCCCTTCGTGCAGTTCGACGAATCGGAGGGCGCGGGTGAGCCCGAGGCCTGTGCGGCGTCCGGCGTTCTTCTCGCTGAAGAACGGATCGAACGCGTGCTGAAGGGCCCTCTCGGACATCCCCACCCCCTGATCCTCGACAACGAAGACAAGTCGGCCATCGGGAGCCGGACCCTGAACGGCGAGCCGCACCGGGGCGGTTCCTCCGGCGTGGAGGGCGTTGGCGACGACTTCTTCGAGCGCCGCCGATACAAGCCTCCCGTCCAGTAACACCACAGGCCAGGAGTGGGTCGAAGGGACTGAGGAACCCGCCGCATGGGGCGTGGGGGTGGATGGTGCCACGATGCGCACGCGCCCGGAGACGCCGGCGCGCTTCTCGGCGCGCTGCACGGCATCGGCGACGAGCGTGCCCAGGTCGGAGTCGCTGCGCGTGGGCGAGGCCTCGGCGATCTCGCGGAGGTCGGTGATGAGCGTGGCGATCTGCTCAGCGGCCTCGACGATGCCGCGAGCCGAAGCCTGGTCGGCACCGGCGAGCGCATCGGCGAGGAGTTGGGCGCGGCCGCTGATGACGGTGAGCGGGTTGTTGATCTCGTGGGCGGCACCGGCGGTCATGACGCCGAGGCGCGCCATGGCCTGGGCCTGTGCGAGCCTCGACTGGGCCTCGACCAGCAAGGCGTTGGCGGAAGCGAGGCGCTCGCTCAGGCGTGCGGCGGCGTCATGGCGCGCGCCGGCGCGCACGGCGGCGCTCCAGGTGGCGATCAGGGCGTCAAGGATGGCGCGGTCGGTGACGCCCGCGGCGAGGCGATCGTGGATGAGCACGGCTGCGGCTCCGCCTTCTGGCTCGTCTGGCTCGGAGCGGGGCGTGATCGGCAAGAGGTGGAGGCGCGAGGGGTCGCCGGCGGGCAAGCGGTCGGCGAGGAACCGAGCGACTCCCAGAGCGTCGAGGCTTATGCCGGAGGAAGCGCAGAGGCCCCCGAGCCAAGCGATGGTTCCCGGAGGTTGGATCAGTTCGGTCTGCTTGGGCCGCCCATCGCCGTCGAAGGAGCAGAGGAGTTGCCAGGGCTCGCCCGCGCGGGGCTGGAAGACGACGGCTAGGAGGCCCGGGCCGAGCATGGCGGATGCAGAGCGAACGACAGCGGCGAGAGCACCGAGGACGCCGCGATCAGTCGCGCCGGCGACCCACCCGTGGAACTCCTGGATGGCGGCGAGGCCGCGGGCGAGGCGCTGGCCGGAGCGGGCGCGCTGGTCGAGGATCTCGCTGAGGCGGCCCAGGCGAGCGTTGGCGGAGGTGAGGGCTTCGGCGAGGAGATCGGGGGTGGTTCTCTCGCCCAGTCCGAGGGCTTCGCAGCGTGCGAGCGTGGCGTCGTGGACGCTGCCGACGGCGGCGGTGACGAGTTCGGGGGCGAGGCCGAAACGACGGCAGAGCCCGCGCGGCCCGTCGAGGGCCTCGGGCTGGTGCTGGTCGCCGGACCAACCGAGGTGCTGATGGCGGCAGAGGGTGCGGGCGACGCTGACGATGCCGACGAGGTTTTTGTGCTTGCTCTCGCCCAGCGATTCGGACGGCTGGCCATGGAGCCAGATGGCGTCACGGAGCGCGGGGGGCAGTCCCCAGTGTTCGGCGAGGCGTTTGCCGGCGGTGTGATGGTCGACGCCCAGGAGGGCGATCTCGGCCTCGGTTGCGGAGCATTGGCGACGCTCGGCGAGCCCGAGGACGCGCGAGTAGGCCCGCGGCAAGACGAGCAGGAGGACGAGTTTGCCCAGGTCGTGGAGGAGCCCGGCGACAAAGGCTTCTTCGGGCCGGACGCCGAGGTCCATGTGCGTCTCGGCGAGTCGTTCGGAGGCGCAGGCCGTGGCGACGGAGTGCCGCCAGAAGCCCTCGCGGTCGAAGACGGCCGTGGCCTCGCCGCGCGCGGGCTCGGGCTCGTCGGCGCGTGGGGCGGCGTCGTTCATCGCCTGGAAGACGGCGACGCTGAGGACGGCGGCCTGCACGGCCTCGATGCCGAGCATGACGACGGCGCGGCGGACGGTGGTGATGCGATCGCCCAGGCCCTTGTCGGCGCGGCGGCACATCGCGAGGAGTTTGGCCGTCATGGCCGGGTCGGCTTCGAGGACTTCGACGATGGGATCGAGGTCGGCGTCCTCGACGCTGCCGACCTGCAGCAACCGGGTGGCGACGGTGGAGAGGGTCGGGAGCGAGTCGACCTGCCGCAGGATCAGTTCGATCTGGGCCGCCCGTGACGAATCCGGCATCCGGCACGCTCCCCGCGGCTAGCGCGCCGCGACGCTCTCGATCCCCAGGAGTTCCGCCATCCGTTTGACGAGCAGTTGGATGTTGAAGGGCTTCTTGATGAACTCGTCGGCACCGGCCTTCATGAGCCCGCGGACCTCGCTCTCTTCGACGACGCCGCTGACGAACATGATGCGGGTCTCCTTGAGCGCGGGGTTGTTGCGGATGCGCTCGCAGACGACGTTGCCGTTGATGTCGGGGAGCATGTAATCGAGTATGATGAGGTGAGGGCGGAAGGACTCGGTGGCCATCCCGGCGTCGTAGCCGGTGGAGACGCAGCGGATATCGAAGCGAGTATCGCGTCCGAGAACGTCTTCGAAGAGTTTGAGGATGGCGGGGTCGTCATCGACAATGAGCACGCGTCGGCGCGATCCCTCGAGGGTTTCGAGGGGGATGTTGTTGGCCTTCATGAAGCGGATCAGTTCGTCGCGCGGGATTCGGCGGAACTTGGACCCCGGGACACGGAACCCGGTAAGCCGTCCGCTGTCGAAGCAGCGGATGATGGTCTGTTGGCTGACCTTGCAGACCGCGGCGGCCTCGCCGGTGGTGAACACCCGTTTCTGGGAGATGCTGTCTGAATCGGTGCTCATAGTCGGGGGTCCCTGGGTTCCCGAGTATCGTCGCCCTGCTTGCCCAACTTCACGTCGCCTCCCCAAACGACAACGCAACAAAGTCCCCAATCTGTACGGGAATGGCATATGGTCGGATGAGTTTGGCATATGATTGGTGTGTTTGCCGCGCGCCAACGGCGCGAGTGTGATACAAAGTGCAGGCCTCGAAGGAGTCCATGCCATGGCGAAGAAGAACAAGAAGCAGAAGGCCGAGAAGAAAGAGAAGAAGTCGAAGAAGAAGGGGAAGAAGGTCTCGCTCGCGCCGGTGCCGGTGAAGACCGGGAAGGGCGCGACGCCGACGGAGATCGGCAACGATCTGGTGTCGATGTTTAACGCGGGCCACTTCAAGGAGATCGAGGAGAAGTGGTGGGCCAAGAGCGTCGTGTCGGTTGAGGGCGAGGGCGTGTCGATGGAGTGGCGCGGGCGCAAGGCCGTGGACGCGAAGAACGCGGGGTGGCTGGAGACGCACACGATCCACGGGGCGAGCGCCGAGGGGCCGTATGTCGGTGCGACGGGGTTTGCGGTTCGCTTCCGCATGGACGTCGAGGACAAGTCGAACGGGCAGCGCACGATGATGGAGGAGGTCGGGGTCTACACCGTCGAGCGCGGCAAGATCGTCCGCGAGGAGTTCATGTACGGGGCGAAGCACCCAGCGCCCGCGGCCGGCTGATCTCTTCGCAGGCGGCCTATTTCCTTACGCCGGGCCTGGTCTTGAGTTTCTTGTCCGCTTCGGCGACCCAGTAGCGGTCGTTGTCGTTGCGGGCACGGGAGCGTGCCTGCTCGATCAGGCCGAGGGCTTCGTCGCGCCCGAGCGCGTCGGCGACTGGGATCGTCAGGTCGGCGGCGTCCTTGCCGAGTTGATCCTCGCGGAGATTGAGACGGAGCGCGGCGAGCAGGGCTTGGTCACGTCGGCTTCCGAGCGAGTTGTAGCAGGCGTGCCAGAGAGCGTCGCGCCGCGGACCGTCGGCGGCCTGCTCGCGCGAGAGCGATGCGAACATGCCGACGATGCCCTCGGCGTCTCGGGCGCGAAAGAGCGGCATGATGCTGACGATGGCGACACCTGGCGTCACGTCGCGCGGACGTTCCTTGAGTAGCCCCTTGGCGAGACGAGCGGCATCCTTATCTCGGCCGAGATATGTGAGCCCGACGATGGCGTCCTGGAAGCGTTCGCCGGTCGCGGCGTCGCGTGTCCAGTCTTCGATGTCTTTCGCACCCGCGAGCGGCGCGTCGCCCTCGATGCGTCCCGGGCCAGGGCCGAGAGTAACGAGGGGATCACCAAGCGTGGCGAGTCGCCAGGCTTGGCCCTGTTCGGCGCGGACGGCACCGCCGAAGGCGAAACTGGCGGCCATGCGCGCGGTGAAGAGCGGCGTGGGCACGAACGCGCCGAGAAAGGGCTCGTGAACAGAGCCGAAGTAGGCGTAGGCACCGCGTTCGAGCCAGCGGCCCGCGACCGTTCCGCGCTCGGCGGGGACGCTGGCGGAGAAGGAATGAACAAAGTAGAGGATGGCGGGGACGTTGAGAAACGGGACGTCGCCGGGGCGGCACTGGCCGGGCTCGAGCGTGAACTCGTCGGCGGAACCCTTGGTGTTGACGGCGATGAGGCCGGCGTCGATCCCCCAGGACGAGGAGAGCCGCCATTGCCGCTCGCCCTGTCGCGGAGAGTCCTCGACATCGACTTCGAGTTTGGCCTCGCGAAGCGGCGCGGCGGCCTTGGTGGCGTCGAAGGCATCCCAAGGCGGCGCGTCCGGGTAGCCGTCAAAGAGCCAGGCCTTGGGCGTGCCGAGAAAGAGCCCGCACATGGCGCGATAGGCCGCGGAGGCGGTCGAGGGAGCGAAGACCTGACCGGCGAAGGCCCAGCGAGCGCCACGATCGCGGCGCGGCGAGTCTTGCGTCGGCGCGAAGCGCGCGAGCACGTCAGTCGTGGCGAGCAGGCCTTCGTGACCGCCGACCTTGGCGGGCCAGTTGCCGCAGAGCGTCACGGCATCGAGCCAGTCGCCCAGGCCGCGCCAGTCGATCCCGGTGCGTGCCGCGGCGTCTTCGGCCTCGCGCGAGAGGGATTCAAAGTCAGCCCAGGACAACACGGCGTTGATCCCGTCGCCGCGAGAGGTGGTCCAGGTGATGGGCTGTGCGCGCCCCGCGGCGAGGGCGATGGCAGCGGCCCACGCGGGATCGGCATCATCGGCAAGGATAATGCCGGGCGGCGGGAGTTTGAGCGCTTGGAACCGCGTGAGCAACTCGGGCCACGACGTCATCGTGGGCGGGGTGGCCTCGTTCTCCATGGTGCCGCCCCAGGCCGAGAAAACGGCGGCGTCGAGGGTGGCGCGGCGCTCTGGGCCGGGCGGCGGGAGCGAGGTGCCCGAAGACCAGCGGACGATGCGCTTGGGGGCGAAGGCGCGGGCGAAGCGGGCGATGTCCTCGCGTGCGGCGTCGGTGCCGTCTTCGATGAGGATCGGATAGCGAGCCTTGATGGACCACCCGGCGAGGGCGCGGACGTAGGAGGCGTCGTCGGGGACGAGGACGAGGACGGGGAGCGAGGGGATGGCGCGACGGAGGGCTTCGGCGCGGAGGCCGAGTTTCATGGCCGGAGGCAGCGATTCGAACTTTGTTTCCTGGGTCTGAGGCGCGTCGGCGTTGTGTGGCGCTGGCTGCCCGGGTGGTGCCGGCGCACTCGACGGCGCGGGCGTCGTCGGCTGCGTCGGAGCGGGCTGGGCTGGTGCGGATGGTGCGGGCTGGCACGCGGCCCGCGCCAGGAATCCTGCTAGGACCAACGCGGGGAGTGCGAGTTGCATCAACCACTGTACAACGTCGATGCGGCCCCGGTTCGGGATACACTCGCGGGCCATGCCGAATCTCACGCGGGATCAGTTCATCTCGATCGCGCGCGCCGAGCCCGGCATCATCGCGATTCCGCTGGGAGTGAGGTTGCTGGCAGACCAGCTCACGCCCGTGCTGGCGTATCGGCGCTTGGTGTCAGCGGATGATCGCGCGGCCCCGTCGTTCTTGCTCGAATCGGTGGAGGGCGGGGAGCGGCAGGGGCGGCACAGCATTCTGGGGGCGCAGCCGATCGCGGAGATCGCGGCGCGGCGGAACAGCGTTCGGATCGCGCGGCTGGGGGCCGAATCGGCGCGAATCCTGGAGGGGCGTGCGGTGGCGTTTGAGAGCGCGGACCCGTTGGAGGTGCTGCGCGAGTCGATCCGCGGGATTCGGCTGGTTCGGCCGACGGGGCCGCGGTCGCTGCTGCCGTCGTGCGTGCTGGGCGGGCTCTTCGGGTTCGCGGGATATGACACGGTTCGCTATGCCGAGCCGGAGAAGTTGGGGTTTGATCGCGCGCCGCGCGACGACCGCGAACTGCCTGACCTGCACTTCGGGCTGTATGACGGGGTGGTGGTGTTTGACCACGTTGACAAACTGGTGCATGTGGTGCAGTTGGCGCTGGTGTGGCCTGGGGATGATCCGGCGCGGGCCTATGACCATGCGTTGGCCAAGGTCGAGCGCCGGGCGACGGAGATCCAGCGGCATAGCAAGCCGCTGCCGGCGGGAAGGGTGAGCGCGGAGGGCGTTCGCGCGGCGCTCTTGAGCAACATCACGCGCGAGGAGCACGCGGGGATCGTGGCGCGGGCCAAGGAATACATCCGGGCGGGGGACATCTTTCAGGTGGTGCTGGGGCAGCGGTTCGAACGGCGGAGCACGGCGGACCCGTTCGACGTGTACCGGGCGTTGCGGGCGGTGAACCCAAGCCCGTATATGGTGTACATGCAGGGGCCGGGGTGCATTTTGGTGGCGAGTTCGCCGGAGATTCTGTGCAGGGTTTCCTTCGTCACTTCGTCCCCTCGTCCCTCCGTCCTTGCGCCGCTCCTGATGACTAACCGCCCGCTCGCCGGTA
Organism: Phycisphaerales bacterium; assembly: GCA_046155605.1. Lineage (GTDB taxonomy): Bacteria > Planctomycetota > Phycisphaerae > Phycisphaerales > UBA1924 > JAEUIZ01. The sequence goes on from JBJXFQ010000065.1 coordinate 8,483, forward strand.
CGCGGCGGCGCGGGGCAACGCCGGAAGAGGATGTGGCGTTGGAGAGGGAGTTGCTGGCGGACCCGAAGGAGCGAGCCGAGCACATCATGCTGGTGGACTTGGGGCGGAACGATGTGGGGCGGGTGTGCGTGCCGGGGTCGATCGCGCTGCCGCGGGTGATGGAGGTGGAGCGGTACAGCCATGTGATGCATATCAGTTCGACGGTGACGGGAGAGTTGCGCACGGGGCTGGACGCGTGGGACGCACTGCGGGCGGCGCTGCCGGTGGGGACGATTTCGGGCGCGCCGAAGATCCGAGCGATGCAGGTGATTGACGAGTTGGAGCCGATGCGTCGCGGTCCGTATGGAGGAGGGATGGGGTACGTCGGGCTCGATGGGCAGATGGACATCGCGCTGGCGCTGCGGACGATGGTGGTGCCGACGGCCTTGCACGAGGCTGGGCGGTGGACGTACCACTTGCAGGCGGCGGGCGGGATCGTGGCGGATTCGGAGGCGGGTGCGGAGTACGAAGAGACGGTGAACAAGGCCGCGGCGCTGGCGCGGGCGATCGACCTGGCGGAGCGGGCATTTGCGTAGAACCTGGGTGCTGAGGATCGATCGCTAGCGCGATCGGCTCAGGCGCGCGTCCGTGGTCAGCCGCAGCCCGCGCCGAATCGATTCAAGAAGCAGATAAAGTCGGCGATGTTGATCGCGGGCGGCGTGATAGAGCCGTCGCAGTTGGAATATGCGCCTGATTGTTGGAGAGCCGGGAGCGCCTGGTCCGCGGCGAAGCGATTGAGGAAGCAGACGAAGTCGGCGACATTGAGAGCCGGCGCGACCACCGAGCCGTCGCAGTTGGCGTAGCACCCGAACTCCGCCATGAAGATGCCGCGCGTGATCTGCTGCGGTGCGGGCAGGGCGGCGTTGCGGAAGATGAGTTGCACGGCCAAGCGCGAGAAGGCGTAGCCCGGGGCGTCGTATGAGCGCAGTGCCTCGCGGCCCGAGCGCGGCGGGCCAGAGTCAACGATGATCTGATCGATCACGCGGGTATCGCCGGGCGCGACGGTGAAGAGGTCGCCGGTGCGCGCTAGCGGCCAGAGATCGCCGGCCGGGTCGGCGGCATAGAGCACGGCGTTGTTGGTGCGGGTGACGGAGGGGCCTGTGAGCCGCGCGGTGAAGACGACGCGCCCGGCGGAATCGAGCCACGGCTCGGAGAACCCGGCGAAGACGGGCGAATCCGCGAGTCGCGGGGCGACCTGACCCTCCTGGGCGATGAGTTGCGTCGTGCTGCCGAGCGTCGTGAGGAAGAGCGCGGCGTCGTTAGCCGTCGTGCCTCCATCGAGTCGTGCTGAGAAAGCGACCTTGCCCGCCGCGATCAAAGGCCTCCGGCCCAACGGCCCGTAGGTGAGCGTGGTGCCGGGTGCCGGGTCGCTCTGGGCGGCGATCACGGTGGGTGTGCCGACGGCACCGGCGACGATCGCGTGGCGCTCGACCATTGCGGCATCCACGGCACGACCCCAATACGCCACGCGGCCTGTCGCGTCGCGCGCGACCGAAATGCCGAACTCCTTCCATGTGCCCAGCGTGCCCGGCGCGGCGGTGTTTGTGAGGGCGATCGGCGTCGGCCCGCCCGCGTCCGCCGCGTAGAGGCCGTATTCAGGATCGACCAGCGGTGTCGGGTTGCTGTCGGGCTGGAGCGAGGCCCGGAAGGTGGCGATGCCGTCGCCGCCGGGGATGGGCTGGTCGATGAAGTAGAGCGAGTTGCCGGCCGCGCCCGGGGCGGGTTGCAGGCGCGCGGCGAGCGCGGCCAGTGGCGGGGCCGTGAGCAGGCCCGTGCCGCCGCCAGTGGTGAAGAGGAGCGACCCGGCACTGGGAACGAGGACGGGATGGAAGCCTGAGAGCACGCCTGGGACGCCTGTGAGCGTGTCGCCTTCCTGGACGACGATCGACCAGGTGTTGGCGGGCGACTCGCTCGAGACGGCGAGCGTCACGGGGGTCGGTGGGGTCGTGCTTGTCGGGGGCACGGGTACGCTGGCGATCGTGGTGCCGGTGAGTGCAAAGAGCCCGTTGTCATCGATGGCGGGGGAAGGGATGGCGGTCCAATAGCGGCCGGCGATCGGGGACTCGGTTCCCAGGCGGTAGACCATGGCCAGCGGCGCGGAGCGTTCGCTCCACAGGCCGGAGTTGTTGGTCGCGTTGATGCCCGGACCTGCGAGTTCGATCCAGAGGCCGACGCGACCAGAGGCATCGAGGCGGGGATCGGAGAGGGCCGCAAAACTGACGCCTGCTGGAAATCCCGGCGCGGGCTGGCCGGTCAGGGCGATCGTGCGCCAGGTGAGCGGGCCGGTCTGCGCCGCCGCCGACGCGGCCGCGAGCGCCACCGCCGCAAGACTCAAGCCGGCACGATTCGACGCCAAAGGCGAGCCCGTTCGCATGGTAACTCTCCGCGGTGCTTTCCGTCGCGACCTTCCTGCAACCAGCAGTTGACAAGATTGTACAATGTTGTCAAGGCCCGGTTGCAGGCCTGGAGGCACTCGCATGGAACGTCCACGCCACCGTCACGGCTTCGCCCGCGTCGAACTCGCCGCGACGCTGGCGATCTCGCTGGTCATCATCGCCGTGCTGCTGCCGATGAGCGATCGGCAGCGTCGGCTGGCACGGCTGGGCATCGACATGGCGTCGCTGCGGCAGATCGGGGAATGGACCGGGCAGTACGCGGCGGATAGCGGCGACCGCATCTGGACATTCAGTTGGCAGGCGGGCGTGCTGCCGCTACCGCCGGGCGATCCGGCCGCGGCGGGGCTCCCGACGACTGCGGTGAACGATCTGCAAGCGGCGCAGATTCAGGCGACCTACATCGCACGCAAGCGATCCGGGCAGTACTCCTGGCCCGTTCCTGGGGGCTGGATCGCACATCCCGCGTACAGCCAGTTCGCGCTGGCCGAGCACCTTGGCCTCGAGTTGCCGGTTCGGCAGTTCGTCAGCAGCGCCGATCCCCTCCGACGCCAATGGGCCGAAGACCCCGCGGGCTATGTGGCCGGAGCCTATGTGCCGAACCTCGGCACGGGGACCGGAAACTGGCGTCACGCCTACTCCGCGAACTTCCGGCTTCCGGCGGCCCTGTTCGATCGAAGCGCGGCCGGGTCGCGCGTCTCCCCAGGGTCCAACACGGGCACCACGATCACCCCGGGCAACGCCTTGCTCACCGGCAACGTGCTCACCAGCGCCACGTATCCGTCGCAGAAGGTTCTCGTGTCTGATACGCACGCGCGGCACTTCTCCGCCGTGGCGTGGTATGCCACCGATGCGAACGCGCGACTCCCGCTGGCGTTTGTCGACGGCCACGCCAGCACGCGAAGCGCCGCCGACGCGAACCGAGGCGGCGACCCCAACACGGGACAGTTCTCGTCGATCCCCTACATTCCGTCGGTGGTGGAGCCGCCCGCTTCGGCAGCGGGCTACACGGTGCCGATGGGTTTTTTCTGGACACAGAACCGTCTCCAAGGCCGCGACTTTGGCGGGCCGCAGCCCGCGTTCGTGCCGTGATACGCCGAGCATTCGGCATCCTGCTGTCGTCGCGACCCCATGGTCGGTCCCTGCTCGCACGGACCAATCCCGCATCTTTGGCCCGATTCGCGTTATTCCCACCTCACCCTGCTTGCCCGGCTTGCCGATCTAGAACCGGCGTCTAGGATCAGTCGCGCGTCCGGCGAGCGGGCGCGGCGCAGAGGGAGCGTCCGATCGTCTTGGGAGAATCCGGCGTCGGTGATTCCCGGTCGGTGGTTCCCAGTAGGAGCGTCCATGGCCTCAGCCGGCGTGACATACCAGCGGACCCGCGAGATGACGATCGACGAGTTGCTCCTCGAGAATCGCATCGTCTTCCTGATCGGCGAGATCAACCACATCTCGGCCGCTCGCGTGATGATGCAGATGCTGTATCTCGAGAACCAGAAGCGCGGGCAGGACATCAGCCTCTATATCAACTCGCCCGGCGGGGCGGTGGATGACACGCTGGCGATCTATGACACCATGCGATTCCTGTCGAGCGAGGTGAGCACCTATTGCATCGGGCGCGCGTACTCGGGCGCGGCGGTGCTGCTGTCGGCGGGAGCGAAGAAGAAGCGGTTCGCGCTGCCGCACGCGAAGGTGATGATCCACCAGCCCTTCGGGGGCGTGGGCGGGCAGGCCGAGGACATCCGGATCCAGGCGGAGCAGATCATCAAGGCCAAGCAGGAGTTGATCAGAATCCTCTCGGATAACAGCGGACAATCGATCGATCGGGTTCGTCAGGATTCGGAGCGGGACAAGTATTTCTCCGCGGAAGAAGCCAAGGCGTACGGCCTGGTGGACGAGGTGCTGGTGGAGATGCCGAAGAAGTAGGCGAAAGCGGTGGCGGAATTCGCAGCGCGGGCTGAAGAGGAACTGGCATGTCAGGATATCTGGTCCCGATCGTGATCGAGAAGTCCGGCCGCGGGGAGCGGGCGTACGACATCTACTCGCGGCTGCTGAAGGACCGCATCATCTTCGTCGGCGGGCCGATCGACGACGATGTGGCCAATCTGGTGATCGCGCAACTCCTGTTCCTGGCGAATGAGGACGCGAAGTCGGACGTGCATTTGTATGTGAACTCGCCGGGCGGGTCGGTGTCGGCGGGCCTGGCGATGATCGACACGATGAACTTCATCCAGCCCAACGTTTGCACCTACATCATCGGGCAGGCGGCGAGCATGGGGAGCATGCTGGCGTGTTGCGGGACCAAGGGCAAGCGGTTCGCGCTCTCGAACGCGCGGAACCTGATGCACCAGCCGCTGATCGCGGGCGTGATGGAGGGGCAGGCCACGGACCTCGAGATCGAGGCGCGCGAGATGCTGCGCATCCGTGAGCGGCTGTACCAGATCTATGCGCAGCAGACCGGCCAGCCCAAGGAGCGGATCGAGCGCGACTGCGACCGGAACAAGTGGCTGGACGAGAACGAGATGCTGGAGTACGGGCTGATCGACAAGGTGCTGACGCGGATGCCGGTGTTGGAGCGCAAGCCGCAGCCGGATGAGGAGTAGGGGCGTCTCAGCGCCGCCGTCGGCGCGACGCGAAGAGCGCGAGGAAGGCGAGCGCGGCTCCCGAGCCCGGCGCGGGCACAAACGTCCACACCACGGCCTGCGTGATCCCCTGCCGATCCATGAAGCCCGCGATGTAATACACGCCGTTGGCCTCGCCGATGGCCCGCGCCACCGAGTAACTCGTGTCCGGCGGCAAGAACGCCTGAAGGTCCACCCACGACTCAGGCGTGCCGAACCAGGCCGCGGCCCGCCCGAAGAACGCGCCGGGCGCGCTCACAGCCCCCACCTGCATCCAGCCGTTGGTGTCCCAGGCGATCGAGCCGCCCTGCGCGCCGAAGGGGTTGAGGTTGACGAAACTCTCCGCCGTGCCGCGCCAGAGGCCGGCGACGGTCTGCCCGGTGCCGATGTCCCCCGCCGCGCCGACCTGCTGGTCGCCGCCGATGGCGGCCAGCGCAGTGCTGTAGTTAGGGAACGGATTCAGATTCACATAAGAACTCGGCGTCCCGAACCACATGGCGGCCTGGGTGCGCGAGCCTCCCGGCGGATAGATCGCGCCGACCTGGCGCGTGCCGTCGGTGTCATAGAGCAGGGCGCGGGAGATGCCGGGCGGGTTCATGATGATGGGCGCGCTTGCGGGAGTCGGCCAGAGAATGGCGGTGTCGGGAATGTTCCCGACGCGTCCTTGACCCACGATCTGTTCACCTGCCATGCCAAAGGGCCTCACGAACCCCTGGTTCATTCCGGCAGGCACAGTAAGGTCGATCCGCGTTTCCCACGATCCGTTCCAGACACAAGGGATTTGACCGACTTTGCCGGCTTGGCGATTGCCGCTCATCGCCAGCACTTCGCCGCTTTGCTCAGGTTGGCCGGGATTCGCCAGATCCGTCCACGATGCGGCAGACCCAGCCCAATAGCCGGGCCGCAGGTTGAATCCGTTGAGTGCCCGGCGGCGTCCGCCTTGGAGCGCGCCGGCACCTGCTACCGCGTCTGAATACCAGTCCCCCGGGGTGTACAACAGCGTTGCGGACCATTGC
>JBJXFQ010000077.1:0-64861 GCA_046155605.1 Phycisphaerales bacterium
AGAACCGCCGCGTCGGCACCCGCTACGACAAGCTCGCGGTGAACTTCCAGGCGTTCCTCGACCTGGCCATCATCCGCCGATACCTCCGCCTCCTGGCCCCGGGCGATCCGTCAGACACAGCCTAGCCACCTTTGAACCTCGGATCCGCAGGATACGACGAACACGTCGTTGACGACATTTCCGAGGATGGAAGCTTGGTAGTAGGCTGGGGCTACGACGGGTGCTGTGTCACCAGCAACCCCGGGTGGGCGTACTCGTCAAGCGGCGGCGTCCGGCCGATCAAGATCTATCTGCAGTTGCGCGGCGTGAGCGTGCCGTCTACGTTCAGTTCTTACTTTCCCATTCGCATCACGCCTAGCGGCAAGACGCTGATGGTCAACGGCCACATTCCAAATGTATCAGGCGGCCCGGCCATCGCCACCGTCGCCTGCTACGCCGACTGCACCAACTCCACCTGGCCCCCGCTGCTCGCCATCGATGACTTCATCTGCTTCCTCAACAAGTACGCCGCCGGCGACACCTACGCCAACTGCGACGCCTCAACCACCCCGCCCGTCATCAACGCCGCTGATTTCATGTGCTTCCAGACCGCCTTCGCGGCGGGGTGCCCGTAACGCGGCGACGACGTGGAAGGCTTGGAGGTTCGTGTCACGACGTTCGTCGAGGACGCAGGGGCGTCGGAACTGGTGCCGTCACGCGAGGCGGCGTTCGATCACCCAACGCCAGCGGGCGACGCTGAGGTCTTTGTCGAGCCCGTAGTGCAGTCCGCAGCGGGGCAGCCGCGGCTCAATGCAAAAGACGATGAGGCGGCAGCCCTAGTACCCGAGCCGATCCAGAATCGCATCAAGGAGCGCGAGAGAACGGGATCGGTCGCCGAGCGGCTGCGCGATGACGGCGATGCGGGTGCCGCCGGCGACCTCGCGGACGCTGACGCTCATGGATTCCAGAATCGCGGCGTCGAAGGGCTTGGCGGAGAGGTCGGCCCGGTCATCGTGGACCGCGATTTCGGTCACGGAGTACCCGCGGTCGCGGAGGGCGCTGTCGGCGGCGGCGGCTACCGCGGGAACACGGATCGAAGAGGGAAGGTCGGCGGTCAGCCGCCGGAAACGGTGGACGGCGAGAACGCCATCGCCCCTGCCGACCTGGACCGGCTTGCTCGCGCAGGCGGAGAGCATGAGCGGAATGAAGAGTGCCCCGGCTGCTGCCATGCGTGCGCGACGATCCTTGATGCAGCCGTGATACATGAACATGAGGCATCGGCGATCGGACCAGACGGCGAGCAAAGAAACGGGGCCATTTCTCGCGTGGAGTGCGGACCCTGTCAGGTTGACTTTGGCGGTTAGGGTGCTTTACTAACCACCCCCGACCATGCGGCCGGGAAGGCCATCGGCACGCGCGACGTGCCATGTCGTCCGAACACTTGGAGCGCATTGACCCATGGCGATCCGGATCAAGGCACGCAGCGGCGAATCACACGAGCAGATGCTCCGTCGCTTCAAGAAACTCTGTGAGAAAGAGGGCCTGACCAAGGACATCAAGCGGAAGGAGTTCTACGAGAAGCCCTCGGAGCGTCGCCGCCGCGCCGCGCGCAAGTCCTTGAATCGCCGCCTGAAGACGGAGTTCCTGGCTGGGCCAGGCGCGAAGGCCGCCGCGGCTGCGGCTCGTCCACCCGCTCCATGATCTTGCAGTGCATCGGTCGCTTTGGCCGATGCTCCCTCTGATGCTCGTGGGCGCGGAGGCGCCCGGCTCACCTCGCGGTCCGCGTTTCCGCGGGCCGTCCCTGGCACCCGAATCGACGGAGATTCAACCCGTGCATGCCCTTGGAACCGTCCTCGGCCTCCTGCGACCATTGCTGGCCCGCGTGCCGATGGCTGCGCTGGCGTTTGTCGTCTCGATGGCCTCTTTCAGTGCCCCGGCGCTCGCTCAGCAAGGCGGCCACAAGGCCGGCGGCGAGGCGAATCTCGTCCTTCCGCGCGTGGGGGGCGAGTCGTTCATGGGGATTCCCGGCGACGTGCTGCTCTACATCGGCCTCGCGGTGTGCGCGCTGGGCATGGTGTTCGGACTAGTGATCTATGCCCAGTTGAAGCGGATGCCGGTGCATAAGAGCATGCTCGACATCTCCGAACTGATCTATGTGACGTGCAAGTCGTACATGATCCAGCAGGGCAAGTTCCTGATGGTGCTCTGGGCGTTCATCGCCGTCGCCGTCGCCTGGTACTTCGGCTGGCTCATCCCGACCGGCAGCGACGCATCGGGCGCGACGCAGCACGGCATGTCGGGCGGCAAGGTCGCGCTGATTCTCGCCTTCAGCCTCGTGGGCATCGCCGGGTCATATGGCGTCGCGTGGTTCGGCATCCGCGTCAACACGTTCGCCAACAGCCGCGCGGCCTTCGCATCGCTCCGCGGCAAGCCCTTCCCCTGCTATGCCATCCCGCTCAAGGCCGGCATGAGCATCGGCATGGCCCTGATCAGCGTTGAGTTGCTCATCATGCTCGGCATCCTGCTCTTCGTGCCGGGCGATGTCTCGGGCGCGTGCCTCATCGGCTTCGCCATCGGCGAGTCGCTCGGTGCATCGGCGCTTCGCATCGCGGGCGGCATCTTCACCAAGATCGCCGACATCGGCTCCGACCTGATGAAAATCGTCTTCAAGATCAAGGAAGACGACGCCCGCAACCCCGGGGTCATCGCCGACTGCGTGGGCGACAACGCGGGCGACTCGGTCGGGCCTTCCGCCGACGGCTTCGAGACGTACGGCGTGACGGGCGTGGCGCTCATCTCGTTCATCCTGCTCGCCATCAACCAGGACACCGTCGGGGTCGGGTACGAAAAGGTGCAGATCCAGTTGCTGGTGTGGCTGTTCGCAATGCGCATCATCATGGTCATCGCCAGCGCCGGGTCGTACTTCATCAACGAGGCGATCGCCAAGGCCAAGTATTCCAACGCCGACAAGTTCAACTATGAGCACCCGCTGACGAGCCTGGTCGTCATCACGTCGATCATCTCGGTCGTGCTCACCTTCGCCGCGTCGTACCTGCTCATCCCTGAGATCGCCGGCGGCAAGGACTGGTGGTGGCAACTCTCGCTCATCATCACCTGCGGGACGGCGGCGGGCGCGATCATCCCCGAACTCGTCAAGGTCTTCACGTCCACGCACTCGAAGCACGTCCGCGAGGTCGTGACGGCCTCGGAGCAGGGCGGCGCGTCGCTCAACATCCTCTCCGGCCTCGTTGCCGGTAACTTCTCGTGCTATTGGCTCGGGCTCGCGATCGTCGGGCTCATGGGCGCGGCGTACTACGTCAGCAACATGTTCGCTCCGGTCCCGGGCACGGAGCACACGATCATGATGGCCCCTGCGGTGTTCGCGTTCGGGCTGGTCGCCTTCGGCTTCCTCGGGATGGGTCCGGTGACGATCGCGGTCGACTCGTACGGCCCCGTGACCGACAACGCGCAATCGGTGTATGAACTGTCCACGATCGAGACGATCCCCGGCATCCGTGAGGAACTCCAGCGTGACTACGGCTTCGCGCCCGAGTTCGAGAAGGCCAAGGAAGCGCTCGAAGAGAACGACGGCGCGGGCAACACCTTCAAGGCCACGGCCAAGCCCGTGCTCATCGGCACGGCGGTCGTGGGCGCGACCACCATGATTTTCGCCATCGTGGTGGCTCTGACGCACGGCCTGGAGCCGAAACTCGTCACGAACCTGTCGATCCTGCACCCGCCGTTCCTGCTCGGGCTCATCACGGGCGGCGCGGTGATCTACTGGTTCACTGGTGCGTCGACCCAGGCCGTGAGCACCGGTGCCTATCGCGCGGTGGAGTTCATCAAGGCGAACATCCGGCTCGATAGCACGACCAAGGCGAGCGTCGAGGACAGCCAGAAGGTCGTCACCATTTGCACGCAATACGCCCAGAAGGGCATGTTCAACATCTTCCTGGGCGTCTTCTTCGCGACGCTCTCGTTCGCGTTCTATGAGTCGTTCTTCTTCATCGGATACCTCGTCTCCATCGCGATCTTCGGCCTCTACCAGGCGATTTTCATGGCCAACGCCGGCGGCGCGTGGGACAACGCGAAAAAGGTCGTGGAGACCGAGATGCGGATGAAGGGCACGGAACTGCACGCCGCGACGGTTGTGGGTGACACCGTGGGCGATCCCTTCAAGGACACATCGTCGGTGGCGATGAACCCGGTGATCAAGTTCACGACGCTCTTCGGGCTTCTGGCGGTCGAGTTGGCCGTCAGCCTCAAGGTGAGCGGCTCGACGCACACCACACTGACGACGCTCCTGACGATCGCGTTCTTCGCGATCTCGATGTTCTTCGTCTGGCGCTCGTTCTATGGGATGCGGATCGGCTCGGGCACGACCCACCTGGCCAAGGGCACGCAGATGAGCGACAAGATCCCCGCGACTCGCTTCTAGCGCTGGCCCGCTGGTCAGCGGCTCAAACTCGGCCTCACTTCAAACAGTTTCTTGCAACGGACCTCGACATCGAGGTCCGTTTTGCTTTGTATCTCAGCGTGCGTTCATCCTCAGCGATCGGCATTGGCGATCGTCGTGCAGCCGACGACCGCGGCGTCGGCATCGACGGCGATCCCTCGGCCGCCGTTGCCCTCGGCGACAATCGCTTCGACTCGACATCCGCGAACGCCGACAAGCCGGACTCCCTCGCTCCCCCACCGCCGGAGCCGCCCGTTGCGTATCGTGACCGGCCCACGGCAATCCCGTCCGGCCGCGATCCCGGCAACCGCGCCGCCTCCCGTGCCGCTGAGGGTGTGCCCGCCGAGATTGAGCGTGACGTTTGAGGCCTCGATGCTTATCGCCGGTTCGCCCGCTGACACGATCGTGGCGTCCTCGGCGAGCCGGTAACGCCCCGGCCAGTTGATGACCGTCGGAAGATCGGCCGCGAAGAGCAGAATCTCAGAGTCGGGCGTGTTCCGGTCGGCCCCGGGCGGGACTCGCCGCTCGCGCCGACCGCGCCACTGTCCGGTGGCCTCGCTGCTGCTCGGGGTGTTCATCATCTATACATCCTCCAAAGGGACTCGCTGTCCTCCAACAGTGCGGCAACTGGAAAAAAAACGGACAAGAAAGTTCGGCCACCACGCCCATCCATGGCTTCGAGCCGGGCTGAGGCGGCACACGGTCGTCCCCATAACGCGGAATCGGGGGAAGAATGCCGCAATCCCATGCTCCATTTTGTAAGATCGTCAGGCGAGAGTCAGGAGCGTTGGCTGGTGTTCACTCGTGTCGCCCACGCAAACGAAAGCGGCCGGACATGCATCCGGCCGCTCATCTCGCTCTGTAGTCGTCTTCCTTGCGGGGCCTTTGCACCCTCAGGCACCGATCGGTTATGGGCAACCCGCGGCGAACTTGTTGAGGAAGCAGGTGAAGTCGTTGACGTTGAGGATGGGCGGAGTGGTCGAGCCGTCACAGTTGGCGTAGGGGTCGTTAGCCGAGAACTTGTTCTGGAAGCAGACGAAGTCGTTGACGTTGAGGACCGGGGCGACGGCGGAGTTGTCGCAGTTGGCGTAGCACCACTCGTTGATCTGGAACTCGTACGCACCGCGGTCGATGATCGGCGAAACGCCCGGCCCGGTGTTGGCGACCGAGACGATCTCGACGCGGCGCGGATCGTTGCTGAGGTCGAACGGGAGCGGCTCGTTCCAGGTACCGTTGTTGTTGACATCACCCGAGTCGAGAGGGAGGACGGCGGCGTCGGCGGCGTCGATGCATGGCGAGCCCTGCGTGAGCCGACAGTCGTCATCGAAGTCGCCCGCGAGGTTGTTCGCGCCGTCGGCGTCGACAAACTTGGGATCGGCATCGATGCCCTGGATGGTGCTATAGGACTTGGTGAGGACGGAGCCGTGGGCGGAGATGACGGTGATCTGCTGCTGGTCGGTGGTGCCGCCCGGCGCGGAGTTGCCCCAGAGGATGGAGTTGCGGAGATCGCAGTCCATCCCGGTGGAAACATAGACACCGCCGGCGGAGGTGGCCGCGTCGTTCTTGGAGACGGTGCAGTTGATGAGCGTGAGTTTCTGGGTGTCGCCCGCTGCCTGGACGGCACCGCCTGTGAAGTTGGAGTGGTTGCCGCTGAAGAGGCAGTTGGCGAAGTCGCCGTGGGTGAAATTCAGGTACACCGCCCCGCCGGAGAACGACGTATTGGCGAGGAACTTGCAGTTCTGGAGGGTAAGGGTGGTGCTGATGGGCCCGACGTTGACGATCCCACCGCCCGCGCCGTTGGTGGCCTCGTTGTTGTAGAACGTGCAGTTGACGAACTGCATGCTGGCGTCCTTGAGGTAGGCACCAGCGCCGTCGCCGGTGGAGAGGTTGTGGATGAAGTTACAGTTGCGGACCATGGCACCGATCGCGTAGTAGGCGGTGAGACCCGCGCCGCGCCCGGAATAGAGCCCGCCGCCGTTGTTGTTCCCGCGGGCGACGTAGAAGCCGTCGAGCAGAGTGTTCGAGTTAACGTTGTCGAAGGTGACAACGACGTAGGAGTTGTCGGATTGAGCGGAGCCGCCGATGGCGCCGGAGAGGTAGGTGCCGTAGAACAGGGGCGTGGTGCTCCGCTGGGCGTAGGTGGTCTCGGTGGCGTTGAAGCCGCCGAGGAGTTCGAGGCCGCTGGGCACGCTGAACGTGGCGGAGCGGTCGGCTCCGGAGGTGGGGTAGTAGAAGCCCTGGGCGACCCAGACCTCGGATTGCGGGCCACCGACACGCCGGGCGATGTCGAGTCCGTCCTGAAGGTCGTTGACGGCGTTAGCCCAGGTCGTGCCGTCGCTGTTGCCGGCGGCGTTGTCGTTGACATGCACGCGAAGTTTGTTGCCTGCGGGAATCTTGACGATCTGGATGCCGCTGATCACGCCCTCGCCCGAGAAGTTGTCGGCGACGTTGATCGTGATGGGCCCGCTGAGAGCGACATACTTGCTGTGAACGGCGTGCGTGATGCCGGCCTTGAAGCCGTTGACGGGGATGGCATCGCCGCCGATGTACTGGGTCCACTGCGCGTATTCCCCGCCGACGGGGACGTTGATGGTGCCGACGTTGGAGGAGAACTGGGGGTGCGCTCCGTAGGTGTAGATGATGTAATGACCGTCGGAGAGGTTGTTGATGGTAAAGGTCATGGTTCCGACGCTGATGACCTGGTAGTCGTCGAGGAGGTCTTCGTGGGCGCCGCTGGTGCTGACGCTGTTGGCCTGAGCGAACGTGCCGTTGGTGGCCCGGGTGATGGTGACTCCGGTGGCGTTGCCGGCGAGGTCAACGAGCGCGACGTTTGTGGGCGACGCGCTCTTGATGCTGTTCCAGACGCCGGGTTGACCCGCGGCAGCACCAAACGAGGCCACAGGGACGCCGGCGGACGCGCCCGCCGTCCCGTCGATGTCGATGTTGAAGGACTGGCCGCAGGCCTGCCCGGCCATGAGGGCGAGGGCGGTGGCCATGCCGAGACGAACGATCAGCGTGCTCCTGCGATGCATCAGAGGTCTCCTGGGGTCGTGGTGGCCGCTCGGATAGGCGGCCGGTTGGGTGTTATGGGGCCGCTCAAAGGCCCGCGCGTCCGGGGGTGCCGGCCGGACGGAGAGTCATGCGACGAACGAGGCGAGAGTGGCTAACAGGTTGCCTCGCGGCGCATGGAAGGGAGAATCCACCCTCAGGAGATGCCCATGCCAGGCCCAGAGCCGCAGCCCGTGACACAACTCCTCGATGCCGTGACCGGCGGAGACGCGAAGGCGTCGGCGGAACTGCTCCCGGTGGTCTACGAGGAACTGCGTCGGCTGGCCAAGGCGCGGATCGCGCGCGAGCCGATCGGGCAGACCCTCCAGCCCACGGCGCTCGTCCACGAGGCGTACCTACGGCTCGTCGGCGACGCCGACGTCCGCTGGCAGAACCGCGGTCACTTCTTCGGTGCGGCGGCACAGGCCATGCGACGGATCCTCGTCGAGCGGGCGCGGCATCGCGGACGGCTCAAGCGAGGCGGGGGCATGGGACGCGTCGAACTCACCGACGCCATGGCCGTCGAGCCCCCCGCGACCGACCTCCTCGCCCTCGACGAGGCGCTCACGCGGCTCGAGGCTTATGACAAGCGAAAGAGCGACGTGGTGATGCTCAGGTATTTCGCCGGCCTGACGATCGAGGAAACCTCGGCGGCACTGGGGCTCTCAGCGGCAACGGTGAAGAACGAGTGGACCTTCGCGCGGACGTGGCTGCACCGCGAACTGAGCAAGGCGGAGCCGGGCGAGTGAGCGACGACCTTCTCAGGCGTGCCGAGGCGATTTTCTTCGAACTGTCGGAGGCAGCGGCAGCGGAGCGAGCGCCGCTGCTGGCTGCTCGCTGCGGGGGAGACGCCGCGCTCACGGCCGAGGTGCAGAGTTTGCTCTCGCACCTCACGGGATCGGACGGTTTCCTCAACGACGTCGAGCAGGTGGCCGCGAACCTGGGACTCGTAGGCCACGGATCGCTCGACGACTCCTCGCTCAAGCCGGGACAACGCTTCGCGGAGTACACGATCGAGCGGCCCATCGGCGTCGGTGGGATGGGTGCCGTGTATGTCGCGCGGCAGGAACGCCCCAACCGCACCGTCGCCCTCAAGGTCATTCGTCCTGGCCTCGCATCGCAGGCTCTCGCTCGGCGTTTCGAGCACGAGGCGGAACTCCTTGGCCGCCTTCAGCATCCCGGCATCGCGCAGATCTACGCCGCGGGCGTCGCAACCACTCCCACCGGCCCGCGCCCCTATATCGCCATGGAACTCGTCGATGGCCAGTCACTCACCGACTATGCCGACGCACGAATGCTGAGTGTTCCCGATCGCCTGATGCTCATTGCGCGGGTCTGCGAGGCTGTCCACCACGCGCACCAGCGCGGCATTATCCATCGCGACCTCAAGCCGGCGAACATCCTCGTGACCGAATCGGGCGAGCCCAAGATCCTCGACTTCGGCGTCGCTCGCGCTGCCGATGCCGACCTGCAGGTCACGACGCTCCAGACTTCCGTCGGCCAACTCGTGGGCACGCTGCCTTACATGAGCCCCGAGCAGGTTGTTGGCGACCCGCGCGAGATCGATACCCGATCCGATGTCTACGCGCTCGGCGTTCTTCTGTACCAGGTCCTTACGGGCCGGCTGCCGCACGATCTCGCCAGCCGCTCGATCCCCGAGGCCGCGCGAGTGATCCGTGACGAGGCACCAGCCTCGCTCTCGTCAATCAGCCGGACGTTTCGCGGCGCGATCGACGCGATCGTCTCCAAGGCGATCGAGAAGGACAAGCAGCGTCGGTATCAGTCCGCCGCCGACCTCGCCGATGACATCCGCCGGTTCCTCGCGGGCGAACCGGTCATGGCTCGGGGCGGTTCCGCTGTCTACACGCTGCGTGTTCACCTTCGCCGACATCGCGGGCTGGTCGCCGCGGCGTCGCTCTTCCTGATCGGGCTGTTGGGCTTCACGATCTACGCGTCGATCTCCGCGCGCAGTTACAAGGCCCTCGCCACGAGCGAGTCCGAGGCGCGCCGAGAGGCATTCCTCGAACGGCAGAAGTCCGACCTCTTCTCGGAGGAACTGCGGAGGCGACTGGTCGAGGCCAACATCGGTCGCGGCCGACTCGAAGGAGCCGAGGGCAATCTCGCCATCGCCGAGGATTACCTCTGGCGTCAGTGGCTCGAAGATCCTCGGTCGATCGAGGCCCGCTGGGCGCTCGCCGAACTCTACTCCAGGAGCCCGAGCCTCTGGACTTCGAGGCCCATGGCAAACTCGGTGCGCGCGACGGCGTCCGCCGACGGCCCGGCCGGCCCGGTCCTTGCCGTCGCCGGGGATGATCGCGCCGTCTGCTTTCTCAACCCCAGCACAGGCCAAGTACTTCGCCGCCTGCCGCCGCTCCCGGCGCAGGTGGCGGCGATCGGCTGGTCGCCGGATGCGTGCTCGCTCGCCGTGGGCCTCAACGACGGCAGCATCCATGTCTTTCCGGAAGGTGGAGATTCCGCCTCTCTGGTGATCCCGCGTGCGCACGACGGTGCCTGCTCGACCATCGCCTTCAGCACCGATCGCCGCCTGCTCGCCAGCAGCGGGGCCGACGGGTACATCCGGCTCTGGAGACCGAGCGAACGTCGCCCGTTCCGCGAATGGCTCGCGCACAGCGGAGGCGTGCGGTCAATCGCGTTCTCCGCCGACTCCTCGCGGCTTGCCTCCGCTCCGCGCGGCGAGGTCGACACACGGCCCGTAGTCTGGGCTGTTCCCTCGGGCGTTTGCCTCGCCAAAGCGGTGGCCAACGAGTCGCTGATCACGGCGCTGGCGCTCTCGCCCGATGGCCGCTCTGTCGCCACCGCCGGCTACGACCGCCGCGTGCTCATCACGAACGTCGACACGGGCGAGTCGCGCCAGATGTTTGGCGCGCGCAACGAGATGGGCAGCGCGCTCCGCTTCTCGAACGACGGCAAGCGACTCATCGGGGCCTGCGGTTTCAGAGTTTACATCTGGGAAGCCATCTCCACCGACACCCTCGCGGTCCTCGGCTCGTACACCTCCACCATCATGTCGCTAACACCGTTGCCGGACGGCTCGATCGTCGGTGCCGAGTCAGCCGGGACGATCCGGCGCTGGATGACCGACGAACTGCCCGGTGCCGCGATTCACGGCGGCTTCACGAACTGGACCTTTGGCGTTGACTTCTGCTCGATCAAGCCCTTGCTCGCCGTTGGCGGCGGCGCGGGCCTGGTCAGCATCGTCGATGCATCCCGCGCGACGCGCCTGATCGATTTCCAGACCGACCGCGCTCGCACACGCGGCGTGAGGTTCCTTCCCGCCTCGACACAACTCGTTACGGGCGACAACCTCGGGCGTCTCCGTATCCTCGACGCCGAGACGGGCAAGGTGGTCCGCGCGACGACGATCTCGCCCAACGCGGAGATCATGTCGATGGCCGTTTCGCGTGACGCCTCGCGCATCGCCGCCGCGTTTGCCTCCGAGCGTGTCGTGCGCGTCCTTGATTCGGCCACATTCTCCGTGCTTGCCTCATCCCAGCAGTTCGCCCGCCGACCCGAGGGCGTCGCATTCGATCCAAGTGAGACGTATGTCGCCGCTTCGGGTCACGAGAGTGGAATCCAGATCCTCGACGCGCGCACGCTCCAGCCCGTTGCCTCGCTCCTGGGCACCGGTCAGGCCTGGCCAGTGGCTTTCAGCCCTGACGGTTCGCTAGTCGCCGCCGGAACTTGGGATGCCACCATCGACCTCTGGGACACGCGAACCTGGGAGCGCGTCGGCACGCTCGTGGGTCATGGCACGCTCGTTCCCGGGCTGGCGTTCAGCCCCGACGGTCGGATCCTCGCGTCCTCCGGGTCGGACGCGCGCGTCAAACTGTGGGACGTCGCGTCGCGCGCCTGCCTTCTTAGCATCGATGCCCGCAGCGGGGAGTGCCCCGGTATCGCCTTCAATCCTGCCGGCGATCACCTTGCTGTCGCGTGCCAGTCGGGGCGAGCGATCATCTGGAACCTTGCCACCTTTGACCGCTGCATCGACGGCAACATGGAGTATCAGTTGCAGCGTATCGGGACCGACGCTCCGCCCGATCGGGCCGCGGCGCTCCGCGATTGGTCTCGCCGGGCCGTTCGGCCTCAGGGACTGGTGATGCCCCTGAAGACGGGTGAATAGCCAGGGAAAACGGTTGCAAGATCGCTGTTGCCCAGCAGGTTCTGCACGACCTCGCCCATGATGTCGCGGAAGTCGACCGTTACCTTCAGATCCTGGTTCTGGAAGAGTTGCCCAGGGCCAAGGCCAGGCCAGCCGGGCTGGCCGTTTGTCCCATACGACAGAACTTGACCGCCGTTGATCCGGTGTCCGAGCAGCATCATCATGTTGCCGTATCCGTGATCAAGACCTTGGCTGCCGTTCTCGGCGGCGCGGCGTCCGAACTCGGACTGGACGCACACCACGACGTTCTGAGTGCTGTTGGAGACGATGTCGCGATGGAAGGCGAGGAGGCCAGCCGCGAGGTCGGCCATGAGGCTATACATCGTTCCGCCGGGGTTGACGCCTTGTGCGCTGTGCGTGTCCCATCCGCCCCTGTCGATGGCGATGGCCTCGACGCCGACGTTGGCGCGGATGAGAGCCGCGGCGGATTTGAGCGAGTAGCCAAAGGAACTGGTCGGATAGACCGCGCCGCCCTGAGGGCTGTAACTCGGGAAGCCGATGGCCGCGAGCATGTCGATGGTCGCCTGTGTCGTCTGGGCGGAGGTCATCAAGGGGTCGGCGGTGGCGGAATACATCGTGCCGATCGAGGCGAGGCGTGCGGGCCGCGACGCCGATGGCCCGGTCAGTCCGAAGTTCGGAGCATTCGAGGATGCAAGGCCCGGGACCGGGAGGCCCTTTGGGGTGCCTTGCAATGACACCTGCAATCCGTTGGCCACGGCCATCGCGCGAACCGGTGCCGTCGGCTGAACCGCGGGCACGAGCCCGAGGTGCCGACCAAGCCAGCCGGTGTAGATCGCTGGATCGTTGAACTTGCCAAGTTCGACGTAGCGCTCGGCGTCGAAGTGCGAGCGCGACGGATTCGACACGTTGAAGCCCGTCGCCTGGACGAGCGCGAGTTTGCCGTCGTTGTACGGCTCGAGCAGGGACGACAAGCCCGGTGGCAGGCCGAAGAACCCGTTGAGATCGGTCGCGCCATTGGTCGCGCCGCCTGGGGGCTGGATGGCGGTGGCGGTTCGGAGCGTGTAGTACGCCGGATCGCCGTAGGGCACGCACATCGTCAGGCCGTCACATCCGCCGCGAAGGAAGATGTAGATGATGATGTCGCGCCCGCCCTTGAAACTATTGGCAAAGACCACGCGTGGTAGCCAGGCGGGGACGCCCGCCGCCACCAGCGCCGCGCTCCCGATGCGGAGGAACCCGCGGCGCGACAGGTCTCGATATTCCGTGCATCCCCGGCATTCGTACTCGCTCATGGTTCGCACCCCTGCTCAATACCACTGGAACGTCGGTGTCGCGGTCGCCAGGCCGATCGCCTCGCGGATTCTCGTCGTCGATGGGTTGTTCGGAAGCATGTAACTCGTCAGCGACGATTTCTCAGTCGCCGTCATCCGGTTGGCCGTCAGCAGCAGGTTGAGGCGGTCGGCGATGGGGGCGGCCTGCGTGGCCCCGCCCGTCACCGCGACCAAGTCAACCGTCACGCCCGTGTACTCGTTGTTCATCATCGACGCGCCGAAGTTCCAGCGCGGCAAGAGCAAGCCGGACCAGTACTCGGCGGTGTCCGGATATCCGTTCGGCGGCGACCAGCCGAAAACCTGATGCCCGGCGCTCAGAAGCGCGGTCTGCATGTTCCAACTCGAGTTCCCCGCCGGAGGCGTGACGACCGCGCCCAGCGCACGAAGCCCGGACACCAGTAGGTGGAACGGTCGCTTGAGTTTTCCCGGTGCCGGCCCAGCGATGACTTGTGCGAGCGTCGCCTTCAGCATCAGTTTGATGTCGCCGCCCGACGCGGTATAGACCGCGGCGACCGCGTCGATCTGTTGCGTCGAGGGATTCTCGCCCCAGAACCGCTGGAGCATCTTTTTCGCAATAAACTTGGCGGTGCTGGGGTGCGCGATCAGAATGTTGAGGACGTCCTCGCCATCCTGCTGGCCGAGCGCGGCGGCCCGAGCCGGGATGACGTTTCCGAGCACGACCTTTTGCCCGGTGTCGTGGCTGCCGGGCACATAGCGGAAGCGATAGGAGTTGGTGCCCGACGAGCCGCTGTAGTAGGTCCAGCCGGTGAAGCAGCGGGCGACCTCGACGACATCCTGCTGTGTGTAGCCGCCATCGACGCCCATGGAGTGCAACTCCATGAGTTCACGAGCGTAGTTCTCGTTGACGTTACCGACACGGTTGGTGTCGTTGTTGAGGTAGATGAGCATCGCGGGGCTGTGCGCGCTGGCGCGGAGCAGCGTCCCAAAGTTCCCCAGTGCATTCGCGCGGATCACGTCACGGTCGTCGATCGTCTTGAGGAGGCTCACGAGCGCGTCGGAGACGATATGGACGTTGAAATGGTCCGACCACATCTCGACGACACGCTCGTAGAGTTGCCGCTTGCTCATCACCGCGCGGAGAATCGTGGCCCGCGTGACCTGATTGATCACCGTGTTCGTCGATTGCAACGCGATCTGGTCCGGCGTCATGGTCAATGTGTTGTAGTTCGGACCAGCCAGAATCGCATCGAGTGTTGCATCATTGATCGCCGTGTGATTGAGGTGGTACTTGACGTACGCCTCTTCGCCCAGCGTCGTGGCAAGGCCGAGTTCCTCTTGCGTCAGGCCCATGGTCATACGATGGACCAGCGCCAAGGGCCGCGATCGTGTGTCCTTTGGCCCGCCCAGAATCCCGGCCTTCATTACTGCGCCCGCCGCCGTCAGTACGCTCATGATGGACCTCCACCGGTCGCGCCCGCGACCGCTGATCCCCCCTTCCCACCCTTATCCCCGCGCCAGTTTGCGCAGTCTACCGCGCCCCAGACACCAACGCACCGCCGAACCGGTCATTGCATCGCTCACCCGCCTATTTCGGGGGCGGCGAACTCTTCACGAATCCTCATTACTTCATGAGCCCGACCCGATCCCATGCGAACAGCGTGCGACCGCCGTCAAGCATCCCCTCAACTGCCGCACGCGCAGCACGGTGGGCCATCGACATGCCGTGACCGTTGAACCCGCCGCACAACCAGACGCGCCCCTTATCCCATGGCCCTGGCACCGCATCGATCAGCGGCAGGCCGTCCGGCGTAAACCCCATAGTGCCACTCCACCGCTCCTCCACCATTCCTGCACCGACTTTCACCCCGAGCAGCCGCTCGGCAAGCCGCTCGATCTCGGTCTGCACCGCCACGGTCGTGCGATCCTCGAATCCCACTTCCTCATCCACGAATCGATCACGACAGCCGCCGATCACGATCGCGCCGTCCGCCGCCTGGCGCACATAGTCGTACCCGAATCTCGCGTAGTACGAATAGTCCAGCCGCAGCGAATCGTCACGGAATGCGAGCATCTGTCCACGACGCGGCAGGATAATCTCGGACAGCGTCGGCAGGAGCAATCCCGCGTAGGCGTTCGTGCAGACAAGCGCTCGCTCCGCGACGAAGCGGCCATCGCTTGTCACCACTTCGACGCCGCGCCCCGCCGAACCGTCTGTGCCCTCGATCCGCACGACCTCCTGATCTTCCCATACCGGGCGCGCGAGCCCGAACGCCAGATGCCGCAGCACCTCCATGGGTTGGCAAGCGGCATCGCCGGGATTCAAGAGCCCTGCCAGCGGCCGCGACGTGCCACGCCCGCTCCACACGGAATCCACGCACGCTCCACCCGGCCTCGCCCCGCCGGAGCCAATCCACCCGACCTCGAATCCGTCTTGCTCCAACATGGCTCGAGATTGCTCAAGTTCGGCAAGTTCCGCGTCGTCCATCGCGAGGATGCAGGAAGCGACCCGCCGCGTTGACGGGAGCGCATCGATGCCTTCTTCGCGCAAGCCGGCGAGGTTCTCCTCCGTCCATCGCCAGAGGATACTGGCGGTTTCGCGTCCATAGACCTCGGCGGCTCGCGCGTAGGACTCCGCCGCGCCACGCATCAAAAAGCCGGCATTGCGTGAAGTGGCGCCGCATCCAATCGTGCCTCGCTCGATGACGTGGACATCAAGCCCGCGCCGCTCGAGCGCCCGCGCCGCCGAGAGGCCGCAGATGCCCCCACCGATGACGATCACGTCGCCGCGGATGGTACCGAGCGACTCCGACTTGCGCCAATGGCTGACGGTCATGAGGAGCAGTCTACCGAGTCGGCGACGCCGGGAGCCAAACGGACCGCGATCAAGAATTCTCCGCCTGCGCGCGCCGGGCTCGTCGCCATTGCTGGTACGCTGAAGACGGGGTGTGCCGCGACGTTCGCGGTCGCCGCCACGACACCAAGGAATCGGAGGTCTTAACGATGCCACGCGAACTGAACGTGACCAAGTTGCTCCATGCCGCCCATGAGGCCAAACTGATCAACATCGACACCCCCCTTCGCGCCGTCGTCTCGGAGGCGTTCGTCGGCGCCGCGGCGATTGGCGATGAGCCGTGGGACATCATCTGCGCCGACTGGATCTCCGTGATCCGCAAGGGTCCGCGAGGCGGCGGGATCCGCGAGATCGAGACGCTCGCCGGCTCGCTCCGCGGGGCGCTCCTCGAGGTCAAGAACATCGCGCACGAACTCCAGAGCCACTAGCACCCGTTCCGTCGCGCGGCTCACGCCACGCGGCGGGCTTGCCCTGCTCCGTTGTCATCTTCGTCTGATTCCACATTCGTTCCATCGCCCACGACCCGCCGACGCGATCCGATCGCCATGGACCTTTCCTACTCACGAGCCGAATCGCTGCTGCTGCGTGGGCTCGCGCTCTTCGAAACGCACCTGCCTCGGCTCGACGAGTACGCGGCCACATGGCCGCCCGAAGAGCAACTGATCCGCTCGCGCGACAAACTGGCCGTCGAGGCCGCTTTGATGATTCTCGTCGTCTCAAGGCTGCGTGATCGAGTCCCATCCGTTCGGCGCACGCTGGATCGGCTTGCAGCGATCGTCGAGCCGCACGTTCGCGGCCCGCGGCTGCGATCGCTGCTCCTCTCAACCCCGTCGGTCGCCGTCACGCTTGGCGCGGGGCATGTCTACCTCCAGGCCGCGGGCTATCTGAATCCTGAGGTGGAGTCGCTCTTCGATCGCTGCCTTGGCCTCGATGCCCCGAGAATGGTGGAGCGCGTCCCGTATCGCGCGATGGATGTCCGCTGGATGCTCGGCTTGCGCGAGGGCGCGGCGGTGCCGGCGTTCGATGACCTCATTCCGCTCTCGATCCTCGGCGGCTCGGCGTGTTCGTTCTCGATGTCGGCCCAGGACGCGTATGCCTTCACGCACGCGACGATGTACCTCACCGACTTTGGCAGGCGTGCGCTACCCGACTCCGTCCCGCCCGTGCGAGTTTCGTCGCTCCTCGAGGGCGGCATCGGTTCGTCGCTGCTCGAAGAAGACTACGACCTGCTCATCGAGATGCTGATCGTTGCCGCGTGCTCGGGCGAACCCTGGCCACCTCATGCTCACGTTGCGTGGGAGGCGGTCGTCGGGATCTGGGACCGCCTCGGCTTTCTGCCGGCACCGGGCCTGAATCGAGCGGAGCATGAGGCTGTCGCGCCGGAGCAGGCCGCGTCCCTGGCGTTTCGCGACCTTTATCACACGAATCTTGTGGGCGTAATCCTGTGCGCGATGATGGTTCTCGCGCCGCCGCGCGACGGGTCGCCCGTCAGTGAAATCGCCCCGGCACCCATCGCGCGCACGATCGCATCGTTGGTTGACTTGGGCGCGCTCGAGCGAGCGTCGAGTCGCGCGCGAGCAATCCTGGCACAAGGCCACATCAAGTGGAGCCCGCGACAGCCGGCTGGATCGTCATCACCACTTGACACGGCGCTCGCGCGGTGCCTGGCGCTCCGACTGCCCGGCCCTGCGGACCGTGCCCCTTGGCTCTCGGCTGCACGTCATTCGACACTCGACGACTCCTCGCTTGCCCGCGTCTTCTTCGATGCAGCCATCGTCCACGCGGCGCGGACCGGCGATCTCGTCAACCTTGCCCACGCGCTGCGCGAGTCGCGGGCCGCGCATTTGGGTGCCCATGGTCCGACCTGGAGCGACGGCCTTCGATACCTCGTGCACAACCTCGGGCCATCTGATCTGTTCGGTGTCGCCGACGAACGTCCGGCTGATCCCGTGGCATCCGCGGCCGCGACGCTCGAGATCGTCGCCTGTTTGAGCGACTTGTCGAGCGTCACGCCTCGATGAGCCCGGTGTGACAGGTCGTGGCGCCTAGTGGCGCACGGACTTCACCCGATGCACGAGCGTCTGCGCCTTGACCTCGACGCCCTTGAGCGCGCTGTCCAACGCGTCGCGGTTGGGCGCGAAGGCCATCGCCGTCTGCACGCTCACCCACTCCTTCCGGCACAACTCGGCGAGCGAGTACGTCATGCTCCGCATGCCCTCGGACGTGCTCGAGTTGATGATGGCGGGGATGTCCTCGTCATGGCCGTCGCGGACTTTGTCGCGCACGATCGGGGTGTTGAGCAGCACCTCGGTCGCGGGGACCATGCCGAAGCCGGTCTCGGGGAGCGAGGGCAGCAGTCGCTGGGCGCAGACGGCCCGCATGCTGGTGGCAAGGGCCGTGCGGATAAACCCGTGCTCCTCACGCGGGAAAAACTCGAGGATCCGGTTGAAACTCTGCATCGTGTCCGCGGTGTGGAGCGAGCCGAAGACAAGGTGGCCCGTCTCGGCGGCCTGGATCGCGGCGAGCACGGTGTCATGATCTCGCATCTCGCCGATGAAAATGACGTCGGGATCCTGCCGAACAACATACCGCAGCGCCAGCGGATAACTCGGCACGTCGATCCCGATCTCGCGCTGGCTCACGATGCTCCGGGCCTTGCTGAAGCGGTACTCGACCGGGTCTTCGATCGTGATGATGTTGTCGGCTTCCTTCTTGTTCAGGTGCTCGATCATCGCGGCCAGTGTCGTGCTCTTGCCCGAGCCCGTCACCCCGCACACCAGCACCATGCCCTCGTTGGTCTTCTCGACGATCTCGTTATAGATCGGCGGGAGGCGCAACGCCTCGTAGGTGGGAATCTCGCTCTTGACGCGACGGATCGCGACGTTGGTGTGCCCGCCTGATCGGTAGATATTGCAGCGGAAGCGGTCGTCGCCGACAAACGTCGCGAAGTCGACCGCGCCCTCGTTGTCGTATCGCTCCTTGAGTTTGGGCGGGAAGATCGGATCGACGATGTGGTCCGCCTCTTCCGCCGTCAGCGCGTGACCCTGCACCGGCTTGAGCGTCCCGTTGATGCGATAGTTGGGCGGCACGCCGACCTTGATGTGGAGGTCCGATGCACCGAGCCGGCCCATCGCCTCGAGCAGCCGCTGAATCGTAAATGCGCCCTGGACTGATTCCGGCACTGGCCACCTCCGGGAAGAAAGCCCGGCGAGGCGACCGCGACAACACAGCGGATCCGAGGCTTGAACGCCCGGCACGGCCGCCCGTCGTAAACATCATACCACGGCGCCGGGAGGCTGTTTCAAGCGGGCGACTCCAGCGCCCCATCAATATCGCAGCGCCACAGCCACGTCATTCACGTTTGTGCCCGTCGGCCCGGTGCGGATCAGGTGCGGCCAATCCGCGACATCCAGCCTAGCGAAGATCGTATGGCTGTCGTGGTCCGAGAGAAATGCTCGCGGATCCATGCCGAGCGAGCGGGCGTGCCGACACGATTCGCCTGTCACCATCGCCCCTGCCGCATCGGTCGGGCCGTCGACGCCGTCGGTTGCGAATGTCGCGACGGCACAGTTCGGCGCTCCGTCGATCTCGATGGCCGCGGCGAGTGCGAGTTCCTGATTCCTGCCGCCGATTCCCTTCGCCACGCCGACGGTCACCGTCGTCTCGCCGCCCCAAACGATCGCGTGTCCGCGGTCGAGGCCTTTCGCTGCCGCGCCGAGGCGACGGCCTGCCGCGACGGCTTCGCCCACCACGCCACGCTCGATCAGTCGTACTTCAAATCGCTCGCTTCGCAGCGCAGCGACCGCGGCATCGACGGCCATCGCGTTGCTGCCGACAATCGTCGTCCGCACGCCGTCGAAGACCGGATCGCCCGGCTTGGGCGTCTCAGGATGCTTGCCGCGGGCACCGGCTTCCAGATAGGCGCGCACTCGCGCTGCCGCATCCCACACTTCAGAACGATCGAGCACCGCGATCGCATCCGCATACGTCGTCGGGTCCGGCACGCACGGCCCGGAGCCGATCACATCCAGCCGATCGCCCAGCACGTCCGAGAGCACAAACTGCTCGACGCGTTTGGGAGCGACATGCTTGGCGAGCCATCCGCCCTTGAGCATGTCGATGTGCTTACGGACGCTGTTGAGGTCTTCGATCGGCGCGCCCGCACGCAGCAATGCCGACGTCACCTCCGCCACGTCATCCACCGTCAGACCGGGTGCGGGGAGCGTGAGCAACGCGGAAGCGCCGCCAGAGAGAAGCAGGACCAAGTTGCCGCCGTCGTCCCGATACTTGCTGTGCCGCCACGATTCGATCGCCTCCAACACCCGCTCGGCGGCAAGCACATTCCGCTCTGTCGGCACGGGATGGTCGGCGTCTTCAGGCGTGATCACGCAGGGCGGCCAGCAATCGATGCCTCCGCACTCCTTGAATCCGCGCGCCATCGCCGCCGCGGCCTTCCCGACCGCGAAGACCAATCCCCAATCGCTCAATCGCCCGCGCACAGCGCGCGCTGTCGCCTCGCGTGGGTCCGATGCCTTCAGCACCGCGGCCACCACCGCGTTCATGTGCTTCGCATGTTCTTGGAAGCCTGGCGTCACGCCGCAATCGTTACCCGCCTCGGACCGCGCCGTCCTACGCTCCGCCGATGTCCCGCATCGACGCCATCTTTGCCTCGCTCCGCGCCGGCGACCGCCGCGCCGTCATGCCGTTTATCTGCGGCGGCTCGCCCGCGAACACCGGCGAGGCGCTGGGCGCCCTTGAGCAGGGCGGTGCCTCCATCGCCGAGGTCGGCATCCCTTTTTCCGACCCCATCGCTGACGGCCCGGTCATCGCCGCGGCGATGCACCGCGCGCTCGAGCGCGCGATCACGCCCGCCCGCGTCTTCGAAGAGGTCGCCGCCGCCCGCGCCCGCCTTTCGATCGGCGTGATTGCGATGTGCAGTGTGTCCATCGCGCACCGACTGAGCGCTGGTGCAGCCGTGCCCTTCGCCTCCTTCTGCCGACGCCTCGCCGACGCGGGGTTTGACGGGCTCATCGTTCCTGACATTGTGCTCGAAGAGTCTGACGCCATTCGCGCCGCCGCCGCCGCCCATGGCCTGTCGTGCACTCTTCTCGTCGCGCCGAACACGTCACCGGCGCGGGCCGCGAGCATCGCTCACGCTTCGACGGGGTTCATCTACCTTATGGCGCAAACCGGAATCACCGGCGAACGCGACGCGGCACCCGACATCGCCCCTGCCGTTGCGCGGATCCGCTCGGAATCGTCGCTCCCCATCGCGTGTGGTTTCGGCATTTCGACTGCCGCTCATGTGCGAGCCGTGGTGCGTCAAGGCGGCGCGGATGCGGCCATCGTCGGGAGCGCGATGGTCCGCCGAATGGAAGCCGCCGCGGAGCGCGACGAGGA
Source organism: Phycisphaerales bacterium (assembly GCA_046155605.1). Taxonomy (GTDB): domain Bacteria; phylum Planctomycetota; class Phycisphaerae; order Phycisphaerales; family UBA1924; genus JAEUIZ01. The sequence goes on from JBJXFQ010000077.1 coordinate 21,168, forward strand.
CCCTTGCGCCGAGGCCGAACGCTTCACTCGCGAGTTGACCGCCGGGCTCGCCTGAACGGCGTGTCATGGCCCGCAACTCACACATCCAACGGTCCATCTCATCCCACTTCGTATAACTTCGGATTCGAGTCCTCGCCCGCCGCTCGCTCGCGTAGTTTCTGAATCACCTGCGCCGCCATGGCCTCCGCCGTCGCGAGTTCCTCGACCACCGTGTGATCGGCACCGAGTTGCATCGCCTGGATGGCCTTCGAGAGCACATTCAGCCGGGCGGAGATGAAGATGTCGGGCCTCGAGAGCCGGATGGTGCGGCAGGCGCGCAGCACCGCTTCTTCGTCGGGCATCGTCAGGATCACCGCGGAGGCCTGACGGAGCCCCGCTCGCTCCAAAACCTCCGCGTTTGAAGCGTCGCCGAACACGATGGCGCGGCCGAGAGCGTGCTGCTTGTCCACCGTTCGCGGATTCATCTCGACCACGGTCACGATCACGCCGCGCTTCTCGATCGCGTCCACCACAGCGCGTCCCACCGGCCCGAACCCCGCGACGACCACCAGTTCCGACGCCGGGCCGGCCTCTCCGGTTGACTGCGTGGCATCCTGCTCTTCCGTGTGATCCTGAGCCCGCGCCCACGGCGCGTTGGGCAGCGCCCGAGACGCCGTCGCGAGCGATCGGCCCAGCCCCACCAGCCACGGCGTGATGACCAGTGAGATCACCGTCACGGCGATCGCATAGGACGCGTGCGTGGGAGAGACGATGCCCGCCGAGCGTGATTGCGCGACGATGAGCAGCGTGAACTCGCCGCCTTGCGCGAGCGCGAGCGCCGAGTACGCGGCGACGGGCGCGCTCGCTCCGGCGAGCCAGGCCGCGGCACCCGTCGAGATCGCCTTGATCCCGATGATCGCCGCGACGCCCAGACCGACGAGCCACCAATCCGACATCAGGAGCCTCAGCGGCATGTCGAGACCGATCGCGGCGAAGAAGATCGCCATGAAGAGGTCTCGCATAGGCACCAACTGCCCCGCGAGTTGATAACGAAACGGGGTTGAGGCCAGAAGAAAGCCGGCAAGGAACGCGCCGAGTTCGGGGCTGAACCCAAGCCACGCAGCCGTGATCGCTGCTGCCAGCGCCACCGCCGCCGAGACAACCAGCATGACCTCGTTGCCGGCCCGCGCCGCCGCCCCGATGAGCCGTGGCAGCGCCGCACGCCCGACCACAACCAGCACGATAATGCCCCCCAGCGCCCGGCTCGATCCGATCACCACACTCATCGGGTCGCCCATCGGGCCGGGGGCTTCGCCCGAACCTGCCGGGACCGATCCCGCCGCGCCGGAACCTGCCGCACTCGCCCACGCGGCGATCACGGGCAGCGACGCCATGAACAAGAGCGCGAGCATGTCCTGGAGCACCAGGATGCCCAACGCAACTCGCCCTTTGGCGAGGTGTAACTCACGCCGCGTCTCGAGCACCCGAAGCACGACCGCCGTCGATGAAATCGCCATCCCCATCGCCACCGCCAGCGCCGCGGGGGACGGAAGCCCCAGCGCGATCCCTGCCGGCCAGCCGAGCAGCACCGCGCCGGCGGCTGAAGCGAGCGTGATGAGCGCGATCCGTCGCACGTTGGATGCCATCCCGCCCAGGTCGAGGTGCAGCCCGACCGTGAACATGAGCACGACCATCGCCAGTTCAGAGATCGACTCCGCGTCGGCCGATTCGCTCACCAGGCCGAGGCCGTGCGGCCCGACGAGCGCCCCGGCGATCAGATAGCCCGGGATCGTGACCATGCGCAGCCGCCCAAGCACGAGCGCGACAAGCCCCGCCGCCGCGAGGATCACCAGCAGTCCGACCGCGAGATTGCTCTGAGATGCGAGGATCACCATGGCGCGGCGATGCTAGCGAGGCGTCCGCGTCAGCACCACCGAGAGCAACATCACATCCGCCGGCGTCACCCCTTCGAGCCGTCCGGCCTGTCCATACGTCGCGGGCCGATAGCGCGCGAGCGCCTGCCGCGCTTCGGGCCGAAGCCCGTCGATGGCCGCGTAGTCAACGGCCGCGGGTAGGCGCTTCGTCTCCATCTCGATCGCGCGGCGCACCTCGGCCCGCTGCCGGACGATGTAGGCCTCGTACTTGCAATCGGCGAGCGCCGTCGCCCAGATGGCGTCGCTGATTCCATCGACACCCGCCAGCGCCCGCCGAAAGTCGCCCATCACGAACTCAGGCCTACGAGCCGCCGCCGCGAGCGGCAGGCCATCGACCCGCGTCCTGCCGATCGCCGAAGCCAATCGCGAGAGTCCATCTCGTCGCCGCGCGTGCGCCTCGCGCCGCATACGCCCGAGCCCTTCGCCCCCCAGCAGGCCGATTTCTTCCGCCACGGGCGTCAGTCGATCCGCGGCGTTGTCGGCACGCAGCAGCAACCGATGCTCGGCCCGGCTCGTGAACATCCGATACGGCTCCACCGGCGTCTTGGTCACGAGGTCATCCATCAGCACGCCGATGTACGCCTGATCCCGGCGGAGCACAAACTCGCCCAGCCCCATCGCCAGCCGCGCCGCGTTGATCCCGGCGACCAGCCCCTGCGCCGCCGCCTCCTCATAGCCGCTCGTCCCGTTAATCTGCCCGGCGAGAAACAGTCCCTCGACACGCTTGGTCATGCCCGTGGCCATGATCTGGTGCGGGCGCACCATGTCGTACTCAACCGCGTACCCGTACCGGAGCACTTCCGCGCGCGCGCAGCCGGGCATCGCGCGCACGATCTCGTCCTGCACCTCGGCCGGCAGGCTCGTCGAGATGCCGTTGCAATAGACCCAGTCGTCCGACAGCGATTCGGGCTCGAGGAAGACCGTGTGGCTGTCGCGCTCCGCGAAGCGGACGACCTTGTCCTCGATGCTGGGGCAATACCGCGGCCCGACCGATTCGATCTGTCCGCTGTACATCGGTGCGCGATGTAAGTTAGCGCGGATGAGGTCGTGAACCGCTCTGTTCGTTGTGGTCTCTCGGCATTCCACCTGGGGCAGAATGGGAAAGCAAGCCGGAGTGTCATCGCCAGGGGACGAGCGCGATGGGTCATCGACCGGGGCGTCGACGCCCCGGCTCACTGTGAGATCGCTGAACGGCACCGGCCGCGCGTCTCCGAGCGCCGGCCGCAGCGATTCCCACTCGATCGTTCCGCGTTTGAGCCTCGGCGGCGTGCCGGTTTTCAGCCGGCCGAGTTCGAATCCAAGTTCTTTGAGCGCGCCCGAGATTCCTTCAGCCCCTGCCTCGCCGAATCGTCCGCCCGCGGTCCGCCGCTCGCCCGTGTGCATCAGCCCGCGCATGAACGTGCCGGTCGTGAGGACGACCGCCGGAGCGGAAATCTCAAACATACTCCTATCTTCATTCGGGACTTGAGATTTGCTGCTTTGAACTTTGACCACCACCCCCCGCACTCGTCCCGCTTCCACGACGAGACGCTCGACCGTTCCGGCGATCACCTCGATCTCGGGCCGCGACGCGATCATCCGCTGCACCGCTGCCGCGTACGCGTGCTTGTCGCACTGCGCCCGCGGCCCATGCACCGCCGGCCCGCGGCTCGTATTCAAAACCTTAAACTGAATCCCCGTCGCGTCCGCCGCCAGCCCCATCAGCCCGCCCATCGCGTCGATCTCGCGGACGAGTTGCCCCTTGGCCAGCCCCCCGATCGCCGGGTTGCACGACATCACGCCGATCTTCGTCGGATCGCTGGTGACGAGCGCCACGACCGCTCGCTGTGGGTACCCCGCCCCTCCGGGGCGGATCTTGGTGGCGCTGCCCTCCGCAGCGCCAGTAGCCGAGCCTTCCCGGCCTGCGTCCGTCCCTTCGTCCCCTCGTCCCTTCGTCCCCTCCGCGAGCAGATTCGCCGCCGCCCACGCAGCCTCAACGCCCGCGTGCCCACCGCCGATCACGATAACCTGAAACCGTCTGCTTTCCACCGCGGATGGTAGTCTGAGTCGAATCGGCACAAGTCGCACACGGAGTTCTCGGATGGTCCGATCGGCGCTTATGGTCGCATACTGGTTGCTGGCGGTGTTTCTCGCAGGCGGCGCGTGCCTTCTCTCGCCGATGCTGATTCCAGGTTTGCTCTCACACTCGTATTTGACATGGGTTGAACTTGAAACCAAGCCCAGAACAAATGTCTCTATCTTCGCGCGATTCGACTATGGGCCATCCCAACGACGGCCAACGGTGGTCTCTGTCATTGCCGGTGAATCCAAGTTCCGAATCAACCCTCGCACGCTCGAATGCACGCGATGGGTTGATGGCGTCTCGCGCGGCGAATCGCTCGGCGTGCTGAGCCCGGCCTTGCTGGCGACACAGCTTAAGAACTTGCCCGTTGGGCATGAGAAAGTACTTCTCGATGCGCTCGATCGCTTTCTGCGCGATGTCGCGCGCGACGGCCTCGCCGCCATGAAGACGCATCCGTTCAAGCAAATCGATTGGTCGACCTATGGAGAGGGGCAGCCGGACCTGAGTGCATGGCAAACCGAAGGCACCGAACCCGGACTACGAATTTCGACTCGGTGGATCACCCTGCCCGGCATGGCCTTGGCATCGCTCTCGACTCTGCTGATCGCTTGGCTCGTTCAACGGAAAGCAGTTCGGTTCCTGAAGGCGCGCCAGACACTTACGGCACAATCGGCTGCCCCGTATTGATCTCTCTTCCGCCAAAGTCCACGCCCTTCAGCCCGCCGCGGGTCCAGCGGTAGTACCCGATCACCGCGTCCTGCACCTGGCCGCTCCGCGTCGGGGGCTCAAACCCGAGGATGCTCGGGTTGTAATAGAAGAGCGTCGGCGAGGCGCTCGCCGGACTTGCGCGGTTGTACCCCGGATTCGTCTTGTCCGTCCGCATCGTCCGCACCGACCCGTCAAAGAGCGCCAGCGGCACCTTCGCGTCGGGATAGGCATAGAACAGCGGCTTGCGCCCCGAGTGCCGCGAGTAGAACTCGAAATAGGCGACCTTCTGCGAAGGGTACTGCACCTCCCAATACCCGCGCGGACCCCACTGCAAACTCGGAGGATTCCAGAAAAGGTTGTGGTCGTTGGGATACTGGTAGACCGTCGGCAGTTTCTCGGGCGACCATGCCGCGGGAACAACCTGGTACGTCGAACTGTAAGGCCACAACTTCCCGAACGGAGTTCCGAAGTCATTGGGCCTCGGGTTGGGGTTCTTTGGGTCGCGCTGCCAGCCGATCAGCGTCCGGTCTTCAGGGCAGGCCACCGTCTCCTCGGGCTGACGCACCGACATGTAGTCGAGCAGCACGAGGTGGTTGTAGTGACGGTGAGGCAACCGATCCCCAATCGGCACGAGGTCCGGACGATCGGCCCGAGTGCGTAGGATGTAGACCGCCTGATTCGCCGTGGATTGTGCGCTCCCCCCCGCGTTGTTCAGGTCCGGGTACTCGCAGTACGAACGCCCCGGCTGCCAACTGTACGTTGCGATGCGCTCCTTGAAATCAGCGCAGTACGCGACGTTCGAGCGGGCCATCTGCGCGAGGTTTGACTCGCACTTGACCTTGCGGCCTGCCGCCCGCGCCTCACCCAACGCCGGAAGCAGAATCGAAATCAGCAGCGCGATGATCGCGATGACCACCAGCAACTCGATAAGCGTAAAGGCTCGTCGCATGGTTCACCCCATTCGTTGGTCGTCCTGACACCGTTGACACTTCCGCTCGACCCTTCGCGGAGCTTCTCCGCTCGCCCCGCTCCCGCCAGCCTACCGCATTCTCCTGATTTCGCCAAGGGGGATTTCCCGAAACTCTCCTCGGTTGCAAACTGTTCGGTATCTCCGTACCATGCCGCTACCCATGCCCAGGACCGCCCGTTTGCCCAAGAACAAGCCCGTCGTCGTCGCCCTTCCGCCGGCCCCCGAGCCTCGCGCGGAAGACGCCGGCCTCCCATCGCCGCGCCTCGACCCGCCGGATCGCTTCATCCGCGTCCGTGGGGCAAAAGAGCACAACCTCAAAAACATCAACGTCGAGATTCCGCGCGACCGCCTCGTCGTCATTACCGGCCTCTCGGGCTCCGGCAAGTCGTCGCTGGCCTTTGACACGATCTTCGCCGAGGGCCAGCGCAAGTACATGGAGTCGCTCTCGGCCTATGCGCGGCAGTTCCTCGACCAACTCAAAAAGCCCGACGTCGAGGAGATCGAGGGCATCCCGCCGACCATCGCCATCGAGCAGCGATCGGCCTCGAGCAACCCGCGATCGACCGTCGCCACCACCACCGAGATCTACGACTACCTGCGCCTCCTCTTCGCGCGCTGCGGCACGCCGGTCTCGTGGGCACCGACCAAGACCAAGAAAGACGGCACGATTCTCGCTCGCGCGGGCACGCCGATCTCCGCGACGAGCGCGTCACAGATTGTCGATGCTGTGATGACGCTTGGTGGCACCTCTCTCCAGACCGGTGTGAGTGGTGGCACCGGCCTCCAGACCGGCGCGAGCGGCAATCGCATCATGATTTTGGCCCCAGTGGTTCGCGGCCAAAAGGGCTTCCACCGCGACATCCTCGAAGACCTCCAGTCCAAGGGCTGGCAACGCGCCCGCGTCAACGGCACCATCATCGACCTCCGCGACGCGCTCCGCACTCCCGGCGAGAACCCGCTCAAACTCGGGCGCTACGAGAAGCATTCGATCGAAGCCGTCATTGATCGCCTCGCCCTCAACGCCGATTCGCGGCAGCGGCTTGCCGAATCAGTCGAGGCCGCACTGAAACTCGGCGGCGGCGCGGTCATCATCGCCATCGAACGCGAAGGCGGGACATGGCTCGACCGCGCGTATTCAGATAAGTTTGCCGATCCCGATCGCCCGGAGTTCTCGCTCCCCGAACTCACCCCGCGCCTTTTCTCTTTCAACTCGCCCTTCGGGGCCTGTCCCACCTGCCACGGCCTCGGGACGCTGATGGAACTCGACGAGGCCCGCGTCGTCCCGGACCTCGGCAAGAGCCTCCACGACGGCGCGGTCGTCGCCTATCACAAGAACTCAGCCGTCCGAGCGTGGTTCCATCGCTCGCTCAAGCGCTTCTGCAAGTCGTTCGGCCTGGGCTACGAACTGCCGCTCGAGCGATGGCCCGCCGAGGGACGCGAACTGCTCCTCCGTGGACCCGGTTCGCCCCGCGCGGCGGAGTTCGTCGAGAAGATTCTTGCCGCCGTTCCGCCCAAACTCCTCAAGACCATCAAGCCCGGGCTCAAATGGAAGGGCGTCCTCCCCGAACTCCAGGCTTGGATGGAGTCCACCGACAACTCCACCGTCAAGGAGTGGCTCGGCCAGTTCCTTACGGATCGCCCGTGCCCCACCTGCCTCGGCGATCGGCTGCGCATCGAGGCGCTTCATGTGCTCCTGAGAAGCAAGCAACCGGTCGATGACCCTCGCGCCTTCTCCGCCAATGTCATCGGCCGCCCCGCCTCTCCCCCTTCCTCTTCTTCTTCCACTTCGTCGCCTCGTCCCTCCGTCCCTTCGTCCCCTTCATACCTCAACATCGCCGAGTTTTCGCGGCTCACGATCACGGACGCGCTGGCTTTCGCCGAGGGGCTTCAACTGTCGCGCGAGCAGGCGAAGATCGCCGAGCCGATCATCAAGGAGGTCAAGAATCGCCTTCGATTCCTCTCTTCCGTCGGCCTCGAATACCTCTCGCTCGACCGCCGCACCGCCACGCTCTCCGGCGGCGAGGCCCAGCGCATCCGCCTCGCCACGCAGGTCGGCTCCGGACTCGTCGGCGCGTGCTACGTCCTCGACGAGCCCACCATCGGCCTCCACCAGCGCGACAACGCACGCCTCATCCGCACCCTCCGCCACCTCACCGACATCGGCAACTCCGTCCTCGTCGTCGAGCACGATGAGGACATGATCCGTTCCGCCGACCACGTCCTCGACATCGGCCCCGGCCCCGGCGTGCATGGCGGGCGCGTCGTCGCGCAGGGTTCCGTCGCCGACCTCTCTGCCGCGCCCGATTCCATCACCGGGGATTATCTCTCGGGCCGCCGGAAGATCGATGTGCCCTCCCGCCGCCGCGCGCTCTCCGAGAAATCCGCCGTCGTCATCAAGGCCGCTTCGCAGAACAACCTCAAAGACGCCGACGCCACCTTCCCCTTGGGCGGCATCATCTGCGTCACCGGCGTCTCCGGCTCGGGCAAGTCAACCCTCGTCAACGACATCCTCCTCCAGGCCGCCCGCAACCACCTCCACGGCACGCGCGAGACCGTCGGCAAGCACGACCGCATCACCGGCCTCAACCGCATCGACCGCATCATCGAGGTCGATCAATCCCCGATCGGCCGCACGCCACGCTCCAACCCCGCGACCTACACCGGCTTCTTCGACGACATCCGCAAGGTCTTCGCACAATCCAAGGAATCCAAACTCCGCGGCTACGAGCCGGGGCGCTTCTCGTTCAACGTCAAGGGCGGGCGCTGCGAGGCCTGTCAGGGCCAGGGCGTCAAAAAAATTGAGATGCACTTTCTCCCCGATGTCTACGTCGAGTGCGAGGTCTGCGAGGGCCGGCGTTACAACCGCGAGACGCTCGAAGTCCTCTACCGCGGCAAGTCCATCGCTGACGTCCTCAAGATGACTGTTGAATCCGCGCTCGCCTTCTTCGACAACCATCCCAACATCAAACGCTTCGTCCAGTGTCTCCACGACGTCGGCCTCGACTATCTCGAACTCGGGCAGCCCTCCACCACTCTCTCCGGCGGCGAGGCCCAGCGCATCAAACTCGCCACCGAACTCGGCAAGTCCGGCGGCACGCGCAACATGCCCACCGAAGGCCTCTCGCCCGAGGAACTCGCCCGCGCCAAGCGCTCGTTCGCCGCGGCTGCCCCGCCCGACCCCGACTCCGAGCGCCGGCCGCCTCCGCTTTCGGACGCGCCCCGCCGTGGCCGCTCGCTCCGCTCCCTCTCGCCCTACGGCCACACGCTCTATGTGCTCGACGAGCCGACCACCGGCCTGCACTTCGAGGACATCCGCAGGCTCGTCTCCGTCTTTGATCGTCTCGCCGACGCCGGCAACACTCTCGTCGTCATTGAGCACAACCTCGACGTCATCAAGCGTGCAGACTGGATCATCGACCTCGGCCCCGAGGGCGGAGACAAAGGCGGCACCGTGATCGCCTCGGGCACCCCGGAATCCGTCGCCGCAAACCCCAGGAGTTACACGGGGCACTATCTCCGACATGTCCTAACGGCCCAGTAAGCACCGCTCGTACCACCCCGAGTGCGGTCTCGGTGATGCCGCTCCGCGGCGTATACTTCGTCTATGAACGCTCTGCCCGCGCCATCTCAGGACGCCCTGAAGATTCTGAACGTGCTCGTCGGCCAGGAGATCCTCCGCGGCCGCGAACTCCAGTGGAAATCCTCGCTCACCGATTCTCAGAAGTTCGCCGACGCCGTGCGCCAACTTGACGGCTTCGAGATGCTCCAGATCGAAGGCCCCAAAAACTCGTACGACGACCTCTGCGGCTCATTCATCAGCCTGCGCCCTTCCGCCACCCAACTCGTCCGCTACATCGTCCGCTCGAAGGCCACCGCCTAGTCCTCTGACGTCCCCTGCGGATTCGCACCTCGCACGAGTAGCACCCGTGCGTTTCCCCTTCTCCTTGGCGACCTCCAGGAGTCCCCATGGAACTCAACTTCTCGCCCGACATCGACGCGTACTGGTGCTACACCGTCGTCATCCTCGTCGGCGCGTTCACGGCCTGGCGTCAGATGGCGGATCGCCTCGGCGCCAAGACGTGGCGGGCCATGCAGACGCTCCAGGGCTGGGCGCTCTTCCTCGCCTATATCGCCGTACCCGTCGCTCTCTTCTGGTTTCTCGACCGCACCGGCGCGATCTTCGATACCTCGCTGTTTGCCGCCGTCGTGATCGCCGTCGCGTATGACCGCATCCTCGCCGGCAGCCTCAAGTCGATTCCCGTCGCCGGGGGCCTCACGACCAGTTTCTGGACGCCGTTCGTCGCGTGGACCGATCGCGTCAACGCCTCGATCGCGGCGCAGATGCGTGCCCGCGACACGCGCCTGGTCGATGACATCATCGCCACGGTCATCGTCGCGCCCGAACCGCTCGACAAGATGAAAGACCTCGCGCGGCTCCGCGCCCGCGACCTCCCCACGCTCGACACCGAGATCAAGAAGATCACCGACCAGTCCGCCAGCCTCGGCACCGAGATCACCCGCGAACGAATCGCCCGCCTCTGCTACAACGAAGTCGCCGGCACGCCGGACTATCACCGCGCCCTGCTCGACCGCGGGCTCCTCTCCAAGTTTCGCTACTTCGCCGACGTCATCGACCTCCGATCGCGGCTGATCTTCGGCGGGGGCGTTGGCATTCTGCTCGCCGTCCTCGCCTTCCTCCTCGTGCACCTTCTCGTCCCCGCAACAAGCGCCGATTACTCCCTCTGGCGTGTCCAGAAGCAGCACGTCAGCAAGCCCGACCTCGCTCGCTCCCGCGCCTTCCTCGCCCGCCACCTCGCCACCTGCGGCGCGCCGTCGGTCGGCTATTGCAATGGCCTCGTCCGCGCCCTCTCCTGGCCGGAGACTCCCGTCGATCGCGCCGACGTCCTCATCTCCCTGCTTCTCGAAGTCCGGACGGGCAAGGACCTCTCCAACGACGCCGTCGCCGTGGCCATGATCCCCGCGCTCCGCGCGCCGGTCGATACTCGCGCCCGCGTCCGCGACGCGCTCGTCTTTCTCCTCGACGAATCGCTCGCCAGTGCCAAGCCGGCCGAGCCGCGAACCAAGGCCCTCGCCGAGTCGCTCGCCGCGCGCAAAAAATGGAACCCGCATGAGGACGCCGCGACCACCTCCGTCGAGCGCGAGGTCCGCGCGTGGTCCGAGGCCTGGTCCGTGGCCAATCCCGCGACAGCATCGTCCGCGAAGCCGGCACCGGGCGCGACACCCCCCGCGCCGCAGCCCTCGACCCCGCCTCAGGCCGAAGCCTCACCGCCAGGGCAGTAGCCCCGCCAGCGCCGGATCCTTTCGCCGCAGCGTCGAGGCATCGACCGACCCCGGCATTTCAACCCCGCGCTCCACCGCCAACTTCACCAGTTCTTCGACTAGCCTCGAAGGCGGCACCGTTCCGCCCGCCAGGTGCTCGTGGTCCACCCATGCCAGACGCACCCGGTGTTCGGTGACGCCGCCCTCGCGCTCGACGCGCACGACATACTCCCAGCCGCGTTCGGCCTCCGTCTCCATCAATATCTCGACGCTCACCGCCACCTCGTCACCTCCACGCGGTACCATCCTGCCGGAGCGTACACCATGACCTTCCTTCTCGAAACCATCCGCCTGGGCCTCAACAACCTCCGCCTCCACAAACTTCGCGCCTTCCTCACCGCGCTGGGCATCATCCTCGGCGTCGCCGCCGTCATCACCATGGTCGCCGTCGGCGAGGGCGGCAAACGCGCCGCACTCCTCCAGATCGAACGCCTGGGTGCCAAGAACATCATCGTCCGTTCCCAGCGGCCCGCTGAGGCCGCCCAGCAACAATCCGGCCAGCAACGCTCGTGGATGCTCCGCTACGGCCTGCAGCGCGATGACATCGACGTCATCCGACACAACTTCCCCGACGCCGAATCCATCGTCCCGCTCAAGGAAATCGGCAATCAGGTCTGGCGACGCGACCGCCGACAGGTCAGCCAGTCGTACGGCACGACGCCCGAACTCGAAACCGTCGCGCGGCTCCGACTCTCGCGCGGTCGCTACCTCTCCCAGGCCGATATCGACGGCAACGAGCCCGTCGCCGTCATCGGGCAGGAAGTCGTCAAGGACATCTTCCCCTGGGACGACCCCCTCGGCGAGACCTTCCGCATCGACGACAAGTCCTTCCTCGTCGTCGGCATCCTCGCGCCCGTCGGCCTCGCCGGCGGCTCCGGCACCGCCCTCGTCGGTCGCGACTTCAACAAGGACATCCACGTCCCCATCACCACCGCCCGCGCCATGTTCGGCGACACCGTCTTCCGCCGCCAATCCGGCAGTTTCAACGCCTCCGAAGTCCCCGTCTCCGAGGTCTACATCTCGTCGCCCTCGCGCGATCGCGTGATCTCCGACGCCGAGCGCATCCGTCGGATCATGGCCGTCCGCCACCCCGGCCTCACCGACATCTCGATCGTCGTGCCGTATGAACTCCTCGAAAACGCGCGCAAGACCGCGCTCACCTACGGTGCCATCCTCGCCGCCATCGCGGGAATCTCGCTCCTCGTCGGCGGCATCGGCATCATGAACATCATGCTCGCGACCGTCACTGAACGCACCCGCGAGATCGGCATCCGTCGCGCGCTCGGCGCCACGCGCAAGCACATCATCTGGCAGTTCCTCGTCGAAACTGGCGTCCTCTCGGCCATGGGCGGGCTCATCGGCGTGGGCCTGGGCATCGGCGCGAGTTGGTTCCTCGGCTGGGGCGTCCCGCGGCTCAATCGCCTCCCGTTCATCGGCGGATTCGTCTCGCCAGATGCCGCACTCCCCACCGCCGTCACGCTCTGGTCGGTCCTCGTCTCCTTCCTCGTCGCCGCGGCCACCGGCCTCATCTTCGGCATCTATCCCGCCCGCAAGGCCGCACAGCAAGACCCGATCGTCGCGCTGCGGCACGATTGAGCGATGGACTTATCGCGATTTGTGAGCCGAGGCGTCCACGCCCCCGGTCCCCACTTCGCATCACTCGCGCCCACTCCGTGCCTTCTTGCCTCCTTCCTTTCTTGCACTCCGTCCCTTCGTCCCCTCGTCCCCTCGTCCCTTCTTCTACACTCCTCCATGCCCATGCTCACGGCGGTCAACCTCCGCCACAACTTCGGCAACGACATCATCCTCGACGGATGCTCCATCTCCATCGAGCCCGGCGAACGCATCGGCCTCGTCGGACGCAACGGCTGCGGCAAATCAACACTCCTCAAAGCCCTCTCCGGCCTCCTCAACCCCGACTCCGGCTCCGTCAACGTCCAGCGCGGCTGCCGCGTCGGTTACCTCCACCAGGACCCCATCCTCGACCCTGGCGAGACCCTCCGCTCTTCCGCCGAATCCGCCTTCGACGAGTTGCATCGCCTCCACGGCGAGCAGCACGTCCTCTTCGACCGCATGGCCGAGGCCACGGCCAAGGGTGACAACGCCGAGGTCGATCGGCTCCTCCGTCTGCAGGCCGAAGCCGAACTCAAGATCGAAGCCGCCGGCGGCTACGCGATCGACCACAAGATCGACGCCGTTCTCCACGGCCTCGGCTTCACCGATGCCCAGTTCGATATCTCGACCGCCTCGCTCTCCGGCGGGCAACGCGGCCGCCTCGCCCTCGCACGCCTCCTCCTCGAACAGCCCGACGCCCTCCTCCTCGACGAGCCCACGAACCACCTCGACATCGACGGCCGCCTCTGGCTCGAAGACTTCCTCACCAACGAGTTCCGCGGCGCGGTGCTCATGGTCAGCCACGATCGCTACCTGCTTGATCGCGTCGTGGCTCGCATCGTTGAGGTCGAGCAGGGCCGCCTCATCGACTATCCCGGCAACTACGAGGCCTTCCGCGAGTTGCGGGCCGAGCGCCGCACCGCGATGCACCGCGCCTACGAAAATCAACAAACCAAGTTCAAGCAGGAAGAGGCGTACATCCGCCGCTACAAGGCCGGCCAGCGCGCCAAGCAGGCCCGCGGCCGCGCCACCAAACTCGCCCGCGAAAAGGAAGACTCCACGCTCGAACGCCCGATGGAACTTGCAACGATTCGGCTCTCGATCCCCAAGGCCGAACGCACGGGCGACATCGTCGTCGCCGCACGCGGGCTCTCGAAGTCCTACACCAACGACGACGGCACCACCAAGGTCCTCTTCAGCGGCCTCGACGCCGTCATCGGGCGCGGCGAACGCTGGGGCATCATCGGTCCCAACGGCGCGGGCAAGACTACGCTCGTCCGCTGCCTTTTGGGCGAGGTCACGCCAGACGCCGGCACGTCGAAACTCGGCTCCAACGTCATGGTCGGCTATTACCGCCAGACCCACGACGGCATCGACCCCGAAATCTCCGTCGCCCGCTATCTGCAGGGCATCGTGCTGAAGGAATGCCCGGGGCAGGCGCTCTCCGAGCAGGCCGCGCGCGACCTCGCCGGCGCATTCCTCTTCTCCGGCAGCGAGCAGGAGCGAGCGATGGGGCGGCTCTCGGGCGGCGAGCGCAGCCGCGCCGTCCTCGCGGGCCTCCTCGCCAGCGCCAAGAACCTGCTCATCCTCGACGAGCCCACGAACCACCTCGACATCCCCAGCGCCGAACGCCTCGAGGACGCCCTCTCGCTCCCCGATGACGGCGGGGCCTACGAGGGCACACTCATTCTCATCTCGCACGACCGCGCGCTCATCGACGCCACCTGCGACCACTTGCTCATCCTTGATGGCGCGGGACACGCCGAGGCGTTTGTCGGCAACTACACCGACTGGCAAGAGCGGCTGCACGCCCGCCAAGCCGAGGCCCGGCAGCGAGAGGCCGACGAGAAGCGCCGCCGCGAAGACGCCGAGCGTGCCAAGCGACAGACCGAAGAGTCCAAACGGCGCGCTGAGAGCGCGAAAGCCGGCCCATCGGTCAGCGCTCTCGCGCGGCTGAAGACTGAGCAACTCGAATCCAAGATCGAGAAGATCGAGACCCGCATCCGCGAGATCGACGCCGCGTTCAACGACCCCGACGTCTGGCGCAACACACATCTCTCTGCGAAACTCTCCGCCGAGCGAGACCAACTCGCCGCCGACCTCGAGCCACTCGAGATGGAATGGTCACGCCGCGCCACCTGAGCCCTCCATCGAAACCGGCCGAACGGGTCTCCCCGTCCGGCCGTTCCTCAAATCCCTCCGGACCCTATGGGCAGCCCGTCGCAAACTTGTTCAGGAAGCAGGTGAAGTCGTTCACATTGAGCGCCGGGGCCGTCGTGCTCCCGTCGCAGTTCGCGTAGTTCGCCACCTGTTCCGCGTGAGGCAGGACCGACGCAGCGCTGAACTTGTTCAGGAAGCAGGTGAAATCATTCACGTTCAGCCGCGGCGTCGCCGATGAGCCGTCGCAGTTGGCGTAGCACATCACCACGCGTGCCGCGCCCGCGGGGTACGCCACATGCGGCCTGCCGCCGATGAACGTGGGTACGTTCTGGAACGTCACCGTCGTGAACTCGCCGTTGACCGTCGGCCCGCTCACGATGTCGAAGAGGTCGCCCGCGTTGGCCACGTACGAGGGCTGGAAGGCCACCGTCACCGAGCCCGCGAGGTTCTTGACCGAGTTGCCGGTGATCCGGTCATAGTTCCCGCTTACGGGCGTGCCGGAGATCTGCACGTCGTACTGCGTGGTGGGTGCCAACGTAATGGCGCCAGAGCTGCACTGCATCTCGCCCGAGCCCGTGGGAGTCTGCCCGGGATCGATCCGTCCCTGGAGGGTCCAGTTGTGGTAGACCCGGCCGATTCCGGCGAGGGTCTGGCTCGGGCCGAGGACGCCGGCGATGGTGGTTGGGCTACCCGACTCGATGTATGCGCTGTCGTTGCTGGCGAGGTTGTTGACGCTGTTGAGCCGCACGGTGCCCGTGCCGCCGATCGTCGCGCCGTTGGTCGTCACACGCAGGCGTGTGAGGTTGCCCGGCCCGCCGACGCGTTGGATGGCGATGGTGCCGTTGTTCGTCAGGCCGCTGGTGGTCATCATCGAGTTGTCGTTGACCTGCACTCCCGAGCCCGATGTGATGGTGACGCCGTTGAGATTGGTGATGCCGACGGTGCCGAAGAACTGGCTGGCGACATTGGTAAGCGTCCCTCCGACGACAGTACAGTTGTCGAACCCTCCGCCGCTCGTCGTCGTGTTGCTGCTGCTCATCACGCCGGACGGCCCGTTCGTCACCGTCGTCCCGCGAGCGTACCAGAAGCCGCCGTTGGACGAGGTGATCGTCGCGTTGTTGGTCTTGGGCTGATCCTGAAGAAAGATGCCCTTGCTCGCGGGGCCGCTGGCGTTGGGCGTGTTGTCCGCGTTGATCGTGCCGTTGTTCACGAGGTTCGAGTAGACCCGCCCATATCCCGCGATCGTGTGCGTCGTGGCGTTCACGAGTTGGTTCGCGGGCGCGGTGTATTGGAGAAACGCCGAATCATTGTCGCCGTTCCCACCCTGCACACCCTGGAGCCGCAGCGTGCCCGTCCCGCCCAGCGTCGTCGTGGCCGCCGCCGCCTGGAGCCGCGTGAAGTTACCCGCCGCCGTCGGCATGCTGACTCGAATCGTCCCGTTGTTCGTGAGGCCGGTCGTGTTGAGCGCCGAGTTGTCATTGATTTGCACGCCCGATCCCGGCGTGATCGTCGAGCCGTTCATGTTGACGGAGCCGACGGTGCCGAAGAACTGGTTGGAGATGTTGGAGATCATTCCGCCGACGACGGTGCTGTTCTCGAACCCGCCGCCCGAGGCCGATGTGTTCGACGACGTGAGCGTGCCGTTGTTCGTCAGCGTGATCCCGCGGACATACCAGAAACCGCCGTTGGACGACGTGATGGTGGCGTTGTTGGTCTTGGGCTGGTCCTGGAGGATGATGCCCTTGTTCGCGGGGCCGCCGGCGTTTGGCGTGTTGTCAGCGTTGATCGTGCCGTTGTTCACGATGTTCGTGTAAACCCGTCCGTACCCGAGCACCTGCTGGTTTGCCCCGAGCGTGAGGACGTTGCCAGCCGCGCCGTAGGCGAGGTAGGCCGAGTCGTTGTCGCCATTGCCGCCGGAGATGCCCTGGAGGCGGATGGTGCCGGTACCAGAGATGGCGACTGCGGCGGCGTTGGCGCTCAGCCGGGTGAGGTTGCCGGGTGCGGCGGGCGTGCTGATGAGCCAGTTCCCGTTGTTCACGAGGTTCGTGTTCAGGTTGACCGTTGAGTTGTCGATGATCTGGTGCGTGCCGTTGACGGTGAGGTTGCTGAGGGTGTTCGCACCGAAGTACTGGAAGACGCCCGTGCCCGAGGTGGTAAAGCCGCCTCCCGACATCGTGGCATTGATCATCTGCACCGGGCTTGCAGCGTCGCTCGAGATGACCTGTGCGGCGGGATTGCCCGTCACGCTGACGGAGCGGAAGGCCAGCACGCCGCCATTGCTCGCGGTCATCGTGCCGTTGTTGGTCTTGGGCTGATCGATCATGAGGAGGGCTTTGCCCGCGACGTCGGCATTGACCGTGCCGTTGTTCACGAGATTCGTGTAGACCCGCCCGTAGCCCTTGATGGAGTGGTTGACGCCGTTGGTGAGGACATTTCCCGCGGCGGTGTAGGAGAGGTACGCCGAGTCGTTGTCGCCGTTGCCGCCGGCGATGCCCTGGAGGCGGATGGTGCCCGTGCCTGAGATAGTCGTGTTGGCGGCGGCGTGGATACGCGTGAGATTCCCGGGCGCAGCGGGATCACTGATGGTCCAGGTTCCGTTGTTGACCACGCCGCCGGCAGCAACATTGACAACGGAGTTGTCGATGACAGCGTTGAGGTTGGTGAGTGTGACGCTGTCAAGGGTGCTTGCGCCGATGTACTGGACGCCCGGACCCGTGCCAGCGCCGTTGAGCGTGCCACCGACGACGGACGAGCCGTTGATCTGGATCGGACTGTTATTGCTGGCGAGCAGCGCGCCGTTGACGTTCTGGGTGAGCGCCACGCTGCGGAACTGGGCGAAGCCGCCGCCTGTGGCGGTGATGGTGCCGTTGTTGATCTTGGTTTGATCGATGAAGAGCAGGCCCGCGCCGCTCTGATCGGCGTTGATCGTGCCGAGGTTGGTGATTCTGGTGTAGATTCGGCCCTTGCCGGCGATGGTCGCGCCGGCGAAGTTCGTGAGCGTGTTGGCAGCCGCCGTGTATGTGAGGTAGGCTGTGTCGTTGTCGCCATTACCCAGGGCAGCCAGGCGGAGAGTACCGCTGCCTGAGTTGTTGACGTTGGCGGCGGCGACCGCGAGGCGGGTGGCATTCCCCGGCGCGCCGGGGCCGGAGATCTGAATCAGGCCGCTGTTGATGATGTTGCCATCAACGTTGAGAACCGCGTTGTCAAAGATGTTGACGACGGCGACCGGATTGCTGATCGTCAGCGTACCGCAGTTTCCTGCACCGTTCTGCAGCGTCGCGGCATATGCCCCCGCCAGGCCCAGCGTCGTCGCCGTCCCCGCGACCGGCACCCCCGCCGACCACTTCGAGCCATCGAACCAACTCCCGTTGACCGCTGCCGACCACGCCGTCTGGCCGCGCGCCACGCCTGCCAACGCCATCGCCGCCCCTGCCGCCGCAACCATCGTCTGAACTCGTGTACGCACGGGCCTCTCCTTTTGCCTCGGCCTCCTCGGCCTCGGTGTCAGTTTGGGAAGAGTGCGCACCTTGGGACGGCTCCTCCGTCCGCTTCGCGCTCCCCTTCATAAGCCCCTAGCCCGCTTCGCGGACTTCCTGACGCATTCCGTCGCATCCTCCACCACCATTTTCGCGCAAACCCTTGGCCCACCTCATCTCCATGTGGTAGATTTCCTCCGCGTGCTTAGCCAGACCACCACTCACGCCACCCTCCTTGCTCGCCTATCAGGCGGCAGCGATGGCATCGCCTGGCGCGAGTTCTGCGACCGATATGAAGAACTCATCCGCGGCTTCGGACGCCGTCAGGGCCTCTCGCCAAACGACTGTGACGACATCCTTCAGGACGTCCTGCTCGCCCTCACCAAATCAATGCCCAACTTCACCTATGACCCCACCCGCGGCAAGTTCCGCTCCTACCTCAAAACCGTGACACTTCATGCAATTCAGCGCCGTTGGCGTCAGAAATCACCAGAAGCGCGGCTACCCGATGGCAGCGAGCCCGGCCTGCCCGGGACCGACCAATCCGAACAACTCTGGGACGCCGAGTGGCGTCAATACCACCTCCGCCTTGCCATGAAGACCATCCGCGCCGAGTTCAACCCCACCGATGTCGCCGCCTTCGAGTTGTATGTCGGTGCCAACCGCGACGCCCGCGAGGCCGCCAACGAACTCGGCGTCTCCATCGACTCGATCTATCAAGCCAAGTCGCGCATCCTCAAACGCCTCGGCCGCCTCATCGCGCTCCAAACCGAAGAAGAAGGTTGACACAAGGCCAACTCCCAAAGCAGAACCTCTGACTTCTTTGATGGCACAGGCGTCGCGCCCGTGCGCACCGCCCCTGTTCACCGAACCCGCGGCACACACATGACCGACACCTCCAACTGGTACGACGATCCCATCGCCCTCGAAGCCGAGGTCCGCCGCACCGTTTCCGCGCACGCCGCCGTCCCCGCCATCCCCGGCTATTCCGACCTTGCCGAGATCGCCCGGGGCGGCCAGGGCATCGTCTTCTCCGCAACCCAGCGCTCCACCCGCCGCAAGGTCGCCATAAAGGTACTCCTCAACGGCGATCTCGCTTCCGGTCCCGCCCGCCGCCGCTTCGAGCGCGAGATCGACCTCGTCGCTCGTCTGCGACACCCCAACATCGTCTCCGTCTACGACTCCGGCACCACCCACGACGGCCGCTCCTTTCTCGTCATGGAATACGTTGACGGCAGCGCGCTGGGCGACCACGGCTTCTCCGGCGCGACCTCGCGCCCCCACGTCCGCGAGATCGTCGCGGCCTTTGCCAAGGTCTGCGACGCCGTCGGCTTCGCGCACCAGCGCGGCGTCATCCACCGCGACCTCAAGCCGCGCAACATCCGCATCGACGCCTCGGGCGAGCCCCGCGTCCTCGACTTCGGCCTCGCCAAGGCCGTCGGCGAACGCGACCACCGCGCCACGCTCAGTGTCACCGGCCAGTTCATGGGCTCGCTTCCGTGGGCCAGCCCCGAACAGGCCGCGGGTGATCCCAACGCCGTTGACGTGCGCTCCGATGTCTACTCCCTGGGCGTCATCCTCTATCAATGGCTCACCGGCGCGATGCCCTATGACGTGGGCACCACGCTCGCCGACGCGCTCCGCGCCATCACCTCCGCCGCGCCACTCAGCCCCGCGCGCCTCAAGGATGCCATCGACGACGACCTCGCGACGATCGTGCTGATGTGCCTCGCCAAGGAGCCGGAGCGTCGCTACCAATCCGCCGCCGAGCTTGCCCTCGATTGCCGCCGCTACCTTGCCGGCGAGCCCATCGCCGCGCGCCGCGACAGCGCCTGGTACTCCCTGAAAAAGACGGCCCACCGCCACCGCCTTGTCACCATCGCCTCCGTCGCCGTCGTCCTCGCCGCCCTCGCCGCCCTCGTGGTCTCTCAGCAGGCCCTCGCCCGCGCGACGCTCGCCAGCGCCCGCGCGACCGATCAGGCCGCCCTCGCCGAAGCCGCGTCGCATCGCGCCACCGACCAGGCCGCCCTCTCCGCGTCCATCTCCGAGTTCCTCACCGAGATGCTCGGCGCCGCCGACCCCGACAAAGACGGCCGCGACGTCCGCGTCCTCACCCTGCTCGACCGTGCCGCCTCGCGCATCCCCGAGCGCTTCGCCGATCGGCCCGAGCTCGCCGGCTCGCTGCATGCCACCCTCGGCTCGCTCTACGAGAAACTCTCCCAGTTCGAGCCGTGCCGCCAACAGCTCCAGCTCGCCGCCGACGCCTACGCCAAGGCCCTCGGCCCGGACTCGCGCCAGGCGCTCCACTTCGCCGCGCTCGCCGCCGTCTCTCTCCACAAGCTCGGCAAGCCCCAGGAAGCCGTCGATCTCACGCGCCCCATCCTCGCACGCCAGATCGCCGTCCTCGGCAAGGACGACATCGACACCGTCTCCACTGCCGGCGATCTCGCCCAGCCCCTCATCTCGCTCCAAAAACCCGCCGAGGCCGAAAAGCTCCTCCGCGATTGCATCCGCGCCGCCGAATCATGGACCCCGCCGCGCGAGGACATGCTCGCCGAGTTTCACGGCCGCCTCGGCGCGGCACTCTACGACCTCGACAAGCTCGACGAATCCGACCAGCACACCCGCCGCGCCCTCGAGATCAGCGAACGCGTCCGCGGCCCACAGCACAGCCTCACCCTCATCCACCGCAACAACCTCGCCTGGATCCTCCTCCAGCGCGGCAAGCTCGTCGAGGCCGAAGCCATCTTCCGCCAGCTCGTCACCGATTCCGAATCGCTCTACGGCCCCGAGAACGAGTCCACCCTCATCACCATCAACAACCTCGCCAAGGTCATCCAGGACCAGGGCCGGCTCGCCGAGGCCGAGCCCATGATGAAACGCATCCTCGACATCCGCCTTCGCACACTCGGGCAAGAGAATCGCTCGACGCTCATCTCGTTGCATAACTACGCCTCCCTTCTGTCTCTGATGAAGCGCTTCGACGACGCGATCCCCCTCCAGCGAGAACTCCTCGCCATCCGCCTCCGTCTCCTCGGCCCCGACAAGACCGACACGCTCGTCACGATGAACGCACTAGGCTGCTCTCTCCGCGACGCCGGCCACACCGAAGAAGCCGAGGCCACCCTTCGCGACGCCGCCACACGCGCTGCCGCTTCGCTCGGGCCTGAACACCACATCGCCCACCTCTTCAATCTCAATCTGGGCCGCGCCCTGATCCTGCTCGGCAAGACCGAAGAGTCCGCTGCACTCATCGAGCCCGCTGCCGACAAGATCGTCGCCAAGTACGGCCCCAAGCACAACTACACCAAGGCCGCGTGGACCGCGCTCCTCAGGCTCTACGAAGCCACGGGGCAAGCCGCCCGCGCCAGTGAGTTTCAAGCCAAACTCGATGAGAACTTCCCACCCGCCAAGAGTTGATCGTCGTACCACGTCGATGCAGGCTTGCTCGAACTCCTGCTTGTCGGGCGGCCCATTCGTCGTCCCGCCCACCACCACCCCCGCCGCAGCGGCTGACCTGCGCCGCACGACATCCGATCACCCGGCTCAAAAACAAAAAACGGACCTCGCCGTCGAGGTCCGTGCTTCGGTCATTCATTCCTTCGCCCTACGCCCGCGCGGTCCGATCTCGCGTCGCGCGACGCATCGCCGCCGACCGTGCCCGATCCGGCGACATCGGCTCACCGGCCCGAGTCAGATTCTCCCGGAAAAACCGGCTCGGACGCTCGTCCTGGATCTGCGAGTTCAGTTTCGTCAACGCCTCGTCGACCAGTTGCCGAACCCGCTCACGGCTGATCCCCACGGCGTCCGCCACTTCCTTCAGCGTCATCGGCTCCTGCCCGTCCATCCCGAACCGCAGCCGCAGCACCTGCGCCTCGCGCTCGTCGATCGAGCCCAGAAGCCGGTTCAGCGTCGCCAGTTCCTCGTCCTTGAACATCCCATCCGACGGCGGACCAACCCGCGAATCCGCGATCAGGTCGCCCATCGCCACCAGATCGCCGTCCGCATCCGTCGCCACCGTCGTCGGCGATTGGAACGCGCGCACCGCACGCCGGATGATTCGCACCTTCCGCACCGGCAACTGCATGAAATCCGCCAGTTGCTGCAGGCTCGGAGGCACCCCCAACTGCGCCTCCAACTTCCGCGACGCGTCCTTCCACTTCGCAATCAACTCTACCATGTACGCCGGCACATGCACCGGCTGGTTCGCGTTGATCAGCGCACGCTTGATCGCCTGCTTGATCCACCACGAGGCATAGGTGCTAAATCTGGCGCCCTGCGCCGGGTCATACCCCTCCACCGCGCGCAACAGCCCGATGTTCCCTTCCTCGATGAGGTCGGTCAGCGGCAGCCCGCGATTGGTGTAGTTCTTCGCGATCGCCACGACCAGCCGAAGATTGGCGCGAATCATCCGCTCCCGCGCCAGCGGACAGTTGTCATTGACGATCGCCCAGCCCAACTCCCGTTCATCCTCTGCCGAGAGCAACGCCGTCTCGTTGATGGCACGAAGATACAACTGGATGTCGGTCTGGACCTCGCGCCCCGCTGGCGCACTCCGCGCGTACTTTGCACTCATGTTCTATCCACCCTCCCTCACGGCTTCCGCCGTCAGGTCTCCACCCTGGCCGTTACCCGATCGGCCAAAGTAACCTTCGCACTACCCGATGCGAGGGTTTCATCGACACCAACCCACTTTTCCTTGACGCCCGTCGAGCTTCCGCGCCATCCTGGCACGGCTCACCAGCCGACTCCGCCGACTGGTTCGCTTGTTCCGTCCGCTATCCGCTGTCTATCCCAACGGATTGACGCTTCACAAGACCAACGCTGCAGCTCAGAGTATACTCTACCTCGACCGCAAATGAAAGAGGATTTCGACACGAATGTCCCACGATATGTCCAGGCTCTTTAAAGACTGGCCCTATGAGCCCGGTAAACTCACCGTACGCCTTATTGACGGCGACGACGGCGAACCCCGCCTCCAGGTACGCCTCGACCTCGGCGTTCTGCAAATGTTCGTAGATGGACGCCCGGATGGGGTCCGCCCCTTCGATCATCCCAGCCTGCTCGAGTACTTTGAGGCCAAACTCGACCAACTCGCCGACCCGGAAGAGCCCGCCGGCAAGTTCTCCCTCTCTCCCGACGATTGCGATGCCCTCCGCTCCGAGGCCGTCCAGTACTACCACCGCTACATGGCCCTCATGGCGCTCGAAGACTACGAAGGCGTCGTCCGCGACACGACCCGCAACCTCCGCGTCCTCGACCTTTGTGCGACGCACGCCGAGACCGAGGCCGACCGCGAAGCCCTCGAGCAGTTCCGACCGTATATCACCATGATGCGCGCCCGCGCCCTCGCGAGCCAGGCACTCCAGGACAACGAGCCCAAGGCCGCCATCCTCGCCATCGACGAGGGCCTCGACGCCCTCCGCCAATGCTTCACCGACGCCGGACAGCCCGACCTCTTCGAGCAATCCGGCGAGGTTCAGATGCTCCGCGGCATGCGCGAGTCGCTCATCCCCAAACTCCCCGTCAGCCAGAAAACCGAACTCAAGGCCCGACTCGAACGCGCCATCGAGCAGGAAAACTACGAACTCGCCGCGATCCTCCGCAACGAACTACGCCTCCTTAACGACTGACGCTGTGCTTCCTCCTCGTGCCACGGGCTTCGACGCTTCGTCGATGCCCGTGCGTGGCGTCCCAGTCGATTCTTCCTCTTCTTGCCACGGGCTTCGACGCTTCGTCGATGCCCATGCACAAAGCCATCAACTCGATTGCTCCCGGATCGATTCCGCTCTATATGGTCTTCTCCGCGCCCCTCCGCTTCCTCCGTGTTCTCTTCCCCTACCCCCTCAACCGCTCCAACCGCTGCGCCGCGGCGTGAAGCGTCTCCATCTTCTTGCAGAACGCAAACCGCGCCAGACTCCTCCCCCGCCCCGCATCCTCATAAAACACGCTCGGCGAGATCGCCGCCACCCCCACCTCCGTTGTCAGCCAGCGACAAAACTCCACATCGCTCCGCCCGCCCGACACCGGCGTGTGGTCCACCATGATGAAGTACGTCCCGTCCGGCATGTACACGCGGAACCCCACCCGTGCCAAGACGCCCGCCAGATAGTCCCGCGCCTCCTGCAACTGCTTCCGCAACCCGCGCACGTACTCCTCGCCCTGCGTGATCGCCTCCGCCGCCCCCAACTGAATCGGGATCGCCGAGCAAAACGTCAAAAACTGGTGCGCCGCCCGCACCGCCGCCGACAACTCCCGCGACGCGATCGCCCAGCCCGTCTTCCACCCCGTCAGGCTGTACGTCTTTCCCAGGCTCGACAGCGTGATCGTCCGCTCCGACATCCCCGGCAGCGTCGCCAGATGCACATGCGGCAGCGCGTCACTGAACGTCAGTCGCTCATAGACCTCGTCGGTGATCGCCACCACGCCGTACTTCACGCACAGTTCCGCGATCAGCCCCAACTCCTCCCGCGTGAACACCTTTCCCGTCGGGTTGTTCGGCGTGTTCACGACGATCGCCCGCGTCCGCGATGTGAACGCCCGCCGCAACTGCTCCGCGTCAAACTCGAACGGCGCGCGCACGATCCCGTCCGCCCCTGCCCCCGCCGTCGGAGGCCGCAACCACACCGTCCGCGCCACGCCCCCCGCCATCGCAATCCCCGCCCGATAGCAGTCGTAATACGGCTCAAACAGGATCACCTCATCGCCCGGATTGATGAGTCCGAGAAACGTCGCCGCCAGGGCCTCGGTACACCCCGCCGTCACCGTCACCTGCGTCTCCCCGTCCACCTCCAACCCCGACGAGCGCTTCCACGATTCCACGATCGCGCGGTTCAACTCTGGCAGCCCCTGCATCCTGCCGTATTGGTTGCGCCCCTCCGCCAGCGCGCGCACCACCGCGGCCTTGGCAAACTCCGGCCCGTCAAAGTCCGGAAACCCCTGCGACAGATTCACCGCGCCGTGCTTCGTCGCCAGCGCCGTCATCTCCGCGAACACCGTGGTGCCGAATGGAGCGAATCGTTGCGAGACCATGCTCATGCGGACACAATAGTGATCGGCGGCTGCATCCGCGCGCGCGCCGCCCTCGAACACGCCCCTGAGAACTCCGAAGCATGACCACCCTTGTCTGGTTCCGGGCCGATCTCCGCACGCGCGACCACGCCGCGCTCCACGCCGCCGCGCTCGACGGACCTGTTCAGGCGCTCTTCGTCGCTTGCCCGGGCGAGTGGCGCGCGCACGACGACGCCCCCGCCAAGATCGACCTCATCATGCGCACGCTCGCGGTCCTCCGCGCCGACCTCGCCGCGCTCGGCATCCCGTTCACCATCCTCGCCGTTCCGACGGCCCAGGCCATGCCGGACGCCGTCGTGCGCACGGCCGGTGACATCCGCTGCGACACCATTCGATTCAACCGCCAGTACGAACTCGATGAGGCCCGGCGCGATGAGCGCACGATCCGTCTCGCCTCTGCCTCCGGCGTGCGCACCATCGCGCACGACGACCAGTCCATCCTTGCGCCCGGGTTCGTGCGCACACGCGAGGGCAAGCCGTTCACCGTCTTCACGCCCTTCAAGCGAGCGTGGATGGCGCTTCTCGACGAGCGCGGCGGCCTCGCCGACGGCACCGCGCCGCTCCAGGTGCCGATCGCGCGTAGTCCGCTCCCGCCCCCACTTGATACGGCACCCGATCCGATTGTCGCCGCGTTCCTCACTAAGGGGCTTCCCTCCCCCGATCGCGCCCGCTTCGCGGCGCTTTGGCCCGCCGGCGAGCATGAGGCCACGCGCCGCCTCCGCGCCTTTGTCTCCGGCCCGCTCGCTCGATACGCCACCGATCGCGACCGTCCCGACCTCGTCGGCACCAGCGCCCTCTCGCCCTATCTCGCCATCGGCGCGATCTCGCCGCGCCAGTGCCTCGCCGCCGCGCTCGACGCCAAGTCCCGTCTGCCCGCTTCCGCCGCCGCGAGCATTGACACGTGGATCTCGGAGTTGATCTGGCGCGAGTTCTACATCCACGTCATGGCCGCGTTCGCTCGAGTCGTCATGGGCCGCGCCTTCAAGGCCGCGACCGATCGCCTGCCCTGGCGTCACGACGAATCTGACTTCGCGCGCTGGGCCGAGGGTCGCACGGGCGTCCCCATCGTCGATGCCGGCATGCGCCAACTCCTCGCCACCGGATGGATGCACAACCGCCTCCGCATGATCACGGCCATGTACCTCTCGAAAAACCTGTTCATCGATTGGCGCCGCGGCGAGCGCCACTTCATGCGGCACCTCGTCGACGGCTTCTTCGCGAGCAACAACGGCGGGTGGCAGTGGTCGGCGTCGACGGGCACTGACGCCGCGCCCTATTTCCGCATGTTCAACCCCGTCTCACAGAGCCGCCGCGTCGATCCCGCGGGCGACCACATCCGCCGCTGGGTTCCCGAACTCACGGGCGTCACCGGCGACGCCATTCACGATCCGCATGACGAGAAGTTCGGCCTGCCGCCGCTGGCTCGGGCCGGGCTCGACTACCCGCCGCCCATGGCGGACCAGGCCGCATCGCGCGAGCGCGTCATGGCCGCGTTTGCACGGGCCGCGGAATCAGAGGTGCGGCCGTCGCGGGATCGGGCCTCGCCTCACCCGGCCCCAGCGGCTCCTCGATCCTTGCCCCGGAAATCCCCAGCAACTCCGCCGCCTTCCACGCCGGCTCGGTCCAGGGGCCGAGTTCCATAACCCGAACCAGAACGCGACGCGCCGCCTCGCTCGGTGGCCCTCCAGCGCCAAACCGCGCCGTGTAGTTCGTCAATGCTGTCGTCGCTCGCGACAGTTCCGCCGCGCGGACCTCTTGATACGGCTCGTCCACCCACTCCATCGCCTCTTTGAGTCGCTCGGGCGTGGGCATCTCGTGGCTCATCCTCGCATAGTTCCAGAGCCGCACGCTCAGCGCGTCCCGACGCATCAGGTCCACGGCGTTCTCCATCTCTCGCTGATTGAAATCCCGCTCGCCCGTGATCGCCCCGATCCGCCTCGTGCGCAACACACGAAACAGTTCCGCCGACGGCCGCTGATACGCCGCGGGCCAAAACTTCCCGGTTCCGTTTGGTACACGCTGATAGAAACTCAGGCCCACGACCGGCACCGCGCCGGCGAAGGCCTCGGGAAAGCAACCAAGCAGGATCGACGAGACCCGCCCGCCTCCCGACATTCCCGTCAGAAAGACCCGCCGCGCGTCAATGTGAAACCGCTCGCTCGCCGTCGCCACGAGATCGAACACGAACTGATATCGATCCACAACCAATCGGTTGTTCCCCGCGTCGGCCACGCCGACCGCAATCAGGTTCATCGCATCGAGCGCCGTATCAAACACGCCGGGTGGTCGCCCGCTCACGGTCGGATCAATCCATACCACCAGCCCCGCGGGCGTCTTCGGGTCATACCCCGTGGGCAGACGCGCATAGAAGACCGCCTGCGCGAGGTTCCGCGACGTGGCTTCGAGATTCGTCTTGCTCCCGCCGTTCATGCGCTCCGTCAGCACATCGGTCGTGAACACCACTCGTCCCGGCACATACGGCTGCTCCAACTTCACGACCTCGCCCCGCGGCAGCGCCGCCGCCTCAAACGTCCCGCGATATGCCGGCCACGTCGCGATCAACTCCGCCACTGCATCCGCCCGCAGCACCGCCCGGGTCGGCCGCGCCGCATCATCAAGTCTTAGTGCCACAAACGTCCCGTCGGGGCCGCGATGAATCTCCACTCGCCGCGACGTGTCGGCCGCTTCTCCGCCCGCCTTCTCCGCGCGCTCCGCGCCATACAGATGCACCACCGCCACCAGGGGGCCAGACGCATCACCCAGAGCCGGGTTTGGCGGCACGCAGGCCCGCAACGCCTCGACGCCCTTCCCACGAAGGTCCGCCAACACCCCGCGCAGCGCCCGTGTCATTTCGCTCTCGCTCGCCCCGAGCATCGGCGAGGCCGTCGTCGTCGTCACGATCGCCCGCTGCGGCGGCCTGCCGTCGATCTCGAAAATCGCCTCGCGACGTTCTTGGGCCTTCGCCCCCGCGAGGGCCATCCCTACCACCGCCACGACGAATCGAACCCTTGCGAGCATCGCCTGAACATACGGCATCCCGCTCCGGCCTGTTGCGTCCGCGACGCGCCATGGA
Source organism: Phycisphaerales bacterium (assembly GCA_046155605.1). GTDB lineage: Bacteria > Planctomycetota > Phycisphaerae > Phycisphaerales > UBA1924 > JAEUIZ01. The sequence continues at coordinate 49,555 of JBJXFQ010000077.1, forward strand.
GCACCTGCCACCTCAGCGCCCCGCCGCTTACGACCCCTTGACTCTTCCTGTACCCAGACCTTCCATTCCTTCCCCCGCTCGGCAGCGTGCCGAATCGGGAGTTTGCCCGGATCGCCTGACCGAAGCCTCGGCCACCAGGCGTGATCGTCGGCTCGCTCGCCCACCCCTTCCCAAAGAATGAGGGGCCACGCGGCCGATACCCCCGCGAGTTCGCGGCGTGGACGGAGGTTTTCATGGCTCGGTACACCGGTCCCAAGGTTCGGCTCTCTCGTCGCGTCGGCGTACCCATCGCTGATATCCCCAAGCACACCGCGAACGACCGCATCAAGAACCCGGCCGGTATGCACGGCTACCGCGGCCGCCGCCTCCGCGACTACGGCGTGCGCTTGAACGAAAAGCAGAAGGTCCGCTACCACTACAACGTGCTGGAGCGCCAGTTCCGCCGCTACATCGCAGAGGCCTCGCGTCGCCCGGGTAACACGGGTGCCGTTCTCATGCAACTCCTCGAGCGTCGCCTCGATAACGTGCTTCGCCGCTCCGGCGTGGCGCGCACCATCTGGGGCGCTCGCCAACTCGTCGCTCACGGCCACGTCATCGTCAACGGCCGCAAGACCGATCGCCCCAGTTTCGAGGTCAGCACCGGCGACACCATCACGCTCAAGCCAAAGGCCCAGAAACTCGCCCGCGAGGCGATGGAATCCATGGCCGGCCTTGAAGTCCCGGGCTGGATCGATTTCAATCCCTCCGAACTCACCATGAAGGTCGTCGCGCTGCCCATGCCCGACCAGATCCCCTTCGACGTGAACCCCAACCTGATCGTCGAGTTCTATCGATAATCGTTCGCGCGGTCTCGCGAGACGTGCTGGTTCCGGCCTCGTCGCGCCTTCTGGGCTCGCCTTGGGCGGTCGTTGTGTCGTCGCCCGAGAGCGCTCGACCTGGTCGTCCTATTGTTGAGGCAGCATGATCAAGATCCTTCGCAAGTACAAAGGCTGGCTCATGGCCGGCTTTCTCGTCCTCCTGATGATGACCTGGCTCATTGGCCCGGCCATGGAGAAACTCGGGCGCTCCGCCTCCAACGTCGCCATCGGCAAACTCGACGGCAAAACCCTGTACTACGAGCAGCAGGTGCTCGCCACGCAAGAGTTGTACTCTCTGGAGCAGTTCGCCCCCTTCCTGACCCGCGAGGTTCTCGGCATCGCCGACCGCGACGTGACCCACTGGATGCTCCTCGTCAAGGAAGCCACCGACGCGGGTCTTGTCGGCGACGAGGGCGACGGCGAGGCCTTTGTCCCCGAACTCGCCGAATCCATCCTCCGCATGGAGATGATGCGCGACTTCCGTCTCCAGATGCAGATCCAGGACGAGAAGACCTTCCGCGAGGCCGCCGACCGATACGCCCAGAGTGCCGAGGGTGCTTTCGCACAACAGAAACTCGCCAAGCCCCAGATGCACCTTGCGATGGCCAAGGCCCGCGGCGTGTTCCGCCTTCTCTCCGCCTATCGGCAGTCGCTACGCCTCTCGGACCGCGCTGCCGCAGCGCTGGCCAAGAACTCCCTCGACGCCGCCATTATCGATCACGTCACTATTCCCGGCACTCGCCTCGCCGACACCATCCCCGAGCCCACCGACTCGCAGTTGCAGGCTCACTTCGACCGCTTCAAGGCCCTGCGCCCCGGCGAGGGTCAGTTCGCCCTCGGCTACCTTCTTCCCTCTCGCGTCCGCATCGAATACATGCGGCTCTCCCGCACCGCCATCGAGGCCAAGATCGAACTCGACCCCATCGAGGTCAACAAACGCTTCAAGGAAAGCCCCGCCAAGTACGGCAGCGACTTCGCCAGCGCACGCTCCGCCATCGAGCGCGAACTCAAGGCCGACCGCGTCGCCAAAATCATGGAAGACGCTCGCTCCGCGGTGCAGACCGAAGTCGTCCGCGGCACACGCCACCTCCAGGCCGACCCGGCAGACTCCCGCTACAAACTGCTCCCCACCGATTGGCGCGAGACCCGCCCCAAGTTCGAGGCCATCGCCCAGGCCGTCGTCGATCAGGTCAAACGCACCCAGGGCGTCTCCATCGATCGCCCCGAAGTCGTCATCCGAGCCGGCGAGTGGCTGACTCAGTCCGAACTCGCCGCACTTCCCGGGATCGGCACGTCCGTTCTTCGACAGGGCTCCATCGAGGTGCCCTTCGCCGAAGTTACCTTCTGGTGCAAAGAACTCGGCGGCGAGCGCGGCATCATTCCCGTCCAAACCCTCCTCCCCCTCGGCGACGGCTTCTTCACCGATCGCATGGGTGATCGCTACTACCTCACCATCCTTGAGACCCGCGGCGAGTCCGCCCCCGATTCCATCGCCGAGCGCCGCGAACAACTCGTCAAGGACTACCGCGAACTCGTTGCCTATGAGCAACTCAAGGCCCGGCTCGATGAACTGCGCGTCAAGGCCGTCGCCGGGGGGCTCGACGCCGTTGCCGAGGCCTTTGCCAAGCCGGCACCGCCGCCCGTGACGCCCGGTGCGGAGGCCGGCAAGCCCGACAAGCCCGAGGTCCGCAAGTTCACGCAGGTTCAGCGCGAGAATGTCTCGAACAGGGATCCGGACCTCGACACCAAGGACAGCCGCGAAGCGATTCTCAAGGCCACCGCCGCGTTCGATCCGCTGAGGCCATGGGCCGAGATCGAGGCGGATCGCGCCACGCTCGCCTTATCGAATGATTCGCGCCGCTCCATCAGCATCGCCCGAATCCTCGCGCCCAGCCCGCTCACCGTCGAGTCGTACCGCGCCCAGGACGAAGCGACGCTCGCCCGTGCCTACCGCGCGGCCCAGGCCGACGCCGACCAGAACGCCGGCCCCTTCTCGCTCGCCTCTCTCCTCACCCGCCACGAGTATTTCTCCGGCGACAAGCGCATCAACAAGCCCGAAGACCTCCGCAGCACAGACGCCGACGCCGCCGGCGGCTGATCGGCCCACCACCACCCGCACAGGAGTTCCCATGCGATTCGTCCAAGGCTCCGCCGGTCCGACTCGGCACGGCCACGCGGGAATGCTCATCGGCCTCCTCGTCGTCGTCGTCATCATCCTCGTCCTCATGTTCGGCGATTTCAGCAGCAGCGGCGGCACCAGCAAGCCCGGCTCGCCAGGCGGCGGTAGTTATATCGGGCAGGTCGGCCAGACCCGCAAGTCCGGCCGCGAGATGGCCTTTAGCCTTAACACCCAACAACTCACCACCATGATCGCTCAGTACAAGCAGGAGCACAACGAACAACTCCCCAAGTCCTGGGCAGATATCGAAGGACTCCCGAAGCAGTCCTACACCGACCAGTGGGGCAACGAGATCACCTTCACCATCGAGAAGGACGCCCGCGGCCCGGGCAAGGTCACCTACCGAAGCCGCGGCCCCGACGCCGAGGCCAACACCTCTGACGACATCGTCAAAGTCGATACCCTCCCGTTCTGATACACCTCCCCCGTCGCCCGTGGGCGACGCGGCCGAGTTTTCGAGGTCGGTGGGGATTCCCGCCGGCCAACGGCGAATGCACCCATGACCACCGCGCTCAACCATCCCACCACCGAGTTCGAGAAAAAAGACCGCTGCGCCGACCTCCCCCACCGCCCGCGCGTCCTCCTCGGCAAGATGGGCCTCGACGGACACGACCGCGGCGTCAAGGTCATCGCCCGCGCACTCCGCGATTCCGGCGTCCATGTCATCTATTCCGGCCTCTGGCAGACGCCCCGGTCCCTTGCCATCTCCGCTCGCGACGAAGACTGCGATTGCGTCGCCGCGAGCATGATGTCCAACTCCCACCTCGTCCTCGGACCCAAACTCCTCAACGCCATGAAAGACCTCGGCCGCCCGGGCATCCCCGTCTACATGGGCGGCATCCTCCCCCAAGAGGACATCCCCAAACTTCTGGCCGCCGGCGTCGCCCAGTGCTTCACCACCGGCACCGGCCTGCTCGACATCGTCAACGCGGTACGCGGGGCCACCCGCGCACGCTCGACCGTGGTCGAGTCCACGCACCGCACGGCCCAACTCGCCCGAGACATTTCCCAGGTCCACGCGGGCCAGGCCATCCGCACCGGCGCTGCCCGCCGCCGCCCGAAGCGCGTCATCGGCATCACCGGCGCGCCGGGCGCGGGCAAGTCCACCCTCGTCGCACAACTCGTGAGCGAGCACACCCGGCGCGCCAAGGCCGGCAGCGCCGCGGGCCGCGCCGCCGTCGTCGCCTTCGATCCCATGTCCCCCATCACCAGCGGCGCCCTTCTGGGCGACCGCCTCCGCGTCGATTTCAACGCCCTCGACGAGTCCGTCTTCTACCGCAGCCTCGCCATCAGCGGCGAGGACTACCACGCCCTTCCCGATATCATCGACCTCATCGGCGGTGCAGCCACCGGCGACGCCACCTACGACACCCTCTTCGTCGAGACCGTCGGCGCCGGCCAGAACGAGACTCGCATCCGCCAGCACGTCGATCGCACCGTCGTCGTCCTCACGCCCGGCATGGGCGACGCCGTACAGATGGATAAGGCCGGCATCCTCGAGATCGCCGACCTCTTCGTCTGCAACAAGGCCGACCACCCGGGCGAGAACGAACTCGTTCGCGACCTGCGCGACATCGCGGGCCGTCGACAGATCATCGAAACCGTGGCAACGCGCGGCGAGGGCATCGCCCAACTCCTTGACGCGCTCGCGTAGCCACTCGCGCGACGGAACCCGCTTCCACGTCCGTACCGCGGCCCCTCCCCCCCGCCCCCCCCCGAGAAAAACAAAGTCGGCCCGGACGATCTCTCGTCCGAGCCGCATGTGTTCTCACTGCCCTATCGGGCTTCCGTCTCTCTGGACTTACGAACCGCCGTACTTCACGCTGCAGCCGTACGGCTTGGTCTCAGGAGTGCTCACCGTCTCGCCCGCGAGCGTCTGCTTCACGGCCTGCTCGACGTAGTTCACCTTCCCGATCTTGCCCGGCTTGCCGTCATCGATGGCACCGGCGTACACCAGCACGCCCTTCGCATCGATCACGTAGCAGTGCGGCGTGGTCTTCGCGCCGTACGCACGGCCGACGGTCCCGCTCTCGTCGAGCAGCACCGGGAACTCCACCTTCCAGTCCTTCTTCGCCGTCGCGTTCAGCTCGACGCCGTGACCCTGCTTCCCGGGCGCGCCCGAGTTGATCGCCAGGAACACCACGTTCTTGTCTTTGAACTTCGCGGCCAGGTCCTGCACCGAGTTCGCCTTGTAGTGCATCACGCACACCGGGCACTCGGGGTTGAACCAGTCAATCACAACCACCTTGCCCTTGTAGTCGCTCAGTTTCACCGTCTTCCCGTCGGTGTCCTTGAGTTCAAACGCCGGTGCCGGCTGGCCGACCTTCGCCTTCGTCGTCTCCGCGGGCTGCTCTTTCTTCGAAGGTGCCGCGTGATCCTGTGCCATCGCCGTCGGCACCGCAAAGCCCATCAGTGCCGCACCAGCGATCAGGCCCAGAATCCGCTTGCCAGTGTTCTTCATCTTCAGATCTCCTTGTTCGTCGTCTGTCTGTTCGTGCATCCATCGCACGAGCCCGGCACGCCCAGGCCACGAGCCCGTCAGCCAGCCGGATTTCATCGACATCGACCCATCAAACCGTTCAAGAACGCACACCCCGGCTACTTCATACCGTGGGGCTGTTTCTTAGACGAACCATCCGGTGCCTGGTTCCCCCCGGGCATCGGCAACTCAACCCAAAATACTATAGGTGGCGACTTCGCAGCGTCCTTGCCCTCCCCCCAAATAGCGAACATGCCGCGAACTGACATCGGTTTCTCGGAGCCGCTATGCCGCTCCTGCGCGATGCTCAGTTCCAACTTCCCGCTTTCGCTCGTTCCTGTTGCTATCAAATCCCGAATCGGGAGGCTCTCAGCGGCCGGATAGAACTCGACGTGCCGTGCCTCACCGGACTTTTCCCGAAGTTGCTCCGGACGACCCGCCGTCAGTATAACTCGACCATCAATCCACGTCGCCGTCGCGCGCACGTCTGAGGACATCAGCGGCACAGGCAGCAGCGCGCGCGCGCGCTCAAACTCCGCCTTGCTCGCCGACGCCACCGCCTCGCCGCGCACCACTGGCAGTCTCAGCACCACCGTCTGTTCTCCCGGCACGCACGCCTCATTGCAGACCAGCCAGCCCAGCGAAACGGTGATCTCTGCCTCGCTCCCAGCCGCCGTTTCGGGCACCTCCACGGGTAATAGCAGCGTCACTCGCTCCTCATAAATATGGTCGAGGATGTCACCAGCCGACAAATGGCGCACAGGCACCGGCCACTTCACCTCGCGTGCCACGAACCCCTCGGGCATCGTCAGCCGCTCAATCGTCGGCGGAAAGCCGGTGTCGTTCTGCCCGTTGTAGTACAGGTGCCAGCCCTTCTCGATCCGAAACGCCAGCGCCAACTCGTTCGCTTTGCCCGCTATCAGCGCGGTCGTCTCCGCCAAGATCTCCACCCGCGCTCGCGGCGGTGCCTCCGGCGGCTCGGCCACCGCCACAACGCTTGCCATCATCGCACACGCCAGCGTCTTGATCAGCATCCCCAATCAAAGCGCTCCAGAACACCCCCGGCGATATAGTCCGGTATGAACCCTACGCGGCACTTCCTCGCCCAGGTCCGAACCCACCTTTGCCCCCTCCCGCTACTTTTTGTGCTCACGCTTGCCGCTTGCGAACGCACCACCAAAGACACCGACATCCGCCCCATCTCCACTTCCGAGGTCTGGCCGCTGCTCCAGCGAATCGACCGGGGCGACAAGACCGCCGCCGCCTTCGTCGATCCGCGCCCTGCTGCGCGCTTTGAGGCCGCGCACCTTCCCGGCGCGATGAATCTCACACTCCCCAAGGTCGACGCCAATGGTGCGCAAGACCCGCGGCTCACACCCTACGACACCATCATCGTTTATGGTGATGACCCGGGGAGCGCGACGGCCAAGGGCATGGTCAAACGCCTCATTGTCATCGGCCACGGTCGCGTCCGCTGGTATTCCGCGGGCCTCAAAGATTGGTCCGCGCGCGGGTACCCCATCGAAACCGGCCCCGATCCGCGCTTCGATCCAAAACTCAAGAACGAATGGCGACCGCCCACCGAGCCGAAGCCCAACTGACGCCGCTCACGCGTTGTCGAGCAGTCCGACGCTCTCAAACGGCCTGCCTTCGAGCATCTCGAGGGATGCCCCGCCGCCCGTCGAGACGTGCGACATCTTGGACGACAGCCCGAACTTCTCGACCGCTGCCGCGGAGTCGCCGCCGCCGACGATCGTCGTCGCGCCCCGGGCCGTCGCCTCCGCCATCGCCTTGGCCACCTGCGTCGTCCCGATGGCGAATGGCCCCCACTCAAAGACGCCCATCGGCCCGTTCCACACCACCGTCTTCGCCTTCCCGATCGTCAACGCGTACTTGAGTTGCGTCTTCGGCCCGATGTCCAGGCCCATGAACCCATCCTTGATCGCCCCGTCGAACACCTCGATGTCGCCCCCGTGCTCCGCGAACATCGTCGAGCACACATGATCCGTCGGCAGGTGCAGCTCGGCCTTGAGTTTCGCCGCCAGATCGATCGCCCGCTTCGCGTCCGCCATCTTGTCGGCCTCGACCTTGCTCGCGCCGACCTTCTTCCCCATCGCCGCGAGGAACGTGTACGCCATCGCCCCGCCGACCAGCACCGCATCCGCCTTCGGCAGCAAATGCTCGATCGCGCTCATCTTGTCCGAGACCTTCGCGCCGCCCAGCACCACCACAAACGGCTTCGCCGGCTTCGCGATCGCCTCGCTCAGAAACTTGATCTCTTTCTCAACCAGGAACCCCACCACCCGCGGCTTGCCCGCCATCGCCTTAGGCACCGCCACCATCGAAGCATCGGGCCTGTGGCAAGTGCCAAACGCGTCGTTGACGTAGACATCCGCCAGCGCTGCCAGTTTCGCCGCGAACGCCGGATCGCCCTTCTTCTCCCCCTTGTGGAATCGCAGGTTCTCCAGCAGCGCCACCTGCCCGTCGCGCAGCTCACCCACCGCCTTCGCGCTCGCCGCATCGGTGCAATCGTTCGACGGAAACGCCACCGGCTTCCCGAGCGCCGCCGCCAATCGCTCCGCGCACGGCTTTAGCGAGTGCTCCGCCTCAAAGCCCGTGCCCTCGGGCCGACCAAGGTGCGAGACCAGAATCGCACGCCCGCCGCGCTCGACCACGCTCTTGATCGTCGGCACGGCTTCGCGGATCCGCCGATCGTCCGTGATCGCGCCATCCTCGATCGGCACGTTGAAATCGACGCGGATCAGCACTCGCTTGCCGCGTACATCCACCGCGGCGACATTCTTCTTTGCCATCGTCCCCTCCTTCAACCTTCCGAGACCATGCGATCGAATCGAGCGCGAATCGCCGTCGTCCCCTCTTTGGACAATCGATCGCGGAACCGCCGGAGTTGGGTCGCCAGCGACCCGTCGATGAGCCGATCTCCGATCTGCAGTTTGATCCCGCCGAGCATCGCCCCATCCGTGTACGGATGCACGATGGGCTCCTTGCCGAGCGCTTTCTGAAGCCGCTCACGAACGATCCGGAGTTCTTCCGCCGTCACCGGCGCTGCCGTGTACAGGTCCACCTCGACGCGCCCGAACTTCTCCTGCACGATCGCGTCAAACGCCGCAACGATTGCCGGCAGATGCGCCAGCCGCCCCTTCGCGTTCAGAGTCAGCAGAAAGTGCAGCGTCAGATCGGCCACTCGCCCCTTCAAGATCCGCTCGAGCGACTTCCGCCGCTGCTCTCGTGGCAAGACCCGCGACGACAGAAACTCGCCGAAACTCGCGTCCGCTCGCGCGATCTCAAGCACCGCGTCGAGTTCCCCCAGCGTGGCCTCGATCGCCGGCCTCCCGCCGCGGGCCTCGGCCAGTTCGTACAGGCTCCGGGCATAGACCTGCGCCAACGCGTCCGGCTGTGATTCGGTCAGTGGCATCGTCGCTCGCCTCCTGTCAGTGGCTCAGGCGTCCCGCCTGCTCGCCGTGCATCCAAAGACCTGCCTCAACCCCGATTCATCTGCAACTCGCCCAGCGATTCCTCAACCAGCCGCTGCTGATCTCGCGGCGTCACCTCGCGCCGCAGAATCTTTGACGCGATCGTCGTCGAGAGGTCCGCGGCCGACGCATAAATCTCGGCGAGCGCCGCGCGTTTGGCCGCCTCGATGTCCCGCCGCGCCCGATCCCGCATCGCCGTCAACTCGATATCTGCCTTCGCGCGAAGTTCATCCGCCAGCGCCTGCTGCTGCGACTTGGTCTTCTCCAGCATCCGCTGGGCCTCGGCCCGCGCGTCCGAGAGCGACCGCTCATACTGATTGAGGGCGTCCTTCGCCTGTTTGCGCGCCGCCTCAGCCGCCGCGATCTCGTCCTTGATCTTCTCGGCCCGGTCCTCCAGCCCCTTGCTGATCTTGGGCCATGCCGTCTTGCTCAGCACGGCCAGCACGATGGCGAAGACCACGAGCGTCGTCACCATGGGCGCGATGCCCTCCTTGATCCCCGGGATCGGGCTCGCCGACCCGTGCGCCTCGCCATGACTCGCGTCGCCATGCCCGCTCGTCGGCGTCGCGTGACCGCCGCTCGTGGTCGCGGGGGTGAATGGTGCCTTGGGCTCCGCGTGCCCTTGCCCCATCGTCGGCGCGAGCGCCAAGCCCAGCGACACGACCACGGCCACCACCAAATACTTCAAGGCTCGGTTCATCTGCACACTCCGAGTGATTCGTATCGCCAAAGGAAGGTCAACCGAAAACAAAGCCCAAGGCAAGCCACTCCCAGGCCCAAGAACCGGGGAGTGGTATCAGATCGACTGCCAGACGAACTAGAGCGCCACGAGCAGACCCACGACGACCGCGAAGAGGGTCGCACCCTCGACGAGGGCCGCCGTCAGGATCATGTTGGTCGCGATCGGGCCGGCTGCTTCCGGCTGCCGCGCGATTGATTCGACCGCGCCCTTGCCGATCAGGCCGATGCCCAGCCCGCCACCGATCACGGCCAGTCCGCCACCGATCGCCGCCAGACCCGCCGCCACCGGCTTGCCGGCACCCTCTTGCGCCATCGCCATCGCGGGTGCCGCCAGCGCCATCAGCCCAGTCATCTTCGTCGCCAGTTTCATCATGCTCGTCATTGCCTACACCTTTCGCTACAAGTCTCCCACGAATCTCGCGTGCCCGGCACGCCGGGCCGACCCGTTATTCACCCCATCGCTAGTGCGCGTGGGCGTGCTCGTGGCCGTGGCCATGCTCCTCGTCGTGGTGCGAGAGCTGGGCGATGAAAACCGTTGTCAGGAACATAAACACGAACGCCTGCAGGAACGCCACGAACAACTCCAGGAACGTGATCGCGATCGCCCCGCCCACCGAGATCAGCGTCACCGGCGCGCCGATCAGCGGGCTCTTGCCCACCAACATATCCAGCCCCTGCACGGCGAACATCAGCAGCGTCGCCAGCAGGATGTGCCCCGCCGTCATGTTCGCAAAGAGACGCAGCGCCAGCGCCACCGGCTTGATGATCGTTCCCATGATCTCGATCGGAACCATGAGCGCCCACAGATACGGCGGCGTCCCCGCCGTCAAGTGTTTGACATAGCCCATCGGCCCCATCGATATGACCCCCGCCACGTTGATCACCACCGCCGAGATTAGCGCCAGCACAGCAGTCACAAACAGGTTCTGCGTCGCCGTGCCGCCGAGTGGCAGCGAGTGGCTCGCCTTCCACGACGGCACCAGCAGATGCAGCAGATCACCGATCGGGATCAGGCCCAGCAGGTTGTTCACGAGAATAAAGAAGAAGAGCGTCCACAGATACGGCATGAACGCCCGCGTCCGCTCACCCAGCATCGGACGTACCGTGTTCTCGCGGAGATACACGCAGATCACCTCGAGCATGTGCGCCAGTTTGCCGCGCGCCACATATCGCCCGTGACCCAGCGACTCATCACCCGTGGCGATCTTGGACGCCAGCCAGTTGAAGCCGAAAATCATGATGAGGCCCGACAGGATCAGGTTGCCCACATGCCCCGACCACAGCCACCACCCGCCATCATCCACGATGAACTTGTGGTTGATGACGTGCTCCACGGGATTCGCCGCCAGCACCAATGCCGTCGTTACACCTGCGATCATGCCCTTCTCCCGTCGGCAAGCCCATCGGCCAGCCCATCGGCGAGCCCCTCCGCGAGGAGCGCCCGCCGCAGAATAATCACCTCGATCACCAGCACAGCGAGTGAACCCGCCAGAATCGCGGCCCACAAGGGCACCCGGGCGCTCGGCATCTCTCCGACCGCCACGCCGCCGACGCCGAGCGTCACGACCATCCGCAGCACCTGGCCCGTGATGATGAGCCCCGCCCACTGAAACGCGCCACGCGCCGAGAAGGATCCCAGAAACGCGATCCCTGCCGCTACTCCGGCGATCAGCGCCGCGCCTGCCATCAGCGCTGCCCGACCAGATCCGCCGACTCCCAGCGCAGCCCCGAGCCACCACGCCCCGACGACCAGCGCCACCGCTCCCAGCATGCGCACCGCCAACCGTCCCAATGGAAGCCGCAACTGCCGCGACGCGCGCGACACCGAACTCGTCGGCGTCACACTTGTCAGGCTCTGCGTCGGCATACGGCTCCTGCTCTCCCGGCTTGGGACCGCAACAATATGAGCCCGTCCCTCCTTTTGCCACTACCCGATGCGTTCCGCTCGATTTCCCTCGACGCCACATCGCGCTCCGAATGCTCCTGGCCTGGTGGCCCCGCGCACGGCCGAAGCGTCCGATGCCGGCGGCGCTCCGCATCGCGGCGTCGAAGTCCAGGCTTGGACTTCCGTGCTCGCGTCGGACAATGGCATCACCTTCCTCGCTCCCGCTTCGCGTCCGCCACGTCACGCCGCGTCAGCGCCAGCGCTTCGCGCACGAACCTCACAAACCCCACCCCCAGCCCCAACAACAGTCCCACCAGCAGACCCCACGGCCTCGTCCCGCCCCATCGATCGATCAGCCACCCAATCACTCCGCCCGCCGCCACCGAGACCGCGAAGTCGGTCCCGATCGCACTCATCCGCACCACCCGCGACCGCGAGTCCTCCTTCCGCGCACCGGTTCCCAACCCACTCTGCCGCTCATTTTCCTCCGATTGTCGGCTCATGTTCGGAAATCTCTCTGCGAAAACGCGACTACACCTTTGAGACTAGGGTATTCTCTGCACATCGGGTAGGAGCATTGCCGTGTCCCGATGGTTCCACGCCCAGCCCATCCACCCCAATGTCCCGGCATTTATCGTCGCCATCGTTTTTATTGCGCTCAGCACCCGAGCGCAAACCCCTGCCATCTCCTACGGCGGCGATCGTGACTTCCGCCCCTACGAATGGCAGGATTCAAACGGCCTCGCCAGCGGCTTCCAGGTGGACCTCATCCGGGCCATCGCTCGTGAAATGGATGCTTCCATCAAGGTCGAACTCGACGAGTGGGCCACCATCCGCCAAGGCTTGCTCATTGGACGTTTCAACGTCGTCGCCATGTCTGAACAGCCGGCCCGCTACGAGTTCGCCGACTTCAGCGACCCCATCGCCATCGGCTGGTCCGAGATCTTCGTCCGTCAGGGCGATCGCGTCCTGAAATCCCTCTCAGAGGCCTCCGGCCGCACCATTGCCGTCCAGCGCGGAGCCCTCGCCGAGGACCAACTTCGCGCCATGAACATTGATGCCACTCTGGTTGCCGTGGACTCCGAGGCCGACGCCATCACACTGCTTGCATCAGGCCGCACTGACTGCGCCATCGTCACTCACATCGGCGGCCTCGCCGCCATCCGCGCCCAGGGGCTCACCGGTCGCATCGTCTCGGGTCCACCCGTCCTCGCCTCCAACATTGCCTTCGCCGTCCGCAAAGGTGAGGCCGAGACCCTCACGCTCGTGAACGAAGGCCTTCGCCGCCTCCGATCCAGCGGGCGCTTCAATGTCATCCACGAGCGCTGGCTCGCCGAGGCCGATCCGCCCGCGCTGGTCGCATCTCGAATCCTCCGCTACGTCATCTGGATCGTCACGCCCCTGCTCGTGGCCATCGCCGCGGTGCTGATCTGGTCTTGGTCCCTCTCGCGCATCGTCAACGAGCGCACGAGCCAGTTAGCCGCGGAACTCGCCGATCGTCGGCGCGCCGAGGAGGCTCTCCGTGCCAGTCACGAACGCTTCCGTTCCGTCCTCAAGGGCACGAAGATCGCTGTCTACACCCAGGACATCTCGCTGCGCTTTACCTGGGCCTACAAGGCTGTCGATGGCGAGTCCTCCGGCGCCCTCATCGGCCACCGCGACGAAGACGTTCTCCCCCCAACCGCGCTCCCGCTCGTCCTCCAAGCCAAGCGCCGCGTTCTCGCCACGGGTACCGGCACGAGTGTTGTCCACCTCGCCGCCGACACAGGCGAGCCTCGTTGGTGCGAGACCGTCATCGAGCCACTCCGCGACGCCTCGGGGCGGATCGACGGCCTCATCTGCGCCGTTGTTGATGTCACGAGCCTGAAACGCGCCGAGGCCCAACTCGTCGCCTCAGAACGCCGCCTCCTCCAGGGCCAGCGACTCGAAAGCCTCGGCATGCTCGCGGGCGGCGTCGCCCACGACTTCGGCAACTTGCTTATCGCCATCAGCGCCAGCGCCGCCGCGGCCGAGCGTCAAGTCGCCCCCGACTCCCGCGCCGCCGAACTCATCGCCACCATTCGTGCCACCGCCGTTCGCGCTGGCGAACTCACTCGTCAACTCCTCGCCTTCACGGGCCGCGCCGACATCAACAAGGCCGATGTCGATCTCCCCGCCATCGCCGACGAACTTGTCGGCATGCTCCGCCCATCCATCCCCTCCACCCTTGACCTTCGCGTTTCGTCCTCCCCGGTTCCCACCATTCTCGCTGACGCCACACAACTCCGTCAAGTCATCCTCAACCTCGTGCGCAACGCCATCGAGGCCGTCGGCGAGCGCCCAGGCCGCGTCACGGTTGCCGTGCGGTCCGAGATGATCTCCGCCGACGAGATCAGCGCCGCCGCTGTCGCCGCCCCGTCCGTCGCGCCGGGCCCGCACGCCGTCGTCGAAGTCGCCGACACCGGCCCCGGACTAGACCCCGCCGCCGCCTCCCGCGCCTTCGATCCGTTCTTCACCACTCGCCCCGGCGGTCGCGGACTTGGGCTCGCCGTCGTTGCAGGACACATCAAAGCCCACGGCGGTTTCGTTGCCGTCCGTTCCTCCGCCGGCCACGGTGCCATCTTCCGCGCCTGCATCCCGCTCGCCCAGTCTCAGCAAGCCGCCTCAGAGCCCAAGCCGCGGCAAACCGTGCCATAGGTGCTTTGTGCCTCCGCCGCGAGTTTCGGCGCGGAGTACGCTACATTCCCTCCCATGTCGACGCCAGAATCCAGCATCCGCCGCGCCCTCGATGAAGCCTCGGACGCTCTTCGCACTCTCCAGGCCGATCATGCCACTCTTGCGGCCTGCGAGCGGCTCACCTCGCTCCTTGTCGAGTGCCTGCGCGCCGGCAACAAAGTCCTCATCTGTGGCAACGGCGGCTCCGCGTGCGACACCATGCACTTCGCCGAGGAACTCACCGGCCGCTTCCGCGACCAGCGTCCGCCACTCGCCGCCATCGCCTGCACCGACCCCGGCCACATCACGTGCACGGCCAACGACTTCGGCTACGAGCACGTCTTCTCGCGCTGGATCCAAGCCCTCGGCCGTCCCGGCGACGCCGTCGTCGTCCTCTCCACCAGCGGCAACTCCCCCAACATCCTTCGCGCCGTCGAAGAGGCCGCTCGCCTCGGCCTCCACACCGTCGCCCTCCTCGGCAAAGGCGGCGGTGCCGCACGCGCGCTCGCGCAGACCGCCATCGTCGTGCCGGGCGGCTCCAGCGAACGCATCCAGGAACTTCACATGCTTATCTTGCACGCGGCCGTTGATGGCATCGAACGCGTGCTTTTCCCGCGCGCGTGAAACGCTCCCTCCCCGTCCCACCGACCATGGCCTTGCATGGTCGGTGCTGCTTGTCATTGGTGATGCCCGCGTCCCGCGACTGTGCTGGCATCAACCCCTCGGCCGCATTGCCCTTAGAGATTGTTTCAGAACGGTAGTCGTATCGATTTGAGACGCGAGCACACCAGCAGTGCCGCGGCGAGGTCGTGGAGGGCCTGGAAGTGTTCGCCCCGGCGTTCATAGCACAGGCGGAGGCGTCGGAAGTGGCTGAAGCACGCGAGCGTGCGCTCGACGACGTACCGCAGCACGCCCAGGCCGCTGCCGTGCGTGTCGTCGGCACGCGGGGCCAGGAGGCTCTCGATCCCCAGACCCTCG
>JBJXFQ010000090.1:0-15792 GCA_046155605.1 Phycisphaerales bacterium
TGAACGTGTGGAAGATCGGAACCTGACGCTCGGGTGTGCCTCGCATGCACACCATCTTCGCACATCCGCACTCACCGGTTGCGCGATTCGGCGCGTGTTCGGGGGTTCTTCAACAGCCTGCTAGACCGATTCCGCTTTCCGGCTGACCCACTCGGACGGACCGGCGTTGATGCTTGTGCGGAACGAACGGCGGTCTTCCGAGACGGGTTAGACGCGGGCGCTTTCGCTTCCCTGTTGGACCCCGTGCTTTCAGCAAGCGATGCCCAGTTCTTCGGGGTCGGAATGGCCGTGGCCGCTTCCGTCTCGATTGCCGGCGCGTCGATGCCGAGGAGTTCGCAGACCTTTCGAGCATCCGCCGCCTGCTCGGTCACGTGGTGCGTGTCCGAACCGCCCAGGCGCCGTGACCAGACCTGAGTCACCTCGTGCAGTGCCACCACGATGGGGAGGTCCTTTGAGCGGGCGAGGAGTTCCTCGTACCGCTTCCAGGGACCGTCATCGTGCTCGCGGTCGGCCCGAGTGGACGTGCCGAACGCGAGGACCAGGGCCAACGGGTTGAACCGCTTGGCCGCCGCGTCCGTGCGGGCGGCGAGCGTTGCCGCGGTTGTCGTGAGCGCCTCCGGCGTCAGGGCCCGGAGCGATTCACCAACCTTGTTCACCAGGAACGCATCGCGGCGTTTCTGGAGCCGAGCCTTGCGATCGGCCAGCGAGAGCGGAACGGGCTTGCCCGTCTCGTCCGTTGGCCGCTTCGTTGAGGTCGTGCCATTGCGGGACACGCTCTCGCCGAAGTCGATATGCACCAGCGTTCCAGCCTTGGCCCCGTCGAGCTGCATCGCCGGCGTGGCGCCCTTGGCGGTGGGCTTGACGAACTTCGGCTGGTACACCTGCGTGACCCGCTCGCCGAAGGTCTCGCGGACCCTCGGGCTTAGCCCGCTGAAACCCACCTGCACGAGGCGGAGCGTCGGATACTCCGAGCGGAGCGCCGACTCCCGCTGTTGCAGGTGGGCCACCGCCTTGCCCTCGAAACACACCGGGTCCAGGCACCGGTCGGTCTTCGAGACCTTCCCGCCCTGAGGAGCATCCTCTGTGTCGAAGAGCATCGGGTGCATCCCCGAACGCTTCGGGCAGTTGAGGCACGCACCCGCCTTCGGGTCAAGCGTTTCGTCCTCCAGCGACCAGGGCATCGCCCGCAGCGACTGGAGACCGCCGTCGATGACCCGACGCAGTTCCGCCACCGTTGGGAAGCCCCGGGCGAAGACGCGGTGGAAGTTGTTCTCGGCCAGGATGCGCTGCGTCTCCTCGGGGAGACGGGCGACCAGTTCGAGATGAGCCACCGTGAGCCGACTGGCGTCGGTGTCCGCCTTGAGCACCTCGTCACGCCATTCCGTGCAGAGCCTCGTCAGCGAGGCACGGCGGGCGATGTAGACGACGCTCTTGCCCAGACGCGCCGCCACCGCCTTGGCGTCGTAGCCGCGGTCGAAGGCCTGCTGGATGGTCGCGGCCTCCTCCAGCGGGTGCAGATCCTGCCGTTGGAGGTTCTCCGCGATGGTCACCGAAAGCGCCGACTCGTCGTCGAGCGAACGGATGAACGCCGGGATGTGCGTGAGGCCGGCGAGCTTGGCGGCCCGCCAGCGACGCTCCCCGGCACGGATCTCGAACCAGCCGTCCTTCTCCGGATGCGACCGGACGACGATGGGCTGGAGCACGCCCTCGCGGGCGAGCGATTTCGCGAGCGACTCCACCGAGGACTGGGTGATGGGCCGACGCTTGTTGTCGGGCGTCGGGGTCATCCGATCGATGGGGAGCATCCGGACCGGGCTGGGAACCTTGGAACGCTTCGTCGACGCTTTCATCGGAACGACTCCTCTGTGAAAGGAATGGGACAACCGCCCCGGCCACACGGCCGGAGCGCGACACGCTGCGCTGCTGAGCTTGAAAAACCGAGAGCCCGCCCTGCGAACGCAGGCGGCACTCCAACCTTTGGAACGTACGACCGTGCGGCCTGGCGAGGGCTGACCGACGCCACGCTGCAGGGTCAAACCATCTACCCAATTCGATTGTGAAGGAACGGACGCAGCGGAGGGTGCCACGGCGAGCCAGTTCGATCAACCGGCCGCGCCTGACCATGCTCCATCAGGCTTGGTCCTCTCTCATCACGCGTGACCTGGACCCGAAGATGGGCGATAAGACGGGCCGAAGCGCCGTCGCGACGGGACCCGATCCCCCGCCGGTGCTGGGCTCCGTAGCGCCCGGCACGGGCGAGAGACCGGTGGTGCATATACGAAGGTTCTCTCGTGTCAGCGACCGTGGACGTTCCACGGCCGGAGGTTTTTCGCACTCCCAGATAGGAGTTCGCCATGAACACGCAGGTTCTCACCCGGGGAAGCCGGGAACTCTTCCGGCGTTCGCCGGACGAGACGTTCGGATCGTTCGATGAACTCTGGCAGCACTGCCAGACGCAGAAGTCTCAGTCCCAGGACCACTGGGAACGGCCGGAGCAGCTCCGGCCCGTGGTGTCGGAGGGACGGTTGCAGCTCGGGGTCCGCAGCGACACCGCGCTACGGCTCAACGCGTGGAGCTTCACGCAGCTGTGCCAGCTCGCGGGGGTCGGCAAGGACACCGTCAACCGCCTCTCTCCCGAGACGGCGGCGCGGGTGTTCGAAGAGACCATGCCCCGCGAGGGCAAGCCGCTTCAAGTGCTCGCCCAGGACGGGCTGGCACGGTCCCTTCACGCCGCGTCGTACACGCGGCTGCACAACGTCGAGCTTCTCGCCGTGGTGCGGGAGTTCGCCACGGACTTCCAACCGCCGCAGAAGGCGGGTGGTCCGATGGACGAGGGCCGCGGCGGCACCGGGCTCTACTGCGGGGAGCAGGACATGTTCTGCTTCCTCGTGGACCCGGCTGGGTGGACGGAGATCCAGGGCGAGGCGTTCGCCCCGGGGTTCTTCCTCTGGAACTCGGAGGTGGGACGCAGGTCCGTTGGCATCCAGACCTTCTGGTTCCAGGCGATCTGCCGGAACCACATCGTCTGGGATGCGGTTGAGGTGATCGAGTTCAGCCGCAAGCACACGGCCAACGTGGGCGAAGCGGTGGCGGAGATCCGGCGGCTCATCGCCCGGCTCGTCGACCGCCGCGATGAACGCAAGGACGCGTTCGCGAAGGTGATCGCCAAGGCCATGACGACCTCGCTCGGCAGCGACGAGGACGAGGTGGCCAAACTGCTCGGCAAGCACGGCGTGACGCGGGCACTCGCGAAGGATGCGATGGAGCAGGCAAGGCGATCGGGACGCTTCACGATTTTCTCGATCGTGGACGCCCTCACCCGCCTGTCCGGTTCAATCACCAACGCCGGCGACCGCACCGAAGCGGACCAGACCGCGTCGAGCCTGCTCGCGCTCGCGGTGTGATTGGTTCAGGTTTCTAGGTTGAGCAGCATGCACCACCGGCTCTCAACCACACGTATCGGCCGTTTCCAGTGACCGGCGGACGAGTTCCCGGATGTCCGACTCGGCGAGGCTCGGCTCGGATGAAAGCTGACGGGGCAGCAAACGCGACGAGTGTCGAGCACGGGGCGGCAGCATCGCGGAAACCGCCCGGCGACCTTGCTCTTCGTCGCTGTGGTTGACCAGGTGCCACCAGCGGCCCCGAACGATGCTCGCGAACAGGCCGCACGGATTGCGGTCCGCGACGCGGAGGGCACGGGCCGCCGCCGCGGCGACGTTGAGCGCATCGGCCTCGCAGCGACGCACCAGCCCAGCCACCGCGGCCCGCTCGAAAACCACCCGGAGCCCGTCGGCGGACCGAAGCTCGGCCTCGTGGATGTGCCCGAGCGACCGTCGTGCTTCAGGCCCATCGGTTCCCCGTCCCGGTGACTGGTTGATCGATCCCGTCAGGGAGGGTTCTGTTGTTCTTGGGGGTGGCGATCCGGCGGTGAACCGAAGCGTCCGGGGTGGCGTTGCGTTACACGGCGGGCACCATTCAAGGTTCAGCCGCGTCCCGGCTCCGTGGCGGTTGAGAACCCACTGCGACGTGGGAAGGTCGATCAACAGGCCTGTTTCCCGCAAGACCGCCCTCGCCCGCTTCACGTTCCGCTCGTGCACGCCGAAGACTTCCGCGACCCAGGTCGATTTCACGAGGCCGTCGGACCGCACGCCCCCTTCTCGCCGGAACACGCACCGCAAGAGCACCGCGAAGACGGTCGCGATGAGGACCGGACGCGGCGTGCGGGCGAGCAGGCGGAGCACGCGACGGGGCACCGGGACCGAGCGACGGAGGTTCTTAGTGCTCGCGACGGCCTGCACCATCTCCGGGAGCGAATCGACGGATGCTGGGCTTGTGAGCCGCACATGGCTGGGCGACCAGTCGAGGAATCCGGCCCGCTGAAGCGTGGACACTGAAGTTCTGAGTGCGGAGAGCTCGTGCGTCCCGAGGAGATGCTGGAGTTCTTCGAGCCGATAGCGGACGGGGTGGCCCTTCTGAAGGCCGCAGCGCCGCTCCACGACCTCGAAACACGCCAGCCAGACCCGAAGGTCCACCAGGCGGATGATCCCCGCCCTGAAGGCCCACCACGCCCTCAAGAGACCCATCGCCGGAACCAGGGCGTACCCGCCCGCCGGTGTGCCCACTTCTGTGCTCGTCATCCTTCCCTCCTCTCTCCGAGCAAAGGACGCACCCTCCCCGTGGCACGCGTTCGCGTTCGGGGGACGGCGGTGAAGATGGTTTGACGAAAGGTCGGGGTTGCTGTAGAGGTTGGGTATCGAATCACCAACCGCGGCCGCTTACCGGTGTCCCGTGTCTTCCGGAGCCCGCACCAGCTTCAACTGGGCGGGCCACCTTCTTTCTTCCTTCGCTCTTCATTCATTCTCAAACCGGCCGCTTCCGGCCGGTGTGCCATGCATCCCACATCCGCAATCGAAGCTCAAGACCTTCTCTGGCGGCGCCGCGAACGCCCGCATGCCGGAGTGCGGCCGTGCCCGTTCGCCGGAAGGCTCTTCGACCAAATGCTGCAATGGCGGGGGATTGTGCCCGGTGTGCAGGTGCGGTAGGTGTGCTGAACGGGCGAGCCCGTGACCGGGAACGCCGGCACGCGGGCACGCCGACGTCAAACACAGGAAGAAGTATGCACACCACCACGGCGACCGTCATCGCCATCGGGAACCAGAAAGGCGGGGTTGGCAAGACCACCAACTGCGTCCACCTCGCAGCGGCTTTGGGTTCCACGGGCGATCGCTGCCTTGTCATCGACCTCGACCCGGCGGCCGGGGCCACCAAGCATCTCGGCGTGCAGCAGGACAGCTACGCCGGGTCGCTGGAGCTGCTCACCACCGACGAGTCACCCGAGAACTTCGTGATCACCGCCGGAATGCCCGACGGGGTCCACCTGATCCCGTCCCGCACCCAGCTCGCGGAGATCGAGACGCTCCTCTCCAAGTTCGCCGACCGCACCCGTCTCTTTGAGCCGGTCCTCCCGCAGCTCCGGGCGACCTACGACTACATTCTCCTCGACACCGGACCCTCCGCGGGCTTCGCGACCACGGTTGCGGCGTACTGCGCCGCCGAGTGGTTCCTGCTCTCGGCGTTCCCGCACCCGCTCTCCATGGGCGGCCTCACCGAGGCCTTCCGCGACATCGGGGATGTTCGCCGCCACCGCAATCCGAACCTAGAGATCCTCGGCGTCATCTTCACCAACGTCGACCGCCGGGCCCGCCGCCTGCGGGCACGCCTGGAGACGGTCGTGGCGAGGCTCTCCCGGGGCGGCAGTTCGTCACGTCGATCTCCCAGAGTGTGGTGCTGCCCACCGTCTCGGGTGCAGGCATCACCGTCTTCCAGGATGCGAGTCTCCGGGAGCACGCGAGCACGCTCGAATACCTGTCGCTCGCCCGCGAGATACGGTACCGCGTCCAGAACCGCGAGGCGTTCCTGAAAGGGTCGCTCCCGCCGTTCTCGTCTGCGGTGTGGGCCGACCACGATCTCCAAGCCGCGGACAGGGTGTGACCGATGGCCAAGACTCTGACCACGCCGCCGCCTTCGTCTTCCGTCGCTCGGATGTTCGATGTCGCCGCTGCCGCGGCCGCCATCGGAAACCCGTTGCCGGTTCCGCACGCCGTTCCTCCGCCGCCGCGGGAGGTGCCGCAACGGATGGACCCGGAGGTGACCCGTTCCATCAAGCGGGAGGTCATCCTCACGACGGACACCGACGAGACGCTCACCCGGTGTCTCGCCGCCATGCAGAAGGGGACTCGCACCAGATTGAACACGAGCCATCTCGTCCGGGCGATTCTCCGGGCAATGGAGGGCGTCGTACCCGCTCTCGAATCCCAGGGACGGCAGCTCGGGCCGCTCCGCTTGCCCGGCAACGGCCCGGGCACTGGGCCGCTCCGCGAGGCGTTCGAGCGGCGGATCGCCGCGGCGATAGTCGAGGCGTTCAAGCAGGGGAGGGGACGAGCGTGAGGGAACGGACGAGTGTGGAGCGGGGATGAACAACCCGCCGCCTCCACTCCAAGCAAAGGAGCGCATCGACGTGCTCCTGGAGGAGTACCGAGCCCTCTACGGGCTGGTGTCGTTCCGCATGTCCTCCCTCGACCGCCGTCTGCCGATGACCACCGCGGCGGTGACAGCACTCCTGACCGGGATGGTCATCGTCCCCGCGGACGCACAGCCACCGCTACTGGTCGCGGTGCCGATCGCCCTCGTCTGGCTCCTCCGCAACACCATCAACCACGCCCGCTCGCTGGAAGACCTCCTCCGCCGCATCGAGGAGATCGAGCGGGCCGTACACCGCATCGCGGGAGAGGAACTCCTGTCGTTCCAGTCCTCGCACCCGAGCCGCCACAAGGCCATCGGCGGTCGAACGGGGCAGGAGACCGTCCGCACCGTGCTCGCGACGTGCGTGCTGCTGCTGGGGGCGTGCCTCCATCTCGCGTCACAGGTGGTGCAGCCGTCGCCAGAGATTGTCAATGCGTACGCGGCGTACCTGCTGACGGTGAGCGCGGTCCTGCTCTCGCTCGCCCGTCGGTACACGTCGTATGGATACCGCGGATTGGTCCGCGGCGAGGACGGCCGCTCCATGACCGTGGTACGCTAACACCCGGTGAGCAGCGTCCACGCGGCGTCGCACCCGACGCCGACCCCGTACTCGTCCTGATGATCCGCCGCGACCCAGCGGACCCGCGGAATCCGGTACTGGTCGGGATGGTCGAAGGGGAGGAAGGGATGCTGGCAGGAAAGAAGCACCATCGGCTCGGTGTCGGTGCTGAAGGTGTGCACAACGCCCCGCGTGAAATGGAAGACGTCCCGCTCCCGGGCCGGGATGCTCCGCACCGAGGTTCCGGTGAACCCGTCCACGCTCTCGCTCGTCACGTGGAAGAACCCGCGGCCCTTGTGAACGACGATGAGCCGGTCCGAGTGCTCGTGCACGTGCATCGGCAGGTCCACCGCACGGCTCTCCCAGCGGAGCTTGGCAACCGAGGTGGTCGAACCATTCCCCAGCACGTCCCGGGCGAGCCACACACCGCCGCTGACGCGGTCGCTCCCCTCGAAGGGCGAGGAGAGGGTGAGGGGATGGGCCCGCTCCAGTTCCTCGATGAGGCGGGTGGACGAGACGCCCCGCCCCGTTCCACGAAGCCGGCCGACCGCCGCGGCCGGGCGGGGGATTAGCCCCGACGCCTGCTGCCGGTGGAAGTCTGCCATCGCCCGCTCCGCTAGGTCCACCAGCCCCGCCAAGACCCGTGACCCTTCAGGCCCGGCTCCGGTCACCACGTCCAGTTGCAGCCCCGCCAGCTCCACCGCCAACCGTGCACGCATGCGACACCTCCTGAAGTTGCCCGCGATATGTGACGACTTGTATGTAGACGAATAGTCTGCATGAGACGACCCTGCGTCCAGTGGCTGCACACCCTTTTGTGACCGATTTCGGCGAACGTGTTCGGCAGGTCCGGACCGAGCGTGGGCTCTCCCAGGAGCAGCTCGGCTTCGACGCGGGCCTGCACCGCACCGCCATCTCGTTCATCGAGCGGGGGCAGCGAAGTGCCACGCTGGAAACCGTCGAGAAGCTGGCCCGGGCCCTGAAGGTCGAGCCGAGCGAACTGATGCCAAGGCTGCGGCCATCCCGCGGCGGGAAACGCTGAAAGACGGCTGTTGAACCGGACCGCCGGGGCATCGTCGGTCCGAACGAGGACTTGAACCCCTCGGGCTCAGACCCGTCCGGCCATTGGGTGGGAGGGAGCTACAGAAGCGAAGCAGGCACGAGGGGCGGGGGTGTGCTCCGCGAAGTGGCTCGGGCATCGCCGTCGGGGGCCCCCCGGTGAACCCCGACGGCGATGCCCGAGCCGGCAGCTTCGACTTGTGGACCCTGGTTGTGACCGTGACAAACGGTCCAGACCTCAGGGTGGGTGCAGGGACCGATAAACGCATTGCTGAGGGATGGGGACCGGCTGGCCAGGGCATGAAGCGGCCGGAAAGGGGCAGTAAATCTGCCGGCGCCGCAGCATTGGCGATTCCACCACCACCCGTGATACGATTGTGGATACGGAATCGAGGCCGATATGACCACACTGGCAACGCCAACCACTCAGTTCCCGCGTGAAGAACGCGAGCTCATCCCTTCGGACAGCCCGCTGTCCCCGTACGTCTCGGTGAACCCGGGACGGATGCACGGTGAGCCGTGCTTCCGCGACACGCGGGTGCCCATCCAGACGCTCTTCGACCACTTGGAGGTCGATGGGGGACTCCAGCAGTTCCTCTCGGGCTTCCCCAACGTGACCCGTGACTCGGCCGTGGCCGTGATCGGTCTGGCGTCCCGCGGGCTGCTCGACGGGCTCCGGCACCTGTGAGGCTCCTGCTCGACAACTGCGTGGACATCCATGCCAAGGCCCTCTTTCCAGGCCACGAGGTCGAGCACGTGCTGGAACGCGGCTGGGACGGCCTCTCCAACGGCAAGCTGCTGGCCGCAGCGGCTGCTGGTGGCTTCGAAGCACTCGTGACAGTCGACAAAAACATCCGCTACCAGCAGAACCTCGACACCATCCCGATCTCGGTCCTGGAGCTGGACGTGCTGAAGAACCGGATGGATGAGCTGGCCAAGCTCTCTCCGTTCATCACGCGTGCAACGGAACTGGCGGCACAGTTCCGGTTCGTGAGCGTGAACGGCGAGGGCACCTTGGAGTGCCTGTCGGAGCGTGCTGCCCCGCGCGACCGTGAGGAGCCAAAGGGGTCGCGGAAGTCACAAGACCGCGACATCGGGCGATAACGCTGCTCCTCGTCTCGCGGGAATGAACGAACGGGAGATGCTCGCTCCCCCCTAACCGTCTTCCAAGCACGCTGTCCGCACACTCTCGGGCCTGTGCGTGGCGCGTTACAATCTGATTGCAGCAGACAGATGACTTCGCGGAACGGAGGCAGGTCATTCTCCCAACGTCACGGATGGAGGATTTCCCATGCTCACGCGGCTGGAGATTACGGGATATCGATCGTTGGCCGCGTTCACGGTCGCTTCGGTTCCCAATCCTTGGACGCTGATCGGGGGCAACAACGCGGGCAAGTCGAACGTGCTTCGGGCGCTTGAAGCGCTCTTGTCCGACCCTTCATCCGCGTTGCATGACGGCGATTTCGCCTCACATCATGAGAACGGTCTGCCTCGGCCCAGGGTCAAAATCACCGGGGTGTTTGATGGTGGAGAGTACTCTCGGGAGTGGCCGCTACAAGCACATGCGGCTCAACCAGAGAAGCCGCCGGCAACGTTCCTGTTTGTGCCTGCCTTTCTCCTTCCCGCTGGACACAACTTCGAAGCTGCGCCTTGGGACCGGCGAGCCTCGTTTCGTAGATTCATGGCGACGATCATTCATGCCCTCTACCGAGCACAAATCGACCCTGTGACAATGGCGGGAGCGCTCGCCGATCACACATGCTCATTCGTCAGGCAGATGCTGCCAGGGACCGAAGTCCGTGTCGCAGGCGGCCTTTCTCTCCAGCAGGCCATTCCCAGCATATTCGCTGCCATCGTGGACAAACTCGATGGCGCGCCGAACCCGTCACTCGACGATATCGAATTCGCACTCGCGAAGCCATCCTCGACCGGGTCAGGTTTTTCCAGTGACGTCGAGCTACAGCAGAGCATCCGCTTGTTCGATGGTCACGAGAGTCATTCCTTCGAGAAGGGGCATGGAGCTCAAAGAGCCCTTATCCTCGGTTTGGCGATTGCGGCGGCACGCACAGTCGCCCGTGGACGTCCGACTATTCTTGCGCTCGAAGAGCCGGAACTGTATTTCCACTCGCAGCAGTGCGAGTTTGTCGCGCGGACACTTCAAGACATTGCCTCGACCGGCTCGGTACAGATTGTGTGTGCCACGCACTCGCCTGAGTTCGTTGACCCCAGGCGATTGGGTTCAGTTGACCGACTTCAGCGCGAGAAGTCGAACGGACTCTGGCAGTCGCGAATTCCTGCTGGAACAGAAGGGACCATCCGTCATCGCCGAAACGGTGTCGGAAAGAGCCAAGTCGCCATGCTTGGCCTCGAGATCCGAAACGCCCTATTCGCCAAGTTCGTTTGCGTGGTGGAAGGTCCCCATGACGCCGAGGTGCTAGTCGAGCTACGGCCCGATATGGTGCCGAGTGCATCGATCTCGTGCCTGGTAGCCGGGGGTTGCAAAGGTATTCCGAAAGTGCTCAGGTGCCTAAGCAAACTCGGCTGCCGCCGTCCGATCGTGCTCGACGAGCGAGACGGACAAGTCCGGCACGATCCGTCCGAAATGAGCGATGATGTCAAAGAGAAGTGGATCAAATCCACTGTCGACGGCGCGCTTTACGGCATTCATGGGCGTGTTTCTCGGCACGGCGAGTCGGGGGTACTCGTTTTCCCAGAAAACCTCGAAGCTGCGCTGGGCATGAGTCCCGACGTGTTCCGAAGCAATGAGAAGCTATTTCGGACCTGGTTCTTGCTGCAGCACAAAGAGGCCCCATCGAACGAGCCTTGGAATCGCGTATCAAGCAAAACCGGCGACATAGTGCACTTTCTAGAGTACCCGAAATCGAGGGATTTCTTGCGCGCTGCACAGACGAAGCCCGAGAAGTTCCCCCTGGAGGTGCAACGGGCGATCGCTGACTTCAAGGCTGGGGTCGAGGTGCTCTTCTCGGATGAGAACGCTGCATGGGCAGTCGGCGCCGTCAACTGATCGCAATTCGTCGCCAAAATGACCGGAGAGTTGAAACTAGCCTGACTTCCGGCGATTGCTTTCATCCCTTCTGCCGAAATCGCCGGCCTCTTGCGCCACACGATCGTTTGTGCTCGCATACCGCTCTTTGCGGGAGGACGCGTGATGCACGATGAAAGGATGGACGACATGGCCAAGAGCACCAACGGTGGCGGGCAGGCCAAGGCCCGACCGGTCCACGTGGTTCGGTTCGGTGGCATCAAGGCCGCGGTCTGGCTCAACCAGACTTCGGCAGGCCCGATTCACAACGTCACGGTCAGCCGCTCCTACAAGGATGCGGACGACCAGTGGAAGGAGAGTCAGAGCTTCGGCTACGACGACCTGCTGCTGCTCGCCAAGGCCCTCGATGCGTCGCACTCATGGATTCACGAGGCACGCACGAGGGAAGCCGAGTCGCAGCAGGGCTGACAGGGAGCGGTTCTTTTTCAGGTTCAACACACGCACGCACGTCCCCCGCTCCTTTCGTCGTCGTTCCCGTGTGGAGCGCCCATTCCCTTGGGACACGACTTACCCACAGGTGCAGGAGAATGGGGACTTTTGGTGGGTCCCCTTCTCCAGCACCCATGGATAAGTCTCCGGCTGCCCTACCACGCGACAGAGATGGCGGAATCACCCGATACCATGTATTGACGACCTCAGACGCACACGCGAGCGGGAGGGAGCATGGGAACACCGATGAGCACCGATTGCCGAGAACCATCCCAGCCTGGCGAACTGCTGCACAGTTCAGCGGCTCAGGATCTGGAAGTTCTGGTCTGGAGAGTCGACACCCCCGCCGGTCCCGACCTGGTGATCACGTTGGTACGTTTCTTCCAGCTGGAGGGCCGCAGTGCCGTCACACGCGACATGCGGAGGCAAGACCTGGCCCTCGCGATCGGGCTGCTTCTGGAGGCAGAAAAGTGGGTGGATGCGTGGCGGGACAGGACTAGGCATCCTGCTGATCAAGGTCGGCCGCCGCCAGCGGGGTGAATCCGGGATCCCCTGAACTCTTGGAAACGACGTAGATGCGTTCCACGTGCGGCTCGCCTTTCTTCTTGGGCGAGTCCTCCATCTGGACCTGCCTGAGCGTCTGGTCACGGAGCCCCTCATAGACGGTATCGAGATTCGTTCCCTGGATGTGAACGGTGTGGCTCGCGAAGTGCACGATGATGCCGTAGGACGCATTGAAGTTGACCCAAATCAATTGGCTAAACGGGAACACCACGCGGTCGTCTTTCTTGCCCGTTCGCCGAAACTCGACGGTCGGCCGGCTGAGGCTCACGCCGACCGCGGCGGGAGCCTTCGCCGGGAAGGGATCAAGGGCCCGACGTCGCTCAGAGTTCAGGCTCATATTCACGCTCCTTCGATTGCTGCCACCGCATGTACTCGGCAGTCTGCCGAAGTTGTTCCTCCGCCTCCAGGTTCCTGATCTGCGGATCCTCTCCGTGCTCTACCAAGTCCAAGGCTGCGGGGGAGCGATCAACCCTCTTGGCTGCTCGTTCCAGATCGTCGACGCTGTCCGTGTAGACCACGAAACTGTTCTTCGCCCGCGTGAACGCAGTGGTGAAGTTCCCCCGATCGACAGGGCCAAGCTGGTCCTTGGCGGCCGCCATGACCGTGTCATCGGTGGTGAGTCCCTGCAAACTGTGGACAGTCGTGGCGTAGGCGTGTTTGTAGTGACAGAAACCCCGCGGCAGGATCTTCCACCCTTCGAGCAGCATGTCGCCATTGTCCATGCAGCACAGGACCTTGTGCACAGAGTTCGCCCCGAGCTCTTTCTTTGGACGACGGATGTCCGGGTCGTACAGTTGAATCGCTTCGGCGAACATCGCGCGGCCCTTGGTCAGCACGGTGAACACGCGGGTGCTGCGGGTGATCCTGATGTAGTCTCCCACCGCCACTTCGATATCTTTGGGCTGGTAGACCGTCCATCCGTCCGCGTGCTTCATCGGCAAGGCCTCCGGCACGCCGCCCTTAGCCCGAACCAGAACGTACCATCCAATTGGGTCCAACCCGATGACGTTGTAGGGGACTTTGGTACGGTAAGGTCCCACTTCCCTGTGGAACTCGACGACCTGTCCAGCTTGATAGTTGCTCCGGTCAGCCTTTTGTGCGTCCGTCCACCGCAGGTCCTCGTAGCACTTTTTCTGTTTCGGGGACTGGAGCATCCGCTGCTCTTTCATTTCTGCCCGGATATGCCGGGAGAAGATGTCGCACCCCTCGTGGGTCGGCGACACCCCCGTCACCTTTTTCTCCCCCTTGAGCTTGATGACGTAGTCGCGTGCGGCCGCGGCATAGCACTCCTCCACCGGTGACTCGTGGACCATTTGGTTTTGCTTCATCGCACCGAAGGCAAGGCCAACATCGCCCGAGTGCAGCGAGCTCGCGATCGATTTCATGAGACCGGTCTGCCGCAAGACCTCTTCCATTCGGTGAGAAACCACACCGGCGTGGTTCTGCATCAGCTGCACGAAGTTGCCGCGGCCCACCGGGTCGTTCTGTCCGCCGTCCCCGGTGCAGATCACTCGGGCATCGAGCTTCTCAATCAAGTCGACAAACCGCAGACCATCGCGTGAGCCGAGTTGCACCGCCTCGTCCAGCCACACCCAGCCCTCGCGAGCCTGGGTTTGGAGCCGCTCATCCAGCAGGAACGCCGCCACGGTCGTGGCGTCCTTGAAGCCCTCGGCACGGAGGACCTCCCGTGATCCCTGAGTCGTCGGGGCGAGCATCACGACCTTGTCCCCAAGCACCGGGCTGAGAACCTCACGGAGCTTGCCGTTCAGCACCGGCACGGTGGTCGCCGCGAGCCGGGTCTTCCCGGTACCGGGAGGGCCTTCGATGAGAATGAACCGGTCTCGCGAATTCAATATGTGGTGAAAGGCAGCTTTCTGGTCGGCGGAGAGGTCTTCAGGGGTCTTCTGCCGCGGTGCTGTGGGGGCAAACTTGCCCTTTCCTTTCCGAACAATATCGACCAGCTTCTGCTCTTCATCAAAGACCTCGCGGTGCGTCACCCATCTCTCACCGTCGAGGTCTCGCACGAAAAGAGCGTCGGTCTGCATCGCGTCCCGTACCTGCGACGCCGAGTACTTTCCGGGCTCCCGCCGGAGGCACTCCGCGACGAAGGTGTTCTCGAGAACACTCGAAGACCGTGCGAACACGTGGTGAGAGACGGATTCGACGAGGCGTGCCACACGCCGCTGCAGCACAGCGGGCGACATGTCATTGGTGATGGGACGCCCGGGTTTGACGGCCCGCACGGCCTTCGCGTCGCTGCTGGAGAGCTGGCTCCACCAGTTCTCCAGCAACTCGGCCATCGACAGCTCGGGGCCCTTTCCCTTCCGTGTGCGTCGGCCCAGACCGCTCTTTTCCTCTGGATCGTCGATGCCTTCTTCGGCCGCCACTTCTTCGATTTTGGCGTCTCGTTTCGAGAACACCTCTCGGGCCGACTCGGGGACACCCACAATCTCCCAGCCGGTGCCGCGTCGCTCGATTCGGTACCCAAGTTCCTGGGTCAGCCGGGCCAGCTCGTTGTGAAAGAGAGCTTGGAAGTACGGGGCGTTGAACCATGTGTGCCGGAGCTGCAGGGCTTTCCACGCGGCCTCCACGGGGTCGAACGTCGCGTTCATGAGGAAGGCGTGGATGTGCTCCTGGGGGTCGGGGACCGACCCGTTCTCTGGGCGGGCCGTGTGGTGGGCGAACAAGGCAGCGATGACATTGCCGGTATTGCGGTCAGCGTTCGCATCGTCTTTGCGTACGCGGCAGCGAACGGAAGCTTCCACTTCGCCGAGTGTAAACCGAACCGCTTCGAGGACCGCTTGGGTGAGGCGCGGATCGTCGCACAGGTTGGCCACCACGGAGAGGCTCTTACAGGGGCTGAAGGTGAAATCGTATCCGGCACGCCGTTCCGGTTTGTTTCGGAGAGTGAGACGGTCACGGGTGATGGGATGCTCGTTGTCGACCAAGCGACAGAAGTGCTTGGACAGCACCATCCCCTTCAGCCCAAGCATCTCGGAACCCTGACCCCACCACTGGCCTGCCTTGGCTTGTCCGTCGGTGTAGTGGTCGCCGTGCACCAAACCGGAATGGAAATACGCCTTGGCACGGGCCCCGCTCTCGCTGACGGTGACTTTGAGCATGGGTGGACCTCTCTGATATCATCTGACGCGTTCGCACTCACACTTTCGGCGCGACTGCTGTGCGGGTTCCCGGAGAGTGGGAATCCGTCTACAGACTTTTCCCCTAAGGGGGTCCGCACGCAGATCTCCGAAAGGGCCCGATGCCATGCCTTCTGACGACGGTAACAAGCGGAGCTCCGATACCCGCACAGACACCAATCGAACTTGGCAAATGTCCTCGCGTGTCGTTGATCTCCCCGATGCCGCGCCGACCGCGGCGAGAATCGACGTGAGGATGTGGCGTCTCTGCTTCATCGGTAGCGCTTCCTGCGCGCGGCCATCAGCCCGCCGGCGAGCAGAACCAAGCCGACGCCGGACCCACCGATGCCGACGGCGTGTGCACGCTCCGCGGCAAGGATGTGCGGCGCATCCTCGAACATGAGTTCGGCGTGAAGTACACGCTCGACGGGGTCTACCCGCTGCTGCACCGCCTG
>JBJXFQ010000099.1:0-12364 GCA_046155605.1 Phycisphaerales bacterium
CTCCATCGTCGCTCCGCGACGATCACTCCATCGGACCCCGAGGCCCCGCCGTTCCACTCTTCCCGCTTCATCCCCGCCCGCGCCGTACAAGCGCCGAACAGATGATCCGTCAGACAGAACCTAGCAACAGGCGAACGACGAGGGATTTGGCAGGCGCGATGGGTCGTGTAGACTGCGGGAATGCTGGAGTTACAGAACTTGATCGGTGGGCGTGCGGTGGCGGCCCGAGGCGGCGGCGTGATCGAGAGCATCGAGCCCGCGTCGGGGCGGGCATGGGCGACCGTGCCGGATTCGGGGCAGGCGGATGTGGCAGCGGCGGTGGCGGCGGCGAAGGGAGCGTTTGGCGGTTGGGCGAGCGCATCGCCGCAAGAGCGCTCGCGCGTGCTGCTGCGGCTGGCGGACCTGATCGAACGGGACATGGAGCGATTGGCGGAGGCGGAATCGCGCGACACGGGCAAGCCGAT
This sequence comes from Phycisphaerales bacterium, assembly GCA_046155605.1. GTDB lineage: Bacteria > Planctomycetota > Phycisphaerae > Phycisphaerales > UBA1924 > JAEUIZ01. Next base: position 465 of record JBJXFQ010000099.1, read on the forward strand.
GGGGCTGTCACGGACGGTGGACATTCCGCGATCGGCGGCAAATCTAAGGTTTTTTGCGACAGCGATATTACATACAGAGTCTGGGTTCTATGAAACGGCACAGCCCGCGCCGGGGCCGGGTGGAGGAGGAGCGGGGGGCGGAGTTCAGGCGATCAACTATGTGCTGCGCAGGCCGCGTGGCGTGGCGGGGTGCATCAGCCCGTGGAACCTGCCGCTGTACCTGTTTACATGGAAGATCGCGCCGGCGCTGGCGACGGGGAACACGGTGGTGGGCAAGCCGAGCGAGGTGACGCCGGTGACGGCGGCGTTGCTGGGCGAGTTGGCGATCGAGGCCGGGCTGCCCGCGGGCGTGTTGAACATCGTCCACGGGCGCGGGGCGAGTGCGGGTGCGGCGATCGTGTCGCACCCGGACGTGCCGACGGTGACGTTCACGGGATCGACGGCGGTTGGGCAGTGGATCGGGGCAACGGCCGGGCGGATGCTGAAGCGCGTGAGCCTTGAGTTGGGCGGGAAAAACGCGTGCCTGATTTTCGCGGATGCGGCGATGCCGGAGGCGTTGGACGTGGCGGCGCGTGGGGCGTTCACGAATCAGGGGCAGATTTGTCTGTGCGGGTCGCGTGTGCTGGTGGAGAGGCCGCTGTACGAGCAGGTGATCGCGGGGCTGGTGGAGCGGTCGCGGGCGCTGAGGATCGGTGACCCGATGGAGGCGAAGACGACGTTTGGCGCGCTGACGAGCGAGCCGCATCTGGCAAAGGTTGATTCTTATGTTCGGTTGGCGCGGGAGATGGGCGGGGTGGTTCATTGCGGGGGGGCGCGGGTGCCGACGGCGGACCTGCCCGCGCGATGCCGGGGCGGGTCGTTCTATCTGCCGACGGTGATTTCGGGTCTTGATGCGGGGTGTCGTGTGGAGCAGGAGGAGGTGTTTGGACCTGTGGTGACGGTGACGCCATTTGATGATGAGGAAGAGGCGCTGCGGCTTGCAAACGGCACGGCGTATGGCCTCGCGGCGTCGGTGTGGACGCGAGACGTGTCGCGGGCGCACCGGGTGGCGTCGCGGCTAGAGGCGGGGATCGTGTGGGTGAACTGCTGGATGGTGCGTGATCTGCGGACGCCCTTCGGTGGCGTCAAGCAGAGCGGGGTCGGGCGCGAGGGCGGGACGGAAGCGCTGCGGTTTTTCACCGAGCCGACGAGCGTGTGCGTGCGGGTGTAGGCGGGCCAAAGGAGCACCGGCCATGCACAGCCAAAGTCTGCGGCACGCGGCAGTCAACCGAAGCAGTCACTGATGGCATCCGACTGCACATGCGCAGCCATTCGCATGAAGCCTGCGGAAATAGGGAACGCACCCGGATTGCTGTCCGTCGGCGGTGAACGGGCTCGCTTGGGATGGGTGGAGGGCAGGTCGGTCGCGTCGATCGGCAAGCCTCCCCAAGGAGAGTTCCCATGCGAGTCGGTAATCGGTTAGCGGCGTTGGTGGTGGGCGTGTGCGGTCTGGCGGCGGGCGTGGCGAGCGCGCAAACGGCGCTCACCTATCAGGGTCGGCTCACCGACGCGGGCGCGGCACCCACCGCGGCGTACGACTTCCAGTTCAGACTCTTTGACGCGGCCACCGCCGGTACGCAGCAGGGCGTGACGATCGTGTCGAACGATCTGGCCGTCGCGGCGGGTCTGTTCACCGCGCGGCTCGATTTCGGCGACCAGTTCAACGGCGCGGCGCGGTGGCTTCAGGTCGAGGTGCGTCCGGGCGCGAGCACGGGCGCGTTCACCGTGATCGGGCCGCGGACCGAGATGACCTCGACGCCCTACGCCAATCAGGCGAAGAGCGCCTTCGGGCTTGACGCGGCCGACGGCTCCCCGATGAACGCGGTGTTCGTGGACAACGTGGGCAACGTCGGGATCGGCACGACGCTGCCCGGGGCCCGGCTGCACCTGCTCGGCAACACATGGGGTGCGACACCAGGCGAAGGCCTGCGCATCCAAGGGCCGACCCCGGGCGTGGACAGCACCGCCTACGCCACGTTCACCAACAGCGCGGGCGTCCGCACCGGCTACGTGGGCGACGGGAGCACGGGCGACAACTCGATCTTCCTCAACGCCGACAGCGGGGACATCGTGCTCAACACGCTCGCGGGCCGCGTGGTGAACGTCACGCCCACGGGCAACGTCGGTATCGGCACCACGGCACCGACCGCACCGCTCCATGTGAACGGGACCGCGGTGTTCGAGAAGTTGGGCGACCAGGCGGACCTGCTGTGGCTGGCCTCCGAGCGTTCCTGGGTGTTCCGGCAGCAGGACACCGGCGCCGGCACGGCGCTGAAACTCCAGAGCATCGGCGGCGGCGGAAACAAGAACTTCCTCATCGACACCACCGGCTTCGTCGGCATCGGCACGCTCAGCCCGCAGGCCAAGCTCGACGTCGCGGGCACGGCCCGGGTTCAGATTCTCGAGATTACCGGGGCCGACCTGGCCGAGAAGTTCCCCGCGAGCGAGAAGCTGGAGCCGGGCATGGTTGCGATGATCGACCGCGCCAGCGCGGGCAAGTTGTGCGTGGCTCGCGGCGCGTACAACCGCTGCGTGGCCGGGGTCGTCAGCGGCGCGAACAACTTCTCGGTCGGCGCGGTGCTGGGCAACCTGCCGGGCAGCGAGGACGCACCCGCGATCGCGCTCTCAGGCCGCGTGTACGTCTGGTGCGACGCCACCGGCGGCGGCGCGATCGGGCCTGGCGACCTGCTCACCACGTCCGAGACGCCGGGGCACGCGATGCGGGCCGACGATGCCGCCCGCTCGCACGGCGCGATCATCGGCAAGGCGATGGAGCGGCTGAACGCGGGCGAGCGCGGCCTGGTGCTCGTGCTGGTCAACCTCCAGTAACCAACGCCAGAAAGGAGACGACCCATGAAATTCATTCTGATGTTGGCGTTGGCGGGGGTGTGCGGGGCGGGCGCGATGGCGCAGCCGGTCCTCGAGCACAAGCACGATGGCAACTGCTGCCACGAGGGCTTTCCGCCGGGGTCGATGCCCGTGCCGGGGGTGCCGGGGGCGATGACGCACCCGGACGTGCCGGAGGGGTATGTGTTGATCGAGGGCGATATCCAGGTGAGGCTCGACGAGTACGCGGCGTACATGGCCGGCGCGGACAGCACGTTCGGCACGGTGACGTTCTGGCCGGTCGCGCCGATCGCGTTCGACTTTGCCGCGAACGTGAACACGACGAATCAGCAGTTCGCGGTCAACGCGATGAACGCGATCTCGGCGCGGGTCGGGGTCACGTTTGTGCCGCGGGCCGGCCAGTCGAACTGGATCCGGTTCAACGACAGCACGGGGAACAGTTCGCCCGTGGGGATGCAGGGCGGGCAGCAGACGATCAACATGGCGAGCTGGGGCTCGCAGTTCGTCATCATCCACGAGTTGTACCACTCGCTCGGGTTCTGGCACGAGCAGAGCCGGCCCGACCGCAACACGTTTGTGACGATCAATCTTCAGAACGTCGAGCCGGGCCGCGAACATAACTTCGATATCCGCTCAGGGGCGGGCACCTACGGCTTCTACGATTTTGACTCGTTCATGCACTATGGACGCACGGCGTTCAGCGTCAACGGCCTGGACACGATCACCGTCAACCAGCCCTTCACGGCCCAGTGGCAGAGCGCCATCGGGCAGCGGAACCACTTCAGTTTCTTCGACGAGATCACCTGCCGGGGGATCTACCGGTTCGGTTTCGACCGCTGGTGGAAGCCCGGTGCCGCGGGCAACACGTCGGGGAACCTGCTGAACCCGATGAACAACTCGACCTTTGCCGGGGCGTACAACGCGGCACCCGCGGGGACCGTGCTGTTCATCAAGGACAACGCGAACTATCCCGCGGTCGGAACGTACTCGAAGGCCATGACCATCCAGGCGCCGACGGGCGCGACGCTCGGAAACTAAGAACACAACGGAGCCAGCGATGGCCTCCGGCGCGCCGGCTTCCCGGTGCGGATAAGGAGAATGAACATGCGACACACAACATTGCTTGCGATCGCCGGCGTCACGATGGCGGGCGCAACGGCGGCGCGGGCGCAACTGGCGATCACCTGGTCATCGATCGACGGCGGCGGGACCACGACGGCGGGCACGGGCGGGCCGTACACCGTCGTCGGGACGATCGGGCAGCCCGACGCGGGGCGCGGCACGGGCGCGGCGTTCGTCTGCGTCGGCGGCTTCTGGGCCGTGGCGGCGGGCGGCGGGTGCTATGCCAACTGCGACGGCTCGACGGCGACGCCGGTGCTCAACGTCAACGACTTCACGTGCTTTCTGAACAAGTTCGCGGCGGGCGACGCGAGCGCGAACTGCGACGGGAGCACGACCACGCCAGTGCTGAACGTCAATGACTTTACCTGCTTCCTCAATGCGTTCGCGGCGGGATGCTCATAGGGCTCGGACACAAAAAAGAACCGAGGCACACGACGCCACCCGTGACCGACGCGGGTGGCGTTGTTTGCGCGCTGATCGCCCGGAACACACCGAAGACTCGCCGCAGAGGTGCCGAGACCACTGAGAAGCAAAGAGGAAGGAAGAAAGAGAAGAAGGGAAGGCAGAAGTAGAACGAAATATGAACTAAGGAATGGAAATCGCGGAGGTGGAGGGCGAAGGCGCTCGTGAACGGACGGGGCGCAAGAAATCGCCCCCCGAGGAACAATCCAACGGGGGGCGGTGTCAAGGCGTATGGGGCGAGTGTCACCGAGCCGCGCCAGCGCGCGACGCTCGTGGTGGTTACGGAGCGGAGCAGCCGGCGGCGAAGAGGTTGTTGAAGCAGATGAAGTCGTTGACGTTGAGGATGGGAGCGGCGGTGCTGCCGTCGCAGTTGGCGGCGGTGCTGCCGGTGGCGAAGAGGTTGAGGAAGCAGACGAAGTCGTTGACGTTGAGGAAGGGGACCACGGTGGAAGCGTCGCAGTTGGCGAAGCAGCCGCCGCCAGTGGAGGGCGTGCCCGCGGCAACGTCCATCCCGCTGAATGACGCGGGGATGGAGGAGGTTGTGACGACGACGGAACTGTTATCGACGAGGCCCGCGGGGTTGGTGACGTTGGCGAGTTTCTGGAGCGTGGCGATGATGCTGGACGTGCCGACGGTGGTGAAGTAGAGGTCGCCGGCGGTAGAGAGGCCCGTCTCTCGCATCGTGTTGGCGGAGGTGGAGAGATCGACCTCCTTGACGACAACCCAGGGCATCACACGCGGGTCGACGACGAAGAGTTTGTTGGTGGTGGTCTGGGTGGCCGAGGCGAAGTTGCTGTACTGGCAGTAGATGAACGGGGCGATCGTGGGGTTGTGGACGAGCGAGGTGAACTCGGAGTTGCCGAGGCCCGCGCCGACGTCGATCTGGGGAGTCTCGACCATGGTGGTGGCGTTGACGGTCCAGAGTTGCCCGCTGCTGGAGAAGGCGACGACGGTGTTGTCGTCGAGCCAGGCTGTGCCGGAGGAATCGAGGGTGGTGAGCAGGCCGCCGATGGTGTTGGTCTGGCGTGCGGCGGAGACGATGCCGGTGGTGGTGTCGTAGTCGAAGACGATGACCTGGCCGGAATCGAAGCCCGCAATGGCGACGCGCTGGTTATTGGGGCTCACGGAGAGGCCGGCGGCGCGGGTGATCGTCAGGGGGAATGAGAGAAAGTTCGGTGCCGTGCCGCCAGCGTCGTTGAAGAAGGGCTGAACGGCCCAGCCGGTGGCGGATTCGTAGCGGTAGATGCGAGCGCCGGTGCCGACCGCGCCGAAGTCCATGCCGAAGAGTTTGCCGTTGGGATTGTGACGGATGCCGCCGGTGTTGTCCCACTCGACGCTCTGGATGAAGGCGAACTGATTCCAGGAGTCGGGCTTCTGGACGCCGGCCTGGGTGAAGAGTTGGATGGTGTCGTCGAGTTGCTGCTGGGTTGGGGTGGCCGACCCGCGGCTCCAACCGATGACGATGTCGCCCGCGCCGACGAAGGGCTGGGCGAGGGCTTGACCCGCCGCCGCTGCGAGGAGCGCCGGCACGATTCTCGAGGCAAACTTCATGATGATCTCTCCCATGGTGCTGGTGGCCGACACGACTCCGCGTGCCGGTAGAGGAAGCATTGGCGCGCCGCGGGATCGGGGCGCTCAGAGAGCGCGAAGATGGGGGAAATGGGCCTCTGGAGCCTGCCGGGCGGGTGACAGAACGGGGAAAATTTCGCCCTCCAACGAACAAGTGGCGACCGGGTCAGCCTGCGAGACGATGACAACCCCACACGGCCACGAGCAGCCCGCGTCTGCAGACTTCCTTTCCGACACAGACCTCCCGCGGCTATGGACAGCCCGCGGCGTACTTGGCGAGGAAGCACATGAAATCGGACGGATCGACGACTGCACCCACGTCGCAGTTGGCGTACGGGTCCTTCTGGGCGTATTTGGTGACGAAGCACATGAAGTCGTTGACGTCAAGACGCTGGTTGTTGTCGCAGTCGGCGTAGCAGTTGGGACACGAGACCAACTGCTTCATCCCCGCTTGCGGCAGACCGCCTACGCCATTGAGGTTCCCAGAATGAAAGAGGCTCGGCCCGCGCCCGTCGTCGTAGACCGCCATCGGTGAATAGCCCAGCGCGCCCGGGGCGACGGCGTGCCAGTTCGACCCGTCGAACTTTGCGACGTATCTCGCCGGCACGCCGCCAACATGGTTGAACGAACCAGAGATGTAGAGCGCCGGGCCGCTGCCATCATCGAACACGCAGAGGAATCGCGTGTCCGCGCCGCCGTGGCCTTGCACCCCGGACCACGAGGTTCCGTTCCACTTGGCGAGGCCCTGCACCGAAGCCCCGCCGGCGGACGTGATCACGCCGGCGACGTACAACTCCTTGCCGTTGCCCGAATCGAAGACTTCCATGTCAGTAATCGCGCCGCAGATGATCCCGGAGCCGAGGGAGCCCCAGGAGTGGCCGTCCCAGGTGGCCGCTCCCGGGGTTGTCTCGCCGTTGATGGAGTTGAACTGACCCGCGGCATAGATCTTCGGCCCGTCGCCGAGGTCGAAGACTTCCATGTTGATGCCGAACTCGGTGTCGGCGACGCCGATGGTGTCCCATATTGTGCCATTCCAGCGCTTCACAGAGCCGTAGCGGGAGCCGTAGACCGCCATGCCCGTGCCGTCGTCGTATGAGCATTGTGGAATGGCGTTGAGCGACGTGCCCGATGTTGGAAAAAAGTTGCTAGGAGTAAGATTCCATGCCAAGCCGTCCCACATCCACATAGGACTTGAGCTTGATCCGACGGGCCTAGCCTGCACATACAGGCGTGGTCCACGCCCATCGTCCAGTATTCTTGGCGAACCCATGCCATCGAACGCTGGTGCGCCGACTCCGAGCCGTTCCCATTCGCGACCCTTCCAGCGCACGACCCATCTTTCCGTCGCCACACCGATTGGCCCCTCGACGGCAAAGATCGCCATGCCCGATCCATCATCATGCACGATGCCGCGCCCTTCCGTTGGGCTCCATTCAATGCGCACGGGCCGCTGATACCCCGTGACCGTCCAGAACGGAACACAGCCTTGGCCGGCGGCACCGTTGGCCACGGCCAGTGAGCCGCAGAGCACGATCGCTTGTAGTGACTTGCACATAGGAACATCCTCGAGATGACAGCACATCATCCAATCCGGAGAAGCATCTAATGTTGTGTCACCTGGTCTCGACGACGAACTGGGTCGCCCAATCGTTCCCGCTCGTGCCGCCCGCTGATGTGCCGGTCACAAATATGCGACGGGATTCATTTGGATTCACGAGCGGAGCGCACCATTCCGCTACGAAGCGTGCGGCGATGTCGTCACCATTGATAGACGAGTTGTTGTAGAACGGGATGGATGTCCATACGGGCACCACCGACGTAGCAAACTTGTCAGAGTCATACTTGAGCAGGACATAGTCGATGGCCGTCGTTGAACTCGCGCTCCGTCCGGTCACGAATATGTTGGCTTCCGAGTTGCCGTTGGTCTCGCCTTGCCCCTGGACGATCTGGACGCGCAAGCCGCGATCGTTCGAGGTCCCGCCGCTGCGGAACCAGACTGTGCCAGCAACGTTCTGCCACCACGGATTGAGATTGCTGTCATAGAGGTGTGTCGCGATGGCGCGCTGGCTTGTGCCCGCGATCTGACGCGTGCCCGTGATTGCCACAAAGGAGCGCACACCTAATATGGCCTGAACGTCCATGTCAGCCGCCTCATCAAGCGTTTCCGTGCCTGACCCGACGTTCCACTGATGCGCCCGATAGGGGCTGGCTGGAGTCGGGTCCACGGAGTCATCATAACGGATTGTGAGCATGTCCTTCGGGTGGGTCGAGCCGGCGAGACGCTCGGTGGTGCCTGTGATAAAGAGTTGATAGTCTTTGATGGACTTGGCACGAACCGGTATGGCGCGGGCATTGTCGGATCCCAAGGCACCCGAATACGCGGTAGCATCGTCCCATCTAAACGTCTTCGGCCAGTAGCGGGCGACCTCGCCGTTGCTCGTCTGGGTCAGGCAGTTCTCGTCCTTGATGAGGTAACCGGTGGTGTAATAGACGGGATGGTTGCCGTTGGCCGGGTCGTACACGCCGCCGGTGACGAAGATGCAACTGTGGTCTTGGTTCAGTTGGTCCCGAGCGACACCCACACAGACATCTCCGGCGATATCATCGTAGTTGCCGTTCGACGTGACCCGCTGTGGCGGCATGAGTTCGCACCCATCGGCCTTGGCAAAGCAGAGGGTGACGAGGTCCTTGCCTGTGCCGAGGCCCCTCGAAGTTCCAAGCACGGCGACATACTCGTAGCCGATGAATGCGAACGACGCTTCGGGCGTCTGATCCGTTATGATGGCCACGGGCTCGTCATCGCCGTAGAAGATCGGGTTTGGCTGGTGGTTGTAGGTCTTCATCCATTTCAGGTTCAGGTTGTAGTCATAGCAGAGAACGACGATGTCCGTGGTTGCGACGCCGGCGTCGGTGGTTCCCGTGACGAAGATTCGGCCGTTGGCTGCCGTTGTGTCGGGAGGGACAACGGGAATGACCATGGCGACGGCCCGACGAAGCGCGCCGACGTTTTCCTCAGTCGCGCTGCTGTCAGGCCAGATGGCACTTGCCTCGGGCGAACCGCCCGCAAGGCCGTACCGAGTCAGCGTGATATAGGCACCCGTGTCGTTGCGCGTGGTTCCGAGGACGAACGACTTGATAGGCGTCAGCACAGGGGGCGTGCCACCCGTCTGTTCCTGCCACAGCCCGACGTCCACGGCCTCGTCGTTGTATCCCGCAGGCGGTGAGGTGGGGAATCGATACGCGTTGTTCGACGATACCTGCGGCTGCGCATTGGCTTTGTTAGCCTGCCCCCCCCCCAAACGAACCAAGGGCGAACGCGATCGCGGCGACGATACGAAAGGACGGAACGCGAAAGGACAGTTTCATCGGCCAGACCTCCGCTTCTTCCCGTGCATGTGCCGGGAGTCATGCCGAGCCCGCGCGGGGACATGAACGCACGCGCGGCCGGCGTATCGGGCCGGCAAACGAATATACAGCATGTGTCAAGGCGTGGTTGCAGTCGGCGTCGGTTCGAGGGTGATTTCTTCGCAGATTGGGCGTGCGAGATGGCATCGCGTCCTATGCCCACCCCCCGCCACCGGTACTCCTCGCGCTCGAGCAACCTCTCTTCTGGCCGCGGACGAGGGTGATTGATCCGCTACGGCACGGGTCGGCCGCCTGAGAGCGAGAGTTCGGCCTGGAGGGTGCGGTCGTCGCCGGCGGGGGTGAAAACGGCACGGAGGCGGGCGGTCGGCGCGTCGGCGACGGCGGGCGCGGCGGCCCACTCGGGAACGGTGTCGAGCACGAGCCGATAGAGGCGCGTGGCGCGGTCGTAGAGGTCCTTCTGCCGCTGCGGATCGGCGAGGTTGGCGTCCCAGACGAGTTCTTGTACGCCCAGTCCCGAAGCGCGTCCGCCGCGGCCCTCGACGGGGCGATAGAGCTGAACCTGGAGTTGGCCGACGGCCTTGCAGGTGTCGTCCCATTGGTCGAGGAACTCGATGTAGCAGATGAGACGGTCGCGGCCGCGGGCGTCGCGGTCGCGGCGCGTGAGGGGGTGGATGCGGACGCGACTGGGCGCGAGGAGCGAGGCGTCACCGGCGGCGCTGGTCGCGGCCGAGGGCGAGCGCGGACGGATCGCGCAGCCCGCGAGCAGGACGAGGAGGGCGAGCGTGGCAAGGCCGACACGACAACGCATGGGGCGATGGTACCGCGCAGCCGGTCGGCAATCGGATCGAGGCTACTTTGCGACTTTGTTGAACGTGAAGGCGCCGCTGATGAAGTCGGCGCGGAGGGCGTCGCCGGGACCGAACTCGCCGGAGAGGACGCGGGAGGCCAGAGGGTTCTCGATGCGGCTCTGGATGGCGCGCTTGAGCGGCCGCGCGCCGAAGGCGGGGTCCCAGCCTTCTTCGGCGATCTGGGCCTTGGCGGCGTCGGTGAGCGTGATGGTCATGTCGCGTTCGGCGAGGCGTTTGCGGAGCCGCACGAGTTGGATGTCGACGATGCGTCCGAGGCTCTCGCGCTTGAGTTGATGGAAGACGACGACCTCGTCGATGCGGTTGAGGAGTTCGGGCCGGAAGAACGCGCCCGCGGCGGAGGCCATGGCATCGCGGACCTTGGTCGGCACGCCCGCGGCCTTGCCCATCTCTTCCATCGCCACGCCCGCCGGGCCTCGGCGGAGGATTTCGCGCACCGCAGCCTCGATCTCCCAATCTTCGGCGCCATGCTCGGCGAGTTCCTGGATCTGCTGGCTGCCGATGTTGCTCGTCATCACGATGATGGTGTTCTTAAAATCGACGGTTCGGCCCTGGCCGTCGGTGAGGCGGCCGTCGTCGAGAACCTGGAGCAGGACGTTGAAGACCTCGGGGTGGGCCTTCTCAATCTCATCGAGCAGGACGACGCCGTAGGGGCGGCGGCGGACGGCCTCGGTGAGCGCGCCGCCTTCCTCGTAGCCGATGTAGCCGGGGGGCGCGCCGATCATGCGTGCGACGGAGTGTTTCTCGCCATACTCGGACATATCGATGCGGACCATGGCTTCTTCGGTGTCGAAGAGGAACTCGGCGAGGGCCTTGCAGGTCTCGGTCTTGCCGACGCCGGTGGGGCCGAGGAAGAGGAAGGAGCCGATCGGGCGGTCGGGGTCGCCGAGGCCTGCGCGGCTGCGGCGCACGGCGTCCGCCACGGCCTTGAGGGCGTGATCCTGGCCGACGACGCGAGCGGCGAGGCCCTCTTCCATGCGGGTGAGTTTCTGGCGCTCGCTCTCGACGAGGCGCGAGACGGGGATGCCGGTCCACGCGGCGACCACGGCGGCGACCTGCTCGGCGTCGACTTCCTCTTTGACCATGGCATCGCCTCGGTTCTGCTGCTCGGTGAGTGCTTTCTCGGCGTCGCGGAGGCGCGATTCGAGGTCGCGGAGTTCGCCGTAGCGGATCCGGGCGGCGCGCTCGAGGTCGCCGCGTCGCTGGGCCTGGTCGAGTTCGGTCTGCTTGGCGTCCATCTGAGCCTTGATGGCCTTGACGGAGTCGAGTTCCTTCTTCTCGGATTCCCAGCGGGCGGTCAGGGCGCGGTTCTTCTCCTGGAGTTCGCTGAGTTCTCGCTCGACGCGATCGAGTTCGCGGGATTCGGCGGCCTCGCGGCGCGCGGCCTTGGTGCCCTCGGTCCGCTCGATCTTCAGCGCCTCACGCTCGATCTCAAGTTGGGTGATCCGGCGGCGAAGTTCGTCGAGTTCGGTCGGCATCGAGTCGTTCTCGATGCGGAGCCGGGCCGCGGCCTCGTCGATGAGGTCGATGGCCTTGTCGGGGAGGAAGCGATCGGCGATGTAGCGGTGCGAGAGTTGGGCGGCGGCGAGGATGGCCTCGTCGCGGATGCCGACGCCGTGATGGGCCTCA
>JBJXFQ010000104.1:0-3917 GCA_046155605.1 Phycisphaerales bacterium
GCCTCCATCGTCGCTCCGCGACGATCACTCCATCGGACCCCGAGGCCCCGCCGTTCCACTCTTCCCGCTTCATCCCCGCCCGCGCCGTACAAGCGCCGAACAGATGATCCGTCAGACAGAACCTAGACGTGGAGGAGTCCGAAGACCGAGGTGCGCGACGACGATCGCGGACAGCGCACGGTGATCTCCTCACTGCCGCGTGAGAGGTGGAGGGGCACGGCGATCTGCGCGTGCCAGGTCGGAGGCCGCATCTGAAGCAACTGCTGCGCCGGGGCGCTCAGCACGAGATGGTTGTCGATGTGTACCTCGACGCCGGACGCTTTGTCCTCGCAGTCGATGAGGAGCAGCGAGGTTGTGGCGTCGGGCGGGCGGTCCCGGCCGTCGAAGAGGAGTTGCTGTCGGTCGTGGGGCGTGACGGTGTATCGGTTGAGTTGCCAGAACTGCTTGCGCGGCTCGGCGACGCCGCCGGTAGGCGTGCGGAACTTGAGCGAGCGCGGCGCTCGGCGCGGCGCGTCGCGCCAGAGCAGCAGGTCGATCCATGCCCGCGCGAAGGAGCGCGGGACGTGCATGCCGTTGTCCTCGAAGTAGTCAAGCAGGGCGAGTTCCGCGCGAGCGAGCGGCTGTACGTCGAGCAGGATCGGGTGGAACCCGTCGGCGGCGATGCTGAGCGAATCGGGCGGGCCGACGCGGACCTCGAAATCGTGGTAACTGATGCCGCGGCCGGAGCGATGGAACTGGGTGCGGCAGTCGGGATCGTTGGGTGCCCTTGCGAAACGCACGATCTCCTGGTTGGCGGAACGGGCCAGGTATCGTCGCCCCAGTTCGTAGGGGAGCATCTGCACGAAATGGAGCCCGGTGGAGTGGTGATCGAAGGGATAGAGGCGGTTGGGCGACTCGGCGACGAGCACGATGGTGCCGCGGTCGTAGCACTCGCGGAGCAGTTCGAAGACCTCGTCGAGTTCTTCGGGCGTGAGGTGTTCGAGCACGGCATAGAGCACAAGCACATCGACGCGATCGATGCCGAAGCGGGAGGGCGAGCGGATGAGGTCGGCGGCGTTGGCGTGGATGAGTTCGTCGGGCGATCGGCCGGCGGCTTTCCAGATGGCGCGGCCCTTCGCGATCTCGTGCGCGTCGAGATCGACGCCGACGTACTGGGCGAAGAGATCGGCCCAGGCGAGGCCCTTGAGCCCGCGGCCGCAGCCCAGTTCGAGCACGGTGAGGCGCGAGAGATCGAGCGGGAGCGAGAGCCAGAGGGGGATGAGATGGAAGGCGGAGGAGCGGAAGCGGCGCATGTTGTAGGCGTCGGTGCCGAGGCCGGAGAGGAGCGCGTCGTAGCGGTGGAGGGCGCGGCGAACGAGGTGGTCGGCGTCGGGCGGGCCGGGGAAGAAGAAGGAGGGCGTGATGGCGTCGATGTTCATGACGGGAGACGGCATTCGGGATTCGTGATTCGGAAGAACGGAAGACGACGTGCGTGGAAGGTATGCACGAACTTCCGAAGCGAAGTCCGTGGCACGAAGAGAAGAGGAAGAATCGACGGGGACCGTCGATGTACGCGGGAGCACGGACTTCCAAAGCGAAGTCCTTGGCACGAAGAGAAGAGGAAGAATTGACGGGGACCGTCGATGTACCCAAGAGCCGCCCCGGAGGGGCGGGGTACCCGGGAGGACGATCAAGAGGGCGCGGGTTCGGCGGGGTCGGCGCGCATGAAGAGGGCGTCGCCTTTTTCGATGCGGGTGCCGGGCTTGAGGGAGTGTGGGCCGCCCCATTGCGCGAGTTCGGCGAGCGGCACGCCGGGCGGGGGCGTGCAGTTCCAACGACGCCAGAGGTCGGCCATTTTGGAGGGCATGGCGGGGAAGGCGAGCAAGGAGACAACTCTGATTGTCTCGGCGCAGCCAAAGAGGATCGCCGCGAGCGCATCGCGTTCCCTCGATCCGACGGTTGCATTCTTGGCCAAGGTGAATGGAGCCGTGTGGCTGATAAATTCGTCAACTTCGTCAATAAGGCTGCGCAACTGAGGACCGACGCGATTGAGATAGCCCGTCGGCTCTCGGATCAAATCTTGAACTGCGTCTTTGCAAGCATCGCCCAAGTCAAAGCTGACACTCGCCATTTCTGGAGCGACCGGCTTACCAGCTTTCGCTCGCGCCGCCAAGGCGACACCCATCTCTCCATCGAGACCAGGAACAAAGTTGCCGTGCAACCAGGCGTTCACAATCCAGCTTGGACGCTTGGGCAAGGAACCCTCGAAATACTTCTCGATCATGTTCCCGACGCGGCTGGCGCAGTTGCCGATGCCGTTGGCGAGGTCGGCGTTGTAGACCTCGACGAACTTAGCGTGGGAAAAGTCGGCGTCGGTGGCGTGCAGGGGTCCTTGCGTGAGCAGGTACCAGCGGAGGGCGTCGACGCCGAAGCGCCCGGTGTACGCGCGGATGGTCTCGAGATCAACGAAGTTGCCCAGGCTCTTGGACATCTTCTTGCCGTCGCGTGTGTAGTGGCTGTGGGCGTAAATGAGCGTGGGGAGCGGGCGCTTGAGGGCCTTGAGGATCGCTGGCCAGATGACCGCGTGGAACCAGAGGATTTCCTTGCCCATGAGGTGGGCCGCGGGCGGCCAAAGGTGATGGCGCTCGGGCGTGTCGACGGCCGAGAGGTAGTTGAACAGCGCGTCGATCCAGACGTACACCCGGTGGGACTCGTGCCCGGGCATGCGGATCCCGAACTGGGTCGCGGGGTCGTCGGTAACGGGGCGGGTGATGGGGACGTCCTGCAGCCCTTCGCGGAGACGGCCCAGGACTTCGTTCCGCCGGGCTTCGGGTTCGATGCGGAGTTTACCCGAGCTGATCGTCTGCTGGAGCCAGGGCTGGTAGGCGCTGAGCTTGAAGTAGAAGTTGTGTTCCTTGCGGCGGACCAGGGGCTTGCCGTTGCTGGCCTTGTAGTCTTGTTCCTTGGCTTTGGTCTCGGTGACATAGGCCTCGTCGTCGACGTCGTACCAACCCTCGAACTCGCCCTCGGCGACGTCGCCGGTCGCGAGGAGTTGGCGGAGGTACCCAGCGACGGCGGCGGTGTGCCGCGGCTGGGTCGTGCGGATGAAGTCGTCGAATGAGAAGCCGAGTTCAAGGAAGACGGTCTGGAACTCGGCGGAGTTGCGGTCGGCCCACTGGATGGGCGTGAGCCCGCGCTGGGCGGCGGTGGTGACCACCTTCTCGGCGTGCTCGTCGGTGCCGGTGAGGAAGAAGACGGGTGGCGCGCCCGTGCCACCGGAAGAAGAAGAGACAGGCGGGACGCCTGTGCCACCGGAAGGAGAAGGGCCCTGGGTGCTGGGTTCTGAGTGCTGGGTCGTGCCGCGGACGAGACGCTGGAAGCGCGCGGCGACATCGGCGAGGAGCGTGGTGTAGCAGTGGCCGATGTGGGGGCGGTCGTTGACGTAGTAGATTGGCGTGGTGATGTAGAACGGGGGCATGGGGGAGTGTAGGGACAGGGAAAAGGGACGAAGGGACAGAGGGACGTAGGGAAAGCAACGCAAGGACGGCGCGCGTGATAAGCGTCCGACCACTCACGCGGTCGGCTCAAGCCTGGCGCATCATGAACTCAGAGCAAGACGACTCAGGTCGAGACGTCCTACCGATCCAGCTCTGCCGCGACGATGTTGAGCGAGCCGAGCACGGCGACGACGTCAGCGAGCATGTGGCCCTCGGTGAGCAGGGCCATGGTCTGGTAGTTGATGAACGAGGGCGGGCGTGTGCGGACTCGCCAGGCGCGGGGGCCGCCGTCGGAGACGATGAAGTAGCCCAGTTCGCCGTTGGCGGTCTCGACGCAGCCGTAGCACTCGGCGACGGGGGGCGTCCAGCCGCGGTTGGTCATGATGAGCTCGAAGTGCTGGATGAGGCCCTCGATCGAGCCGTAGACGTCGGCCTTGCGCG
>JBJXFQ010000112.1:0-12954 GCA_046155605.1 Phycisphaerales bacterium
CCCGGTCGTGCAACCGACCGGACACCCCTCTTGAAGGAGCCGCAGATGAATACGAAGACAGGGTACAGGGTCGTCGGGCGTCAAGATGTGCTGGGTGGACGCGGGCGCGTGCGGGGCGGGCGCGAGCGAGTGCTGGGTGGGACGATCGACAGCCGGGCGTTGGCCGCGGCCCTGGCCAGGGACGGGCAGGCGCTCCTGCCCATCGTCGAGCTGATCACCCGTGGCCAGGCCGTGGTGGATGAGGCAATCGATGCGATGGGTCGGGCCACCATCGAGGCGGTGCTGGAGCTCTCGGCCCGGGAGGTCGCGGGCGCGCCGCACCAGGGCAAGCGCGCCGCCAACGCCAAGCACGCGGGCATCACGCGGCACGGTCGCCAGCGCGGGATCGTGAAGCTCTCGGACCGCATGTTGCGGGTGGACCGCCCTCGGCTGCGGACCCGGGAGGGCGAGGTGGCGGTCCCCGCGTACAAGGCCCTCAAGGAGCACTCCGGGGCCGGCGCGAAGATGATGGACACGCTGCTCAGGGGCGTCTCCACCCGCAACTACCAGGGCGTGATCCGGGAGATGGCCGACACCGCGGGGGTGAGCAAATCGGCGGTCAGCCGGGCGTTCGTCGAGCAGAGCGAGCAGGCGCTCGAGGAACTCATGTCCCGGCGGTTCGACGATCGCAACATCGTGGCCGTCTACATCGACGGGCTCGACCTGTCGGGCCATCATGTGCTCACGGCCCTGGGCGTGGATGACCAGGGCCAGAAGCACATCCTGGGGATGCGCGAGGGCGCCAGCGAGAACGCGGCGGTGGTCAAGGGCCTCTTGGAGGACCTGGTCGAGCGCGGGATCAAGCCCGGCGTCCGGCGGTTGTTCATCATCGACGGGAGCAAAGCGCTGCGGGCCGGGATCGACGCGGTGTATGGGTCGGACCAGCCGGTGCAGCGCTGCCGCATCCACAAGATCAGGAACGTGCAGGGCCATCTGCCCGAGCCCAAGGCCCGCTACGCCACGCTGGTGCTCCGCGCCGCGTTCAAGATGGAGGACCACGCGAAGGCGACGGGCAAGATCAGGGACCTGGCGCGGGAACTCGAGCGCGAGTGGCCGTCGGCGTCGGGCAGCCTGCTCGAAGGGCTCGACGAGATGTTCACGGTGAACCGCCTGGGCCTGCCGGCGAGCCTGCGCCGGTGCCTGACCACGACCAACATCATCGAGAGCCCGCAGTCGACGGTGCGGCGGCTGACGCACAAGGTGGACCGCTGGCGCGACGGATCGATGGCCCTGCGCTGGGCCGCGGCCTCGTTCCTCGAGGCCGAGAAGACCATGCGCAAGATCGGGGGCTGCCAGCAGGTCTGGATGCTGGCCGCGGCCCTGGAGCGATCGGATCAGGATCGACTGGCGGGAGAAAGGAAAGCCGGGTAACTTATGAACTCAGCCGCCATCCACTTCCCACTGCGGATGGGACAGCCTCCCACCCGCTCGAAGAGATCGGTTTCACGTCCGGGGTTTCCAACGCGATGTTTTGGGAGGAATGTCCCAGCCCAGTGAATCGAGAGAGCTCCGTTCACCTCGTCTGGCCTGAACGGTTCGTCCAGTCGTCGGTTGCTCACGGCCTCGCGGACGCGTCTAATGGTATCGCGATCCATCCAGCAACCTATTCAAGGTTCGCGTAGCTACCACACCCTCCCCGCGATCGCCTCGACCACCGCCACCGGCGCGATGTGGTCGAGGTAGCGGGCGGTGGTCGCGATGGAGCGGTGCCCGAGCTGCTTGCTGATCAGCCCAATGTCGAGGCCCTCCGTCCGGAGCTGCGCCGCGTGCGTGTGGCGCAGGCCGTGGGCGTGGACCCGCTTCTCAATCCCGGCGCGGCGGGCCAGCCGCGGAAGCAGCACGCGGACGTACGCCTCGGTCAGCCGACCCCCGCGCAGCGTGCAGAAGACGGGCGCGAGGCCGGTCGCGCCGTGGCAGGCCCGCACGTCGAGCCAGCGGGCGACGACAGCGGCGGCACCGCCATCCAGGCCGGACACCCGCGACGACCCGCCTTTGCCCCACAGCACGCGGACGGCGCCGGCGGCGAGATCGAGGTCCTTGGGCCGCAGTTCCAGCGCCTCGTGGATGCGGAGGCCGGACCGGTAGAGCAGGGCGATGAGGGCGCGATTCCTAAGACCGGTGGCTGAATGCCCGCAGGCGTTCATGAGCGCCCGTACCTCCGCGTCGGTCAGCACCTCGGGCGGTAGACGGCGGCGGGGCTTGCGGCGGCGCGATCTCCCCTGAACGGGGTGGGTGCCGGGGTACGGGCGAGGGGAGGTGGCGAGCATGGCGCGGCTCCAACCCCCCGTGTTCATCCTTACCTCAACCAGGCAGCATCAGTCAAGGCGAATCTGTCGCACCCAGGCGCACCAGGTCGCAAGAGGTCGCACCGGGTCGCGTTCTACTGGCATGATGTCGCGCACGGGGAGGGCCAACAACCGGACATTCCCGGACATCCGCTGACATCGCGGTCGGGCCAAAAGTCTGCCAAAGTCTGCCATTCTCTGCCACGGGAACCTGCCATCTAGCGCCGTTCGGCGCTGGGCCCCCCCCCTAAAAAGTCTGCCAAAGTGTGCCATTCTCTGCCTCAGAAACCTGCCATCCAGCGCCGTCTGGCGCAGCGCCACCCCGGCCCCGCCCCTCCCGAGCCTCATCCCAGCCACGAGTTTGCACGGAAACGTGGTCACGATGTGTAGGAACATGACGGCAAATGGCTCTGATTCGCTGGCCGGACCACGTGTGAAGGCGGCTGACGCACGCACCGTCTCATCCGAGGTAAAGGAGACGTACCTCGGGTGCAGTGCAGCTGGCGACCAACATGCAGTGCCAGCAGCATTACCTTACCCATTTCGCCGCGGACGTTGTCTGTTGACTCGGAGGCGAGATTGGAAAAGGCGTTGCCGGACTGGACGAAGTCGGTTCTCTCCTAGCGCGCACGCGGTGGCCGGCGTTATTATCTCAAACGAAACGTCCGAGAGTGTGCCATTGACCGAGTATGTGAGTGCGAGGAGCAAACGAGCAGGCTCTCGTTCAAGCTGTAACGCTGCGCACCCATACTCGCGAGATCGTTCCCATGCCATGCCGACACCACCATCCTCATTAACCACTAGGCTGACACGAAAGCCGCCGGTTGTACTAAACGGCTGGGCGCGACCTCGTGTTCGCTGTTTGCGCCTTGATTCATGGATCATGGCAACAAAATCAGCACGAGCGTCCGACGATCCGTTGAGCAACCACTTACCTGCGGACACATGCCCCGGCTTGGCTTGCGAGGCGAGGCATTCGTTGATGGCGTGAATCTCCTGGGGCAAAGCCTGGCTAGGCAATACCGCGGTATTGCCGACGAGTAGGTCGTGGTAATAGCGATCAATAGCATCTCGGTAACCATGCCATGCCAATGACGTTGCTTCGCCGCCGATCTTGCCGGCGTAATAGACGTACGCACTGTGAACTAGGTAGGCTCCGAGATGATCAAGCTCGTCAGCCATGCGGACGTGCGGCGACGCAAATGCACGAAGTCTTTCCTGTACGAAGTGCATAAACTGGATTGGAGTTCTGAGGATGTCAGTAATGACACGCAGGTCGTCAATCGACACGGGCCACACAGGATCGGTTCCACGCGACACACCTACATGAGAGAGGTGTTCGATCATCGGGGCATGATCTGAGAGTTGATCCAGCGTCACGCATGCGATGGTAACGCTATCAAATGTGTCTGTGATTTCGTCGATGAACTTCTTATCAAGCGTAAACAGCGCGAGGCGTCCATTCGCGCGAAGCTCCTGTAGAAAACGGCGCCCCTGTTCAATCGGATCACGTATGAGCGACTTGAGAGAGTTCAGATGCGCCTGCGGGTGGATGGCAGGAGACTTCCGCGACAAACGGCCCGCCTTGACCTCAACGATGATCAAGTGATTGTCATAGAGGATGAGCCCGTCGCATTCCGCCGATTGCGGCGCATCCGAGTCGGCGTTCACCGATTTGTAGCACACCGAGTGCAGTACCCGGGCCTTTGGTAACCGACTGCTAAGCAGCTCTAGCGCAAGGGCCTCACTGGTTTCCTTCTGCCTTCTGTTCCAGGTCTCTGCTAACCGAGGGCGAGCCTCGAATACCGCATGCTCGATCGCACGATACAGAACATCCAGACAGTGAGCTTGGTCGAACACATACCCCGAGCCATTGATGAAAAGAAAAGGCTTGATCGCGCACACTGATGATTGCGTCGGCCAGCCCCCGCGATCGCGATGTGACACGAACTGATGGTCGGTTCCAGGCGCTGCCGCAAGAGACTCAATAAACACACGCGGCCATGTAGTGATGCGGGCGACGTCGAACAAACCGTATCCGAATAAGCAATCCATCGCGTTGCCCAAAACAGGGTCGTCGGAGTGGCCTCGCCGTACGCGCCCTAAGAGTTCCCCCAGATCGGTCGCGGGCTCTTGCTTAACAAGCTTCTGAAACTCAACATGTGCGACCTTGAGCGTGTCCAGTGAGTCATTTACACCGAAGGCCAACGTATGGCGAATTGCTTGGACACCTTGCACAATCTCTGTCACGCCGATGCCAAACACTTCGCGTAGAGAAGCATCGTGCGCAAGCAGCAGCGATTCCATATGCGCAGCATCGTGATGTGCATGCCTATCACCGGCAACCAACATCCACAAGCCCTCAGTGTGAACCGAGAACTCATCGAGAGCGGAGTCATAGTCTGGCAGCTGGCGTAAGTAGGCTGAACGTGACAAGTAGTAGGGTCCGGTAAACAGGTCGTAGAGCTGCGCAACTGCCGTCCTCAGCGACTCCAGTTGAAGCTCCGTTGGCGCGGGAGCCTCGCCGGATGGGCCTGCTGCGACAATGAGCTTCTGCACATAGACCACGAGTTGGCGAGCAACCAACTGCTCTGGCCCGTGACCGCTCTCCTCCGGACCGATCTTGTGAAACGCGGCAATACACTCCCAGTATCCCCACCGCAGTAGTTCCAAGGGCGAGACGAGTCGCACGACATCAAGAGCGTCTCGGACACACTTCGTGACTTCTCGACAGATGGCCGGATAATCGGCAGCCGCGCGAGCGGAATACTCGGCATGCTCTGCGGGTGACATTGCATTTTGGATGACGATCCTTTTGCCAAACCGGGCCATTTCAATCGGGCCATGCGACAAAAAGTTATCCGGCTGAGGGCGAGCGCGGTGTTTGTTCGAGCCTGAAGTGGGAGTGCGCTTTAGTTTGCGGCGCTTTGAGCGTTTGCCCATCGGCAACACCTTTCTTGGTACGTCACCGTATTCGTGGAGGGTTCCACCAGCTAGTCGGCACATGCTATTTTAGGACGCCGGCCAACTGACCTAGCGGCGGCCCGTTGGGCTCCAGGAGGTCGTTCACGATGGGCCCTACCTGACTGATTCCCAGGGCAATGGAAGTGCAGCAGCAGGAGTTGGGCTATGGCGCCCTCCGCGCGTCATCTGGGCTACGCCTTGGCGTCAAAGCGCAGCGGGGATGGCGGGCCTCGTACCGCAGAATCCTTGAAGCTGCAGACTTGCCCGGCTGGCGATCGTGCAAGACGGCCGGATCCTCGTCGGAGGTCCTATCCCACGCAGAGTCCGTGTCGTCGGCGCCGCCGGAGGCAAGCAAGCGACCGTCGGGCGCATGTAAGGAATCAGACGTCCCTGTTCCTATGGCTACGAGCGCGTGCGCTTCACCCAATGCGGCGCGATTATTCCCGCAACCCGCGGGCTTGGAGCTCCTTGAGGCGGACGCGGTAGGGGACGCTGTCCCACACCCGCGCGGCCTTGTCCCATGACGCCGTGACGATCCGCGTGCCGTCCGGGCTAAAGGCGGCGGACAGGACCGCCTCGTCATGCCCGCGAAGAACGGCCAGTTCCGTACCGGTGCCTGCGTCCCACACCCAAGCTGTCCTGTCTTCCGAGGCGGTGACGATGCGGTCCCCCAACGGATTAAACGCAGCGGACCAAATCCGCTCCTCATGCCCGCGCAGAACAGTCAGTTCGGAGCCGGTGCGCGCATCCCACACCCGCGCGGTCTTATCATCCGACGCGGTGACGATGCGGTCCCCCGATGAACCAAAAGCTACGGATTGGATCACGCCATCGTGTCCCCGCAGCACGACCAGTTCCTTGCCCGTGCTTGCGTCCCACACCCGCGCAGTCTTGTCTTCCGAGGCGGTGACGATGCGGTCCCCCGAGGGGCTGAACGCGACCGACGAGAGCGGCTCTTGGTGCCCGCGCAGAAGCAACTTCCTAGCGGAATTCCGTAACATCATTTAGGGAGGTAGGCGAGACGGCGCGGGTCGGCTACGGGCAGCCGGCAGCGAATGAGTTCAGAAAGCAGATGAAGTCCGCTATGTTGAGCGCCGGCGGGGCGGTGCTGCCATCGCAGTTGGCATAGGAGTCGGCGGCGGCGAACTTGTTGAGGAAGCAGATGAAGTCGGCGACGTTGAGGATCGGCGCGGCGGTGGAGGCGTCGCAGTTGGGGTAGCACTGGCCGATCGCGGCGCGCAAGCCCCAGGTTTCACCGACAACCTGGGTTCCCGAGCGGCCGCCGTACACCAAGGAAACGCCGCGTGGCGGGTCGTACGCCATCGTCGAGTATCCCCCGTTGATTGGACCCACGATCTGCCTCTCGGTCCAGGCCGTTCCGTCGAACTCCCAAGTGTCGTTGAGGGAGCTGAGGCTGCTCGAATCGGAGTACCCGCCAAACAGCACGCTCAGGTGCCGAATTGAGTCGTAGACGATTGCGTGTCGCCAGCGCGCAGGCGGTCCCGGGACCAAGCGCTGCGACCAAGAGGTGCCGTTCCATACCCATGTCTCGTCCGTCGCCACTGCGGTGGCAGTTTGGCCGCCGAAGAGGATGACCAGACCGCGGGCTGCGTCGTAGGCCATCGCATGCCCCCATCGAGCGGCGGGACCTCCGGGCGGAGACTGGGTCCAAGCGGTCCCGTTCCATCGCCATGTCTCTGCGTTTGCGATACCGCCCGACCCAAACCCCCCAAAGAGAACCATCACCCCGCGAGACGCGTCGAACGCCATTGCCGCGTCAATTCGGGGTGAGGGACCAGGAACAACCGTCTGCGCCCATGCGGTGCCGTTCCATTGCCACGTCTCGCCGTTGAAATCGTTGAAACTGCGTTGACCGCCGAACAAAACAACGGCACCGCGGGCTGAGTCGTAGGCCATTGTGTGCAGGTGACGTGCGGACGGTCCTGAAGCAACTCGCTGCATCCACCGAAACCCGTTCCACTCCCAGGTATCGTTGTTGTAGGTGTTTTCGCTGAGCCCCCCAAAGAGGATTACGGAGCCGCTTGGATCGTGTGAGACCAGCTTATGCCCTGTTCGCGGCGAGGGTCCAGTCGCGGCCTGTTGAACCCAAGCGGTCCCACTCCGTTCCCAAGTTTCGGCGCTGCCCGACGAGAAGCTGAAAGCGCCGCCGAATAGCACCATGACGCCGCGGTCCGAGTCAAAGGTCATCGCGTGTCCGAATCTTGCCGAGGGACCGGAGCCCGACTGCATCGTCCATGACGCTCCGTTCCACTCCCACGTCTCGCCGTTCGGCCCGCTTGGGGTGGTAGTGGTCCCCCCGACCAGCACGCATACGCCCCGGGCGGCGTCGAACGCCATCGCATGACTCGTCCGAGCCGATGGCCCCCCTTGCACGGTTCGTTGAGCCCAGGCCGACCCGTTCCACACCCAAGTTTGATTGCTGATGCCCCCAACTGCCGTACTCGTCTGTCCTCCGAACAAAACGGTCTCGGCGCGCACCGGGTCGTAGGCCATCTTGTGCAGGTGCCTTCCGGCTGGCCCCGTCGTCGCTCTCTGGTCCCAGACCGTGCCATCCCATTCCCACGTTTCGCCATTGAACGGCCCGCTGCCCGGGCCATCACCGCCGAAAAGCACAGTGACGTGGCGTGCGGCGTCATACGCCATCGCGTGCCCCATTCGAGGAGTGGGGCCAGAGACGTTCCTGAAAGTCCACGCAACCCCATCCCATTCCCAAGTCTCACCGCTGCCGCTACTCCCCCCAAAGAGCACGGCCCTTCCTCTGGCGTTGTCGTAGGCCATGGCATGCCCTTGCCTTGGCGAGGGTTCGGGGACACTCCGGCGCGCCCAAAAAGCACCGTTCCAATCCCACGTCGTGTTCGCTTCCCCCGCCAAGCCACCGAACATCAGAGCCACGCCGCGTCCAGCGTCGAACACCATCTGTGCGGTTGAACGCGACGTGGGGTACAACTGACGCCACTCGACCTGCTGTGCCTGAGCCGTGGTGGGACCGAGGAACAACAGCGAGAGCAAGAAGAAGATGCAACGGAGCAGCCATCTCTTCGGGCTGGCCATGACCATTGTGATGCGCGCGTGGAGTTCGGGGATGTCGATCGATGGGTGTGGCATTGTTCTCTTTCCTTGGAGTTCAGCAGCTCGCTCGCCCGTGATCCCAGTAGAAATACTGCCCGCCCGGGCCGCACCAACGGGATTCTGGATCATGACTGCTCGCTCCTGGAACCGGTGCCGGCCCAATGTTGACCCGTGCCTCTGCCCCTCGGTTCAATGGCGCCTTGGATCACATCCCGAGGCATCGTGGGAGCACGGTGGAGTATACATGCTCGCGGGGTGGAGGCTTCCACACGCGAAGCGACCGACCCGGTCCACAAGCTGGCGCGGTCCATGCTCCCCACATCGGCCCAGCCCACCTGCCGACCATCTCCTACACCGTATGCGAACGACTCCGTCGCTCCGGCTGGATGCAGGTTGATGACCGTCCATTGGGCCGCGGTGGGGGCGGAGGCGGCGAGGCCGGTGAGGAGCACAACCAGTGTGGGGCGAGTCATCGTCAGTCCCTTCTCATGAGCACCCCGCCGCGTACGCATTCAAGAAACAGGCGATATCCGCGACATGGAGCGTGGGCACTGCGTGCGATCGACCCGCTCTCACTTCGTTCGGGGCTCGTATAGGACGCTCCTGTCGATCACGGGCACCCCGCCCCAAACAGGTTCAGAAAGCACACGAAGTCGTTGACGTTGAGCACCGGCGGCGTGGTCGAGCCGTCGCAGTTGGCGTATGAGTCACCGGCAGCGAAGCGGTTGTTGAAGCAGATGAAGTCGTTGACGTTGAGGACCGGGGCGACGGTGCTGCCGTCACAGTTGGCGCAGCAGGCGGGCGGGGGATTGAAAAGCGTGGCGCGGTATACACCGCGGCCGTACGTCCCGACCGTGACGGTGTTGTTCACGCGATCGATCTGGATGTCACCCACGTTGACGTTGGGAAAATCAGCGCCGTCCTTCACCCAGGTAGCGCCGTCGTTAAAGCTCCAGTACATTCCCGCGCCTGTGCCCACATACATCACGGGCGGCGTGAACCGCCAATCGAACCTGCGGACCGAGTCAACCGCACCCGGCCGCGAACTTGTTCATGTAGCAGATGAAGTCGGCGACGTTTAGGACCGGCGGGGCCGTGGATTGGTCGCAGTTGGCGTAGAGGTCGCCCGCGGCGTATCGGTTGATGTAGCAGATGAAATCGGCAACGTTCAGCACCGGCCTACAGCGACTGGCGTCGCAGTTGGCGTAGCACGAGTTGGGAACCAGGGCGACCTGGGCGTCGAGATCCCAGCCGAGCGATTCGGTGTTGGCGATCGGACCCTCGGCCAGGGGCATCGCGGTGTTGCGGTCGAACCGATGCACTCCCGCGCCGTCGCCTGAGAGATACAACTCGCCGTTCACCGGGTCGAACGCGATCCCGTCGCCGTACTCCCAGTACACCGTTCCAAACGTCTCCCACGCTGGCCCGAAGTACTGAAAGGGCCAGGTCGCGTTCATCGCGTTGAGCGCGGTCGCGCGAGGAACCCGGTACAGGGAAATCCCGAGCGCGCCCTCGGGCCCGATGCCCATGCCGACGAGGTCCCCCGACACCGGATCAAACGTCAGATCGGTCGCAAACGAGTTGTGCCCCGACGGACCTGCGTTGTCAGCGAAGGTTCCCACGTACTCTGTCACGCCGGACGCTCCCGGCCCCGGACGGAACCGATACAGCCCGTTGGCAGCAGGCCCGCCTGCGGATTCGACCGAGACCACGTACAGGTTGCCATCCGGGCCGGCGGTCAGCCCATCGATGTTCCCGTCAAGGCCCAGGCTGCCCCGGTCCTCGAGGTTGGTGATGATGCGAAAGCCGCTGGGCATGAGGGTGACCACGATGCCGTCCGCCGGAACCGAGAATACGTGAACGTCTCCACCCGTGAGGCGGCGCATCAGGAACAGCGTGCGATCCGAGTCGAGCGCGAGCGTGGTCCATCCACCGTCGCCGTAGGTGTTGGTCACGGGATCGAGCATGCCGTCGCCAAACACGGTGATGTTGATGGGCTTGCACAGGGATACGCGGGCGATGGTCGCCTGGCCCGCAAGCGCCCAGACCTCCGAATCGGGGCGCGCTTCCGCCCCGCTGCTCGCGGCCATCGCAACGCAGCATCCCGTTGTGAGAATGTTTCGATTCATCCCTATCTCCCTGAATCATTGAGGAACGATGCCCGCGAACAGGAACCCGCTTTTCGCCTAGAGCTTACCGTGTGACGCTCCACGCTGCATGCGCCATCGATCGTTCCTCCCCGCGGGCCGCCGAGGCGATCGCTCGCCGCATCGATCACGGCGTGCGAGCAACCACATTGCAGCGCCGGCGAACCTCCGTCGCTACATGAATAGGCGCCGCGCCGATTTGATGTCCACAGATTCCACCGTTGGCCGGTGAGCGTGGTGCCGTATTCCAAGGAGACGGGTATGAAGTTTGGGAAATGTTGCAGTGGATTGGGGAGATTGGTGGCGGCCTGCGCGGCGGCGTCTCTGGCGGCCCCGGACGAGGCAGCTGCAGGCTCCGATGGGGACGCCATGATCACGCTCTGGGCATCATCCGTGCCCGTTGTAAACGGATGGAACTACGAGAGCAACGCCGCGGGTGCGCTGGGCAGCGGCTGCACTGGTCAGCAAGCGTGCCGCAACCTCGCCGCGAATCCCAACCGCAGCGCCTCGGGTCCGGCGGGATTCGGAACGACCTTGCTCTGGGCGGAGATCGGCGACACCTCGCTGGGCGGCGAGGAGATTACCA
This sequence comes from Phycisphaerales bacterium, assembly GCA_046155605.1. Taxonomy (GTDB): domain Bacteria; phylum Planctomycetota; class Phycisphaerae; order Phycisphaerales; family UBA1924; genus JAEUIZ01. The sequence goes on from JBJXFQ010000112.1 coordinate 11,112, forward strand.
GCGTGGTGGTTGACGCGTACGGCTCGTGGGCCTCCAGCGTCTCGGGACAATGGGTGATGCGGGTCCAAGGGCCGGCGGGGCTCGACTCGTCCAAGACGGCGACGACTAGCGGATTCTGCGGCTGGCTGCACCAGAGCGCGACAGGCCAGAGCTGGAACATCACCAATCTGCTGGGACGGCCCTGGACGGAAGACGATATCAATGCGCTGCGGGTCGGGATCCGCCGAGGCAGCGGCACCGCGCCCGCCGAGAATCTCTACGCCACGGCATTCCGTGTGCAGGTCACGACCAACTGCCCGCCCGTGCTCTTCATCCAAGGGCCGGCATCGACCACCGCCTGTGACGGCGACGACGCCTCCTTCACCGTGATCGCCCAAGGCGCCGGAGAGCTGATCTATCAATGGCGGCACAATGGGATTGATATTCCAGGGGAAGAGTTCGACACGCTTGACCTCTTCGGCGTCGGACCCGCTGACGCAGGCACCTACGACTGCGTCGTTCAAGGCGAGTGCGGCGTTCCGGCCGTGTCGCCCTCGGCAACGCTGGTGATTAGTACGGCGGCAGCCATTGCAACTCAGCCCTCCGATTTCACATGCTGCCGGGCGAGTTGCCCGACGGTCCAGTTCAGTGTCGCGGGCAGCGGCTCGGCACCGCTCCAGTATCGCTGGTACGAGAACGGTGTCCTGATTCCCGGTGCGAACGGACCTCAGTTGGTCCGGCCCATCGGCCTGGTCGAGGACGGCGACGAGTTCTACGCCGAGGTCTGCAATGGCTGCGGATGCGACGAGAGCTTCTCCGCCTTCGCGATCATCGACGAACCCGCGGGCATCGATGCTCATCCCGAGGACGTCCAGTTCTGCCGGAACTCGACCTCGCCTGTGCAGTTCGAGGTCATCGCCAGTGGCTCGGAGCCGATCAACTACCAGTGGAAACGAAACGGCGTACCCCTCGGCACCAACAGTTCGGTGCTGGCGCTCGCGCCGGCTGTGCTGCAAGATGGCGATCAGATCCGCGTGACCGTCTCCAATGGTTGCGGGCCCTCCGTCACCTCCGATCCGGCGTTCGTGACCATCGATGCCCCGCCGGCCATCACGCTCTCCCCAGGCCCTCAAAGACCCGTGCCCGGCGACGATGTCGATCTGATGGTCGAGGCACCGGGGTCTGAGCTCCTGGAGTTCCAGTGGCTTCGAAACGGCGTCCCGATCCAAGACGGCTTCACGGCGTGCGGCGCCGAGTATCTCGGAACCGATACTGAATGGTTGACGATATTCAACGCTCAATCGTGCATCAACGGCACGTTCACGGTCCGCGTTTTCAACGACTGCGGAAGCCTTGTCTCCGCCGCGGCCAGCGTGGTCGTGTGCAACGCGAACTGCGACCGCTCCGGACCGCCGGCGCTGAATGTGGCGGACTTCATCTGCTTCCTCAACAAGTTTGCCGCAGGTGATCCGTACGCGAACTGTGACGCCTCGACCACGGCACCCGTCCTGAACGTGGCGGATTTCATCTGCTTCCTCAACAAGTACGGCACTGGCTGCCCGTAGTCGGCATGGACGAGGCGGCGCAACTCAACGGAGGAGGCCAGGCAGGTAGTCGCTTGGCCTCCTCTCCATTGGTCCATCTTGTGCATCCTGCTTGCGCTTTGCTGAAAGAGCGCTGCCAGGATGAGCCCGTTCGGCCGTCGTTCCGCGGCAGCGGGGCCTGGACGTAACGGACGACGATGCGGATGGCCGGTTTGCCGCAGCGAGTGCAGACGACGGGCGGCAGACGGGGTAGCGGTCCGAGTACGGCGGGTTTGGGAAGCGGACATCGCATGTGACAGGCATGCAGATGCAACTGCCTC
>JBJXFQ010000125.1:0-37648 GCA_046155605.1 Phycisphaerales bacterium
ACGTCGTCTTCATCCTCTGCACCACCGAGGCGCACAAAGTCCCCGCCACCATCCAGAGCCGCTGCCAGCGCTTCGATTTCCGCGACATCCCCGCCGCCGATATCGCCACGCACCTCGCCGCCGTCGCCGAAAAAGAGGGCATCAAGGCCGAGCCGGAGTTGCTCCAGGCCGTCGCGCGCCTCGCCAGCGGCTCGATGCGCGACTCGCTCTCCCTGCTCGACCGGCTCCTCGCCTCTGGCGAAAAAAAACTCACGCTCAAACTCCTCCACGATCTGCTCGGCCTCCCCGATCGCGAACTGATGAGCGCCCTCCTCGACGCCCTCGCCGCAGGCGACCCCGCGCCCGCCCTCGCCACCACCGACGACCTCATCCATCGCGGACTCTCGCCGGAAATGCTCCTCGAATCCCTCATCGACCGCCTCCGCGACCTCATGCTCCTCGCGCAGTGCGGCAAGGACACCCCGCTCGTCGCCACCTCAGGCGAGGCCCGCGCCCAGGACCTCGCCCGCGCCGCGAAGTTCGATTCCGCGGCCCTGGTCCACATGATCGCCGTCGCCGAGAGCGTCCATCGCTCGCTGCGGTACTCGTCGCATCCGCGGGCGCTGCTCGATGCCGCAATGGTGCGGCTCGCCCAAGCCGAGAAGTTCGCCGACATCGCCGCCCTCCTCGCCGGCGAATCCGGGGCCTCTCCCTCAAAAAAACGCTAACGGCGGCGGCTCCCCCCCTGAGCCTCACCGCCGAGCGACCAACATCCCTCGCACCGTCCCCCGCACCCGAGGCGCCGCGCGCCGTTGTCACGCCCGCCCCGCTAGCCACGTCGCAACCACCCGCCGGCCCCGATCCCGTGCAAGTCGTCGTCAACGACCCGCTCGTCAAGCAGGCCATGCAGGCGCTCGGCGCCAGGATCGTCCATGTCGAGCCCAAGAAGCGATAAGCCTTCGCCACGCTCTTCTCTTGGCCGCACAGGCACCCAGCCTGTGCGCTCTTCCTCCAGTGGCACACGCGTCCCGTCTGTGCGCGCCGCCGCCGCCAAGACCAACCGCATCGTCCGTCTCGCTGTCCTGCTTGCCGCGGGCGTCATTGTCCTCGTCCTTGCCGCCCGCTTTCGCTCCCCGCTCGAGGTCTCCGAAGCCGCCGTCCGCGACTTGGTGACCCGCAGCACCCTGGTCGGCCTTCCCCTCGCCGATGCCGCCAAAAAGCTCCAGCACCAGGCCCCCAACACCACCGATGGCCTGGTCATCTTCGATTTCGCCCACCTCTCCCGCTGGACCGCCGGCCCGCTCCAACTCGACATCCGCAACGGCCGCGTCTTCACCGCCTCCTGGATCAACGCCGAGCCGCCTCACGCCCCATAGCAGCCTGATGAAACCGTCTTCATCCGGCATCCGTTCGTATCGCCCAAGGCCGGCGGTGGCGTGACGCAACCCGCCGAGCATCACTTGCGGAATCCCCGTCTTGTGGTATGCTGCGGCCCGGCCCGGAATGCCTCCGGTGCCAAGAGGAGTATCACGCATGATTCGTCGTTTCGCGTTGGCCGCCTCTGCCGCTCTCTGTCTTGCCGCGTCTGCCGGTGCCACCCCCCTCAAGATGCAGTATTGCGTCACTCCGCTTCCCACCGGCGGATTCGAGTACGAGTTCAGGATCATCCTTGACAACAACGACGGCTCCTGGGTTGCCGGACAGGGCTTCGGCTGGTTCATCTTCGGCGACCAGCAGCAGGCCGCCAGCCCGCTCGATCCCTTCGTCGGCGATCCCTCCTCGTTCCCCATCGGCCCCTTCACCGCGTACCAGGGCAGCGGCGGGTTCCACAACGGCCCCACCCTCGGCCCCGTCGTTCAGGGTCCGCCAAACTTCCCGCCCAACCTCTGGATCCCCAACGCCGTCGGCGCCTTCCTGACGTGGAAGGGCACCTCGCCAAACAATCTCGCCCAGGGCCAGATGCTCTGGAGCAACCTCATGGCCGGCGGCGGTGGCAACTTCGCCAACTTCGTCGTCGCCACCTCCGTCAAGTGCGGCGGCGGTGGCGGCTGCTACGCCAACTGCGACAACAGCACCGTCGCCCCGATCCTCAATGTGAACGACTTCATCTGCTTCCAGAACGCCTTCGCCGCGGGCGATCCTTCCGCCAACTGCGACGGCAGCACCACGCCCCCGGTCCTCAACGTCAACGACTTCATCTGCTTCCAGAACGCCTTCGCCGCCGGCTGCACCTGAACCGCTCCCCCTTGACCGCCGATTGTGGCCAATGGTGTCCACAATCCGTCAGCCATGGCCACGTCTGGCCACGATCGACTCGATCGAATCCTCTGCGCCGCGCTCCAACGACATGTTGGGAGCGCGGCGCTTTGGCATCCGCATTGCACTCCCTGCAATACCGCCGCTGATCCTTTCTTCGGACTTGGCATGGTGCCTTGCCCACAGCGCGGCAACTGCGCTCCGAGGAGTCTCCTCGCGCGCTTCTCAGGGAGATCGCCCATGATTCGTTTCCGTACTGCCGCTGCCGTCCTGTTCGCCATGGCCGGCGCCGCACAGGCCACCAGCTCGTTCCAAGCACCCGTCAACTACGCCACGCCAACCGGCCCCGACGGGGTGGTCGCCGCCGACTTCAACGGCGACACCTTCGTCGACTTGGCCGTCTCGTCCGACGTTCCAGACAAAGTCGCTGTCATGTTCAACAACGGCAACGGCACCTTCGCCGCGCCCGTGAACTATCCCACCGGTGCCGGCACCGGCGCGGGCGTGATGACCGCCGCTGATTTCGACGGCGACCTCGATATCGACATCGCCGTCGCGCTTCACAACGTCAATCGCGTCCTCATCCTCGTCAATAACGGCTCGGGCGTCTTCGCCGCCGGCAGCAGCCCGACCGTCAGCGCCGATCCGCGCGGGATCGTCGCGGCCCGCCTCGATGACAATCAGACCTGGGACCTTGCCGTCTCGTGCCGAGACTCCGCCTCGGTCACGGTCCTCCTCAACTTTGGCGCCGGTGCCTTCGCCGCGTCATCCTTCCCGGTCGGAGGCGAAGCCCGCGCGATCGCCGCCGGACAGATCTCTGGCAGCACCGCTCCGGAACTGCTGGTCACCGACCACGACAACAGAGCCCTCCGCGTCTTCGTCAACAGCGGGGCCGGTGCCTTTACCCCCGGTGCCGTCCTCTCGGTCGGCGGACAAGTCCGTCCTGACGGCGTGGTTGTCGCCGACCTCGACGGCGATCTCGATCTCGATGCCGCGGTCACCACCAGCAACGACGCTCCTCTCCTGAGCCTCGTTGGAGTCTTCATCAACACCGCCGGAGTGCTCGCGGGGCCGGTCAACTACGCCACGGGCGGCATCAATCCCTCCGCCATCGTCTCGGCAGACTTCGACTCCGACGGCGACCGCGACCTCGTCGTCGCCAATCAGGACTCGGGCAATCTCAGCGTGCTCGACAACAATGGCAACGGCACCTTCGCGCCCTTCCAACTCCTGGCTGTCGGCGTCGCGCCACAGAACATCGCCGTTGGAGCCCTCGACGCCAACGCCTCGATGGACCTGGCCGTCACCAATCGCGACTCGAACTCGACGTCCGTCATCCTCAACACGCAGACCGGTCCCGCGCCTTGCTACGCCAACTGCGATGGCTCAACCGCCGCGCCCGCGCTCAACGTCGCTGACTTCATCTGCTTCCAGAATCGCTTCGCCGCCGGCGACACCTACGCCAACTGCGACGGCTCCTCGGTCGCGCCCGTCCTCAACGTCGCCGACTTCATCTGCTACCTCAACGCTTTCGCCGCCGGCTGCTCGTAAGCACCGGCCAGTTGGTGCCTCCGGTGGCGTCGGCGGTTCCGTCCCGGCGTCGCCGCACTCACCCAACTTGCCCCGTCTCAACGCCGCCGGCCCTCGGCGGCGCTTTCATGCGCGCGCCAGAAGTCCTCAAACGAGTGTCTGAACGATCGTCCCTGCATCGCGGCGTGCCCCGCAGCGCCCATCCGCGCGCGCATACCCGCGTCCGCAATCAACACTCCCATCGCCTCGCTCCACGCCTCGGGACGATCCGCCGGCAGGACACAACCCGTGCGCCCATCGGCGACCACTTCCTTTGGCCCCCCGCGATCGCTCACCAGCACCGGCAGCCCCGACGCCTGTGACTCCATCGCCACCTGCCCGAGGGTGTCGGTCGCGGATGGGAACACAAACATGTCCGACCCTGCATAGATCGATGAGAGTTCCTGTCCGTGGCGGAAGCCGAGGAAGTGCGCTCCCCCACCGCCACTCGCGGGCGAGTCGTTGAGTTCGGACTCCATGCTCGCACGATACGGGCCGTCGCCGACGACGATGAGCCGCGCATCGATGCCTTGCGACAGGCCGCGCGCGCGCGCCGCCGGCCATGCCTTCACCAGCAGCGGCAGGTTTTTTTCGACGCTCACGCGCCCCACCGACAGCACCTTAACGGCCTCGCGCGGGACGCCGAGTCGGTCCCAGACGCTCATGTCCCGGTGCTTGGGGTGGAAGCGTTCGATGTCCACGCCCGCGAGCAGCGTCAGGAGTCGGTCGCGCGAGATCCCGAGGCGCACGAGCGAGTCCTGGTAGTCGTCGCTGCGCGTGAAGATCGCGCGGAACGGACGATAGAACTCGCGCATCACGGCCCGGCAGAGCCAAGTATAAGAAGGATCGCCGAAGAGGTGGTCGATGTAGGCCGGGAAGTCGGTGTGATAGACGCCCAGGATCGGCACGCCCAGCCGCCATGCCGCCAGCCGCCCGACGCTGCCCACCGGCCCTGGCGTGGAGAGGTGGATCACGTCCGGCCTGAGCCGCAGGGCTTCCCGGTACATCGCCAGGACGGGCGGAACGACGACCTGGAGCGTCTCATACCCAGGCATGGGCCGGGAATAGAGCGGGGGAAAGTTGTGGATCGTGGGCCGATCGGGTACGCGAAAGGTCGTGCAGGTGAGCACATGCAGTTCGCGCCCGGACGAGAGCGCGCGATCCGCGGCATCCTGGATGAATCGGCAGACGCCGTTGACGTCGCCGAGCGTGTCGGTGAAGAGGCAGACTCGCATCGAGGGGCTCCGAGGACGGGAAGGGAGTGGGCGGCAGGATATGGGCGGAGGCCGGGAGCCGTGGAGATGATCGATTGTGGCCCCAAAGTTGGCGATGGCACGCGATCAGGCGGGTGGGTGGGTCAGAAACTGTGAAAATGTTGTTCTTCTGCCGCGAAGTCCGAGAATCACTCTTGACAAGGCCAGAGGAGTTGGTAGGCTGGACGGGGTCGCATGATCCGAAGGAGACTCGCGATGATGACGTCCCCCCCCCCCCCTGCGTCGGAACCCTGAAGCACGGCGATAGCGACGGCACGCGCGGCGCGCTGTTCCGCAGCGTTGCGGCGTGGCGTGCCGTGCTGGGATTCTGCGTGATGCTGCTCGTCAACGCGTCCGCCTTCGGCCAGCAGCGCCAGTTCGGGCCGCTGGTGCATTGGGGGTATTCGGGCGCGAAGAACAACCTGCCGACGGGGTATTTCAAGCAGGTTGCAACGGGTCTGGAGCATAGTGTCGGGCTTCGAACCGATGGAACCGTGGCAGTGTGGGGCCAGAACACGGTGTATGGCCACGTCAGCAACAAGCCAATCGGCAATGACTGGATCAAGGTCCGGGCTGGCTATGACCATAGCGTCGCCATGAACCAGTACGGTGCCCTCTACCTCTGGGGAAACTCGTTCAACGGCGCGACGACGATGCCCGATCCCGATCGGCTGTTCGTCGACATTGCCGCTGGCGAGAACTTCTGCGTCGGCATTCGCGCCGACAATCTCCAACTCGAGGCGTGGGGCACGGACTACTGCTTTGGAACGGGTTACAACAAGCCCACCGGGCAGTTCATCATGGTTGACGCGGCGGGGCATCATGTACTTCTCATCAAGATCGACGACGTTCCCGATCGGTTGATCGGATGGGGGCCGCTGCACACATGCCAGTCGCCACCGGTGCCGAACCAGCCGTGCTGCGTCAACGCCTCCTACAACTCGAATCAGTGGATTGTTCCTGCCGGAGTGGCGAGCGATGCTTGGAAGTTCTCTGCCGGTCACGCCCACAGCCTGGTTGTTGGTTTCGGTGGCGGGCTCACCGCGTGGGGGCGCAACGGCTGGGGCGAGGGCAGGACGACCCCAATTTCCGGCTGCCCATCAACTTGCGTGATACCACCCGCAGGGTGTGACACGACCAATTGCCTCAAATACCCGCCGTCTCCCTTCCCGAGCCAGGTCAACGACGCGCGCGGCGGGTACTTCCATAGCACGATCCACCGCGTGGACAATGCGCTGACCGGATGGGGGCGGAATGACAACGCGCAGGCGGACCCGCCCGGGGGCGCGTTTATTACGTTCTCTTCCTCGTTCAACCACGGTGTTGCGATCAGTACCTGCTATGCCAACTGCGATAACTCCTACAGCCAACCGGTCATCACGTCGGCCGATTTGACGTGCTGGCTTGAACGTTTCAATGCCAGTGACCCCGGTGCCGACTGCGACGGGAACGGCGTCCTCAACTCTAACGATTACGAGTGCTTTCTGGCCCTGTACAACCTGGGATGCACCAACCCATGACTCCTCACACTCCTACCGCCCTGCGCTGTACAGCAGCTTGCACTGCTTTCGCGATCTCAGGCGCACACATCGCTTGCGCTCAGGGGCAGTCTGGCCCAGTGATCTGCTGGGGAAGCAACTTCGTGAACCAGTCGAGCCCCGTGCCCACTGGTCAGTTCATCAAGGTCGCGGCGGGCGAGGACCGCAGCCTCGCTATCCGGACCGATGGCACGATTGTCGAGTGGGGCTTTTTGTCCGGATTTACTCCGCCCGGAGCATACATCGACGCGGACGCGGGGACACAATGGGCGGTCGCGATTCGGACGGATGGCACGCTCGTCGCGTGGGGCGGGCCACCCCTGCCCCTCATGGTCCCGAGCGGACAGTATCGAAGCGTGTCCGCGGGGCATCGATTCGGCGTGGGGATACGGACGGATGGAACGCTTGCCGTGTGGGGAGAGAATCCGGGCGGGACGTTCAACCCGCCCCAGGGGTCGTTCATTCATGTGTGCGCAGGCTCGAGCCATGCCATCGCCCTGCGAGATGACGGCGTTGCGATTGCGTGGGGCGGCCCGAACCAGTTCGGAGAGTTGAACGTGCCGCCTGGGCTCTACCGCTCGGTCGCGGCGGGCGGAACCTTCTCTGTAGGCGTTCGATCCGACGGTTCGCTGATTGCATGGGGTTCGAGCACCGCTGGCCAACTCAACGTGCCAAGCGGGAATAACTATGTCGCGGTGTCGGCGTGCGAGCGGGGCGATTTCGCCCTTGCGCTGCGAGCCGACGGCGTCGTCGTCGGCTGGGGATGGAACGGCGCAGGCCAGACGAATCCACCCCCGGGGCGATACACCGCCATCGCCGCAGGTAACCACCATGGAATCGCGCTGGTTGCGCCGTGCTACGCCAACTGCGACGCCTCGACGACCTCGCCGACGCTGACGGTCAACGATTTCATCTGCTTCCTGAACAAGTACGCGATCGGCGACGCCTATGCCAACTGCGACGGGAGCACGGCCGCACCGGCGCTGAACGTCAACGACTTCCTGTGCTACATCAACGTCTTTGCGGCGGGGTGTTCCTGAAGAGGGGACAGGGGGACGGAGGGACAGGGGGACGGAGTGGAGGGGAGCGAAGCGCGGGCGGGTCGCCAGTGCCGCCGAAGCCTTGAGTCGCCCCGGAGGTGCGACCTACCCAGATGCCACTCCGAGGCGCGCGACATATCCTCCCGCGTGCCCAAGGCTCCGTCCGAACGCTCCGGCCCGCTCACTGCCGATATGCGGCTGGTGATCTTGCACGGCAAGGAGGGCTTCCTGCAGACCGAGTTGACGTCGCGGCTGCGCGACTCGCTCGCCGAGCGGTTTGGGGGCGTGGACACGATCCGGTTTGACGGGAGCGCGGCGTCGGCGGCGGACGTGCTCGACGAATGCCGCACGTTTGGGCTGATGACGGCGCACAAGTTAGTGGTGGTCGATCAGGCGGACCAGTTTTTGGCCGCGGGTGAGACGCGGGGGCTGCTGGAGCGCTATGCCGCGGCCCCTGCGGAATCCGCCACGCTGGTGCTCCGCGCGGAGAAGTGGCATAAGGGCAAACTCGACGCGCTGGTCGAGGCGGTGGGCGCGGTCCGGGCGTGCGAGGTCGAGAGCGACGCGCGGGCGATCGACTGGGCGATGAAGCGGTGCCAGAAACGGCACGGCGCGACGCTGGACCCGGATGCGGCCCGCGCGCTCGTTGGTCGCGTCGGGCCTGATCTGGGGCGGATCGACTCGGAGTTGGCGAAGTTGTCGCTGCTGGTGGGCACCGGCCGACCGATCGCGGCGACGGACGTGGCGACGATCGTCGGACTGACGCGTGAGGAAGAGGTGTGGGGCGCACAGGGTTCGCTGCTGTCGGGCGATGCGGCCCGAGCGATCGGGCATGTGCGGATGATCCTGGAATCGTCGAAGCGTGATTCGCACATCCCGCTGAGTTACGCGTGCCTTGATCTGGCGCGGAAACTGCATGGCATTTCGTGGGGCCTTCGGGCCGGGGGCAATCCGCGTGAAGTGGCGGGGAAGTTTGCCCTCTGGGGGCCGGCGTTTGACCCGGTGATGGCGGCGGCGCGGCGGTGCGACCCGAACCGTCTGGCGGAGTTGTTGGCGGCGGCGGTTGAGGTGGACTTTGGGATGAAAACCGGGGGGATGGACGCCCAGCGCGGTCTGGAGGGGCTGGCGCTTCGGTTTGCCGGGGTTCTCTCGGGCCGGTAGTCAAAGCGGAAGCGCCCGATCGGCCGATAGCAGCCGTGTGGGCGCGGTTGCTGCGCCTTTGAATCTCGGACCTGGAGCCGGAGGCTCCGGAGGGCGTGCCGATGCGGAAACTGATGTCACTGGCGATGGTCGCGGGAGCGGCACTATCGCTTTGGTCGTTGGGCGGGTGCGCGGTCGGGCCGCAATCGACTGCGGAGAAGCCGAATCGGCCCAAGACTAATCCCGCCGCGCCATCGAAGCCTGCGTCTGTCGCGCCGGCGGGCCGCGGTGGCAACGGGACTGCGGCAACGAGTTTGGGGAGCGTCGCAGCGCCGAATGCGGGGCTGGCGAACGCGATTGCGATCTCTGGACGGAACTCACCTGGTGAGAAGCAAGACCTTGCGGCACTGATGCAGGAATCAGCGGACAAGTTGGAAGCGGCGCTAAAGATGATCGACGCCGGAAAGCCTGCGGAGCGCACGCCGTCGGCGGCGGTCAATACAGGGCTTCCAACGCCGGTTTCTGGTGGTGCTTCCGGCAGCGTGGATTCCGGTTCGGTTTCCGCGGTGCCCTCGCTGTCGATTGCTGACTTGCTCGCGCAGACGCTGGCAGCAGACTGGGGCGGCATGGGTCCAGGTCTCTCACCCGCCCGAGGCGCGATCGTCGTTGGGCTCGGCCCCACCACCGACACAAAGGCATCGGCAAGCGGCGAGCCGAGGCTGGCTGCAGCGACGAACGAGGTCATTATCACGGGCAACTCCGAGCCGCCCAAGCCGCTGCCCGAGCGCATCGAGGAAACAACGCTGCTGCTGGTTGATCTGCTGCGACAGCAATCGACGGACGCGACGGCGGCGGCGAAGAGTTCGCTGGCGCTGGCCGCGCTCGAAGCGCTGCACCCGGGCGCGCTGCTTCAGGTCATAACGCCCGCGGGCGTGGAAGACGCGCTGACGCCGGAGCAGCGGCAGGCGATCGAGACGTTCCGCGCGATGGCGCGGGCCGCGGGCGAGTTGCCGATGGAAGCGCCGGACATCTCTTGGCGTGTGACGGCGATCGCGGAGCAGGCGTTGGCGGCGCAGCCGATGCGGATCTCGAACGCGTCGCTCTGCACGAAGGTGAGCGGCTTCGGGCAGTTTGTGCCAGTAGCCAGCACGAAGTTCGCGGCGGGCCGGGCGAATCGCGTGATCGTGTATGTCGAGGTGGACAACTTCGCGTATCGCACGCTCGCGGAACTTGATGCCGGGACGGCCTCGGGGCGCGCGGGCACGGCGATCAACACCACGGACCGATGGGCGGTCGAACTCTCACAGGAGTTGCAACTGCGGCACGAGCCGGACGGGCTGTTGGTGTGGGCGCGGCCCGAGCAGCGAGTGCTGGAGACCTCGCGGAACCGCCGACGCGACTTCTTTCTAGTCGATGACGTGACGTTCCCGGCGACGCTCTCGATCGGCCGGTACAGCCTGAAGGTGATCACGCGCGACAAGACGTCGAACGCGACGGACGAGAAGGTGCTGACGTTTGATATCGTCGCCGACTCGCCGCTGGCGCTGGAGCCGCGCGGGCTGGGGGATTGAGCGCCGCGCCGGATCAGGGCTTGGCCGGGACGGCACTGTTGGCGGCGATCTGGCCTTGGCGCGCGAAATCGATGGCCTCGCCGAGGAGTCGAGCGGACTCCTGGGGCGCGTGGAAGCCCATGGAGTTCTCGGCGGCGACGAAGTCGAGACGCCACTGGGCCTTGCGGTGCAGGTCGCGGGCCGTCGTGAGTTTGTCGTCGCCGGCACCGGCGTCCTTGGCGGCCTTGATCGCGTTGATGCAGGCGATTGTGGCTTCCTCAGCGCGGCTCATCAACGACTGTGTGCGCTCCTGGATGGCCGTCACGCGCGACTTGAGTTCGTCCTCGGCGTAGTTGTGGCAGGCCTGGCAGGCGCGGGCGATATTCAGGAGTGGGCTTCGGATGTGGTGGTCGCTGATCTTGATGGCACCCTGGCGCATGTAGGGCATGTGGCAGTCGGCGCAAGCGACGCCGCTGCGTGCGTGGATGCCCTGCGACCACAACTCGAACTCGGGGTGCTGGGCCTTGAGCGTCGGGGCGCCGCTGACGGCGTGGGCCCAGTCTTTCCACCCGACCTCGTCGTAGTACGTCTCGATCTGCTCGGCGCGGAGGCCCTTGTGCCAGGGGTAGGTGAGGCGCTTGGCGTCGCCTTTGAAGTAGTACTCTACGTGGCACTGCCCGCAGGCCATGGAGCGCATCTCCTGTCGGCTGGCGTCGATGTTGGGGTCATACTCGCGCTTGGGGTTGCTCGTGCGCCAGCGCTCGATACTGGGGAGGTGGGGCGTGGGGGCGTTGCCGCGGGCCAGCGCGCGGATGCCATCGAGGAATGCGGGTCGCGTGATGCGGAGGGCCATCGACACCGGGTCGTGGCAATCGATGCACGAGACCGGGTGCGCGACGAGTTTTGTCGCCTCGGCGTAGGGCATGGCGCACACGGCCTCGAAGCCCTTGAAGAGTTGCTCCTGCGCGGCGGGCGAGGCGAGGGGATCGGTCAGCGCGCCAGGCGCGCCCTTCTCAAGGCCGGCCTTGCGGTACGCGACGGTGTTGGAGGCGTGGCAGTGGAGGCACGCGCCGGGCTGCGACTTTTTGGTGACGCGCTCGGTCTCGCGCTGGTCGCTGAGCATGTAAGCGTGCCCACGCTCCTCGCGGTAATCGATGGAGAAGGCGTAGCCCGCGAAAAGGACACGCCAGCGAGGGTCGTCGTCGAGTTTCTGGAAGGCCTCGGACCCGCCGAAGCGGGTGCGCTCGATGTCGACGGTGCGTTTGTACCCGTCGTATTGCCGCGGGAAGTTCTTGCCCCACTCGGCCGGGTCCACGGTCGCCTCGTCGATGGTGACGAGTTTGAACGCGGTCTGGGTCGCCTCGGCCTTGCGCTGTGCGACGTTCTGCATCAGCAGGCCCGCGGCGAAGGCGCCGGCGACAAAGACGATCAGCACGAGCGAGTAGATGCCCCAGCGAGTGGCGCGTTTCATGGAGACTCCTCAGCGGGATGGGCCGTGACCGATTCCCTTGTGGCAATGCACGCACGAGGTGGCCTCGGCGTGGGCGGTGATCTCTTCCACCATGCGGCTATGACAGCGCACGCAGTTGGCCTCGACGATCTTCAAGTCACCGGGTGTGATCCGGATCGGCTCGTGGAAGTCCTGGAACGTGAAGGCCTTGGAGTGGCGATAGCCGTGCTCAGCCTTGGCCATGTACTTGCCGATCGGGTCGTGAGGGACATGGCAATCGTTGCAGGCGGCGTGGGCGTGATGCAGCGACTTTTGCCACGCGTCGTACTGCTCCCGCATGATGTGGCAGTTCACGCAAGCCCGCGGGTCGTTGGACAGGTATGAGGCACCCTCGGCGTAGGTGAAGGTTGAAGCGCTCAGGCCGAGAAACACCCCGATCACCGCGGCGAGGATGAGGCCGAACACGCTGATGCCGATGACACGCTTCATGCGATTCCCGAGATGTAATTGTGGATAATGCTAACCGCTTTAGACCTCGCGTGCAAGTCGCAATGCGTTCAGATTTGGCGATGAAGGCCGCAATGGAGGTAGCCGTGCCCCTCGCCGGGGCGCGTACAAGGAGCCTCAAGATGTCCTTCAAGCGGTTTCAGTGTGTCGCGTGGGCCGGAGCGGCCGGGCTGAGCCTGGGCGCGGCGGAGGCGCAATGGGACTACAAGAAGTGGACGGCGGCGTTCTCGAATCCGTCGTGGCAGTTCTCGAACACGTCCGCGGCGGGGACGATCACGACGACGAGCAACACGGCGTTTACGCCGGCGTTCGGGGCGTGGGGCGTGCCCACGGCGATCACGACGAACAACATCTTTCCGACGGAACTCGACTGCCACGGCATCGGGTCGCTGGGCGGATCGCTCGACTTGAACTTCTCGAACGGCTACGGCTGGGGGACCGGCGGGCGGCTGTTCATCGGGAACATTCACAACTTTTATGAGTACACGATCTCGGCTTGGGACTTCAGCAACAACCAGATCGACGTGAACACGTGGCTGACGGTAAATGAGTGGCAGGCCACGGCACCGGGGAGCGCGGGGTATTTCTCGACGAGTTCCACCACGCGCGGCGCGGTGGGGCTTTCGTCGCGGTTCTTCGTTTTCGACACGACCGTGAACAAGAACTTCGGGCAGGGCGGGGTGGTGCTGATCGACGGGCTGACGAACGTCAAGCGGTTGCGACTGACGCTGAGCAACAGCGCGCTCATGCCCAACGCGCAGCAGTCGGATTTCATCCTGTTCAACGTGGGCACGCCGGTGCCCGCGCCGGCCAGCGCGGCGGTGCTCTGCGGCGCGGGCGTGATCGTGCTGCGACGGCGGAGGCGTTGAGGAGCGAGGTTGGCGCGGCTCGCACGATGACGTAACGTGGACCGTGGAGAACTCCCGCGTGGCAGCGAGGCCGCGGTTTCGCCGGCGCTCCTAGCGACTTAACTCCCGATGCAGCCAGGTGCGTGCCATGCGCCAATCGGCCTCCGCGGTCGGCAACGAGATTCCCAGTGCGGACGCTGCCTGCGCCGTGGTCATGCCGCCGAAAAAACGCAGTTCCACCAGCCGGGATTGTCGTTCATGAAGCGTCGACAGCCTTTCCAGCGCCTCGTGAATGGCCAGCACGTCGACCGGCTGCGATTCGCGACGCGGCGTGAATGACACGCCGGTATCCAAACGGATGACGCCCTCCTCGGGTCGCCGCTTCGCCGCTGCGCGCGCTCGCGCGTGGTCCACGAGGGCCCGCCGCATCGCTCCCGCAGCCAGTGCGGCAAAGTGCGTGTCATCGACGACTGCCGCGCCCGGGATTCCGACCAGGCGCACGAACGCCTCGTGAACAAGCGCGGTCGGAGACAAGGTATGGTCGCTCCGTTCACGCTTGAGGTATCGAGCGGCCTGCGCCCGAAGTTCGTCGTACAACCGCGGCAGCAACGCCTCCGCGGCTGATTGAGACTCTGGCCCTGGAGTAGACCTGCCCTTGTCCGCCATCTCAGTCTCCCGACACTCTCGATTCGCATTGTGCCCGCTTCTCCTTGCGAGTGCAATCCCTCTGCGGCCTCTGGTTGACGGTTTCCGCGCTACCGGACCTCGTCCCGATCGCCGGCAACATTCCCAGTGCCCAGACCTTAGTGTCATCTGGTTCTATCCCTGATAATGGCCAACATGACCTTCGATCTCCGCTCCCTCCGCATCCAGGAACTGTTCGAGCAGGCAGGCACCCTCGACCCCACGGCTCGCAGTCCCTTCCTCCAAGCCGTTGCCCGTCGGATGCCATTCTTTGGGGCCACCTCACGGCGCAGCCTTTGAGTTGGTCATCACCGAGCAGTCGGTCATTCGCGCCGAGAGATAGTTAGCGGTAGGTGCGGTCGGCGGTTTGGACGATCCATCTGGCCGCGCGAAGCCGCCCTCTTGTCGAGCATTCGGCGCGCCCTACACTGCACTGGTGCCTGCACTCGGCAGACTGTTCGATGGCCGTGCCTGTCACTGTCCGCGCCAAGCCTCGACGGATCGAGATCCGGGCGCCTGGCGCGCAAGCCTAGGGGCTTCCAATGGGGGGAGCCCGGGAGCCCGCCGCCCGATGCCGACGCCAACCACGCCCGTGCTCACCGCGACACCGTCGCGTTCCGCTCAATCCATGCCCGCATTCCTAGCCAAGCCCAAAGAGGCGGCTGAGGTCGTCACGAAGCACAAAGAGTCGCCCGCAGACCGCAAGGTGCGCCTGCTCAACTTGGGCGCGGTGATCGTGCCCTTCGTCGGATTGATCGTTGCGATCTACTTCTCGTGGGGAACGATGCTCGACTGGGTGCAGGTGTCGATCTTCGCCGGGATGTGCGTCGCGACAGCCACGGGCGTGACGATCGGCTACCACCGCCTGGCGACCCATCGCTCGTTTGAGGCCGTCGCTCCGGTGCGGTTCCTCTTCCTGGCGCTGGGCTCGATGGCCGTTCAAGGCCCGATCTTCGAGTGGGCCGGCAACCACCGGAGGCACCACCAGCACTCCGATGAAGAGGGCGACCCGCACTCGCCCAATGTCGATGCATCGGGCACCTGGCGCAAGGGCATCAAGTCAACGCTCGCCGGACTCTGGCACGCTCATATCGGATGGCTTTTCGAGGGCCATTCAAAGGCGCTCGGGCGCTATATCAAGGATTTGCACGCCGATCCGGTGATGGTCGCCGTCAATCGGCAGTTCCCGTTCTGGGTCGTCGCCGGGCTGGTGATCCCAGCGCTCCTGGGTGGCCTCCTCACGCTCTCCTTCACCGGCGCATTGCTGGGCCTGCTCTGGGGCGGGTTCGTTCGCGTCTTTCTTGTGCATCATGTCACCTGGAGTGTCAACTCGGTCTGCCACCTCTGGGGGACCAGCCCCTTCCGCTCACAGGATCACAGCCGCAACAATGCGATCGTCGGGCTGCTCGCGATGGGCGAGGGCTGGCACAACAACCACCACGCCTTTCCCACTTCGGCCCGCCACGGCCTGCGCTGGTGGGAACTCGACACCAGTTACATTCTCATCCGCGCCATGTCCATGCTCGGCCTCGTCAGGGCAATCCGCCTGCCCACCCGCGATCAGATAGCGGCCAAGAAGCGCAGCCGACCCGCAGTAAACACGCCAGCGGCCTCCGTTGAGCCCATTGCAACTTCGCAAGTCTCTTGATGTCGCACAGGTGGCTGCTGCGAACTCGCGAGGCGGCACGACGCGGTTTGTGACTTCGGTGCCGCATCCGCCTATCATCAGCCGATCGCTGGTGGCCCCATTCTCCATCTCGCCCCGCTTTTCGCTGGGCCAGGTCGTTCTGGGAATCTGCTGGCACCGCCTCAGCCCGATGGCTTTGTGCGGCATTCCCAGTACGGCCGCACTTGTTCCAATTAGGTTGGCACGAGCAACGCCCGAAAGTAGTTCGGCACGCAGCGCGCCGTGTGGCGTTCGGCGAGCCGTAGGAGTTTATCGCTTTGATGCAGTTCTCGACCCTCTCGCTCTCTCCTCCCGTTCTCCGCGCCCTCGTCGATGAGGGCTACGAAACTCCGACACCCATCCAGGCCCGCGCCATCCAGCCCATCCTCGAAGGGCGTGATCTGCTGGGCTGCGCGCAGACGGGCACGGGCAAAACCGCCGCGTTCGCGCTCCCCATTCTCAGCCGGCTCGCCGCCGCGCCGGTGGACAAGTCCCGTCGTGGCCCGGCTCTCCCACGTGTTCTCGTCCTCGCGCCGACGCGCGAACTGGCCGTGCAGATCTGCGAGAGTTTCGCCGCATACGGCCGCCACACCCACCTCACGCACACCACCATCTACGGCGGGGTGAGCCAGGTCCATCAGGAGCGTGCCCTTCGCAAGGGAGTGGACATCATCGTCGCGACGCCGGGGCGGCTCATGGACCTCATGGAGCAGCGCATCGTCAACCTATCGGCGATCAAGGTGCTCGTTCTCGACGAGGCCGACCAGATGCTCGACATGGGCTTTATCCAGCCCATCCGACGGATCGCGGCGACGTTGCCCGCCGATCGTCAGACCGTCATGTTCTCCGCCACGATGCCGCGAGAGATCCTGAAACTGGCCGACTCGCTCCTGCGCGACCCGGTCAAGATCTCCGTCGCCGCGCCGACCACCGCGCCGGTGCTCATCGAGCAATCCGTCTACATGGTTCCCCGGGGCATCAAGCAGTCGCTGCTCGAGCACCTCCTGCAGCCCAAGTCGGTCGCCCGCGCCATTGTCTTCACGAAGACCAAGCACGGTGCCGACCGCGTTTGCCACAACCTCATGCGAGCCGGCATCAGCGCCGATGCCATCCACGGCAACCGCGCTCAAAGCCAGCGACGCCGCACCCTTGACGGCTTCCGCAGCGGCCGCTGCCGCGTGCTCGTCGCCACGGATGTTGCCGCTCGCGGACTCGACGTCGATGGCATCACCCACGTCTTCAACTTCGACCTCCCGCTCGAGGCCGAGGGCTATGTCCATCGCATCGGCCGCACCGGCCGCGCCGGTGCCGGCGGCATCGCTATCTCGTTTTGCGATCATGAGGAACGCGGCCTCCTTCGCGGTATCGAGAGGCTGATGGGCAGCCCGATCAAGGCCGTCATGCAGTTACCCGCCCTCGCCGCACACAGCCCCGCAAGGCCGCCTGCCGGCACCGCCCAATCCGGCCCGAGCCACTCTCATCGCGCTTCAGACTCGTTGCACTCGAGCGTAAACCACACGAGATCCGGCACGCCTTCCTCTCGTCCTGGCACAGGCCACACGCACCCCCGCGCCAACCGCCCGCATCCCCGAACCGGCGATTCGCATCCCAACGCGGGCCACACGCATCCGAAAGCAGGCGAGTCGCATCGCGGCAGCGGCCACGCTCATCCCAAAGTCGGCCACGGGCATCGCGGCACCGCAAACCACCGATCCGACTCGACACACTCGCGGCCAACTGCGGAGACGAGGAGCGGAGGCGCGAACCCGAACTCGAAGACCACGCGCCAGGTCGCTCGCAAGGCTCTGGGGACGAACTCGCCACGCGGTCACTGACGATCACGCGACGACAAACGCCGAGTCAACTTTCAGACCTTGGTCGAAGTAGCCACCCGTCGCGGCGACTTCGCATCCACGCGCGCACGCTTTCTCGGCTACAACCTACGCGGAACAATCCGCGTCAGCGCCGGATCCTGCGCACCGTGCTGGTTAGCCGCGTGAGCGAGAGTTGAGAATCGCGTCGAGTTCTCGGAGAAGTTCGCGCACACGTTGCTCGCTGGTGTCGTGCGCAAGCGACCGGTGCTCCTCGATGTCCTGCACCTTCTGGTAGTTGTTGATGACGGCACCGACGATGAGGTTCACGAGCAGGAACGTCGCGACCACGATCCAGGATACCTGGAAGGCCGTGAACGCCCACAGGGGATGACCGGCCTGTGCCAACTCGTAGCGCATCTGGGTCCAGTCGTCTCCGGTGAGAATGCGGAAGAGCGTGAAACACGCCTCATGGATGCTGGAGAAATAGGGTTGCATCGGGTGGCCATTGCCTCCGAACAGTTTGACCCCGATGAGCGCGTAGACGTAGAAGAGGATGGTCGCGAGCAATGCCACATACTTCATGCTGACGACTGATCGGATGAGCACGGTGACGATCAGCCGTAGTTCTGGGATTGTCTTGACCAGCCGCAGCACGCGGAAAACACGAAGAATGCGGAGCACCGGGCCAATGCCGTTGGACGCGGGAATAATCGCGGCGATCACGATCACGAGGTCAAAGATGTTCCAGCCATCCCGGAAGAAGTGGCGTGTTGAGTCACGAGCGAGAAATCTCAGCACGATTTCCACGAGGTAGATGACGACGCAGGTAGCCTCGATCCCCGCGATGACACGGAGCGTCGTCGCATCGGTGATGTAGGTGCTCAGCCCGATGAGAGCCGCGTTGACGAGAATGACGGCAACCACAAAGTTGTTGAAGCGATCGGACTGGACGAGGCTGCGGATGGTCATGTCATTTCCTCGTTTGTGGGAGGCTTCGCCGTCCAGCAGTCGCCGGCCAAGCAATCCTATCGCACCGTGCGTTGCGGCTCGTCATCATCGAGCGCCGCACGCACCCCCGGTGTATCGAGGTCATCAAACTGCCCGCCGCGGACCGCCCAGATGAACCCCCACAGCGCCGCTCCGGCCAGCAGTACTGCAAGCGGCACGACGATGTACAGCACCGACATCACGCGCCTCCAAACGGTCGCTGCCGCAGCGACAAGCCCAGGACTGTCAACGAACTCGCCGGCATCAGGATCGCCGCAATCAACGGGTTAATCGCGCCTGTCATTGCCAGCGCTGCCGCCACGAGGTTATACACGAGCGACGCCGCGAGATTACGATGGATGACGCCGAGCGTGCGCCGCGAAGCACGCGTCAACGACACGATCGCGCCCAGCCCGGCGTCTCGCAGGTACACATCAGCCGCCGCCAGGCTGGCCTCCGCGCCGCCATGCACGGCGATGCCGACATCGGCCGCTGCTAATGCCGCCGCGTCGTTGACGCCGTCGCCCACCATCACAATCGGCTTGGCCCCCATCCAATCGCGCACGACGCGAACCTTTTCCTCCGGCGTTGCGCCGCCACGAATCAGGCCCGGCTCGATTCCCAAAGCAAGGCCAACGGCCTTGACGATCGTCGGATGATCGCCCGACAGCAGGCCGACGCGCCACCCGGCGGCTCGCAACTCGGCCACCATCGCCGCGGCATCGTCTCGCAGAGGGTCGCCCAAGCCGGCGATCGCCGCCACTCGCCCGCTGTCGGCGACGAGCACGGGCGTCAGGCCATCCGCGGCCATCGCGTGCTCCGTGTCCGCGATCCAATCTGCCTCTTGCACACCGCGGGCTCGGATGAACGCGCATGATCCAACAGCAACTTCACGCGCGCCGACTCGGCCGATCATCCCGCCCCCAGGCACCTCGGCCACCTCGAGGCCATCGAACTCGTCGCGTCCATTCTTCGAGCAACCGCCGCTCAGCGCCCGCGCTACTGGATGTGCCGAGATCGCCTCGATCGCACCGACGAGCGGCATGATGGCGCGATCCCCCTCCCACCGCACCAGCGCCATCTCGCCCCGGGTCACCGTGCCTGTCTTGTCGATCAGTAACGTGCCCGGGCGAGAGAGCAGTTGCAATGAGTCGCCGCCTTTGAGCAAGACCCCAGCCCGCGCGGCACGCCCGATCGCCACCGTCACTGCCAGCGGCGTTGCCAACCCCAGCGCACACGGGCAGGTGACGATGAGCAGTGCCGTCGCGTGATCAATCGCGCGCGCGGGATCGATCCAGAGCCACACCGCCGCCGTGATTCCCGCGAGCAGGAGCATGACGACCACAAAGTACCCGGCGATGCGATCGGTGAGCCTGACGATCGGCGCACGTCGTCGCGTGGCGTCCTCAACGAGTTCCATCAGTTTGCCGACGCGCGTCTCACGTCCGGTTGCTTCCACGCGCACCAGCAGTCGCCCGCTGAGGCTGACGGATCCCGCCGCCACGCGGTCGCCCGGCACGAGTGTCGTTGGCCGAGATTCACCGGTGAGCAATGCCTGATCGACCGCAGAGCGGCCCTCGAGAATCACACCATCAACCGGCACGGAATCGCCCGCGCGAACCTCGACCGTCGCGCCGCACGCGAGCGCTTCGACGGGCACCTCGCGCGTCACGATCCGTCCCTGCTCTTCCTCGATCAGCCGCGCTCGCGACGGTGTCAGCGAATACAGCAACTCCATCGAATCGGCCGCCCACCGCTGCTGCCGACGCTGCACCCACCTCCCGACGAGCAGCACAAAGACCAGAACACTCAGCGAATCGAAGTAGATCTCGCCGGCACCGCGCACCGTGTTGACCACGCCCCACACCGCCCCCGCCGCGAGGCCGACCGCGATCGGAAGGTCGAGGTGCGGCGTCCGGGTACGAAGAGCCGACAGCGCTCCGCGAAAGAAGACCCGCCCCGGCCACGCGAGCGAGAGCACGCCGATGCCCATGCTCAGCCAGCGGAAGAACTCGCGATACGACGCGTCCATCGCGTCGAACGTCCCGGAGTAGAGCGCGAACGCGAGGAGCATGACGTTGCCCGCGCACGCGCCGGCCACACCCAGACGCACAAGGCCCGTTCGATCCTCGCGCCGTCGCGCGTCGCGTGCCGCGGCCTCTCGCCCGGGGTGTGGCACATAGCCCAGCGCGTCGAGCGCTCGCGCCGCGTCGGAGAGCCTTACTCTCCCCGCGTCCCATGTAACTCGCAAAAGCCCGCGACGAAAGTCGAGCCGCGACTCGATCACGCCCGGCACGATCGCGGGCAACTTCTCCACCAGCCACACGCACGCGGCACAATGCACGCCTTCGAGGAAGAGTTCCGTCGTCAACAGCCCGCCTGGCGAGGCACGGCAGTACAGCGACGCGAACTTCGGATCGTCGAACTCTTCGTAATGTCGGCCCGTGCCGCGCGCCGGCTTGCCATTTGCCGCACCATCACGCACGCGGTAGTAGCGTTCGAGTCCGCAGCCGTGGATGATCTCCCATGCCGCCCTGCAGCCCGTGCAGCAGAATGCCGGCTCGCACGATTCACCAGCGCTCGTCGCGCGCGCCATCGGCAGGCCGCAGTGGACGCACGCGCCGGCCTCGGACACCGGGGGTGTCGGCTGCTCGCCACGACTCACGCGATGGAGCGTCTCAGTTGCCATCGCAGCACGACGACTCCTCGGCCTTGAGCCCGCGCACACGCTCGATCATTGCGTCCGGCTCGCCGGATACTCGCACGCCACTTGGCGAGGGCAGTTGCATCGTCGTTCGCCCGAGCACCGTCATCACACCAACGCCCACGATCACGATGGAGGCGACGATCGGCAACTTGCCGCGGAACGAGCCCGCGAGTTGCTGCACGCCGATGCCGAGCGCGAGCATCATCGGAAGCGTGCCGAGCCAAAAGACGGCCATGGTCGCGGCACCCGAGAGCGGCCCGCCAGTTCCCGCCGCCGTGATCACAAACGCGTACAGCCAGCCGCATGGCAGGAGCGTCGTCAACAGCCCGATGGCGCCGGCACGCGAGAGCGGTTGCCACGACATAACCCCGCGATGCCCCCGGACCGCGAGCCGACGCATGAGTCCCGGCACAGGAGGCTTCGGCACACGCACGCCACACAGTCGCAAGAGCGCCGCAAGGCCAATGACGACCATGATCGCGCCGGCAGCCACCGTCGCCGCTCGCTGCACCCCCACCGCCGCGCCGCCCAGATCAACCGCCGCGCCGATCGCACCGGCGATCGCGCCGAGCGTCGTGTAGGTCGTCAGCCGGCCAACGTTGTACGCGGCATGGAGCCACGCGCGCCCCGGCCCGGCCTCGCCCGTCACCGCGATCGCCACGAACGCGCCGCACATCCCCGCGCAGTGCGTGCTGCCTAGCAGGCTTGCGACGAATACAGCGGCGATCAGTTCCATCATGGGGTGCCATCCCGTGTCGCCGCGACATCGGCGACGAATCGCTGCGCGCCGCGAAGAGCGATGAGTCGCACCTCCCACCGCCCCGGCCGCGAGAGCCCGAACTCTCCGCGATAGACCCCGCGTTCACTTTCGACGAGCGCTCCCGCATGTCGCTCGCTGGACCGAAGCGTGTGAAAGACCTCGGCACGCACAGCCGCATCCACGATCGGCTCGCCCTTGGCGTCGCTCAGTCTCACCACCAGCGCGTCGCGATTAATTTCGGCCTGCGCTATCCAGCCCAACTCCTTGCTGATCGCTCGCTCACGCTTCACCGCGTCCCACGCCATCGCCTTGCTGTCATAACCGGGCTCGACGCCGAACGCCGGGTCGCTGTTCGCCGCGTACACCGTAACGGCCACGATCACGACATTCAGCCCCAGCAACCCGAATACGACCTTTGGCCATCGCTCACTCATGGCTTTCCTCCAGATGCGTCCCTTGCAGGCTGCGGCAGCGCCGTCGCGCTCGATGCCGGGCCGACGAGCGTGTAGCGCCTTTCGGCCACGACGCCCTGCTCGCCGATGAACCTCAGCGTTACTCTGACGGTTCCGCCTGTAAAGGCGCTCCGTGGCACGATCAGCATCATCGGAGCCGTCTTCGACCCTCGCGGAGACACTCGCACCGGATTCTCTTCGGACGCGACCCGCGCTCCCTCGATCCCGGCGATCTCCACACGGAACGATGCGGTGGAATCCGTCCGGTTCACGATCTTCACCCGGACCGGGTTCTCGACTTCGGCGACGGTGCCTTCCGCCTGGATCAACTCCGTGAACGGCCGCCCGAGCCCGCGAAGCACCGTCACGTCCGCCGGTCCGCGCGCGGCCAGGCCGAGTCCCAGCGCCGTCAGAACCACCATCAGCGCGAGCGGATAGATGACCACTCGCGGCCTCAGGAACCGCCGGGGCTTGCCCTCAATCGCGTCCTGCGAACCGTACCGGATCAGCCCCCGCGGCCTGCCCAGTTTGGTCATCACGGCGTCGCACGCGTCGATGCACTGGGCACAATGCACGCACTCCATCTGGAGGCCGTTGCGGATATCGATGCCGGTGGGGCAGGTGGCCACGCAGAGGCCGCAATCCACGCAGTCGCCGCGGGGTTTCTCGCCGACGACGGGCAGTGAGACCGACGCCTTGCCACGCGGCTCGCCGCGCTTGGGGTCATATGTCACGATGAGCGAACTGCGGTCGAGCAGCGCCGACTGGAACCTTCCATATGGACAGGCCACAAGGCACATCTGCTCGCGAAAGTACCCGAAGTCGAAGAGCATCAGCCCCGTCACGGCCGCGACGATCATGAATCCCGCCGGATGCTCCAAGGGCGAACGGGTCACCCACTGCGCGAGTCGATCCACGCCGACGAAGTATGCGAGAAACGTGTGCGCGAGATATAACGACACGACGAAGAACGCCGCAAACTTCAGGACTTTTCCAAGCCCGCTCTCAGCCAGAAACCCCTTGCGGCGGCGACCTGGCGATCCCTCGAACAGCCGCTCGATGGGGCGATAGACGAACTCCATGTAAACCGTCTGCGGGCAGGCCCAGCCGCACCAGACTCGCCCGAACAGGGCTGTGAGCAGGAAGATGCCGACGAACACCGACACCATGAACAGCGCCAGCAGCACCGTATCCGTCGGCAGAAATGTCACGCCAAAGATCGTGAATCGCCGCGCCGGCAGGTCGAGAAGCACGAGCGGGTGCCCGCCAACCTTGATGTATGGGATCGCCGTGAAGATCAGGATCAACGCGTAGGCAATGATCCGGCGGCGCGTGAGGAACCGCCCGGTCGAGACCCGCGGCTTGATCCACCGCCGGCTGCCGTCGTCGTTCAGCGTCGCCAACACACGGGGCGGTTCGCCCGGCGCTCGCGGCGATGATTCTCGCGTTGCCGAACTCACAAATGCCTCATTTCGTCGGCCAAGGCTCGATCACCTCGCCCTCGGGCGGTCGGCCCGGGATGTTCTTCCCGCGGAGCGTCGCCGCGTAAGCCGCCACGATGATCCGCTCGTTCTGCGACAGGCGATTCTCCCATGCCGGCATCGCGCCGACGTTCGCGCCCTTGGTGATGACGTCGAAGACGCCCATGAGTTGCTTGAGGTTCTTGTAGTTGTTGTCGGTGAGATTGACGCCGTTGATCCCACCGCCCTCGCGCCCATGGCACTGCGCGCAGTTCCCCACGAAGATGCCCTGCGCTACCGCCAACATCTTCTCGTCTTTCATCATGCGGAGCAGCGTGGACTCGTCGGGCTGGAGTTCGCCCAGCGCGCCGAAGACGCGCTTGAACTCCGCCACCTGCGACGACCTCCACGAGTCGTGGATGGTCGGTGCGAGCGGGGAGTAGTGCCAGAAGAAATAGTAAAAACAAGAGAAGAAGACCGAGCCGACGAAGATCAGGTGCCACCACCCGGGCGTCGGGTTGTCAAACTCCTGAATCCCGTCGTACTCGTGATCCATGATCTTGGGTTCATGGCGGCTCATTCATTCGCCTCCTTGGGTCCAACCGCTCCGTCTTCCAGTGGCAGCATTGCGGCGTGCGCGATCTCCGCCGAACGCCCGCGCCAGAGCGCCCGCCGCACGACCAACACGAACACTCCGAGAAAGATGACCAGCGCCGCCTCGGGCCACACCGTCAGCCCCATCTGACTCATGATGTCGCTCAGTCTCATGGCTCAGTTCCCTCCCTCGGGCGTGCTGACCGGCTCGCTCACTTGCCGCGCACCCACGCCCTTTTTCCCGTCGAACCCCTCATACGGGTTCCAATCGTCAGGTTTGCCCAGATCGGTCCCGAGCCGCTGCAAGTACGCCACGAGGGCGAGGACCTTTTTGTCCTGCAGGTTCTGATAGCCGCCCTGCGTCACCAGTTCCGTCGAGATCTTCGCCGCCTGCGCCCTCGCCAACTCCGTCGCACGAGTCCCCTTCACCGCGTCGCCATACGGAACTCCCAGCATCGCCATCACACCGACGCGACGTTGGATGCCCTCGAAGTCCAGGTTCTCCTTCAGCAGATGCGCGTAGCCCGGCATGATCGACTGCGCCACCAGTTGCCGCGGATTCTCGAGATGGCGAACTTGCCAGTCGTGCGATTGCTTCCCGCCCACGCGCGCCAGGTCCGGCCCGATCCGCCGCGAGCCCCACTGGAATGGATGGTCATAGACGAACTCGCCCGGCTTGCTGTACTCCCCGTACCGCTTGGTCTCCGCCCAGATCGGACGGATCATCTGCGAGTGGCACGTGTAGCAGCCCTCGGCGATGTAGATCTCGCGCCCCGCCAACTCCAGCGGGGTGTACGGCTTGACGCTCGCGATACTCGGCACGTTGGACCGGATCAGGAATGTCGGGATGATCTCGAACGCGGACGCCACCAGCACGGCGAGTACAACCAGGACGGTGAACTTCACGGGCAGGCGTTCCCACACGCGGTGCCATGCGCCCTGGAGCCACACGTCGCCCTTGTGGCCGAGTTCGATGACGCCGGAAAGGCGCGACGCCGGTGGCGGCGCGTCGACGTAACCGCGCGTGAGCGCCGGGGCTTCGTGGACGGTCTCCTCGTATGCCGCAGGCCGCGACTGCCAGGTTTTGAGGTAGTTGAAGGCGCCGACGAACGCCCCGCCGACATACAGCAGCCCGCCGACCACACGCACCCAGTACATCGGGATGAGCGCGTTGACCGTCTCGACAAAGTCCGGATATTGCAGGTTGCCCGACTGGTCGAACGCGCGCCACATCAGGCCTTGGGTGAGCCCGGCAACGTAGATCGGGATGACGTAGAGCAGGATGCCCACCGTCGCCATCCAGAAATGCGTCGACGCCAGTTTCGTGCTGTAGAGTTTCGTCTGGAAGAGCCGTGGGAGCAGCCAGTACATCATCCCGAAGGTGAGCAGCCCGTTCCAGCCCAGCGCCCCGCCGTGAACGTGAGCGATCGTCCAGTCGGTGTAGTGTGAGAGGGCGTTGACGCTCTTGATCGAGAGCATCGGACCCTCGAACGTGGACATCCCGTAGAACGTCACCCCTACGACGAAGAACTTGAGCACCGGATCGGTGGTCACCTTGTTCCACGCGCCGCGCAGCGTCAGCAGGCCGTTGATCATCCCGCCCCAACTGGGCATCCACAGCATGAGGCTGAACAGCATCCCCAGCGAACTCGCCCACGCCGGGAGCGCGGTGTAGTGCAGGTGGTGCGGCCCGGCCCAGATGTAGATGAACACCAGCGACCAGAAGTGGATGATCGAAAGTCGATACGAGTACACCGGGCGCTCCGCCGCCTTGGGCATGAAGTAGTACATCAGGCCCAGGAACGGGGTCGTCAGGAAAAACGCCACCGCGTTGTGCCCGTACCACCACTGCATGAAGGCGTCCTGCACGCCCGCGTAGACCGAGTAACTCTTGAATAGCCCGGCCGGAATCGCCAGGCTGTTGCCCACATGCAGGACCGTGACCGTAGCGATCGTGGCGATGTAGAACCAGAGGGCCACATACATGTGCCGCTCACGACGGTGCCGCAGCGTCTGGAAGAAGTTGACCCCGAAGAACCCGAGCCAGACGACCGCGATCATGAGGTCGATGGGCCACTCGAGTTCGGCGTACTCCTTCCCGCTGGTGATCCCGAGCGGGAGCGTCAGGGCGGCACACACGATGATGAGTTGCCAGCCCCAGAAGTGCAGCAGACCCAATGTGTCGCTCCACATCCGCGCCTTGCACAGTCGCTGCGTCGAGTAGTAGACCGCCGCAAAGATGGCGTTCCCGCCAAAGGCGAAGATGGCCGCGTTTGTGTGCAGCGGCCGCAGCCGTCCGAAGTTCAGCCACTGCGTCTCAAAGATGATGGACAGCCAAGCAAAGGGGCGGACCCCGCTGACCTCCCACGACGCCGCCCGTGGTGCCACGAGCGCCAAGGCGATCACCAGCCCAGCGAGAAACGCCACAAGCCCCCACACCAACGTTGCCGTGAGGAACTTTCGCACGATCGAGTCGTTGTAGACAAACCGCTCCATCGGACCGGCGTGGCGGGCTTCGGCATGAGCAGGCATCGCGGCGTCCTCCGTCTCTCCGGTCCGTATGCAAGCGGAACGGCGTAATATTTGAGACTATATGATCCGCTTATCTCTTTGTCTAGTTGTCCGACACGTGGAATGCGTCCTGATTCGCTATCAAATACCTAACATAAGTCGTACTGATGCTGAAATGATGACGACAATACGATTGTCTTGTCCGTTTATCGCTGGTATGCTCTCGGCATGGAATCTCGCCCATGATGAGTCAGGCGGCCGGTTACGCGGCCACGGCCCTCGGCTATGTTGCCGCGGCTGGTGGTCGCCCCACGCTCGTCAAGGACATTGCCGACGCCACCGACATCCCCGCTCCGTACCTCGCAAAGATCATTCAGACCCTCGCGCGTCGAGGCGTCGTCACCACGCAGCGCGGCATTGGTGGAGGTGTCATCCTGGCCCGCCCCGCCTCGGAAATCTCGCTCTATGACCTGTGTATCGCACTCGATGATCCCGCGGTTGAAACACGTTGCATGATGGGCATTGCTGCCTGCTCCGACGATCGCGCCTGCCCATGCCATGGCTTCTGGACGAAGCACCGCGCTGCCAGCCTCGACTTTCTCCGCTCCCAAACTGTTGCCGACGTCGCTGCTTTCGAAACCCGCCGCCGCTGGAAACCCTCTCCACCCGCCAGCGAGGCCAGTTAGATCGAGCCGCTTTGATCGGCCTTGCAAAGCGCGCGAAGTGCGATGTCTCCGCCAGCCGAGCGAGAGTTCATGTTCATGACCTCAGGGCCGAGACACTTTTCCGTCGGGCGTTCATTCGTCTTTCGCGGAGGGCTGCTTCGCGTCATCGGGCGATGGCGTGGAAATGACGCCTGGGAGACGAGTGACAGCGAGATTGCAGAGTGACAGCGCGGAACATGGGCATCCACCTACACCACGAGGGTGAGCGTTAGACCTTGAGGTCGAATGACCCGACCGCTTTGCCGCCCTTGTCATCCTCGATCTCGACCCACAGCCTGCTGCCGGTCGGCATCGGATTCGGGATCTCGGCGTGGGTGTGCCAGCGGTTCGGTTCGGCGGGATTCTCGATGTCAGCCTTGGCCTTCGCCGAGCCCTTGGCATCTTCGGTGCCGATCCAGAAGCGAACGGCGGTGGCCTTGGCTGTCGAACCCGCCGCTGGGGTGACGGTCACGTCGATCGGTGCATCCTTGCCGGCGACGATCTGGCCCTCGTCGCGGGTGGCCTTCACGTCGAAGGTGCCGATGGTGGATGTCCCCAACTGGATGACGGCACCGCCATGTCCAGCGGCCGCGTCCTTGTGCTCACCGGCGGGGAGAGCAGCCTTCGACGCAGCCGTGCCGGTAGGCGTCGTGGGCGTCGTGGGCTTCTTCTCTTCGCACGCGGGAAGCACGGCGATCATTGCGGCGAGAACGACGCAGAAAGCAAAGGGTGCGGTCAGTTTCACGTTCAGTCTCCTTGATGCAATGGTACCGGATCAATCATTGGCTGGAGCACTTGGAGCCTTGCCCCGGGCCAACCTGGACAAACCCAACCTTCGGGCAACACGCCCGATCAGAGATTCGGACTGCGGTGGAGCGCCGCGGGGCTTGGTGCCCATGACGAGCGAGTACCCCGCGGGCACGACGATAAGGTTGAGGAAGGTCGAGGTAAGTAGACCGCCGAGCACGACCACGGCGAGGGGCGCCAGCAGTTCGCTCCCGGGCTTGCCGGCCGCAAGGGCGAGCGGTAGCAGGCCGAGCGCAGCGCACAGCGCCGTCATGAGGATGGGTACAAGCCGCTCCATCGACCCAAGCACGATCGCCTCGGCAAGCGGCTTCTGGTCGATCTCCACGACGTGCTTGTAGTGGTTCACCAAGAGGATGCCGTTGCGGACGGCGATGCCGAAGAGCGTGATAAAGCCCACGAGGCTGGCGATGGAGATCACCGGCGCCTGGTACGGCGTCGAGCCCAGCCCGAAGAGAGCGAGCGAGTTGCGGGCGAGGCCGCCGAAGTCGCCACCGCCGACATGGAGCACCGAGTCCATGATAAAGATGGCGATAACGCCGCCGATGACGGCGAGCGGCAGGTTCACCATCACCAGCGCGGCCACCTTGAGTGAGCCGGTCGAGAGCTGCAGAAGCATGAGCATGACCAGGGCGATGCCCCCGCCCGCGAAGAGCAGCGTGCGGGCCGCCGACTGCTGGGCCTCGAACTGGCCGCCGAACTCAACGATGTAGCCCTTGCGCTGCACGATGGGCTCGACGCGTGCCCGCACCTGCTCCACGAGGTCGCCGAGGTTGTACCCGTCGGCGACGTTGCAAGAGATCACGGCCTTGCGCTGGGCGTTCTCGCGGGCGATGATGTTGCTGGTCTTCTCCGGTCCGATGTCGGCGACCTCCGAGAGGCGCACCAGCATCCCGTCACGGCCTTTGAGGATCAGGTCCTTAATCTGGTCGATCCGCTGACGGTCCTCGCCGGCCAGCCGCACGACCAGGTCGAAGCGGCGGACGCCCTGGTTGACCTCCGCAACAGTCTCGCCATACAGGGCTGTCTGCACCTGCTCGGCGGCGGAAGCCGGCGTCAAACCCGCCGCGGCCAGATCGGGATGGCGGTAGCTGATGGGAAGCGACGTGATCAGGACCTCGCGGTTGGCCGTCACGTCGCGGGCGCCGGGGATGCTCTTGAGTTCACCCTCGATCTGCTTGGCGAGTTGACGGAGCGTGGGAAGGTCTTCGCCGTAGACGTTGATCGCGACGGCCGCGGGTGTGCCGGAGAGGATGTGCGAGAGGCGGTGCTCGATCGGCTGGCCGATCTGCACGGTCACGCCGGGGACACCGGTCGCGATCGCGGCGATGCCATCGCGAACCGTCGCGTAGTCCGCCTCGGGCTTGAGCAGGATGTCCAGTTCGCTGTTGCTGACCGGCTCGGCGTGCTCATCACGCTCGGCCCGTCCCGTACGGCGCGTCACGCTCAGCACGCCGTCGAGCGAGATGAGTCGTTGCTCGATCCCTCGCGCGGAACGGTTGCTCTCGGCGAGCGATGTGCCGGGCGGCGAGGAGACAAAGACCGTGAACGACCCCTCGCGAAACTCGGGGAGGAACGACGTGCCGAAGGTGCGACCGAGCAGCGCCGCGAGCACGGTCACCACCAGGGCCGCCCCCAGCACGAGCCCCCGATGCCGGAGCGACCATCGCAGCGATGGTTCGTACCGTTGCTTCAGCCGGCGGACGAGCCACCCATCGGAGTGCCCGTGGCTCGCGTTCACATGGTTCCCCGCGGTCTTGGTGCCGCCGGTCTTGAGGAGCAGCTTGCACATCGCCGGAGTCACCGTCAGGGCCACGACGAGCGACGCGAGGATCGACACGATGTAGGTGAGGCCGAGCGGGGCGAAGAACCGGCCCTCGATCCCCTCCAGAAAGAGCAGCGGGATGAACACGATGACAATGATGAGCGTGGCGAAGACCATCGACGGTCGAATCTCGTTGCTCGCATCGAAGATGACCTCGACCTTGCCCCGCCGCTGGGCCTCCGGAAGCGTCGCGTTCTCCTTGAGGCGCCTGAAGACGTTTTCCACGTCGATGATGGCATCGTCCACCAGGACGCCCACGGCTACGGCGAGCCCGCCCAGCGTCATGACGTTAAGCGTGAGCCCCATCCAGTTCATGGTGAGCAGGGCGACGGCCAGCGACAGGGGCAGGGCCGTGAGCGTGATGATCGTGGTCCGTACATTGAGCAGGAACATGATGAGGATGACGGCCACGATGATCGTCGCGTCCCGCAGCACGTGCATGACGTTGTTGACCGACCGCTCAATGAAGTGGCTCTGGCGGAAGACCTCGCGGTTGATAGCGATGCCCTTGGGGAGGCTCTTCTCGATCTGGTCGAGCGACTTGTCGATCGACTCCGTCAGCAGGAGCGTGTTGGTCCCCGGCGACTTCTGGATGGTGAGCACGACGGCCGGGAGTCCCTGATTGGCCGCGGTGCCGCGCTTGGGCGCGGGGCCGAGCGTGACTTCCGCGACCTCGCCAAGCGTAATGGGCGAGCCGTTCTTGGTGGCCACAATGGTCGAAGCGATGTCGCGGACGCTCTTGACGCGGGCGGTCTGGCGGATGGGGAGTTCCTGGCGGTCCACCTCCGCGAGATACCCGGCGCTCGCGGTGCTGTGCGCGGCGCGGGTCGCCTCCGCGACGTCCTGAATCGTCAGGCCGTACAGGGCGAGCCGGTCCTGTTTGACGTTGACCTGGTACTCCGGCAACTCACCGCCGATAGCCGACACCTGCGCCACACCCGGCACGGCGAGCAACTTGTTCCGCAGGTCGAACTCGGCGTAGGCCCGCAGGTCCAAGTCGTTCACCGAACCGTCGGGGCTCGACACGGCCAGGAGCATGATCTCGCCCGTGATGGACGTGATGGGCGTGATCTCGGCGTGGGCGTTCTCCGGGAGCGAATCGCGCACGCCCGCGAGCCGCTCGGCCGCCAGTTGCCGGGCGCGGTAGATGTCCGTGCCCCAGTCGAACTCGACCCAGACCAGCGAAAGGGAGATCGCCGACGCACTCCGCACGCGCCGCACGCCGGGCAGGCCGTTCACCGATGCCTCGATGGGAAACGTGACGTATTGCTCAACCTCGTCGGCCGCGAGCCCGCCCGCCTCGGTGAGGATCACCACGGTCGGCGCGTTGAGTTCGGGGAACACGTCCACCGGCATGCGGGGCAGCTTGACCAGCGTGTAGGCCAGGAGCACGCCCGCGACCAGCAGGACGAGGGACGATTGCTTGAGCGAGAATGAAATCAGGTGCTTCAGCATGGCGGCCCCTTTACTCGTCGCCTTCGTGGAAGGTGCCGTCCGGGTGGAAGTGCCCACCCTTGGTGATGCTGCCGCTCGTGGCGACCATCAACTGGTACACGCCGTCGAGCACGATCTCGTTGCCCTCGGCGACGCCGCTCCTGATGACGACCCAGCGGCCATCGTCCACGCCGAGGTCGGCGTCCATGCGGATGGCCTTGTTGGCGTCGGCCGGGTCGCGCCGGAAGATAATGCTCTGCGTGCCGTCGCGGGCGACGCACGCGAGCGGGATGGCGAGTTCTTCGCCGCCCCCCCCCACATTGCCACTCACCACCACCTCAAGGAACGCCGAGACACCGGCCCGCGCCCACGAGGCGAGCGGGGCATCGCTCGTGGGAGCCATGACCAGTTCGATGGTACGACGCTCGGCGTCCGCCGTTGGCGCGAGCGTGAGAGTCCCGGCGACGCGCTCCGTGCCCGCGAGCGAGCCGCCGAGCGGCGCGACAACCGTCGCCGGAAGGCCGGTGGCGAGCCGGCCCAGGTCGCTCTGGAGCGCGTGGGCCCGGAAACGGACCTGATCCGGCTGGACCGTGACCAGCACGGGGGCGTGCTGATCGACGTATGAGCCGCTGGTCGCGTACAGAACGTCAACAACCCCTGCCGATAGGGCCCGCACCTCGATCTGCCCGATGGCTTGCCATCGCGGCTTGCCGGCGTCGGGTACAAGAAGATCCGCCGCCGGGAGTCCGGCCAGCGAGGCCGCCGCTTCCAGAAGGATGACCCGCCGCGACCGGGCGGCTTCGAGCTGGGCCTTGGACTCTCGCTCCCGGGCGGTGAGCTGAACGTGCGTCTCGGCCGCCTCGGCAAGGTCGGAGCGTGCGGTCGCGAGCGCGGCCTGCGCCTGGGCAACTTCCTCGCCCCTGGCCCCGCCCGCCGTCTGGAGTTGCTCGAGCGCCGTGACCCGCCGCGTCCACAGGGCTACTGCGTTCTCGATCGCCGTGTGGTGCTGTTCGTGCGCCTCCATCAGCGGTCCGATGCTGTCGGCACTTGCTTGCGCAAGGGATACTGCGGCGTCCGCATCGGTAAGTTCGCGCTGGAGTTCGCGCCACCGCGGCGAATCGAGCCGGTAGAGCGGCGTCCCCTTGTCGACACTCTGGTACTGCTGCACGAGCAGTTCGACACCGCCGGCCGCGGGCACCCGGTACTCCCGCCGTGCTGTGGGCGTCAGTTCGAATCTGCCCGGCACGCGCAGCGTCCGTCCCACGTTCCGGCTCTCCACCTTGGCGAAGGTGACGCCGAGATTCTGGCGGACGGCCGCGTTGATATCCACACGGTTGGTGGGCGCGGGCGCTGCCGCATCTCCCGACGTGGCGCTCGATTGCTCGGGCTTCTTCTCGCAGCCGCACAGAGCGCCTGCAACGACAATGGCGAGACAGAAGGCGAACGGGCGGCTCATGGGCGGCCTCCTGGAGTGGGGGTCTGTGGGTCGGCGGGGGACGATTCGGGAGTTTCACTGGATGGAGGCGGTGCGGGCGGCCCGATCAGTTCGTCGAGCCGGATGCCCCCGATGGCCTCCGCGGCACGCGCATCGACGAGCCGCACCTTGGCGTCGTACTGAGACTTGATGGCCTGCAGCAGCAGCAGCGGGTCGACCCGACCGAGTTCCGCGACGCGGCGCACGTCGGCGTCCTGCTCGTCCGCGAGAGGGAGCACCCGCGATTCCACGGCCTCACGCACAGCACGGCCGGCATCGAACCGCGTCCGCGCGATCGTCAGTTTCGACGCGAGATGTTCGAAGGTGTTCTCGTACCGGCCGCGGGCAACCTCTCGGTTGGCGGTCGCCTGGGCCACGCCCTGCTGGTTGCGATTCCACAGGGGCAGCGGCAGTCGCAGGCCGAGCAGCACTCGGTCGTCGCCCTGGTCGGTGCCGTAACCGGGACCGATGGTGAGGTCCGGGTACTGCTTGCGCACTTCGAGCCGGAGCGACTCCTCGGCCACGTCGTACTCGCCCCGCACGGCTAGGAGCTCGGGGTTGGAACTCTCCATCATGCTCTGGAGCCACGCGGGATCGGTACCCCTCGGTTCAAACGCGACGGTTTCGACGAGGCGCACGGGAGCATCCGGGGCAAGGCCAAGGATGTCCCGGAGTTGCAGTTCGAGTTCCTTCGCCCTTGCCCTCGCGGTGATCACATCAGCCTCGCTGCCGGCCAGTTCGACTCGGAAGAGCCGGGCGTCGATCTTGGACATCACGCCCGCCTGCTCCTGACGTTCCGCGAGCGCGGACACGGCCCGGAGCCGTTCGACCAGTTCCGTCGCAAGGGCGAGCCGCGTGGTCTCGGCGGACCACTGCACCCACAACTCCCGCAGGGCCGCCCTCGTGGCCCACTCCTGCACAGCCACGCGCTGCAACTCCACGGCGTACTCCGCCCCGGCACGGGCCTTTTCCACGGCCAAGCGTCCTGAGATCGGTATGGTCAATCCCACGGTTCCCGCAACCACCCATGGGTCCGGTACGTCCGAGACAATCCGTTCGATGTCCACGCCGAGCACCGGGTCATCCCACCGCCCGGCATGGTCGGCGGTCGCGCGCGTGACGTTGGCCTCCAGCCGCGCCAGCCGCAGGCCGCGGTTGAACACGAGAGCCACGGGCTCCCCCTCGGCAAGCGTGAGGCCATCGCCGGGGTCGAATGCGGCCGCGTCGCCCCGGCCCTCTGCTTGCGCGAGCCGGTCGGCGAACTGGCGCGCGGTCTCGTCGGAGGGCGAGCGGGCGAGCCACGCTTCGCGGGTCGCGGCGAGGTCGAGGGGACGGCGCTCATACGACTGGCAGCCGACCCCCGCACCCGCGACCAACACGAGACTGGCGAACAGCAACGAAGCCCGCGGAGGAGCGGGCCGGGGGCCGCGGCGGCGTGCTTGCGCGCGGAGGTATCCGCGTTCGGACATCAGTGAGTTCTGCACGTGAGGCTTCCTGCTTCGAGGAACTTGACTGCCGCCGGGAAGGCGAAGGGCTAGCGTGGAGGAACCAACACAGAACATCGCTCGTTCGCGGCAGGGGTTGACCTGCAGCGACGGGCGATGAACGGGAGGTGGCTCCGATTCCTAGATGAGCAGGGCGCGGCTGGTGCGAACAAGCCGGTCGCTGGCGCTCAGCGCGATCAGGTCCATCGGGCCGCCGCCGAGCGAGCCGCCCGGCGAACCGATGTGCCGTTCCAGATCCGGTGACGGCGGCATGGCGAAGACCGCGATCATCAGCGTCGCAGCGCTCAACAACGACTTGCCAAGGTCGGTGCCGCGAGTGGGCAGTTGCTTGTGGACGTCGATCGAGACGATGACACCCTCGGGAACCTCGCAGGGCTCCTCGTCGGGTCCGTCTCGGTCTTGATCGCGGTCACATAGGAATGTGCAGTCTGACGCGGGTGCCGCGTGGCCCCGCTCGTGCTGGTGAGCATGATCCGCTGTACCGAGTTCGGTGTCGTTCGGTGCGTTCAGCGGGTGCCAATGCGTTCCGTGCTCATCGTGGCTATGGACGAGGAATCGCTCGCCTCCAATAGCGCCCAAGGCCATGATCGGTGCCAAAACCGCAACCGTCAGCCAGCGCATCACGTCCGACCGCATGATGCGGGCGAACGTGGACAGGGGATGGGCTTGGTTGCGTCGCCTCACGAGAGGCAGAGTGTATCGAGCGGGACGCAGGGCGTCCATCAAGACGCGGGCAAGCGGCGCTTCATCAGCCGACGGTACATGGTCTTGGGCCAGCGCCGGCCGTGGGTGCAGGGATTCAGCGGGATCGCCGTTGCGGATGCCCAACTCGCGCCGGCACAGCGCGTGGGTGTTCTCGGCGTCGCCCGACGCGCGCGACGACACTACTCGATGAGTAGCGTCGACTTGTCAGACAGCGTTCGAATGTCGTCGCGGCGCGAGCGGCGCTTAGTTGTTCGCTGGCAGCACCGCGTCGCCCACGAGGGTGGAACGACCGGACACCGGCGTCTGCACATGCGGCAGTCCGAGCCGATCGTGCTTGTCCGCGCCCAGCGCCTCGGCCGCCTCCGCAGCCTCCGCAAGCATCTGCTCCTGATCGTCCCCTTCGGGCGGGAGCGGCTCGCCGAGCAGTTTGACGCGGATGTCCTGGTGCGGTCGGAAGCCTGTGCCGGCGGGGATGAGGTGGCCCAACAGCACGTTTTCCTTGAGGCCGATGAGGTTGTCGATCGCGCCGCGGAGGGCCGCCTCGGTGAGCACCTTGGTCGTCTCCTGGAATGATGCGCCCGAGAGGAACGACTCGCTCTGGAGGCTCGCCTTGGTAATCCCCAGCAGCAGCGTCCGGCCCGTTGCCGGCTTGGCACGCTTGCCCTTGGCACCCTCCTTACCCTCGGCCTCGGCCTTGGCGTTGGCTTCCTTGACCAGGTTCTTATGAACCAGGTCGCCGAGTTTCAGTTCGGTGCCGCCGACCTCGGTGATGCGGATAAGATTGCCGACCTGCAGGTTGCGCTGGCGGAACTCAAACTTATCAACCACCTCGTGCGGGAGCAGGTCGGTGTCGCCCGGGCTCTCGACGCGGACCTTACGCAACATCTGAGACAAGATCAGTTCGATGTGCTTGTCGTTGATGACCACGCCCTGTGCGCGGTAGACGTTCTGCACCTCGTCGAGCATGTATGTCCAGAGCGCCTCCTCGCCCTTGATCCGAAGGATGTCGTGCGGCACGAGCGGACCCTCGGTGAGCGGGTCGCCGGCCTGCACATAGTCGCCCGCGTGGACGAGCAGCGTCTTGTCGTTGGGAACGTGGTGGTCCTTCTCGATGCCGGAGTCGGAGATGACACGGATCGTCATCTTGCCCTTGCGCTTGTCGGAGTGGATCTCGACCTTGCCCGAGATCTCCGCCATCACCGCGGGCTCCTTGGGCTTCCTGGCCTCAAAGATCTCCGTCACACGAGGGAGACCGCCGACGATGTCCTGCGAGCCTGCGGCAAGACGCGGCAGACGCGCGAGCATCTGGCCTGCCTTGATCGCCTGGCCGTCTTTGACCTCGATACGCGCCTTGGCAGGCAAGTAATGGAAGTCGAGGATGTGGCCCTCGCCGTCGATGATGTTGATCTGCGGGTGCAGGTCGCCCTTGTGCTCGATGATGACGAGCGCCTTCTTGCCCTGGCCCGCGTCCTCCTCGCGGACCGTCTCGCCCAGCGAGATGTCGACGTACTGCACGGTGCCGTCCTTTTCCGCAAGGATCGGGACGCGGTGCGGGTCCCACTTGATGAGTACCTGGCCCTTTTTGGCCTCTTCGCCGTGCGCGGCTTGGATGTACGCGCCGTAGGGAACCTTATACTTTTCGACCTCGCGGCCCTTGGGATCGATGATCGCGATCTCGCCGTTGCGTTTGAGGGCGACGAAGACGTCGTGGCCGTCGTCGTCCTTGGCGGCCACCTGGTTGCAATCGCGGATCTCGACGGTGCCGCCGTGGATTGAGCGGTGCTCGGTGTCCTGAGCGGTGCGTTGGCCGATGCCGCCCGTGTGGAACGTGCGCATCGTGAGTTGGGTGCCCGGCTCGCCGATGGATTGCGCGGCGATGATGCCGACGGCCATGCCCTGTTCGACCATCTTGCCGGTGGACATGTCCATGCCATAGTCGAGCACGGAGCAGCCCGTCTTGCTCTCGCTGGTGAGCGGAGAGCGAACGAAGACCTCGTCGATGCCGAGTTCCTCGATGCGGACGGCGGCTTCGGCGGTGATCAGTTCGTTAGGCCCGATGATTGTCTCGTTGGTCTTGGGATTGATCACCGGGTTGACGCTGACGCGTCCGATGATCTGGTCGCGGAGTTGGACGTCGATCTCTTCGCCCTTGTAGAGGGCTCGCTTGCGGATGCCGCGCTTGCTGCCGCAGTCATGCTCGCCGATGATGACGGACTGGGCGATATCGCAGAGTTTGCGTGTGAGGTAGCCGGAGTCGGCGGTCTTGAGAGCGGTGTCCGCCAGGCCCTTTCGAGCACCGTGCGTGGAGGAGAAGTACTCGAGGATGTTGAGGCCCTCGCGGAAGTTGGCGCGGATGGGCGACTCGATGATCTCGCCGCTGGGCTTGGCCATGAGGCCTCGCATGCCGGCGAGTTGCTGCATCTGGCTGACGT
>JBJXFQ010000127.1:0-23184 GCA_046155605.1 Phycisphaerales bacterium
ATGGCGTGATCTCGCCCGCCGACCGGACCATCCTTGTGAACTGGATCGCGACCTACAACCCGATGGGCGACCTGACGGGGAACGGGTTTGTGGACAGTGCCGACCTCACCTTCTTCGACCTCATCGATCCCGTCTGCGGGTATGTGCCGTAGCGACCGCGCGCAACGGTCATCCCCTCGCTGTTTCATACCGATTCGTGGTGAAACTCTCGCGCTCGTGGAGGACGAGTCTGAGCGAGCCCGCGAGCGAAGGCACGGGCACATCAACCCGAGGATTTGTTCGCAAGGCCTCACTCATCCTCGGCGTCAACGGCGCAAGAATCAGGCAAAACCGGTATCAGCCCCAACCAGGCCGATCCGGCACTTCTCGACACGCGGCGGGTCAAATCCCGATGAATGGGTGATGCGTCTTGGTTGGCCCGATCGCGGCACGCTGCTGATTCTCGCCCTCGCGGGTGGGCTGTTTGCCGCGCTCGCGCTGTGGCAGCACGCGATCGAGGCGCGGGCCAGATCGGCGGGCGTGAGCGACCACCTTGGGCCTGACGGCAAGCCGCGACCCATCGCCGAGGTTGTCCGGGCTATCGCGCAGTGCAAACTCGTCACGGTCGAGATCGACACGATCGTCTCGACTGAAACGACGGACCGGAACTGGCGTGGCGAGGTCTCGGCACGCGTTCGCGCGCCGGCGCGGCTGCTCTATGGCACGGATCTTTCGAGCCTGGGCGTTGATGCCGTCACGCGAAATCCGCTGGGCAACTCGTATCTTGTGCGTGTGCCGCCGCCGGAGCGGCTGGCGACGGAGATTTGTTCCGAGCGCGAGGAGACGGAGGTGCAGGTGGGATGGCTGCGGCTTCGGAGCCGAGCCGGGGAGTATTACCTTGGGCGGGCGCGGGTCGGTTTGCACGAGGCGGCGCAGATGCTCGAACTGAATGCGGAGGACGCGGCGATGGTCCGTCGGACGACGCTTGTGCAGGTTCGCGCGCTGGTGCAGGCGATCGTCGGGCCCGACGCGACGGTTGTCGTTGGATTCGTTGATGGCGAGCGGGGAGGCGACGCGAGCGGTGCGGAGGCGAAGCCGTGATTCGGCTCTGGCGCTGGCGGTGGGGCCTGGCGCGTCTGATTCTGGCGGTCGTTCTGCTGTGGGTGGTGGCGGCCGATGCCGGCCCGAGGCTGGCGCGGCTGCGGTATCGCGCGCTCCCGGACTTTGACTATGCGGCGGAGGTGGCGTTCCTGCGCGACGCGGGTCGCTATGGCGAGGCGCTGATTGTGGCGGAAGCGGGGCTCGAGGCGACCGAGGGCGAGGCGATGGCGCGCCTGGAGCGCGAGCGAGAGGCGACGACGCGCGCGCAGAGCAGTTGGCTGCGGCGCGCGCGCGACGCGGGCTGGGGCGCGATCTCGGGGCAGGGAACGTCGATCGAATCGCTCATCGGTGCGGTGGCGGCGGATTTCTTTGTGGTCGGCGATGTGCGCGATCTGGTGATCCAGAGCGGGCGCTATGTCGCCGACGGCGAGGCCGATCCGGTGATCCTGGCTTTGTCGGGGCTGGGCGTGGCGACAACGGTGGCTCCGGAGATCGACTGGGCGCCATCCATCCTGAAGGCGGCACGGAAGGCCGGGGCGATGTCGCGCGGGCTGGCGGATCGGGTGGTGGTGCTGGTGCGCACGGGCGCGGGCGACGGGCTCAACGCGATGATGCGCGACGCGGCGGAGTTGGCGCGGCGGGCGTCGCCCGGCGGGGCGGCGCGGATGCTGCGGCACGCGGACGGGGCGGATGATCTGGCGGTGATGGCGCGGTTTGTGCGCACGGAGCGGGCCGGCGCGTTTGCGATGCATGTGACGGGGCGCGAGGGGCTGCGGCTGGCGCGTGCCGGGGGCGACGAGGCCAAGTTGGCGGTGATGGCGGCGAGGAAGGGAAACTCGGGGGTGGCGTGGCTGCGGACATCGGGGGCGCGTGCGCTGATGCGTCCGCATCCGATCATCGGCGTGGCGAAGGCGGTGTGGAAGGGTGATGCGGCGAGGTTGGCGACGGCGCTGGCGCGGGAGATTGATCCGCGGGCGCGGTGGCTGCTGCCGCTGCTGGCGGCGTGGGTGTTTGTGGAGGGTGCGCTGCTGGCGCGGCGGCTGATGCGGCGGGGTCAGGGGCAGCCGGCGGCAAAGACGTTGATGTAGCAGATGAAGTCGTTGACGTTGAGGACGGGCGGCACGGCGCTGCCATCGCAGTTGGCGTAGCTATCACCCGCGGCAAACTTGTTGAGGAAGCAGATAAAGTCGTTGACGGTGAGCGTGGGCGGGGTCGTCGAGCCGTCGCAGTTGGCCCAGCAGCCCTCGGGCATGGCGATACCGTGGCCACGTCCAGCGGAGATCGCCGCAAAGGTGCCGGTCGGCAGCGATGATATCTGGCCAGAGAAGTTCGAGCCCCACGCCGCGAGCGTGCCGTCGGCGCGGATGGCAAGGCTCCAATATCCGTCCGCGGCGATGGCCTTGTAGGTGCCCGGCGGCACGTTGCACTGCCCGAGGTTATTCAAACCCCACGCGACAACCTGGCCGCTGGCGGACAAAGCGAGCGAATGCCCTTCGCCCGCCGCGATCTGAATGAACATGCCCGGCGGCACGCTCGTCTGCCCGCTGCCGTTGCTGCCCCATGCTGCAAGTGTGCCATCGACGCGAAGGGCAACCGCGTGGACATTGCCGGCGGCGAGCGTGGTGAAGGTGCCGGAAGGAGGCGAGAGCAGACCGTCGGAGTTCACCCCCCATGCTGCGATCGTGCCGCTGGAACGGATCGCGAAACCGTTGGCGGAGTTCGAGGCGATGGCGATGAACGTGCCGCTCGGAATCGCGTACAGGCCACCTGTCCCCGTGCCCCACTTTGCGAGCGTGCCGTCGGTGCGGAGAGCGAGGCTCCACTTGACGGTTGGCGCGAGTGCCTGGAATGTGCCTGAAGGCACGTTGAGATTCCCGCCTTCTTTGTTTCCCCAGGCCTGGAGCGTGCCGTCAATGCGGATGCCGACGGTGTGCTCATAGCCACAGGCGAAACCGCGGAAAGGGCCGGGTGGGCATTGCGTTTGTCCGAAGAAAGGGTCGCCCCAGCCGATGAGTGGTCCGAAGCTTCCGACTTGGCCGTGTGCCGCATGTGCCATGAACGAAAGCTTGGCCACCGCGAGAATCGCGCGACGACATCGCGCGGGCGCGCGAGTGGTGGATTCGATCATGGCGCACCTCCGACGGTGCGGCTGTAGAGGTCTACAAACCGAAGGTAGTCCGTGCCGTTGACCACGCCGTTGCCGTCCACATCCGTGCGGGGCTGCCCGGCGACCCATTCCTGGTGAAAGGTGGCCACGTCAGAAGCGGTGAAACGGGTGGCAACGCTGGAACTTGAGCCTCCGTCGAAGTTTAGATATGAGTCGTCCGAATCCACATCGAGAATGGCAAAGCCGTGATCGTAGTTTGAGGAGAAGGCGTAGAAGTTACCCGCGGGTACGTCGGACTGACCGAAACTGTTCCTTCCCCAGCCGATCAGGCTCAGGTTCGGCAACTGGCCGACGCTGTGGTTGTAGCCGCCGCCGACACGGAAAAGGGTCGGAAACGGTACCGGCGGCGGCTTGTAACAGGGTGAGCATCCAAATGCAATACACGACCCTGGGCACGGGAACTG
The DNA here is from genome assembly GCA_046155605.1 of Phycisphaerales bacterium. GTDB lineage: Bacteria > Planctomycetota > Phycisphaerae > Phycisphaerales > UBA1924 > JAEUIZ01. The sequence goes on from JBJXFQ010000127.1 coordinate 3,652, forward strand.
GGTCGTAGGCACCCACGGCGTGTTGTCGCGCTGACCGTACCCGTTGTTTCCCCAACCGGTATATGCGAATGTGCTAGCCGTCAGTGTAAGGCCATGTTGATGCCCGGCCGCAAAGGCCGTCACAACGCCGGTGAAAAGGTCGGTCACCTGGCAGTGACCATCAACACCCCAGGCGACCAGCGTGCCATTGGATCGCTGGGCGATCGCATAGTGCCCAGTGCATCCGATGGCGATGAAGTCGTTCCCGCTTGGTATCGCCGACAGAAACGACCATGGACCCGGTGGTGTGCCGGTGCGACAGGGGTTACACGAATAGTCACCGCAACCTGGCGAGTAACACTCCCCCCATGCGGTCAGCGTACCGTCCGTCCGGATCGCCACGCTGATGTGTTCGCCCGCCGCGATGGCGACATACCGCTCATTCGCGGCGCTAAAGGGCGGCGGCCCGCCGGGCGGCATGTTGCAAGGGGTCGGATTCGGATCTGGGAGCGCCGGCTCGCCCCAACCGTCGATGGTGCCATCCGCAAGCAGCACGAGATTGTGCTCATATCCCGCCGCGACCGCGATCACCTGAACGCCCACGAGCCGCGTCGGCACAATATCCAAACTGTGTCGAGGAGCCAGTCCCCACGCATGAAGCGTACCGTCGGCGCGGATCGCGATGGAATGTTTCCAGCCAGTGGAAACCGCCCTGAAATACCCCGTAGGTACGTTAGTCTTCCACCCCTCGCCCCATCCCACGAGCGGCCCAGCCTGTTGCCCCCTTGCCCCCTCAACCCCGGCGAGCATCAGCAGCGCCGCGAGCACTCGAGTGAGTGAGTGAGTGAGTGAGTGAGTGAGTGAGTGAGTGAGTGAGAACACGCCTCATCGCGACCTCCTTGCCAGCATCGCCGACGGCCATCGCCCTGACGTACACGCTTCTCCAGCCTACCAGATTATCGAGGCTTGTCAAGGCTGATTCGTACCGGGGTGGTTCGCTTCGAGGGGGATGAGGCCACCGGGGGGGGGAACGAAGGAAGAGTTGACGGGGCTGTTGATGTACGCAAGAGCCGCCACGGAGTGGCGGGGTACCCACAAGCACCGACCGTCCAAAGCGACGGTCGGTGGCACGGGGGAAGCACGAAGAACATCAGTCAACCGGAGCGGTTGACTGATGGCACCCGGCAAAGAGTCGCCTCGCCCGGCACACGGGCATCGAGGTAGGCAGCGGCGAGTCTGGTAGTCTGTCGCGATCGGTGGGTGTATGTAAGCTCGTTACATCGGAGCGAACGGATGCGGCGTGAGGGCGAGAGTCTGGGGTGGGTGAGGTGGATCGGGCTGGCGCTGGGGCCGATGGTGGCGGCGGCGTTGTATGTGGCGTTGCCGACGGAGGGATTGTCGCCGGGGGGCCGGAGGACGCTGGCGGCGGGGGCGTGGCTGGCGATCTGGTGGCTGACGGAGGCGTTGCCGATCGAGGCGACGGCGCTGGTGCCGCTGGCGATGTTTCCGCTTCTGGGCGTGGCGACGATGCGGGCGACGGCGGCACCGTACGCGGAAGAGGTGATCTTTCTGTTTCTCGGCGGGCTGCTGCTGGGGGCGGCGATGGAGCGGTGGGGGCTGCACAAGCGATTGGCGCTGTGGACGATCCTGGCGGTGGGGACGAGGCCGCGGATGCTGGTGGGCGGGGCGATGCTGGCGACGGCGGTGATCAGCATGTGGGTGTCGAACACGGCGACGGCGGTGATGATGCTGCCGATCGGGATGAGCGTGACGGCGCTGGTGGGTGAGCGGTTGCGGGCGCACGCGGGGCCGAGCGACCGATCGGCGGAGCACTTTGCGAAGAGCATGATGCTGGGGATCGCGTACGCGGCGACGATCGGGGGCATCGCGACGGTGATCGGGACGCCGCCGAACACGGTGGCGGCGAGTTTCATTCGGCAGACCTACGGGGTGGAGATTGGGTTTGTGGGGTGGCTGAAGATCGGGCTCCCGATCATGCTGGTGTTTTTGCCGGCGACGTGGTTCGTGCTGGTTGGAGTGGTGTATCGGTTCCGGTCGGAGGCGATGCCGGGGGTGCGGTCGCTGATCCGAGCGGAGTTGGACCAGTTGGGTCCGATGTCGCGGGGCGAGGTGGCGACGCTGGTGGTGTTTGTGTTGGCGGCGGTGGCGTGGGTGGTGCGTGTGCCGCTGTCGGATGCGATCTGGCCGCGGCTGGGAAAGGGGGAGGTGGTGCTGACGGATTCGGGGATCGCGATTGTGGCGGCGCTGGCGCTGTTCATGATTCCGGTGGATCGGAAGCGTGGGGTGTTTGTGCTGGATTGGGCGTCGGCGTCGCGTGTGCCGTGGGGAGTTTTGTTGCTCTTTGGCGGGGGACTGACACTGGCGGCGGCGATCAGCGCGAACGGGGTGGACAAGTTCATCGGGGCGCAGTTTGACGGCTTGTCGGGGGTGCATCCGCTGCTGATCGTGCTGGCGCTGACGACGGTGGTGGTCTTTACGACTGAGGTGGGGAGCAACACGGCGGTGGTGAACATCTTTCTGCCGATCTGCGCGGCGGTGGCGCCGGCGCTGGGGGTGCATCCGTATATGTTGATTCTGCCGACGGCGATCGCGGCGAGTTATGCGTTCATGATGCCGATGGGGACGCCGCCGAACGCGCTGGTGTTTGCGTCGGGGCACCTGCGGATCATGGACATGGCGAGGGCGGGGTTTTTGTTGAACCTGTTGTCGATCGGAGTGATCACGCTGTTCATGTACTTTGCGGCACCGGCGCTGCTGGGGTTTGAGCGGGATGGGAAGATGGAGCGGGTGGAGTCGGCGGACCGGCGCACGAGCACGCCAAGGTGATTCGCAAGGAGCTTGGAAACGGTAGAAGTTAGGGAATACTATACAAGCGATTGGGAGGCTGTGGCGTTGAGCGTGCGATGGAGCGAGCGTTGCGAGCGGTGGCCGGTGTGGGTATTGGCGGTCGTTTTGTGGATGGCGTTGCTGCCCGGCTGCCGGGACTTTGCCGAGCATCGGGGATCGATGGCGTCGCTGCACGCGCGGGGGCAGTATGAGGTGGCGGCGAAGGTGCTGGACGAGAAGCGGAAGGACTATGGCCGCAAGAACGAGGTGCTGTGGAAACTCGACCGGGGCGCGACGGCGCTGGCGCTGGGCGATGACGCGACGGCGATTGCGCTCTTGAACGAGGCGGAGGACGAGATCGAGCGCAAGCGCGAGCGGAGCCGCGGCGAGACGATCGGGCAATGGGTTTTCAACGACACGGCGGCGGCGTATGTGGCCGAGCCGTATGAGGATTTGTATCTCAACGTCATCAAGATGGCGGCGCAGTTGCAGGCTGGGCGGATCGAGGGCGGGGCGACGGTGGAAGCGCGGCGGATGGCGGGGAAGGCGGATCGGTTGCGCGATCTGTATGTGAAGTACCGGGAGGCGAGTGCGAAGGAGGGCGTGCGGCTGAGCGAGGTGAACGACGAGGGGCGGTTTCTGGAATCGCCGCTGGGGACGTTCTTGTCGGCGGTGGCGTTTATGAAGGCGGGCGAGCCGGAGATGCAGCGAGTGGCGGGGAAGCGGCTGGTGGGATCGATCGAGTTGCAGCGGGGGCTGATCGGGCCGGTGGAGGCGTCGGACTTTGCGGGGATGGAGGAGTTGGACTCGCGCGAGGTCAACGTGCTGGTGGTGGCATTTTCGGGGCGTGGGCCGACGAAGTATGCGGCGCGGGTGGGGCCGTTTGCGGCCGGGACGGTGCCGGTGTATCTGGAGATCCCGAAGTTGCGCGCGATGTCGAGCCATGTGGCGCGGGCGCGTGTTGAGGTGGCGGATTCGGCGGATTCGGCCGGGGGCGAGCGGTTGATGGACCTGAAGATGGTGGAGGATTTGTCGGCGGTGGCGGAGGAGAACCATCGGCGGATGCTGCCGCTGATCGAGGCGCGGACGTGGATTCGGTATGCGGTGAAGGCGGGGATTTCGGTGACGGCGACGGAGATGGCGCGGCGACGGACTCGAGACGACGATCAGAAGGCGGTGCAGGTGGCGGGGGTTTTGATCGGTCTGGCGCTGCTGGCGGCGACGGAGGAGGCGGATTTGCGGTGCTGGACGATGCTGCCGGGGCAGGCGCGAGTGGGGCTGACGAAACTGACGCCTGGGGAGCATCGGATTCGGGTGGTGTATGAGATGTCGGACGGGGCGGTGGCGTACGCGTCGGAGTGGCGAACAATCCGGGTGGAGGCCGGGGGGCTGGCGAGCGTGGTGACGCATTACTGGAACTAGGGGGAAAGGAAGAGGGGACGAAGCGACGGAGGGAAGAAGGGACGAAGGGAAGAAGACACGAGAACTCACAGGGCGGAGGACGCCCGGAAGGAGCACGACGATGAAGGCGATGGCGATGACGGTGGTGGCCTGCTGCGGGCTGGTCGCGGCGGGTTGCAACGACAACTACAAGATCAAGCGGACGAACCCGGACCAGACGACGGACGTGGATTACCGTTTCAACGACGACGATGCGCGCGAGGTGGTGGCGCGGGCGATGGAGGACTGCCTGAAGCGGCCGTGGATCGATCGGTTCATGGCGGAGAACGGCGGTCGGCAGCCGATCGTGTATCTGGCGAACGTGCGGAACAAGACGCAGGACTATTCGGCGAATCCGGAGTTGTTCACGACGAAGATCCAGGAGGAACTGCTCAACAGCGGGCGGGTGCGGGTGAAGGCGGAGCGGGATTCGCGGCAGGAACTGCGTGACGAGCGGTTGGACACGAAGTACAACGATCCGGCAACGATCAAGGCGGTGGCGAAGGAGGTCAACGCGGACTTCGCGCTGACGGGCCAGATCATCGACAACAAGCAGCGGTCGCTGGACGGAAAGAAGATCGTGAACTATTACGAGATCAGTTTGGAGTTGACGGACGTGGAGCGGGCGACGAAGGAGTGGATCAAGACGGTGCCGCTCAAGAAGGTGGCGACGAGGTAGCCGTGGGCGCGAGTTTTCGGCGGCGGGATGCGCGTGCGATGCGGGACGCGCACTTTGGCCCGACCATGACGCCGATGGTGGACGTCGTCATGGTCATTCTGATTTTTTTCATGGCGACGGCGACGTTTGCGGGGTCGGAGTGGTTTTTGCGGTCGGCGTTGCCGCGGGCGGAGGCGGAGGGTGCCGCGGGGGGCGATCCGTTCGCGCTGCCGCCGGCGAGTTTTGAGTTGATGCTGTCGGTGGGGACGGACGGTCGGACGATGGCGAGCGGGGAGGGATTTGGCGCGATGGGGCTGGAAGAGTTGCCGGCGCGGCTGGAGGCGCTGTCGCGGGGCGTGGCGAAGGATGATCTGGTGCTGCTGGTGCGGCCTGAGGCGGGCGTGCCGTATGGGGATGTGATCCGGGTGCATGATGCGGCGACGTCGGCGGGCTGGGGGAAGGTGGGATTGGTTGAGGGTGGTGAGTAGGACGGGAGGGATCGAGTTTGGCAGGAACAAGGGGGCGGGAACGGTGGAGACGCCCGCGACCGAGAGGCGTGGGGGATACACTTGCCCCCCATGGCCAAGACACGAGAGATCAAGAAGCGGATCAAGGCGGTCGGCAACATTCGTCGCATCACGAAGACGATGCAGATGATCGCGACGAGCAAGTTTGCGCGGGCGCAGCAGCGAGCGGTGGCGACCAAGCCGTATACGGAGGGCGTGTTCGGGCTGGTGACGGAGTTGGCGGCGACGGCGGGGAACATCTCGCATCCGCTGATCAGCAGCGGGGCGAAGGACAAGCCGGAGTTGACGCTGATCATCACGTCGGATCGCGGCTTGTGCGGGCCGTACAACGGGGCGGTGCTTCGTGTGGCGATGGGGCACCTTCGGCAGCAGGCCGGGGGCGTGAAATCGGGCGTGATCGAACTGGTGGGGAAGAAGGGTGCGGGGTTCCTGCGGTTCAACGCGGTGGCGGTGGGGAAGACGCACTCGCTGGGTGACAAGCCGACGTTTGACCAGGTGCGGGCGCTGGCGGACGACTACATGGCGCGGTTCACGGCGGGCGAGGTGTCGGCGGTCCGGGTGGTCTATATGAGGTATGTGTCGGCGGGGCGCCAGGCACCGGAGGTGCTGCAACTGTTGCCACTGAAGCCGCCGGTGAAGAAGGGTGAAGCGGGGGAGAAGAAGGGATTCACGGCGCAGTACGAGTTCAGCCCGGACGCGGAGGCGCTCCTGGATGATCTGTTGCCGGCGACGGTGCGGGCGACGCTGTTCCAGTGCTTCAACGACGCGATCGTGTCGGAGCATGTGGCGCGGATGGTGGCGATGAAGGCGGCGACGGACAACGCGGGGAAGATGCGCAAGAGCCTGACGCGGGACTACAACCGGGCGCGGCAGGCGCAGATCACGACGGAACTGACCGAGATCGTGTCGGGGGCCGCGGCGCTGGCGTGAGTCAGCGGGGCGAGCGGGTGATCGCGGCCTGGGCCGATTGCTTGGCGTGTTCGACGCGCGGGTCGGGCGGCGCGATCGGCGGACGCGGCGCGGCACGATCGGTCGGAACGGGCCGAACGACACGGAGGCCGACCTCGCGATCCAACGCTCGGGCGGCGGCGGCCAGCCTGCGGGCGCGGCGAGTCAGTGTGTAGCGAGGGACGGGCGGATAGCTGTCGTCGACGACGCGATCGACCAGATCGGCGCTGCACAGGTCCTTGAGCGCGAGGGCGAGCGCCCGAACCGTGATGGCGGGCAGCGCGGCGCGGAGCGCGTTGAATCGGCTCTCGGCGGCGACCGGGTCGGAGATGACCAGGAGGATCGGGAGGGACCACTTTCGGAGGGCGGCTTCGGTGATCCCGAGGCGATCAATCTCGAGCATGATGCGGCGGCAGCGGGGCGCGATGCGAAGGCCGGCGGGGGTCAGCAGGTATTCGGGCCGGAGCGGGTGGCCGAAGCCGGTAGCGCGAGCGAGCCAGCCCTGAGCGACGAGGTCGACGAGAGTCGCGGAGAGTGTCTCGCGGCTGGGACCGAGCGCGGCCAAGAGCACGGCGAAGCGAGTGTGCCCGGTGGGAGCGCTGTGGGCGAGGATGGGGATGGACCAGCGTCGCCGGGTGAGGCCGCCCAAGGGCTCGGCGGTCGGGCCGCGGCGGGTGGGTCGGGGCTCCGTCTCGTCGCTGGGTCTTGACAGGGGCGACATTGTAGTGTTAGTATACTCATCGAACTGATCGCGTGCCAGCCCCACCCACCCCACGCGATCGAACAGGAGTGCATGACATGGCTTCGAACCTCGGATACAACGGCGGCCTCACCTGCTCGATCAGCGTGACCAATCTGGCCCGGGCGATCAAGTGGTACGGCGAGAACCTGGGGTTCACGCTGCTGTACAAGGTGGACGAGATGGCCTGGGCCGAGATGGCGACGGAGATCAAGGGCGTGAACATCGGTCTGGGCCAGGTGGAGAAGATCACCGGGACCGGGAACGCGAAACTCACGTTCGGGGTCAAGGACATCGAGGCGACGCGGCGCACCCTTGAGAAGAAGGGCGTGAAGTTCCAGGGCCCGACGCAGGAGATTCCGGGCATGGTCAAACTTGCGACGTTTGAGGATCCGGACGGGAACGTCAACATGTTCTATCAGGACCTGCAGAAGAAGGGCTGATCGGCGCGCGAAAGGTTTGCCGGAATCGGGGCGGCGCGCCCGCGGAGACTGGGCCGCGGCGGATGAGTCGCTTCGCAGTGATTCCGGCACAAGCCCCGTAGTCGCGTGCGACAACTTTCAGAGGCTCCTGGCTCGTTCGCAGTCGGGGTGAGGCTCGCCGCGTGGCGGCGGGCGCATCCGACCGCGCACCCAGGAGTTTCGCCATGAGCCGCTCGTACCGCACCGCGCTTCTATGCACCGGCTTGTTCACCGCCGCAGTCTCGGCCCAGCCGCTGACGGGCAGCGGGAGCCACCTGCCGATCCCATCGGTGACTGGGGTGTCGAGCGGGTATGTGGCGCACGCGATCACGGGGATCGTGCCCGGCCCGACGCCGCCGCAGGGCTTCAACGGGTCGTGGACGTCGGGCGTGGTGCAGCCCGGGTGGGTGGGGACGTACAACGCACTGGGTCCGACGACGGGCTCGGGCGACGTGGGGACGACGAACTACGACTTCACGCCTCTCGCGGCGGGGCACCTGCCCGCGGGAACGAGTTTCTACTTTGGAGACGTGGACAATCGCGGCTTGAACGAGGTGTTTTTGCTGACGGCGTACGACTCGATCGGGAACGTGGTCACGACGCCGTGGCTGGACGAGCCCGGATGGGTCTTCGGGACGGGAACGGGCCCGCTGGGCGCGCCCGCGACGGTGGACATGCCGGGCTGGGTGTGGAGCGGGACGAACTACAAGATCGACGGGACGCTGGTGACGTCCGGCCCGAACCCCGCGCTGGGGATCGAGATGCTGAGCAACACGGCGATCTGGACGTTGGAAGTGCGGAAGTTGGACGGCGCGAACGGGTTCTCGCTGCTGGCCCCGCCGGTGCCCGCGCCGGGCGTGGGGGTGGTGGCGTTGGCCGGGCTCGGCGCGATGGCGCGTCGCGGGCGTCGTTGCATTCAGGTTCAGGGCTGCGGCACGCAATCAGCGTGAAGGGCCGGTCGCGGGGCGATCGGCGGGCCGGTGGTTCAACGTGAAAGGAGTTGTGTGATGCGTTCGATTGACACTGTGGTGGTGCTCGCGCTGGTGCTGTGTCCTGCCGCGGGAGCGTCGGTGATCCCGAGCGTCTCGACGGGCGGGGTTGTGACCTCGGCGTCGGTGACGACGCCCAACCCTGGGAACAACAACGTGCTGGGGCTTTCGACGAACCAGTTGATCGCGTTTGAGAACTGGACCTCGAACGCGACGACGGGGCTCGGCTTTGCGGTGGCGAGCGGGCCAAGCACGGAGTACACGGTCCGCAAGACGATCACGAACAACACGGGGACGGCGTGGATCGGGTTTGAGTGCTACATCGGCGCGGGGAACATCACGACACCGACGCCGACGACATCGTTCGTGTTCGACCTTGATCTGGCGCCGATGAACACGTTCGGGGGCACATCAACGGTCACAGTCAGCAACACGCTGCTGACGTTCACGGGCTTCACGCTGAACTCGGGGCAGACGATGGCGTTGGAGTTCAACATGGACCTGCCGACGAACTCGCAGGGCGGCTGGGCGATCCAGCAGAGGCCGATCGTGATGCCGTCACCGGGGGCTGCGGCGGTGTGCTTTGCGGGACTTGGAATGCTGGCGCGGCGTCGGCGTGCGTGAGTGGCTGCGTGGCGCGCGACGGAGATCAGGCCTGGCGGTGGTCGTCCGCGCTGGGGCCGCTCAGCGTGACGCTGCCGCAGGACGGGCAGACGCGGCCGTAGGCACCGGCGTGCTGCTTGGAGATGTCCTGGCCGCAGCCCCAACAGACGGGCTGGCTGAGGCGATTGGTCATGTTGTTGACGACGAGGGCGACAGCGGCGAAGGCGACGCCCACGACGGGCCAGACGGGCAGGGACGCCCACGAGATGGCGGCGATGACGACGAGTCCGACGGCGACGAGGACGGCGAAGACGCGGAGTCGGATTCTATGGAACAACGTCATTATCATCTCCATCGGCTCGCCAGAGCGGTCGGGCCACTGCGCGCGGTGAAGAGTAGCCCGGCCTGGGTGGGGAAATCGGGATAGGGAGACTGCCCGCTCGGTATCGATCGCTCGCGCGATCGGCTCTTGTGGTTGGCTCAGGTGCGCGTTCGATCGTTACAAGGTGCGGTAGAGGTCGATGACCTCGCGGAGGCGGTCGGGGCGTGGGATGTCCTCGGCGACGATCTCGATGCCGTCCTGCCCGGAACTGGAGATACCGATGGTCCCGACTTTCCAGACGCGCTGCCAGAAGGTCTGGGTGATCTGGAAGTTTTTGATGTCGTCGTGGAGGACCTCGGTGGTGGCCTTGCTGAGGAGGCCGATGCGTTCGATGGTGCGTTTGTTGGTGATTTCGAGGGAAGCGCTCATTTTCTGGACTTTCCAGACGACGAGGATGACGAGGGCGATGAATGCGGCGACGCCTGCGAGGGCGGCGAGCGCGGTCATGCCCCGGGAGGTGGCGATGCCCGCGCCGACAAGGCCGCCGACGAGGATGATGACGAGCGCGGCGAAACGGAAGGGTCGAGCGCGGGCCATGGCGGGTCGGACCATGAGGACGCGCTGCTCGGGGCCGGCGGCGGGAGGATGACCGGCGACCTGGGCGCGGTCGCGGGGTCTTGACGCATCGCCGCGGGAGGCATTGCCTGGCCCGCCAGCGATGGTGACGCCGGGGACGACGTTGACGTCGCCGCAACCCGGGCACTTGACCTTGGTGCCGGCGAGTTCGTCGGCGACATCGAGGGCGCGCTCGCAGTTGTCACAGGTCAGGTGGATCATGGCATGAGCGTATACGCTCTCGCCGATGCGGATCGTGCTGGTCAACTGGGCGCGGGTGTGGGACGGGGCGTCGCACGGGGGCGGCGTGAACGGCTATACGCAGTCGCTGGCGCTGGAACTGCTGGCGCGGGGGCACGAGGTCTATTCGCTCTGCGGGGGGACGGCGTATGAGCGGGCGGGGACGGAGGTCGGGCCGTGCAGGATTCGGAGGCACGCGGATTGGCTGGGGATACGCGTGGCGGAGGTTGTGAACTCGCCGGTGTCGGCACCGTCGCTGGCGCAGTTTGGGGAGCCGGAGGCGGAGGTGGGTTCGGCGGAACTTGAGTCGCAGGTCGCGGCGTTTGTGCGGGCGGTCGAGCCGGACGCGATTCATATTCAGAGCCTGGAGGGGTTTACGGCGGGGTGCGTGGAGGCGGCACGACGGGCGGCGCCGCGGGCGCGGGTGGTGTTCTCGCTGCATAACTATCACACGCTGTGCCCGCAGGTGTATCTGTTGCAAGGGCACCGGCGGCCATGCCATGACTTTCGGGGCGGTCTGGCGTGCGAGGGGTGCGTGGAAGTGCCTGTGCCCGCGCGGCATCGGAGGGAGCAAGCGGGGATTGTTGAGCCGTCGGATTCGTTCGCGGGCGTGCGGCCAGCGGGCTTGTGGGCGGAGGCGATGCCGACGGGCGCGGGGGGGGCGTGGGGCGAGCGTCGGGGGACGATCGGGGAGTTGAATCAGCAGCGGTTGCCGGCGGTGTTCAGCGGGGTCGATCTGCCGGCGCGGCGGGCGATTCTGAACGTGATCCAACCGGAATCGCAGGCCGCCGCGAACGCATATGGCCGTCGGCGGGCGGCGATGATCGAGATGCTCAACTCGTGTGATCGCGTGCTGGCGGTCTCGGAGTTCGTGCGGCGGCTGTATGAGGCGCGCGGGGTGCGCGGTGAGCGGCTGCGCACGTTGCTGATCGGGTGCCGACTGGTGGATGCGGTGGCGGCGCGGCCGGATGCGGCGCTGGCTCCGCCGGCGTGGGGGTATCCGACTGCGGGGGGCGCGCGACCTGTGCGGATGGTCTTCATGGGCTATCACAACTGGTACAAGGGCCTGCCGATGCTTTTGGAGAGCCTGGAGTTGCTGACGCCGGAGTTGTTGGCGCGGCTGCATCTGTCGGTGATCGCGCTGAACGGGGAGCATGTGGAGGCGGAGGTTCGGCGATTCGAGCCGCGGCTGGCGGGGCTGCGGCTGGTACACGGGTATCGGTATCACGACCTGCCGTGGCTTCTGGCGGGGTGCGATCTGGGGGTGGTGCCGAGCGTGTGGTGGGACAATGGGCCGCAGACGGTGATGGAGTTTCAGGCGTGCGGGGTTCCGGTGCTTGGGGCGGAACTGGGGGGCATTCCTGATTTTGTGAGGCACGGGGAGAACGGGCTGCTGTTTCGTGGCAATGATCGGTACGACCTGGCGCGAACGCTGGCGGGCGTGCTGAACCGGCCCGAGGGGCTTGAGGCGCTGCGAGCGGGGGTGTCGCCGCCGAAAGGGATGGCCGTACACGCGGCGGAGGTCGAGGCGGAATACGCTCCGCGATAGACCGAGCGGACGCAGGACGAGCGGGCGCGGCAGTTGAGGGCACCTTGCAACCACCGACGACATTGGCGAGCGCAATCCCGGTCCGGCCCGTGCGTGTCGAGCAGGCCTCGGCGACGCGCCGGGTGGCGGCGATGATCGTGACCTGGAACCGGAAGCGAGCGGCGGATGCGGTGTTGCGGGCGCTGTCGCGGCTGGACTACCCGCTCGCGGCGCTAGACGTGATCGTCGCGGACAACGGCTCGACGGACGGGACGGCGGGGGAGATCGAGCGTGCGTGGCGGCCGGATCGAGTTGTTGACAATCCCACGGATGAGGCGGACAAGCCGGGGTTTTCGGTGGGGGTGTCGGGGGAGCGCGGCGAGGCGGTGCATCCGTTCGGGTCGATGACGCTGGTGCGCAACGCGCACAATCTCGGCGGTTGCGGCGGGTTCAACACGGCGCTGGCGGTGGCGGAGCACATCGATCGCGGGGATGCGAAGTGGCTCGCGCGGGCGTCGGCGCTCGATTTCGTCTGGTTCGTCGATGACGACGTGGACCTGCCGGCGAACGCACTCTCGCAGTTGGTCCGCACGGCGGAATCGGACGGAAGGATCGGGCTGGTGGGCTCGCGGACGGTGGACTTTGACGACCGCGAGACGACGATCGAGACGACGATCTACTTCGACTTTGAACGCGGATGGATGGGGCCTGAGCCGACGCCCGGGCACCGGCTGGCGGCGTCGCATCGGGCGTGGGCGGAGGGCATGGGCGGGACGCGCGGGAAGTTGCCGTTCACGGGCGTTCGCGAGGTGGACGTGGTCTCGGCGTGCAGCCTTTTGGCGCGGTGGTCGGCGGTGCGGAAGGTGGGGTTCTGGGATCGGCGGTTTTTCATCTATTGTGATGACGCGGACTGGTGCCTGCGATTCGCGCGGGCGGGGTTTCGCGTGGTGTGCGATCTGGACGCGGTGGTGTACCACACGCACTGGCTGGCGAAGTTGACGCCGGCGCGCGGGTATTACGCGTCGCGGAACCTGCTGTGGATGATCGAGAAGCAGTTCGCGGGCCCGGCGCTCAAACGGGCGATGCTTCGGCGATTGATGTCGCTGTTGCGAGAGAGCCGCAAGGCGGCGATGCACTGCCGGCTCTTTCACGCGGAGATCATCCGGCGATCGGCGGCGGACGCGATGGAGGGTCGTGGCGGGAAACTGGACGACGAGGGTCCGAAGCCCGTGGCAGTGCTGGAGGCGTTCGAGCGTGCTGGGGCGCTGCGGTCCGGGGCCGAGGTGCTGGTGATGTGCAGCCATGCGGAGTCGATCGGGTGGGCCGATGCGCTGCGGGAGCGGGTGTCGGCGGCGCTGATCAAGTTGAGTCGGCCGATGGATCAGCCGCGCTGGACGTACATGGTGCGCGGGACGGTGGCTGACGAGCCTGGGGCGGGGTCTGGAGCGGGGGCGTCGGCGCGGCCGGAGCGGATCGTCTTTGAGCCGCGGCGGAGGTCGAAGTTCCGGGCGCAGAGGCGGTATCTGCGCAGGCCGGCGACGGCGGTGGTGATCTTCAACCAGCACAACGACTTTCCGCTGCTGCGCTCGCGATGCAATATTCATATTGATACCCGTCGCGCGGAGGTGGCACAGGTCGAGCCCGACGGGCCGCGGGTGCGGCTGGCGTTTCTGCGGCGGTGGCTCCGGACGGCGCTGGCGGCGGCGGGGTTCGCGGCGCGGGCGCGGGCGTATTCGTCAGATGGAAAGTACGGTTGAGCGCGGCGATGACGAGCGCGGGCCAGACGAGCACGCCGGCGTCACGCGCTGGGGCGTTGAGCGCGGCGGGAGAGGGCGTGTCGCTACCTGCTGGATGGCCGCGGGCGAGCCGTCCCGTGCGGGTCGCGCTGCTGGGCTGGGCGCGGCTGGCGTATCAGGGCACGCAGGGGTCGGGGTACAACCTCTCGGCGTCGGAGTTGGCCGCGGGGCTGGCGATGAGCGGGCACGCGGTGTTCTATCTTTCATCGGGGCGGACGTATGACTTGCGGCCGTGGGCGCACATCCGCCGGGAGGAGACGTGGCGCGGCGTGGATTGCTTTGACCTTGTCAACAGCCGGAATCTTTCGCCCGCGTCATATAACTTTGCAAACATGGGTGCGGAGGCATCAAGCCCGCGCGACGCGACACTCGTGCTCCGCTGGCTCGATCGGCACCGCATCGAGATCGTGCATATCCACAGCCTCGAGGGCTTTCCGCTCGATCTGATCGCGCGGGTGCGGGCGTCGGGGCGGCCGGTGGTGGTGACGCCGCACAACTATTGGTACGCGTGCCCGCAGGTTGATCTGATGCAAGATGAGTCGCGGCTGTGTATGGATTACGACGGTGGGCGTGCGTGCGAGACGTGCATCCGCAAGCGGCCGCCCGGTCGGCAACGGCTCAAGCGGCGACTGGGGCAAGCGATCGAGCGCGTGCTGGGCGTCGAACTCGGTGGCCTGGCGCGGACGGCGGCACCGCTGGTGCGGGATCGCCTGCGCCAACTGCGCGGGCAGCGGGCGGTCGCGATCCCCAATGAGCGTGCGGCGGACCCGGAATCGGCGGCGGGATTCGACGTGGAGAGCGGGCTTTCGCCGCGGGCCGAGGCGGAGGGCGTGATTATTCACAACCTCGGCGCGGAGCCGGGCGACAGGCCGCGGAAGCCGGTGGCGGCGACGCCGATTGACGCCAACGAGGTGTTTCTGGCGAGCGACCGGCACCTGGTGGTGCTCAATGACTATGGCCGGCGGCGCGCGCAGGGGGTGGAGGCGCTGAATCAAGCGTCGGCGGTGACGCCGCCGAGCGACTTTGTGCGACGAGCGTATGTGGCGATGGGGCTGGAGGAGGCGCGTTCGCGGGTGGTGCGACTCGGGCAGCCGCACTTTGACCAGATCAATCGTCGCACGCGGCGTTCGCCGTTCTATGACGCGCGGCCGTGGGAACCGGGTGCGGAGCGGCCAGTGCGGTTCGGGTTTTTCGGCGCGATGCGACCGAGCAAGGGGATCGACGTGGTGTGCGAGGCGATCCCGCTTTTGCCCGCGGCGATCCGGCGGCGGTGCCAGTTTCACATCCGCGCGATGGGGCATGATTGGACGCTGCGGAAGCGGCTCAGTTTGTTTCCAGAGGTCAGTTTTCTGGGGGGCTATGACCTGGTGCAACTGATCGGGGCGGGGGCGGAATATGACGTGGGGCTGCTGCCGCACGTGTGGTTTGAGAACTCGCCGCTGGTGCTCCTGGAGCATCTGCACGCGGGGAAGTTTGTGATTTCGTCGCGGCTGGGCGGGCCGCTGGAATGGGTGCGCCCGCCGAAGAACGGGCTGCTGGTGGCCGGCGGGCGAGCGGATGAGTTGGCGGGCGCGATCGCGTCAATCGTGGAGGGCGCGGTACGGCTGCCGAGCCCGCGCGAGGTGCACGAGGCGACGCCGAACCTGCAGAGTTATCCGGAGCATGTGGCAGAGGTCGAGGGGATGTATGCGGGGTTGCTCGGTGCGGCGGCACGCGGTGCTGAGATGGCCGGGGCCAAGCGAGCGGAGCCGAGCGTGCTCGGGCTTGGATAGTCGGGCGAACTCGGCTCGACTACGATATTCCTGGGTGGAAAGTGTTCGCGCCGAGGAGGAATGTAACATGATGCTTCGCAGTATGTTCGCGCGGCTTGTTGCGACGTCTTTGGTGCTGGGGCCGGGAGTGAACAGCGAGCTTCGCGCGCAGCTCATCACGCTCGGACCGGGGACGACGGCGTATGCGCTTAGCGGCGACGGCTCGACCGTCGTCGGGACCAGGGCCTCCGGGTTCTTTCGATGGAACGCGGCAGGAGGGGTCCAGCCCCTCCCGCTCGCCGCCGGTTCCCTCATCCAGAACGTGAGCCAGGATGGCACGGTCGTCTTTGGCCGCAACCCTGCACCAAACACCGCCTTTCGCTATGACGGCCAGACCACCACTTTCTATCCGGGTGTGATCGCCCAGGCGATCAGCCGCGATGGGCTTGTGATGACCGGGCAGGTCCAGCCGGGCTTTCACGCCGTCCGATGGACGGTGTCTGAGCCGACGCCGGTGCGGCTGTCGCTGTCAACCACAACGCAGATCGTGGCGAGCGCCATCAACGCGGATGGGAGCGTGATCGTGGGCGACCAGAACGGCGCGAGCGGCAACTTCGGGATGCGTTGGACGGCCGCGGGAGGCGTTGTTCCATTCGGGCCGGGAAGTCCATATTCATTCGCGATGGCGACGGACGTAAGTCCGGACGGCTCGATCGTCATCGGGAACGGTTCCAACGCGACCGGCGCGGCGGGTTTTCGGCGTGACGCCTCGGGCACGATCGAGGTTCTGCCGCATATCCCTGGACAGGTGTACGCGGGTGTGCGGGGCATGTCCGCGGATGGCCAGACGCTGATCGGTGCCTCTGGCGTGCCGGCGGTTTGGATGGGCAGTTCCGTCGTGTCGCTCGATGACTTTCTGACGCTCCACGGCGTGAGCAGCGCGGGCTGGATCTTTTTCGCGATCGCCGACATCTCGGACGACGGGCGCGTGCTGACCGGGACGGGACTTTTCAACGGGCAGGAGCAGGCGTGGGTCGCGGTGGTGCCGGCTCCCGGCGCGGGCGTGTTCGTTCTTGCCGCGATGGGCGCTCGCCGCCGCCGCGGGTCGTTACGAAGCCGGGCTACCCGGGGTTCACGCGGTTCTCGAGCCGGCCGGTCTCTTTGAGGACGCGGACGAGGCGAACGGTTTCATGGGCGACGGCGCGCTGGGCCTGGTCGGTGGAGGCACCGCAGTGGTGGGTGAGCGCGCCGGCGGGGAGCGAGGCGGTGGCAGGGGTGAAATCGGCCTGGGGCTGCCCGGGCTGGTTGCCGTGGACGTCGAGCCCGAGGCGGAGTTTCTTAGCGCGGGCGGCCTCGATCATGGCGGGCTCGTCGACCACGCCGCCACGCGCGGTGTTGATGAAGATCGCGCCCGGCTTCATCGCGGCGAAGAACTCGGCGTTAGCCATCCCCTGCGTGTCGGGGACGAGCGCGACGTGGATGGTGACGGCGTCGCACTCGGGAAGCATGGCGAGCATGCCCTCGCGGTCGCTCCCGCCCCAGCGGATGCCCATGGCCTGGGCCCACTTGGCGGAGAGGAAGCGATCCCACCCGATGATGTCCATCTCGAAGGCGAGGGCGCGCTTGACGACGGCCTGGCCGATCGCGCCGAGGCCGATGACGCCGAGGGTCGAGCCCTTGAGCCCGCGGGCGCCGGTGGTGAACTCCTTCTTGTTCCAGCGGCCGGCGCGCATCTCGATGGTCTGATCGACGACGCGGCGATCGCAGGCGAGGAGGTGGGCGAAGACGAGTTCGGCGACGGCGATGGAGTTGGTGCCCGGGCAGTTGGCGACGGCGATGCCGCGGGCGGTGGCGGCGGGCACGTCGATGTTGTCGACGCCCGCGCCGGCGCGGATGATGGCGGTGAGGCCGGAAGCGGAGGCGAGGGCGGCGGCGGGCACCTTGGTGGAGCGAACGACGAGTACCTGCGGCGCGTGTCTGGCGATCGCGACGGCGAGGCCCTCGGCCCCCGCGCCGGGCTCATAGGCCACTTCGCAACCGAGCGAGCGGATGCCATCAATACCGGCGGATTCGAACTTGTCGGCGATCAGGACCTTCAAGGCGGCAGTGTAGCGTGGAATGGCACTTGGATAACGCCCCGCCCGGCCTTTCGAGCCGTCCGGAAGCCCCAAAAGTGAGCCTCCAAGGGCGAATCCGCTTAAATAGCAGGGATTTTCGTGTGTTCTAGCTCGCCCTCCGCTCAATCGCGGATGCCGATCGTTTGGGGTATTGTCAAGAGTTGTGGACGGCGAGCTGATCACGCGGCGGCCTTTTCGGGGGTCTGAGTCTGGACGCCGTCGACGAAGACGGCACCGGCGAGGACTTCGCGGATCCGATCGGACCCGTTGAGCGATCGCCATTTCTTCGAGGCACTTTCCGTCAGTTTGAACACCATCGTCAGGCACGCCGTGCGGCTGCCCGAGCCCTTGGTCTTGTCCGTCCGCAATCGCACCGTCGCGAAGACGCTCTCGATCGCGTTGGTCGTGCGGAGGTGCGACCAGTGCTCAGCGGGGAAGTCGTAGAACGCCAGCAGCGCCGCGCGGTCCTTCGCGAGGCACTCCGCGGCCGACGCGTACTTGGGCGTGTACGTCTCGAGGAAGAGGTCGAACGACTTCTCCGCCGCGGCCTTGGTCGGTGCCATCCAGACCTGGTGCAGCAGGTCCTTGGCCTGGCCGTGCAACTGCTTGGGCAGCTTGTTCAGCACGTTCGCGGTCTTGTGCACCCAGCAGCGCTGCGTCCGCGTCGTCGGGAAGACCTGCGGGAGCGCCTTCCAGAAGCCCAGCGCCCCGTCGCCGATCGCCAGCTTGGGGTCGATCGCCATGCCGCGGCTCTTGATGTCCAGCAGCAGTTCCTTCCAGCTCTGCTCGCTCTCGCGGAAGCCGTCGGCGACCGCGATCAGCGCCTTCTTCCCGTCGGCGGTCGCGCCCATCAGCACGAGGATGCACTGGCGGTCCTGCTCGCCCAGTCGGACGTTGAAGTGCACGCCGTCGGCCCAGACATACACGTAGTTCTTGCCGGCGAGGTCGCGCGTGCTCCAGGTCTTGTATTCGACTTCCCACGACTCTTTGAGCCGCGTGACGGTGGACGCGGAAAGCCCCGGCGTGTCGGCGCCGATCAACGCGGCGAGGGCCTCGGAGAAGTCGCCGCTTGACACACCTTTGAGGTACAGCCACGGGATCAACTCTTCCATCGAACGCGTCTTGCGCAGGTACGGCGGCAGGATCGCCGACGTGAACTTCTCTCGATCCGGCTCGGGCCTTCGATCGTGCACCCGCGGCTGCTTGACCTTCACCGGCCCGATGCCGGTGACGACCTCACGCTCGGGCATGGAGCCGTTGCGCACGACCTGGCGGCGGCCGTCGCCGGCCACGACATGGGCGTGATCGTCGATCCACGCCGCCACCTCGGCCTGCACGGCGCTGGCCAACAGCTTCACCGCCCCGGTGCGGAGGACCTCCGTGAGCGCGTCACGCGCCCCGCCGCTTCCGATGGAGCCCGCCACCTCGGCGACCCCTCTGGTTCCAGCTATTCCCGGCTTGTTCGTTCCCGACTTGCTATGCTCATTCATCGGCGCGTACTCCTGGCCTTGTTGGCCGTTCGGGTGCTTCAACCACACCCCGAACGTACGCCGCCGTGTCTTCAGGTCATCCACAACTTCGGGTTATACCCCCTCCCGCTTCGGCGGGGCTCCAGCACGCGAAGTATAGCAAGAAAATCTTGCAAAATCGACTAAGAAAGCATGCCCTTCCGAGCCCCACAGCAGGCGATGTATCGCTTTGGGGGCCGCACGGAATAGAGGCTCGTTTTTCCATCTTATTTGTGCCCGCAAGCGTATAGGAGCCTTCAAAGTCCCCAGCTATCACTACGCCGACGTGATGCGGCAACACGATCCTAACGAGGCGAGCACTATGCGGAGAGGCACGATCAAGTAAACTGATCGCGCAAGAAAACGCCCCAAAGCCGGTGGAACGGCCAAGGGGCTTCGGACAACAGAGGGCGGGATGCGCCCAATGCCGCCAGTAACACGCGCATTGTAACGCGCCCCGCCCGA
>JBJXFQ010000133.1:0-70117 GCA_046155605.1 Phycisphaerales bacterium
CTGGCGGAGGCGTCGCGGGCGTGCGGGGGCGAGTTGGCACTGGTGCATGGCGGTGGGCGGGCGGTGGATTTGCATTTGGCGCGGCTGGGGATTTCGAGCGAGCGGCGCGAGGGCATCCGCATCACAACGGAAGAGCAGATCGATGAGATCGTGGGCGTGCTGGCGGGTCGGGTGAACAAGGCGCTGGTCGGGGCGATTCAGGCGGCGACGGCGCTGCGGGCGGTGGGGCTGTGCCTGGGCGATGGGCGGCTGCTCGAGAGCGTGAAGCACGATGGATTCGCGTTTGATCCCGGGCGCGTGGGCCGGGTGTCGGGCGGGGATGCAGCGCTGGTCTCGCTGCTGATGCGGTCGGGGTATCTGCCGGTGCTCTCGACGATCGGGCTGGACGCAGCAGGGCGGGCGCTGAACATCAACGGCGATGATGGTGCGGCGGGGTTGGCGCGGGCGCTCTCGGCGCGGGCGCTGGTGCTACTGACGGATGTGCCGGGGGTCTTGGATGCGGAGCGGCGGCTGATCGCGCGGCTGCCGGCGGGAGAGATCGCGGGGCTTGTGGAGCGAGGGGTGATCCACGGCGGGATGATTCCGAAGGTGCGGGCGGCGGTGGAGGCGGCGCGGGCGGCGCGGATTCCGGCGACGATCGCGAGTTGGAACGATCCGGATGATCTGGCGCGCCTGGCGCGGGGCGAGCCGGTGGGCACGCTGGTGATGCCGGATTGAAGACGCGGTGCACGGGGCGATCGGCTCGAAAGACAGCGGTGGCATTCACGAACCACATGGGATGAAAGCGAGATTGAGAATGACGACGGGTGCGGCATCACGGGGCGTTGGTTCGGGGGCGTCGCTGGCGGGCGCGGACCTGCTGTCGCTGACGAGTCTCGACGCGACCACAGTGGCGTCGCTGTATGAGACGGCGGCGGCGACGAAGGCCGAGCCCGAGGCGTATCTGGAGGCGCTGCGCGGGCGGACAGTGATTCTGCTGTTTGAGAAGCCGTCGCTGCGGACGCGGGTGACGTTTGAGGTTGGGCCGTCGAAGATGGGGGCGCACGCGTTCTACTTTGATCATTCGAAGGAGCGGATCGGAGCGCGCGAGTCGGTGACGGACTATGGCAAGAACCTGGAGCGATGGGTGGATTGCGTGGTGGCACGGGTGTTCTCGCACGGGGTTTTGGAGGAACTGGCGGCGTCGGCGTCGATCCCGGTGGTCAACGCGCTCTCGGATCGGTTTCATCCGTGCCAGGCGCTGGCGGACTATTTCACGCTGGCGGAGCGGCTGGGCGGGGTGGAGAAGTTGGCGGGATTCCGGCTGGCGTATGTGGGTGACGGGAACAACGTGTGCGCGTCGCTGATGCACGGGGCGGCGATTCTGGGCGTGGAGATGACGGTGGTGGTGCCGGAGGGGTATGGGCCGGAGGCATCGGTGATGGAGGAGTGCAAGGCGTTGTCGCGTCGTGGCCGTCCGAGCATCCGGGTGACACATGATCCGGCTGAGGTTCGCGGCTCGCGGGCGGTCTACACGGACACCTGGGTGTCGATGGGCGACGAGGCGGAGAAGGTGTCGCGGATGGCGGCGTTCGCGGCGTATCGGGTCGATCAGCGTTTGATGTCGAGGGCGGGGCGGAACGCGTGGTTCATGCATTGCCTGCCGGCGCATCGCGGGGCGGAGGTGACGGACGCGGTGATCGATTCGAAGCGGTCGCTGGTCTATGACCAGGCGGAGAACCGGATGCATGTGCAGAACGCGCTGCTGCTGCATGTGCTGGGGAGACGGTAGATCGACGGGGGCGGTCGATGGGCAAGAGAACGAAGAGAAGAGTCGACGCGGAGCGTCGACGTACCCGGAGCGGGCGCTTGACAGGTCGTGTATCCTGCGGCACGGAGGTGCCCGATGCTGAACTTGAATGTGTTGACGGCGAACGTGACGATGAGCGCGGTGTTGGCTTTGGCGGCGGCGGCCGGGCATCCGGCGGCGGCGCTGGCGCAGGGATGGTCAAACTCGGGCGGCAACGCGGGCCGCAACGGCTCGACGGCCGAGACCGGCCCCGACGCGGCGACGGTGCTGTGGTCGATGGGGCGGCCATCGGTCATCGCGTGGCAGCCGGTGATCGACGGGGGGCGGGTGTTCAGCGTTCGGCAGACGGGGTTCCCGCCCGAGCCGGGGTCGAATCTGTCGCCGGTGGTGGGCCAGAGTCTTGATACAGGCGCGGAGTTGTGGCCGCCGATCAACATCCAGTTCAACACGGGGGACTGGACGACGTTTGTAGCGGGAGCGCGGGACGGGCGGGTGTATGCGTCGCGCTCGGGCGGCGGGGGCAACGTGTTTCCGTTCCCCAACGGGCAGGCGAAGATGCACGCCTACGACGGCGCTATGGGAACGATCGTGTGGTCGTCGGTGGGAACGACGGCGGCGGGGCCGTATGACGGCGTGGTCTTCGCGGCCAACGGCGACCTCGTCATCGGCGACTTCCGGAACATCACACGGATTCGCGCGACGGACGGGAGCACGGCGTGGCAGGCGAACCGAGTCGGCTCGGTGAGCGGGAGTTGCGGTGCGGCGGTGAACGCGGCGGCGAATGCGGTCTATGTGGCGGACGCGGCGGCGGGCGGGACGGTGATCAAGCGGTATGACCTCGATACGGGGATATTCCGGTATCAGTCGCCGGTGATGACAGGGTTCACGATCCAGAACACGCCGTTCGTAACGCCTAACGGAACGGTGTGCATGTCGCGGACGCAGAACAACGCGGCGACGGACTTTTTCTACGCGTTCGATGACAGCGGCGCGGCGATGACGCAGCGGTGGTTCGCGCCGGCGGGATGGACGACGACGAGCGAATACGCGGCGGACAACGACTCGGTCTTTGTCGTCGCGCCGGGATACCTGATCGAGCGGCGACGATTGACGGACGGGATGGTGCTGGCGACATCGACCGTCGTCGTCAACGACTATTCGCAGCGGATGGGGGTGGACGCGCTGGGGCGGCTGTTCTATTCGAACGGGGAGTTCGGCGTGACCCGCGTGCATTCGTTCAATACCGACCTGACGGAGCGGTGGAGCGTGCCGATCCCGAACGTGAACATCGGGGCACCGGCGGTCGGGCGAGATGGGACGCTGGTAGTCGCGGGGACGGACGTGCTGCGGGCGTATCGGACGCCGCGGCCGACGTGCTACGCGAACTGCGACGCGAGCACGACGCCGCCGGTGTTGAACGTGAACGACTTTGTGTGCTTCAATAACCTGTTCGCGGCGGGCGATACGCGGGCGAACTGTGACGGAAGCACGGCGGTTCCGGTGCTGAACGTGAATGACTTCACATGCTTTTTGAACGCGTTTGCGGTGGGATGCACATGAGCGGGTAATCCCGGGCCGCGCGGGTGAGCACGGTCCGAGGCAGGCTGATTTCAGAATCTCTTGCAGCGCGCTCGGCGCGTGGCGAAGATGAGGCCGAGCAATGCGAAGGACGCCGTGGCGGGTGTCGGCGCGAGGTTGTCGCGCACCCAATCAACAGCGGCTTCATGCTCGGGTTCGGGCATGTCAAAGTTGAGCACGTACCAGAAGGGGAGCGAGTTGGCGACGCCTGGCGCGTCGGTCCAGAGTTCGAGTTCGAGGAGGTAGATGCCGGGCGTGGTGGAGTTGAGGACGTTGTCGTAGTGGAAGTCGAAGCCGCCGGGCGTGACGACGACGGACAAGCCGGCGATCGGCGACGGGGGATCGAGAAGGGGCGTGGTGACGCTGCCGACGAGGGGCGCGGTGATCGTGATGGTGGTGGGCGCGATGGCGGCGAGGTTCTGGAAGGGCACGTCCCAGACGCGGAGTGCCTTGCGGATGTTGAAGCCGAGGCGTGCGCCGGCGAGGGTGCCGGGCTCGCCGAAGAAGCCGGGCTCATCCCCGGTGATGATGCCGCCGAGGTCGAGGAGTTCGCCCTCGAAGACGCGCTCGGGGTTGAGGAACTGACCGGAGAGGTCGTCGGCAAGCCAGGTGGTGATGGCGTTGTTCTCGACGCGGAAGCCGACGTCGCCATGCTGGGCAAGGGCGGGACAGGCGAATGCGGCGGCGAGAGCGAGGGCGGGACGAACAGAAACGAAGGAACGCATGGGAGAATCACTTTCTGCACGGGCGGATGCCGTGCGGGTTGAGGCTGAGTTGCCGGTCAGGGGCAGCCGGCGGCGAAACGATTCTGGAAACAGACGAAGTCGTTGACGTTGAGGACGGGCGGCGTGGTGCCGCCGTCGCAGTTGGCGGCGCATGAGCCCGAGGCGAAGGCATTGAGGAAGCAGACGAAGTCGTTGACGTTGAGAACGGGCGGGGAGGTGCTGTTGTCGCAGTTGGCGTAGCAGACGGGAGCGGGGAGATTGGCCTCGGCCCAGGCAAAGGCGGCGTCGAGCGTGGCCGCGGGCTCGTTCTGGTTGAGGAGGATGAAGACAGGCCGCGAAGTGCCCTGGCCCGGCGCGCCCATCCAGACTTCGAGTTCCGCAAGGTAGATACCAGTGTCGGCTGGGGCGAGGAGTTCGTAGGCGGGGTGTTGGTGGATGCGACCGGTGGATGAAGTGACGCCGACAAGCAGGCTGCCCGCGGCCTGGCAGTTGGCGGGATCGGCGATCGGCGTCGTGATCGTGGTGGCGTTCTTCGTGAGTGCAAGGCGTTCGTCAGGGATGGTGGCGAAGCCTGAGCCATCCCAGAGGCGGAGGGCGCGACGGAGGGTGAGGCCGATCTGGGTTGAGGGCGTGAACGCGCCGCTTTCGGAGTCGAGGCCCGGGTCAAAGGTGGCGTTGGGGATGCCGAGCAGCCCGAGCGTGGTGGTGTAGACGGAGCGTGGATAGACAACGAGCCCGGCTTCGACGCGGCCGGTGGCGACGCGCCCGGCATCGTCCTTGACAATGATGTCGGCGGCATCGGGCTGGGCGTATGCGGCAGCCGCCAGGGCCAGCGAACCTGCTGCGACGAGTGCTTTCATGGAATACTCCACGGACAGAGGTGGGAGCGGATGAACGACATGAGGAATGGGTGCGATCGCGCGGCGGCTGCCGGAAGCGATCAGTGGGCAAAGTCAGGGAAAAACGCGTTATCGAAGGTGTCGCGATACACCTGCCTGAACTTGAGCGTGGCGGCGTGTCCGTCGAGGAAGCCGTAGGTTGCCATCGCCGCCGGTCCGGGCTTTTTGCCGCCGTGGGCGGTGATCTGGACCTGAGCAGCAGCGGCGGCAGGCGCGTTGGCGGGGCCGAGGAGTCCCCAGTCTTCGGGATGGACATGGTCGGAGATGGCGAAGCCGCCGGGGTCGCCGTTCTCGCCGAAGGTCATCATGAGGAAGTGGACGGTTGCGTAGGGACGAGCGATGAGATGCATCTGATCCCATGGGCCGAGGACCCGACCGCCACCGGGTCCGGTGACGGAGGGCGTGGCGAAGCGAGTGGTGAAACTGTTGAGGCCGTAACTCGTCCAGCGAGCGAGTTGGCCGTTGACGTTCTGGCCCGCGGCGAGTGCGTCGATGGCCTGGTCGAAGGTAAGGCCGGTGCTGAGACCGCCCTCGGCGATGGGCCAATAGGGGCTCCGATCAACGGGTGAGCGGATGATGAGTTTGCCGCCGGCGTAATCGGCGAGGGCGATGGGCCAGGCATCGCGCGGGGAGGTGACGCCGCCGTGGCCCAGCCCGGCGTCGATGAAGGCGTCCTTGTTGTCGTTGAAGTAGAGGGTGTGGGCGGTTTCGAGTTGGCGGACGTTGGAGAGGCACTTGGTGGCCTGGGCGGCGCGACGGGCAGCACCCAAGGCGGGAAGAAGGATGGAGATGAGGAGCGCGATGATGGCGATGACCACCAGCAACTCGATGAGCGTGAAGGCGCGGGAGCGCATGGACATGGATTTGCCCCGATTGGGATCAACCTTGGATGTGAGGAACCTCGGATGAACAGTGCGAAATCACGGCGTGGCGCGGCGAAAGGCGGCGTCAGGCAGCGATGCTCGAGTTCAGGCGAGGTGGGCCGGGGGTCCGGTGGCGGGGAGTTGATCGGGCCATGACGTGGCAACCGGGCGAAGCGTGGCGGCTCGAGTGAGCGGAACGACGATGGCCGGGGTTGAAACGAGGGCGATCTGCAGAGGCGGAGGCGTGGAGGCGCGAACTGATTGAAGGGCGTGGCAGAGATCGCAGGTGTCGTTGTGGCGAGGCGCGGCGGGCTTTGGTGAATCGGAAAGCGGGCAGTCGTGTGAGTGGGAAGCGGTGGCCGCGGGGTGATGGTGCGCCGAGCAAACGTGAGCGACGCGGTAGACGGGGAGCCAAGCGAGGACCGCGGCGACGATGGCCACGCAAGCGAGGTTGGATCGCAGGGCGCGAGAGAACAGTGTTGACAGGGAGGCGGACATGGAGGATACTGAAGTATACCACGAATCGTGAATCACGCAACCCATGACTCGGGCACGGGGCGCAGCACGGGAAGGACCGTCGATGAAGCGCGCGTTTACGTTGATCGAGTTGCTGGTGGTCATCGCGGTGATCGCGCTGCTGATCGGCATCCTGCTTCCCGCGTTGAGTCGAGCACGAGCATCGAGCCGCGTGATGAAGTGTGCGGCGAACGCTCGATCGCAGGGGGTGCTCGTGTCGCAGTACGCGAACGACTTCAAGGATGTGCTGCCGCCGCGATCGGTCTACTGGACGGAATCGGATGGGCAGGGGGGGTATACGGCGGCGAGTTGGCCGATCACCGACTTTCTGGCGAGGTACTCGGGCGACACGATCGAGTATCCCGCGGTGGGGTGGTACGAGCCCAAGGGCGTCTGGCATTGCCCGGACGTGCGGGACCCGGTGACGCAACTGACGCACTCTGGGATCATGGAGTATGTGCCGAACCAGTGGCTGTTCAGTTACGCGGTGTGGAACGAGCAACAGGGGGTGGCACCGTTCTGGTCGGACCTGTATCCCGGCTGGGAGGTGAAGTATCAGAAACGCTGGCGGCGAACGTCGGACATCTGGCAGCCGCACGAGACGGTGTCACTGATGTGCAACGTGAGTTACTTTGAGACGGGGCATGGGCATCGGGACGCGCGGGAGTGGGTGGGCTTTAGCCATGAGTTGGTGGCTGGACAGCCGTTCGTGTACACGGCCATTCTGGGGAATCACGAGGGCCTCAAGCGGATTCCCACGGTTTTCGTGGATGGGCATGCGAGCGCCCTGC
This sequence comes from Phycisphaerales bacterium, assembly GCA_046155605.1. Taxonomy (GTDB): domain Bacteria; phylum Planctomycetota; class Phycisphaerae; order Phycisphaerales; family UBA1924; genus JAEUIZ01. The sequence continues at coordinate 7,162 of JBJXFQ010000133.1, forward strand.
CGCGCACCACGGACTATTGGATGAACGGACAGAGTTGGTATACTGCTCCCTCCGGCGCGTCGGCGGTTCTCTATGACCGCGAGGTGCAGCGGTTCATGTGGTTTATCGGGCCGGGCGAGCGGCAGACCGGGAACTGAGCGATCGGGTCGGGTCTCAGGGCTCGCGTCGCGGCGGCTGATGCACGCCAAGTTGGACGTAGTCGCGGCGGAAGAGGAGTTCGAGGGTCCAGTCGATGGCGACGCGGAGTTTGCGGCCCAGGCCAGGCATCTTCATGAGGTAGACGGTGCGCCAGAGCCACCAGGCGGCGAAACCGGAGAGTGTGAAGCCGAAGACGGTGGCGACGCCGGTGCGGCACCCGAGGGCGGCGAGGGAGCCTTGCGAGACGATGTCGCAAGGAGTAGTCGGCTTGCCGGCGATGGCGGCGGCGATGTTGCGGGCGGCGTGGACGCCCTCTTTGATGGCGTGCTGGGCGGTGGCGGGATAGGCCGCGCCCGAGGCGTCCGCGTTGACCGCGGCGTCTCCGATACCCCATACATTGGCGCGTTCCTGAACGCGGAGGTCGCGGTCGCAGAGCAGGTACCCGCGCTCGTCGGTGGGCAGGCCCAGATGCGTGAGCATGGGCGGCGGTGCGATGCCGGCGGTCCAGACAACGGTCTCGGAGTGGAGGACGTGGCCCGAGGCGAGCGTGACGCGAGCGGGCTCGATGCGGGAGACGGAATCGTCAAGGCGGATGTCGATGCCGCGGTCGCGCATCTTGCGTTCGGCATAGCGGCTGAGGCGCACATCGAGCGCGGCGAGGATGCGGTCGGAGCGTTCGACGAGGGTGACGCGGAGGTCATGGGGCCGGATGGTGCGGTATCCGCGGATGGCGGCACGAAGGAGCGCCTCGAGTTCGCCGGCGACCTCGGCCCCCGTGAAGTTGGCACCGACAACGACGAAATGCAAGAGCGAGCATTTGCGGGCGGGGTCTTCCGCGGATTCGGCGGCCTCGAGCATTCGGATGGCGCGGTCACGCAGCCCGACTGCATCGGCGAGGCTCTTGAGTTCGAGCGCGTGCTCGCGGAGGCCGGGGATCTGGGGCAAGCGAGTGACGCTGCCGAGGGCGATGACGAGGTGATCGAACTTCGCGCGGCGTGGCTCGGTGGCCTCGGCGGGTGTGACGATCACTTCGCCCGCGGCCCAATCGATGGCGGTTGCTTCGCCCATGATGAAACGGCCGCGGCGGATGAAGGCACGGATGGGGACGACGGCGTGGCGCGGTTCGAGGCTACCGGTGCCCGCTTCGATCAAGAGCGGATGGAAGATGAAGTAGTTCTGGCGATCGATGAGCAGGACGGAGGCCGCTTCAGGCCCGAGACGGCGTTCGAGTTCCTGGGCGCAATAGGCACCCGCGAACCCTCCGCCGAGGATGACGATGACCGGGCCAGGCATGGCGCGGCAAGGCTAGGAGGGGATGGAGGCGAAAGGCGGGTTGTGGCCGGAGCGGGTTGGCCTCGCGCACATCTGGCCGCGCGGTGGAGGCTGTTTGGGTCTTGGCGTCCGATCCAGACGGAATTGCTCGGTGGCACGGGAGTTGCATTGCGGCGGCTATCCCGACTCTCGCGCGATGCGCGTCGGGCGGGACAAGACCGGCGCGTGCGTGCCGGCGTTCAGAACTGCGTTGCAGGAGAGTAGATCATGTTGAAGAGTCTTGTGGTTGCGATCGTCGGGCTCGCGTTCATGTTTCTGACGACCGGTCAGGCGCAGGCCGCGTCGACCCTGAAACTTCAGGCGGTACTTCGCGGATCGGCGACGGCGACGAAGGCGGTGGCGAAGTACGAGGAGAAGCCGCGGGGCAACCTGACCGAACAGCGGTTCAAGGTGCAGGTCGAGCGTGCGACGCCCGGCGCGCAGTTGCCGGTGTTCGTCAACACCACGCAACTGGGGATGATCACGATCAACCAGTTTGGCCGCGGCCAGATCGATTTGCGTGTCAACAGCGACAACCCCGGCACGAGTGTTCCGTCGCTGCCGTTCATGAAGGCGGGCGACCAGGTGCGTGTGGGCGCGATGACGGGCGCGTTCGTCCGGATCAACTGATGGGCGAGGTGAGTGTTCGTTCGTCCCGCCCGGGGTTCGCCTCGGGCGGGGCTTTGGCGCGAGTCATGGCGGCACGAGCGCCGGCGGGGTGAAGGCCTTGGCGCGTTCGGGCTTGCCCCAATCGCTGTAGAGTTTGAACAAGCGAGCGCGGGTGCGCAGGAGCGTGGCTGCCGGGATCTCGCGGCGGGTTTGCATGCCCTCAAGTGCTTTGAGAAGAAGCGGTTCGCCCTCGTCGAAGCGGCCTCGAGAGGCCTCGGCGGTGCCCTCGGCGCTGAGGGCACGCAGCGCGTACGAAGCGGCCGGATCGGCGCGTTCGCGAGCGATGCGAGCGGCCTCGCGTGCGAAGGAGATAGCGCCGTCGAGGTTGCCGCGGTCGAGGTGGGCCTCTGCCGCGGCGGCGAGGGTCGAGGCGCGGTTGGGGTGGTTCAGGATGCTGCCGTCCTTCTTGGCCGCCTGCACGAATGCCGCGAGCGCGCTGTCGAACTCCGCGATCGCCTCGTCGACTTTGTTCTGCCCCGAGAGCGCCTGGGCGAGGTTGGAGACGGTCACCGCGTATTCGGTGCTGGACTCGCCGAACGTGGGCTTGGTGATGGCGATGGCATCGCGCGCGAGGGCCTCGGCCTGATCGTGCTTTCCGGCGGTGCGGAGGAGCACGCTGAGGCTGTTGTAACTCTCGCCGACGTCCTGGTCGGTCGGCTTGAGTTTGCGCTGACGGATCTCAAAGGCGCGGCGGAGCAAGTCCTCGGCGGCGATGAGGTCGCCGCGCATGGTGTAAAGCGATCCGAGGGAGTTGAGGGTCAGTGCGATTACGAGTTCGTTATCGCCGGGAAGCTGCTGGTACATGTCCAGTGCTCTGCGGAAGTCCCGCTCGGCGCGGTCGAAGTCAAAGCCATCGCGGGCGGCCATCGCGCCGATGCGCAGGCTGGCGGCGGTGTTGGCGTCGTTCGCCGGAAAGATCACCCGATAGAGCGCCATCGCCTCGGCGTTGTATTCGTCGGCTTTCTTGAGGTCGCCCTTGCCGACCATGATCCGCGCGAGCGTCGCGATGGTGTCCGCAAGATCAGGGTCGTCGGGCTTGAGGACGCGCCGGCGGATCGCCAGGGCTGCTTCAACCTGCTTTTGTGCCTCATCAAACTCGCCGAGGCCCGCGTAGGCGACGCCGAACTTGAACCTGATGCGCGCGATGGCCTTGGTCTCGAACCTGATCGTCCGGCCCTGCGCTGTGAACTCGCCGGTGTCGAGTTGACGCGTGGCGATGTCGAGCACCGTCCGCATGGGCACGTCGCGACCCTGCAAGCGTGTGTCGACCAGCCGAAAGAGGTCGGTCAGAAACTCGATATTGTCGGTCTCGCTGCGTGCGGTCTTGTCGGCGAGGGTCGCGGATTGACGGGCCGAGTCGCGCTGCGCACGCGCTTCGAGGAGCCCGACGAGCGCCACGCCGAGCCCGATGACCAGCGCCGCGGCACTGAGCCCGACCGCGGGAGCGAGCCCGCGGTGGCGTCGAATCGCCTTGCGGAGGACGTACCATGTGCTGTCGGCACGGGCCGCGATGGGCCGACGGTCGAGATACGCGTCCAGGTCATCGCGCAACGCCGCGGCAGACTGGTATCGCCGCTCGGGGTCCTTGGCGAGGGCTTTGAGCACGATCGCATCGATTTCTGCGCCGACGCCGGGCGCGCTGCGCGAGGGAGGTACCGGATCGGCCGTTGAGATCGCCTGCACGACGTCCGAAATGGAACCCGTGACGTTGTATGGCGGTCGACCCGTGAGCAGTTCATAGAGCATCATGCCCAGCGAGTAGACGTCGGTGCGCGCGTCGATGCGCTCGGGGTCGCCGCGGACCTGCTCGGGTGAGGCGTAGCCGAGCGTTCCGGCGAACTCGTGCGTGAGGGTCGGCATCGGTCCGCGCGCGAGCGTGAGCGTTCGCGCGAGGCCGAAATCGACGACGCGTGGCTCGCCCTGAGAATCAATGAGGATGTTGGCGGGCTTGAGGTCGCGATGGATGATGCCGCGGGAATGGGCGTGATGAATGGCGGAGGCGATCGTGGACATGAGTCGCAGCCGCGCGAGGGTTCCCTGGCCTCGCGCCGCGGCGACGGGCGGCATCCGCTCCTTGACGTGCTGGTCGAGCGGCAGGCCGTGGACATATTCCATCACGACGAACGCGCGGCCGTCGGCGGCGACGCCGCTGTCGAAGACGGTGACGATGTTGGGATGGCGGAGCGCGGCGACAATCTCGATCTCACGCTCGAAGCGGTGGCGCTGGCGCTCGGTCGAGAGCGCGCCGTGCAGCGGCAACTTGATCGCCACCTTGCGCTTCGTGGCCGCGTGGATGGCCTTATAGACCACGCCCTGTCCGCCGCGATGCAACTCCTCGACCAGTTGATACCCCGGCACGTCGGGCATCTGACGGCGTAGCGACGGCTCGCTCGCCATGATGGACTGGCTGCGCGGTCCGGCGACGGCGGCGGCGAGGCCGGAGAGGAACTGGTCATCGCCGCGGAGTTCCTCCATCGCCGCTCGGCATCTCGCGCAGGCCTTGATATGTGCGGCGGCGGCGGGATCTGCGTCTGGCTGCTCGACGAGTCGGGCCAGTGTTGCTTCGGATGGGCATTCACCGGGCATCAATCGTCCTCTGTGTACGCGCGGCTCATCTCCTCGACGATGGCTCGGAGGCGCTTGGTGATGCGAGCCTTGGCGCTGTACACGTCATCGATGGTCATGCCGAGTTCTTGCGCGACGGTTTCGGCTGGCACTTGCCGGAGCGCGACGAGTTCAAAGGCTTTGAGGGCCTTCTCGCCGAGTTTGCTCGTCTCGCGGAGCGTGGCCATCGCCTGGTCGAGGATGGCGCGCTGTTGGGCGGCGTCCCAGGTCTGCGCGAGACGTGCGGGATCGGAGACATCGACCATCGCGGACTCGCCGCGCCAATCGCGCTTGCGCCCGGCGGAGCGCATGAGGTCGATGGCGCGGTGGTGGGCGATGCCGACGAGCCAGGAGCGGAGACGACCCTTGCCGCGGACGTACTTGCCCGCACGGAAGTCGCGGAGGAACTCGACCATGGTCTGCTGGGCGACCTCCTGGGCGTCCTGCTCGCGGAGGCCGATGGAGACGCAAAACACCTCGATCACGCGGCGGTATCGGGCGTCGAACTCGATCCAGACGGCGTCGCGCTTCTCGTCCTTCAATGAGTCGAGCAGGAGCGTTGTGGTATGCGTCATCGGGCCGGTCACGAGAGACCTCCTCGTGAGGAGATTGTACAGACTCGCGAGAGCCCGGTTCGGGGCACCGACTCCGAACGGGAAGGGGGGGCTTGGCGCGTGCTGTACGATGGAGGGATGAACAGCGTCCTAAAGGCGGTGGCGATGGCGTGTCTGGCGGCGTGCGTGTCTGCGCGCGGCCAGGCCATTCCGTGGTTGGAACCCTTCGGGGGCGACGGCCCGGTGCGGTTCCGGGTCGTCGTGGACGGACCGCGGGGCGTGGAAGCGGTGCCGGCGCGAGCGGCATCGTGGTACTTCGAGCGGACCGAAGAGGCCCAGATCAACGCTCCCGAAGTGCCTTCCGAGGTGCCGGGCGCGGACGGCCAGACGGGTGTGCGGACCTCGTCGCTGCGGGGGCCGGGGATCATCGGCGTGGACTTCAAGCCCGAAGAGACGGAGGAGCCGGCGGCGCGGGCACGCGAACTCGCGGGCGCGGCGATTCGGGATCGGATTCCCGAGCAGGGAACGGTGCGGGTTCGACGGGTCCACTCGATGAAACTCGTGATCGGCGGGGGCGCGGCGGCGACGAGCAAGGCCGCGCAGGCCGTGGAACTCCAGCCGATGGCCGACCCGGCGGGGGCGAGCGTGGGCTCTGATCTGCCGCTGCGGACGCTCGTGGACGGCGCGAAGGCGGGCGGGGTCGAGGTGGAGGCTCGCCGGGTGGCAGACGAGGCCAAGCCGAGAGGGCTGACCAGCAGTGCCGATGGCATCGTGAACCTTCGGATCGATGCCGAGGGGCTGTGGCTCATCACGATGCGGCGGGCGTCGCTCGAGGCCGACGGCACACTCGTGGTTCGAACGGCGTCGCTGGTCGTTCATCTGGGAGGTGGGCGATGAGCACATTCGCGCGCGGCATCATTGTGCTGGCGCTCACGGGCGCGGCGCACGGGCAGGCATGGACGGCGCTCGGCCCCGCGCCGCTCTCGGGCTTCGGAGGCGCGACGGGCCGGGTCTCGGCGCTCGCCACCAGCCTGACGGACGCCTCGACGGTGTATGTCGGGGGCGCGGACGGCGGGGTCTGGCGGACGTCGGACGCGGGCGCGACGTGGACGCCGCTGACCGACCAGGCGGCAACGACGGCGATCGGCGCGCTCGCGCTGGAGCCCGGGAACGAGCAGATCATCTACGCGGGCACGGGTGAGGCCAACTTCGCCAACCACAGCCGGTACGGGCTGGGGTTGCTTAAGTCGATCGACGGCGGGGCGACGTGGGCGCTGCTCGCGAGGGAGACTTTCGGCGGGCGGTGCTTCTCGCGCATCGTCATCGATCCCGTGTCGCCCAATCGCCTCTACGCGTCGGTGACGAGGGCCGGGGGCTTCCCGGAGTTGGCGGCGGCGAAGGGGCACCCCGGCGCGCTGGGGCCGCGGGGCGTGTTCGCGTCGTCAGACGGGGGCGCGACGTGGTCTTTGCTGGGGGGCGGGCTGCCCTCGCTTGACGCGACGGACCTGGTGATGGACCCGATCGATCCGGCCACGATGTACGCCGCGATCGGCCGCATCTTCGGCAACGCCGCGAACGGGATCTACAAGACGACCGACCGCGGCGCGTCGTGGGTCAGGCTCGGCGACGGGCTGCCGACGGCCGGCGTCGGACGTATCAGCCTCGCGGTGGCACCGAGCAACCGGAACCGGCTGTACGCGCTCGTGACCGCCGCGAGCGACGCGACCGGCGGGGGCGCGACGGTACTCGGCGGCTTCCGATCGGACAACGCGGGCGCGACGTGGTTCGCCGTCCCCGTGCCGTCGATCCAGAGCACCTACGGCTGGTATCTCTCGGTCGTCGCGGTGTCGCCAACAAACGCGGACGTGGTCTGGATGGGCGGGCTCTCGATGGTGCGGAGCGACAACACCGGCGCGACCTGGCTGACCGTCACGCCCCCGCACGTCGATGTCCATGCGCTGGCCTTTGACGCAGCGGGCCGCCTCTGGTGCGGGAACGACGGGGGCGTGCATCGCACGTCCAACGGCGGCGGCGCGTGGCAGGGGTTCAACGCCGGGCTCGGCACCGCGCAGTTCTACGCCGGCATTTCCATCCACCCCACCGATGCGAACTATGTTATCGGGGGGTTGCAGGACAACGGGTCGGTGCGTCGGACTACGGCCTCGCTTACATGGGGTTCGTTCTTGGGCGGTGACGGCGGGTGGACGCAACTCGACCCGCGCGCGCCGAGCACCGTCTGGGCCGAGTTCCAGGGCACGGGCAACCTGTATCGATCGACGAACGGCGGCGTCTCGACATCGGCGATGGGCATCGGCCTGGCCGGTCGCAACTGCTTCCTCCCGCCCTACCTCATCCATCCCACCGACTCGTCGATCATGTACTACGCGACGGAGCGGGTGTATCGGTCAACGGACGGAGGGGCCGCGTGGCTCCCTTTGAGCCCGGACCTTACTGGCGGAGGCAGCGCGGCGATTCGCGCGCTGGCGATCTCTCCCTCCGAGCCGAGCCGGCTGTACGCGGCGACCAACGACGGGCGATTCCTCGCGTCGTCCGACGGCGGGGCGACGTTTGCGCTGCGGCTTAGCGGGCTGCCTGGCTGGCCGCGAGTAACGCGGGAGATCGAGGTCGATCCGCGCGACGGGCGCACGGTGTACCTCGCGGGGGCTGGCTTCGGGGTGTCGCAGGTGCGCCGATCCACCGACGCGGGGCAGACGTGGGACGTGCTCGACGGCGATTTGCCGGACCTGCCGGTGAACGTGGTGGCGGTGGATTCGCTCGGGCCGGCACCGATCCTCTACGCGGGGACGGACGCGGGGCTGTATCGCAGCGTGGACGAGGGGCTGCGCTGGCGGCGCTATGGCTCGGGCTTGCCGCGGGCGGCAGTGATCGACGTGCGAATTGACGTGGCTCGCTCGCGCGTGGTGCTGGCGACGCAGGGCCGGGGCGCGTGGGCGGCGGCGCACCGCGCGTGCTACGCGGACATGGACGACGACGGGTCGCTGACGGTCAATGACTTCGTGGAGTTTGTGAACGCCGTGGCCGCCGGGCAGGCGCGGGCGAACTGCGACCAGAGCACGACCCCGCCGACGCTGAACGTCGTGGACTTCGTGTGCTTCCTGAACGCCTTTGCGGCGGGGTGCGGGTAGGGGCGGCGGTTGTGTACTTGGCCTCTGGACCCGATCGCGCGAACGATCGGACATAACTTCCATTCGCGCTCCTCTTGAGCCTATCACGATTATTGGGCCTGTCACGCAAGCGATCGGAGGTGCCTGTCCGGCCGCAGGCTCGGCCGGATCAAGCACGCACCACGCGTGCGTCGTCCGTCCGAGGCGTTGCCTATTGCCGGTCATTCACATAATCAACCGCCAATGCCAGCGATCGTTGATCGAACAGGTGTCTGGTGCTTCCCTCGCGCGTCCAGACCCGCTCCCTTCCGCGCAGGCCCGCCTCGCGCAGGCGTCGTGTCGCCCACGATTTCAACTGCGCCATGACGATCTCGGGTCGCGAGCCCTCGTTTGAGACAACGCAGTGTACGTGGTTCGTGCGGACGTTGAGCGCGAGGAGTTTCCAGCGCGCGTGCTCACAATGGTCGCGAACCGCGTGCGCGACGACGCGGCGCGCGTCATCGTCTAGGACTCGCGCGTCGCTCTCCGATCGGTCGCGGCTCGCCCGCTCCACCTTGGCGTCCGGCGCGTTGATCGGTGTTCCGAACTCGTTGTGCTCGTGGTCGACCCAGCCCCGTTCGTCGCCCGGAAGCCAAGTCCCGTGGCAGGTCCATGTGAGCAGGTAGGCGAGGGCGGCCATGCGAAGATCGTTCCGAATCGCGGGTGAGTATGTCAAGGCGGACCGATCGCTTGCGTGATCGGCTCTATCGCTACCCCTTCGCCCCCGCCGTCACCCGCACCGCCACATACGTCGGCTTCACGCGCTTCTCGAACTCCGCGCGGTACTTGTTGATGATCGTGCGCACGGCCCAGTTGTTGCCGTCGGCAAGGCCGCAGATCGTGGTGCCGGGCATCGTGCCCATGCTCGTGGCGATCTCCAGCGCCAGGTCAAGGTCCTTGGTCTTGGCGTTCCCTTCCTCGATCCGGCACAGCAACTGGTACAGCCACCCGCTGCCCTCGCGGCACGGCGTGCATTGCCCGCAACTCTCGTGCTTGAAGAACCGCGCGATGTTCCGCGCCACCGCCACCATGTCCGTGTCCTCGTCGAAGACCGTGGGGCAGGCCGTGCCGAGGCCGAGCACGTTGCACTTGCGGCCGACGTCGAAGTCGAGTTCGGCGTCGAACTGGTCGGGGCCAAGGATGCCCATCGAGACGCCGCCGGCGATCGCGCCCTTGAACTTCTTGCCGCCGCGCATCCCGAGGCAGTAGTGGTTCACCAGGTCCGAGAGTTTGATCCCCAAGTCGCACTCGTAGACGCCGGGGCGATTGACGTGGCCCGAGACGCCCATGAGTTTGGTGCCCCACGACGGCGGGCCGCCCACCGTCGAGCTGCATCCCTGCTTGCTGAACCACTCCCAGCCGTGCTCGATGATGCTCGGCACGTGGCAGAGGGTTTCGGTGTTGTTGATGATCGTGGGCTTGCCGAAGAGGCCCTTGACGGCGGGGAAGGGTGGCTTGATCCGCGGCCATCCGCGCTTGCCCTCCAGGGCTTCGAGCAGACCCGTCTCCTCGCCGCAGATGTAGGCCCCCGCGCCGCGGTGGACGTAGCAATCGACCTTCCACGGCTCGCCGGTGGCGGTTGTAGCACCTGAGAGGAGTCCGTTGCCGCCGAAGATGCCGTGGGCGTAGGCCTCCTTGATCGCCTGCTCGGTCACTTTGGCCTGGTGGTGGTATTCACCACGGATGAAGATGAAGGCCGTCTTGAGCCGGCACGCGTAGCAGGCGATGGCGATGCCCTCGAGTTGCAGGTGCGGGTCAAAGTCGAGCAGCAGGCGGTCCTTGAACGTGCCGGGCTCGGATTCGTCGGCATTGACCGCGAGATATCGCTGGCCGGGGTCGCCGGGCTTGCCGTCCTGGCCGGGCGCGACCTTGGGGAGGAAGGTCCACTTGAGCCCGGTGGGGAATCCCGCGCCGCCGCGCCCGCGGAGTTGGGATTTCTTGACCTCCTCGACCACCTCTTCGGGCTTCATGGTCAGGGCCTTCTTCAGGCCCTGGTAGCCGCCGGTCTTGACGTATTCGTCGTAGGAAACGACGTGGCGGTCGGCCTCTTTCCCGTGGGGAAAGGTGGGGATTCGCTTGGTGAGGATGGGGAACGCGGTCTTGGGGATGAAGGGCATGGGGCGGATTGTAGAGGGAAGGGCGCGGGGCACCAAGCGGCGACGTTGCGGGCACGCAGACGGGTCGTGTTGGTCCGCAACCTGCCCGTGGTCTGTGCGTATAACCAGGCAACAAGCGGAGACTTTACCATGAATCGACGCGCGTTCGCTCTGGTGGAGTTGGTGGTGTCGGTCGTCACGCTCACGGTGCTGCTAGCGGTCCTGCTGCCGGTGGCCCATCGCAAGCGACAGGGCGATGGGCTGGCGATGTCGCTGAACAATCTCCGGCAGATCACCGCGGCGAACACGGCGTACTACGCCGACTCCGGCTGGGCAGCGCTGCGAGGAGCCAGATACTCAAGCGGCCAGATCACCGTCGGCTGGGACACCTGGAATCACGGAGGCAAGAACGCGAGTTCATTCTGGAGCAGCAACTTTGAGGAGTCGGCCTATAGCCGTCCCCTGAACGCGTACCTATACCCAGCAAGGATCCCGCAGCCGCCCGGGTACTTCAACAACCATGTGAACGGTGCCTGGACCCTGAACACGGGCACCCCGACGCCCGAGCAGCGAAACGGGCTTCAGGTGCGTGTCTTCAAGTCGCCCGGCGATGTGGAGACGCGGCAACGATCGTGGCCCAACCCGACGCCCGGCCTTTCCGCGTATGACGATGTCGGAACAAGCTATCTGATCAACATGAAGTGGTGGGACATGCCCGGTCTGCCAAGCAGTTTCACGTTGAAGTATCAGGAGGGCTGCATGAGGATCCGCAATCTCTTCGGCATGTCGTCGGACTACGTTTACGTCACGGACCAGATTGGGGACATCCTGCCCAACGTCTCTTCGCCGACCTACTCCCTCCCAGGCGAGTTTGGCAAGACCAACGCCTCCGCGCTGGGCTTCCTCGACGGTCGTGCGGAGTATCGGCAGCTCCTCCAAGGTGCCGCGTCGGGTCCGGGATACACGTTCTTTCCATAATCCGGCGCGAGTTTCCGTACACAGCTAGAAACCTCGCTGGGCGGTATTCGCGATGCTGACGCTCCGACTCGGGACTGCCGAACTCTCTCTGTTCCAACTCATCTGGTGCGCTGCGCCACCGCGGAGCGGGCCATGCCGGAGAATCCCAGTTCAACCCGGATTGATCCAACCGTCGTGGATGCGGGGTCGTCGCCGCCGGTGTTCGAGGCACCGGAGCGGGTGGTGGCGGTCAGACTCGGCGGTGCGATCGGCGCGGGCGGATGCGACGGCGGTGCAGGGGCTGCGGAGCGGCGAGGGCGCACCGATCCTGGCCTCAGCACCGATCCTCGGCTCGGCACCGATCCTGACCTCAGCCCCGATGACCACATCGACGCCGATTCCGGCCTCAACGCCGATCGATGTCCATCAGCCCGCTCGCGTGCTACTTGACGCCGAGGAGTTCGATCTCGAAGACGAGCGTTGACTTGGCGGGAATGATGACCTTGTGGCCGTCGCGGACGGGACGGTCGCCGTAGCCGAGTTCGTGGGGGATGGTGAGCTTACGTTTCCCGCCGACCTTCATGCCGGGGATGCCCTGCTGCCAGCCGGCGATGAGGCTGCGGAGCGGGAAGGTGGCGGGCTCGTTGCGTTTGTGGCTCGAGTCGAACTCGGTGCCGTCGGTCAGGGTGCCGCGATAGTGGATGGTGACGGTGGCGCCGGCGGGGCAATCGGTGCCGGTGCCTGTCACGAGGTCTTCGATGATGAGGCCGGAGGGGGAAGTCATCGCCATGGGACTGTTCCTGGGGGTGGGTGGTGGGGCGAGGGGGGTTGGGCGAGGTGGAGGAGTGACGGCGGTAGGGCGGATCGTAGAGCGGGGACTGGCCCCAAAGGCGATGGGACAGGGGCTCAAGGCATGGAACGGCGGCCAAGGGCGAGCGGCGTCATGTGTGGCGGCGGAGTGTGCGGGCGGAGTGCTGCAGCCTCACCCGATCGCGGGCCGTATACTTTTTACCCAAGCGGAGGCCACCCCCATGATCCGACGCGCATTCACGGCTGTTGAGTTGGTCATCGTCCTTGTCGTGCTCGTCACCATCGTGGCCGTGCTCGCGCCGGTCGCCAGCCGATCGCGGAATGCGGCTGGCCTCGAGATGTCGCTGATGAACATCCGCACGATCGTGGCGGCGAACACGGCGTACACGATCGACACGACCTGGCCGGCGATGCGAGGCGCGTCTTACACCAACGGATCGATGAACGGCTGGGATTCGTGGTGCTACGGGGGGAAAAACGCGAGCGTCTACTGGCAGACTTCGTTCAGCGGGCTGTTTGACGAGTCCGCCTACTCGCGTCCGCTCAATGGCTATCTCTACGGCGGTCGCATCCCCGTGCCGTCTGGCTATCTGAACACGGGATCGGGCGCGTCGTGGCCGGGGCAGCCAGGCAACTGGAACTTCCGTCACGGCACACCCACCGCGGCGCAGCGGCTGCTTCAGATTCCCGTGTTCAAGTCGCCGGGCGATGTTGCGACGATTCAACGCAACTGGCCGAACCCGACGCCGGGCGTGACGTGCTATGACGACGTCGGTACGAGTTACATGCTCAACATGAAGTGGTGGGACGCGCCGGGGCAAATCGGAACCTTTACACAGCGCTATACCGTGGGGTGCCAACGCATCGCGGCCGCGACGGTCAGCCCGAACTACGTCTTCATCCACGATCAAACCGCGGACCGCGTGGCGAACGGCATCGCCACCGTCGGCGAGTTTGGCAAGCAGAATGCGTCGGCGGTGGGATACATCGACGGCCGGGCCGCGTACATCGCGATCACGCCCTCAGCGACTTCCGGGCCGGGGTACACGTTCATTCCGTGATCTCCCGTGGTGCTCGGTCTGTCGGCACTTCTCGGGCGGTCGGTTGCATTCCAGAGCCACCCTCGAATGTCTGGAGGCCCGCGGCACGGCCACGCGGCTACCCTTGCGGCGTGTCCGTTTCTCGGCCCCAAAGCCGGAGTCTGTGTGTGAGCGAGTCGGAACGTCTACGCCGATTGCACGAGCACGATCGCTGGGGCAATCGCCTCGCGCTGGCGTCGATCAAGTCATGCGAGGGCGTGCTGCTCTCGCAGGCCTCGCGGATCGGTGCCGCGGTCGATGATGTCTACGAGCGATACGCCCGTGCGCCGGCGGTCATGGCCCACATTTTCTGGGCCCAGCGCCGCTGGCTGTGGCGGCTTGGCGAGTGCGAGCCGCCGCCGGAAGTCATGCCCGCGAAGGAATGGCCGATCGCGCGGCTGGAGCAGGAATCAGCGGACCTGGACACGCTGTGGACGCGGTTTCTCGATGGCGTCGCCGATGCCGACCTCGCCGAGCCGGTCCGCTACATGGGCAGCGACGGGCAGGCGTATCGGGACAGCGTGGCCGACATCGTGACGCACGTCCTGACGCACGGCACCTACCACCGTGGGCAGGTGGCCATGCTCGTCAAGCAATGCGGCGGGCGGCCAGCCGAGACCGATTTCATCCACTTCGCCCACGAATCGGCCGCCGCGGGGCAAGGTCGGCACGACGAGCCATGAGCCGAATCGAGCGAGTACGGGCAACGCTCAAGAAGGGCGGCGCGGTCTTCATCCGGGCCGCCGAGCCGGACGACGTGGCCGCGATCCGCGCGTTCGACGCCCACATGCTGGTGAACAACGCGTTCGGCGTGCGTGAGCCGGGCGAGAGCGAGCGCTCCGAGGCCGAGGAACGCACACGAATCGAGCGGTTCGTCCGCGAGCCCGGCTGGCTGATGCTGACGGCGTGGACGGCCAATCGGCATGCCGAACTCGTGGGCACGCTCTCGTTCCGCAACGGTGATCGCCGCAAACTCGCACACCACGGCAGTTTCGGCGTCGCGGTGCATGGGGAGTGGCGAGGCCGCGGCGTCGGGGCGGCGATGATCCATTCGCTCCTCGCGTGGGCCGTCGCGAATCGGCAGATCGAGAAGGTCTCGCTCGGCGTGTTTGAGACCAATGCCGACGCGCGGCGGCTGTACGAGCGGCTCGGGTTCGTCGAGGAATCCCGCTCGCCGCGGCATTTCAAACTCGGGCCGGGGCGATACGTCGATGACGTGCGGATGTCCCTTTTCGTCAAGCCCGGCGTCGCGCCGCAGCCTTTCAAGACGTGGCCGTTGCCCGAGCCTCCCAAGCGGCAGCCAAAGCCGCCCGCGCCACAAGCCAAGCCCGTGCCTCAGCCCGCCCCGCCCGCCAGTGTCGCCGCTGAGCGGACCACGGCCTCGTCCGCCCAAGCGCCTCAACCTGCTCCGGTCTCTGTGCCGGTACCGAATCCCGCCAGTTAGCCGCTCGTACTATCCCGGCGTGGCCGTGCCCGATCGCTTCCAACTCGTCTCGGACTTCGCGCCGATGGGCGACCAGCCCGCGGCCATCGCCAAACTTGTCGCCGACCTCTCCGCCGGCAAGCCCGCAGCGTGCCTGCTGGGCGCGACCGGCACCGGCAAGACGTTCACGATGGCCAATGTCATCGCAACGCTGAATCGCCCGACGCTCATTATCAGCCACAACAAGACGCTGGCGGCGCAACTCTTCGAGGAACTCCGCGAGTTTTTCCCGCGCAACAGCGTCAACTACTTCGTGTCGTACTACGACTACTACCAGCCCGAGGCCTATATCCCGCAGCGCGATATCTATATCGAGAAGGATTCGAGCCGTAACGACGATCTCGACCGGCTGCGGCTGGCCGCCACGAGCAACATCCTCTCACGGCGCGACACGGTGGTCGTCGCCAGCGTCTCGTGCATCTTCGGGCTCGGCTCGCCCGAGGCCTATCACCAGCGGGTGCTCACGATCACCGTCGGCTCCCCCATCAACCGCCGCGACTTTCTCATGGCGCTCGCCGCGATGCAATATCGCCGCGCCGAGGTCGAGTTTGCGCGCGGCACGTTCCGCGTCCGTGGCGAGGCCATCGAGGTCTTCCCTGCGTACGAGTCGTTCGCGCTGCGGATCGATCTTTCAGGCGGGCTGGGTGATGAGGTGGCACGCATCGACCTCTTCAATCCCACGAGCGGCGAGGTCTTGGCGGAGGAGCGTCAGTTCTTCCTGTTCCCGGCGGTTCACCATGTCATGCCGCGGGACGAGCTGGAGCCGATCCTGTCCCGGATTCGCGCGGACCTGGACGCCCGCGTCATGGAGTTGCGCGCCCAGGGCAAACTGCTCGAAGCGCAGCGTCTGCTCGGGCGCACCAAATACGACCTCGAACTCATCGAAGAGGTCGGGGTCTGCCCGGGCATCGAGAACTACTCACGGTACTTTGACGGCCGCATGCCGGGCGAAAGGCCGTATTGCCTCCTCGATTACTACAAACTCGCGGGCGAGCACGGCCCGATGTCGGCACGCGGACTGGATGCGGCAGACTCGACCGATGACCGCACTCCACACCCCGCCCGGACTATCGCACGTTCATCTTCTTCATCTTCATCTTCATCTTCTTCTTCTCCTTCCTCTTCCACTTCGTCCCTCCGTCCCCCCGTCCTTTCGTCCCTTTCTTCCTGGCTTCTCATCATCGACGAGTCTCACGTCACGATCCCGCAGTTGCACGCCATGTTCCACGGCGACCGCAATCGCAAGCAAACCCTTGTCGAGCACGGCTTCCGCCTCCCCGCCGCGATGGATAACCGCCCGCTCAAGTTCGAGGAGTTCGAGTCCATCATCCCGCAGGCGCTCTTCGTCTCCGCCACGCCCGCGGCCTATGAACTGAAACGCTGCGGCGGCGAGATCGCCGAGCAGGTCATCCGGCCCACGGGCCTTGTCGATCCAGTCATCGAAGTGTTGCCCGCGCGCGGCCAAGTGCCCGACCTCATCGAGCGCTGCAAGCAGCGCGTCGCGGCCGGCGAACGCGTCCTCGTCACCGCGCTCACCAAGCGACTCTGCGAGGACCTCGCGCAATACCTCGACGAGCAGGGCCTCCGCGTCCGCTTCCTGCACAGCGACGTCGAGACTTTGGAGCGTGTCGAGATCCTCACCGATCTGCGCTCCGGCGAGTTCGACGTGCTCGTGGGCGTCAACCTGCTTCGCGAGGGCCTCGACCTGCCCGAGGTCTCGCTCGTGTGCATCCTCGACGCGGACAAGGAAGGGTTCCTGCGTTCGCCGACGAGCCTGATCCAGCAGATGGGCCGGGCCGCGAGGAACGCGAATGCGCTCGTGGTGATGCATGCCGATAAGGTGACCGCGGCGATGCGTGCGGCGATGGAGGAGACCGAGCGCCGCCGCGCTAAGCAACTCGCGTACAACGCCGAGCACGGCATCACGCCCAAGACCATCATCAAGGCCCTCCGCACCGGCCTGCAATCCGAACTTCGGGCGCGGAAGACCGCCCGCGAGGCCGTCAAGACTTCCGAGCCGGCGATCGACGCCCGCGAGCTCGAGCGGATGCTGGAGTCCGATATGCTCGAAGCCGCGGAGGCGCTGGAGTTCGAGAAGGCCGCGGCGTTTCGTGACCAACTCAGCAAACTGCGCGAGAGGTTCACGCTCGCGCCGACGGGCGATGCCGCGGAGCCGGTGCGCATCAAGCGGTCGGAACTTGAGGCGGCGCTCACGGGCAAGCCGTCAAAGAAACGCCCCGGCACGCCAGGTGTCAAAGTACGAAAGCGGGCGAAGCGGGGGGGATGAGCCGCAATGAGAGTGGAGCGCGTTCGCTCATCAGATCGCGCTTTGGTAGCATCTGCCCATGCAGCGTCGGCACCACTACGAGCAGGCCTTCGAACAATACCTGCGTGCGCGCCGCGTGCCGTATGTCGCCGTCGATGAGGCCCGCCGCGCGCTCCTCCCCGATTCCGCCCGTCTGACGGTCGCCGACGCCGACGGCAGCCGTGCCATCAAGTCGTTTGACATGGTCCTGTACGGCCCCACCGACAACCTGCTCGTCGAGATCAAGGGACGACGCATCGTGCCGGGCCGCCGCGGCAGCCCCGATCGCCCGACGCGGGCCACCCGCAGCACGCTGCAATCCTGGGTCACGCTCGAGGACGTGCAGTCGCTGCGGACCTGGGAGGTGCTCTTCGGCGAGGGCTTTGTCGGCGCGTTCCTGTTCGTTTATTGGTGCGACGAGCAGCCGCCTCTGCCGTTGTTCGAAGAAATCTTCGAGTTTCGGGGGCGGTGGTACGCGATCCGCTGCATCACGCTCCGCGAATATGAGGGTGCCATGCGGACCCGCAGCCAGCGCTGGAAGACCGTCCATGTCCCGACCGCTGCCTTTGAGCGCGCCAGCCGCCCACTCTTCGCCCATGACGGCGCTCTGTTCCAACCCGCATCAGCGACGTAGCATCCCGAGCAAACCCCAGCCCCTTCCAGGAGGCTCCGTATGTCGGCCAACTTCAAGCGTGTTCTCGCCGGCCTTGCCCTTGCCCTCGTGACGACCACGTCCGCGATGGCCCAACTCGAAGACAAGCCGCCGCGACCCAAGCGCGCCGATACGCCCCCGGCCTTGTGGAACTATTTCGCCGCAATCGTGCTCATCGCCGCCATCGCCGGTGCCAGCACCATCCCCAGCAAGCGCGGCCACCAGGACTAATGCCCATGAAAGCCTCCACGAACCGTCGCGCCCTGGTCCTCCTCAATGTCGTCCTCGGCGGGCTCCTTGTCGCCATCAGCCTGGCGCCCTCGGCTCAGGCTCAGCGCGGCGGCGGGCGTGGCCGCGGCGACTACACGCTCGCCTCGGGCCGAATCCAGGGCGGTAACTCCAACGCCATTTACGTCGTCGATGCCGGCAACCAGGAGTTGGTCGCCCTCCGATGGAACGAGTCTACCAAGGGTCTCGAGGGCATCGGCTATCGCGACCTCCGGGCCGACGCGCAGGCACCGCAATCCCGCTAGGAGCACCCCATGAGCAACCTCTCCTCGCTTCGATTCGCATCTGGCCATCACCGCGGCTCCGGGCTCCTCATCTCCTCCGCGATCATCCTCCTTGTCCTCATCGCGCTCCAGGCCACGCGCCTGGGCACGCCCGTGAAAGCCGATCTCGTCTCCTCCGCCGGCGGCCTCACAGTGCTGACAGTCGCCGCTTCGTCGCAGGACATGCTCCTCGTGCTCGACAACCGCGCCGAAGAGTTGATGGTCTACCGCGTTGAGAACCAGAACGCCGTTGAGCTTCACAACCGCTACAACCTGCCGCGAATCTTCGCTGAGGCCCGCAACAAGACGCTCGGCAAGGGTCGGTAGTTCCGCGTTTGGAGCCGCGCGGGCCTGCCGGGCCGCTCGCGGGGCACTAAAACCCATCGCCCGGCCAACCCCGCATCCGCGCCAGCGCGGCGGCGGTGTCGTTTGACGCGGAACCCCCATGCCGATCACGCCCCTGCCGCAGTTTGAAGCCGATCTCGAGGCCGATCGCAAACTCTACGAGTCGCTCAAGCCGCCCACCAGCATGGTCGTCCGGTTCGGCGATCTGAAACTCGTCGGCGAGTTCCCATACTCGGGCGACGCCAAGCCGGGCTGCGGCTCCAAACTCGTCGTCCGTACGTTCCGCGGCACCGAGGTGGGCGAGATGCTCACCACCACCTGCGGTAACTCGGGCTGCTCCAAGAGCGTCAGCCGGCAGGAGATGCTCCGGTACATCGATAACTCCGGAGGTCGGGACTATCCGTTCTACACAGACGGCCGCGTGCTCCGCGTCGCGACGAAGGAGGACCTCGATAAGCAGACGGCGATCGAGCAGTCGCGGCACGGGCTGAAGATGGCCGCCCGTCGTGCGGTCGAGAGCCTGGGCCTGACCATCAAGATCGTGGACGCCGAGCCGATCCTGGGCGGCGAACGCCTCACGATCTACTACAACTCCGAGGATCGTCCAGACCTCCGCGAACTCGCCCGGATGCTCGGCGTCGAGTTCCACGTCCGTGTCGAACTCCGGCAGGTCGGTGCCCGCGACGAGGCCCGCCTCACCGCCGACTACGAGCGCTGCGGACAATACTGCTGCTGCAAGAACTTCCTGAAGGTGCTCAAGCCCATCTCGATGCGTGCCGCCAAGATGCAGAAGGCGACGCTCGACCCGCTGAAAATCTCCGGTCGCTGCGGGCGACTGATGTGCTGCCTGCGCTACGAGGACGAGACCTACGAAGAACTGCGGAAGAAACTCCCCAAGCGCAAGACCCGCGTCGGCACGCCCGAGGGCAACGGCTTCGTCGTCGATTCCCAGATTCTCACTCAACTCGTGCTCGTGCACCTCGACGGCAGCGAGCGGCAGGTCGCGATCCCGGTCGAGGATTTGACCGAGCCCACCGCCGCAGCGCCCGAGCCGCCGCCTCTTGCCGGCCCGCCCGCCGATCGCCGCGGCGCGCGGCCGCGTGACGCGAGTCCGCGCGACGATCGCGCACGCGAGCCGAAGCGTCGTGAGGGGGAGGCCGTTCCTCGCCGCGAGGGAGAGCCGCCGCGCAGCGAGGGAGATCTGCCGCGTCCGGCCGGTCCTGTTCGCGAGCGTTCGTCCCGGAGAAGCGACCAACAACCGCGAAGCGATCAACCGCAGCAAGGCAATCGTCCGCCGCGAGGCGATCAACCTCGGCGAGACGATCGCCCTCGTCGCGACGAACAGGCCCGCCCGGCCAACCAACCCAGTCGTGACGACGGGTCTCGACAGAGCGAGCGACCGCCGCGCCAAGACCAGCCGCCCGACGCCGACGCGATCCGTCCGCTCGACGATGATCTGCCCCCGATCGACACGGGCATGGAAGCGGATGACGCCGCCGAAGCCTCTCCAGGCCCGGAATCAGCGGGCACGCCAGGCGGGCCTCCTCGCCGCCGTCGCCGTCGTCGTCGCCGTCGTCCGCCCGGTGATGCACAAGGCGGCTCGCAGTCCGCGCCACCGGGCTCGCCCCCGCCATCTCCAGCCGGCCCGGCCTAACCTCACCTCCGCATGACCGCGCAAGCCAAGCCTCAGGGGTCTCACATCAAAGAGACCCTTATCTCCATCATCATCGCCTTTATCCTCGCCTTCGTCTTTCGCGCCTTCGTCATCGAGGCCTTCATCATCCCCACCGGCTCCATGGCTCCCACGCTGATGGGTGCCCACATGCGAGTGACCAGCCCCCAGACCGGGCGCGTCTGGCCCATCGGGCCTCAGTATTACGTCGATAACGACCACGTCCGCAACCCGCCGGAGTCGCCCCAGGGCGCTCGGCCGGGCTACCCCGTCCATGTCACCGACCCGATGACCGGCGAGCACCTCGAGCGCACCAATGTCCCCACCCGCGCCGGCGACCGCATCCTCGTCTTCAAGTACCTCTATTCCGTCTACGACCCCAAACGCTTCGATGTCGTCGTCTTCAAGGCTCCCCACGACCCCCAGACCAACTACATCAAACGGCTCGTCGGCCTGCCAGGCGAGATGATCGCCCTCATCGACGGCGACGCCTTCGTCCGCAAGCCCACTCCCTCCGAACCCCTCGGAGATGATCCGTGGGCGCTCCCGGGATGGACGATCCAGCGCAAGCCCGATCGCGTCCAGCGCACCGTCTGGCAGGACGTCTTCTCCAGCGAGTTCCAGCCGCTCAACGCCGACCTGCGCGATCGCAACAACCAGCGGTTCAAGTCGCCATGGGTCGGCGGCGACCGCTGGAAGATCGACGGCCGCGCCGATTATGTCTATGAGGGCTCAGGCCCAACTCGCCTCGCGTGGGACATCAAGGACTGGCCCATCAACGACTACTACCCCTACAACGAGACCGGCCAGAGCCGGCAGACCACTATGTTCCCCGTCAGTGATGTCGCCATCTCCGCCGGCATCAAGCCCGCTGCCGAAGGGCTTGCCGCCTCCGCCGTCCTTCGCGCGCGCGGCTATGAGTTCCGCGCCGATATCGCCGGGCCTTCCGTCACTCTCCGCATGGGCGAGGTCGCGCCCGACGGCGGCGACCCGCCGCAGTGGACCAGTCTGGCGACACGATCGATCTCGCGCCAACTCGATCCTGCCCGCGTTGTTAACGTTTCATTCTGGCACGTCGATCAATCGCTCTCGGTGTGGATCGACGGCGAGCAGGTCGCACATGCGACCTACGACTGGACTCCTGTCCAGCGCGTGCAGCGAGCCACCGGCCTCACCACAGCCCAGGTCGTCGCGGCCACGAAGGCGGGCCAGGGTCGCAATCCGCTCGCCGAGACCTCCGCCTACCGCCCGCCCGCGGTGCATTGGGAGTTCAGCGGCCCGGTCACGCTCTATCGCGTCGGCCTCAAACGCGACATCCACTATCAGGCCTCGCAGACCGGCGAGTTCGGACCCGCGCGTGCCACCAACCCACTCTCGACCATGACACTCGGCCGTGACCACTTCTTCGTCTGCGGCGACAACAGCCCCGCCTCGCTCGACGCACGCCTCTGGGGCAAGCCCGATCCCTGGGTCGCGCAGGAGGTCGATGCCACCGTCGGGATCGTTCCGCGTGATATGATGATCGGCCGCGCGTTCTTCGTCTACTTCCCCTCCATGCAGCGCGGCACATGGCCGGGCCTCCCCATGCCTGATTTCGGTCGGCTAAGGTGGATCTGGTAGCCGCGAGTTACCGCTGACGCGTTTTCGTCAACTGCACCAGGCCGCATACGCCGTCATAAAGCAGATGAAGTCTGCTACATTCAGCACGGGTGGCACCGTGCTCTGATCGCAGTTCGCCAGGATGTCGCCCGTGGCGTATCGGTTCTGGAAGCAGACGAAATCGACCACATTCACCAAGCCGTTGTTGCTGCAATCGGCAGCGCACGAACTGCCCTGAAACTCGTAGGCGCCCATATCGATGCGCGGATCGCCGCCAGGGAACATCTCGGGTGTCCATCGGTCGTCCACGCGCCGGGTCTGGCCGGCGACGTCCAGATCGGGCTGATTGGTGTAGGGCCGGTCCCCGTTTCCGGAGTCGATGCAGGGGGAATGCGGGCGTAGCCGAAGGTCATTGTCGCGCCACGTCTCGGGGTTGCCGTCTGGGCCGTCAGGGCTCGTGAATCGCGGGTCCAAGTTGATACTGTTCGTCCACACCACGTTATTGGGGCCGCTTGTGCCGATCAGGGGGCGGCCGCCTTGCACATCGCACTGCACGAACCAGGCGCGAGCGCCGGCGTCTGTGTCGATGAAGACCTCGCTTCCGATCGCCTGCGCGCCATCATTCCAGCAGATCACATTGGTGCATTCGAGATAGCCAGCAAAGAGTGACGAGATCGCGCCGCCCAGGCTCGCTGTGTTGCCGGTGAAGGTGCAGTCGTTGACTGTGGAGAGGCCGCCGGAAGTGGGGGCGAACGCATACGCCCCGCCGTCACCGCCAGTTGCCGTGTTTCGTGTCAGGACGCAACTGGTCATATGCGTCTGGCCAACGAGCGCGCAGATGCCGCCACCCAGGGGCGTCGCGCCGATGGCCGCGTTCGCCGCAAAGATCGAGCGCCAGATCAGCAGCTCGCCAAACTTTGTGTCCGACTTGAAAATCCCGCCGCCGAGCACGGCTGTGTTCTCGCTGAAGACCGAGTCGGCGATATAGGTGAACTCGCCCGTGCCGATCCAGATACCGCCGCCGTGGCGAAGCGCGGCATTGCGCGCAACCTCGGAGGAGTTGAACCGTGGCACCCCGCCTTCGAAGTAGCCACCGCCACCGTCGAGCACCGCGCGATTCTCCACGAGACGGGCCTGCAGAAAGGTCGGGCCGACGACCGTCTTGCCGCGTCGCGCAAGGACACCGGCACCGAGCCCGCGTGCCGAGTTTGGCTCGACCAGGTCCGCCGCGCCGCCGCGGATGGTCAGCCCGTCAAACCCCACGCTCGACGTCTCCCCGCCGGGCTCCGGCAGCACCGTCACCACATGGAAGCAGTTGTCCTCATAGTTCGCAAAGTTCGGTCCATCGTTCCCCAGCCGATCGCCCGACAGCACCGTGCGGAACGCATCAATCTCTCTCGCATTTGGCACGGGCGAGCCATACCCCGCGTACCCCCCGCGCAGCCACAGCGAGACCGCGCTATGCACCGGCGGCGGCTCGCACGCGAACGTGCTCGCACGAGTCCCGCCTTCGGGATTCGGGATGTACGTCCCGCCCGCGATCCGAATCTCCGCCATCCCGCCGACCTGCGCGGCCGCCGCGGCCAAAGCGTCGTCGAGCGTGCGAAACGGCGATTGCCAGGAACTTCCGCTGCCCCCCGGCGGCGCATCATCGTCAACATAATATAGTATCTGTGCGTTCGTACCGGTCGCTGCCGTCGCCGCGAACATGCCCGCGAGCCGAAGTGCCGTCCCCAACTCGATCGACATCGGTCGCTCCTTCCAAGTGATCCGCGGCCAAGGCGACTTTCCCGTCACCTCCGCATCGAACTCGCTATCGCCCATTGCCGTGCGGCAGCCCCACATTTCCGCCTCTCCGACGCCCACTCTTCGCGCTCGGCAACTTCTGCGCCGCCGCGGCTCCCCGCAGTCTCTCGGCCCATCGCTCGACTATCAATCGGCCGCCACCCTCGCGCGCCACCCGCCCGAGAACCCCGCATCCCAGCGCGATAGAGTCCTCTCATGCTCCTCCTCGGTGTCAACATCGACCACGTCGCCACCCTCCGCCAAACCCGCTATCGCAACAGCGATCTCGGCGAGCCCGATCCCGTGCTCGCGGCCCACGAGGCCCAACTCGGCGGCGCTGACATCATCACCATCCACCTGCGCGAGGACCGCCGGCACGTCCGCGATCGCGATCTGATGCTCCTCGTCCAGACCTGCCGTGTGCGCATCAACCTCGAGATGGCCGCGACCGACGAGATGGTCCAAATCGCGCGGGCATCGGGCGTACAAATGGCCACGCTCGTTCCCGAGGGTCGGCAGGAGGTCACGACCGAGGGAGGGCTCGATGTCAGAGGCCAGGCCGCGCGGCTGCGCGGCATCGTCGATTCGCTTCGCGCCGCTGGCATCGCGCCCGCCGCATTCATTGATGCCGACCTCACGCAGATCGATGCGGCCCGGGCCTGCGGGTTCTACGCCTGCGAGATCCACACCGGCCCCTATGCCGAGGCCTTCGCGCGCGCCGGCGGTGATATCACGCGCCCCGAACTCTCGGCGGCGCTGGGCCAACTCGCCGTCGCCGGTGCCGCGGTGGGGGGCGCGGGGATGCGCTTCCACGCCGGCCACGCGCTCAACTACGCCAACGTCGGTCGCGTCGCGTCGCTTCCGGGTTTGTGTGAGTTGCACATCGGCCACGCGATCGTCTCGCGCGCCGTCTTCGTCGGGCTTCGCGAGGCCGTCGCCCAGATGAAGGCGGCGATGGTTCTGTAAGCGCACGGCTCTCTGAGCGCGCGGCCTCTATGTGTGACAAACACGCCGCGCTGTCAGCCCGATCACACGCCGACGAGCCTCTTTCCACCGCTCCGGCTCTCATTCAACAGCCGCCGCAGCACGGTGTGCAGCACGCCCCCGTTCTTGTAGTACTCGGCCTCGACCGGCGTGTCGATTCGGCAGCGCGTCGCGAAGGCCCTCTTCTTGCCCGCCGCATCGGTGGCCGTCACCTTGACCTCGCAGCGCGGCTCGACGAGCCCGGCGCTGGGCCCCGACATGCCGACCGGCAGGTCGATGTCGAAGGTCTCATCGCCGGTCAGCCCAAGGCTCGCCGCGGTCTCGCCCTCCATGAAGCACAGCGGCAGCACGCCCATGCCGACAAGATTCGAGCGATGGATGCGCTCGAAACTCTCCGCGATCACTGCCTTGCACCCCAGCAGCAGCGTCCCCTTGGCGGCCCAGTCACGCGAAGAGCCCATGCCGTAGTCCTTGCCCGCGAGGACGATGAGCGGTGTGCCGTCTTTCTTATAGTTCATGGCGGCTTCATAGATCGAGGTGACCTTGTTGCCGCCGGACTTCGACATGTCGCGCGTCCAGCCGCCCTCCTTGATCTTGCTAGCTTCATAGGGCCGGCCAGCCTCTGGAACCGCTTGCTTAGCAATGATCGGCATCGCTATTCCACGCTCAGTTTCGACGGCGAGTTTGTTCTTGACGCGTACATTGGCGAACGTCCCGCGCGTCATCACGCGATCGTTCCCGCGCCGGCTGCCGTAACTGTTGAAGTCCCGCTTGGGCACGCCCAGGCTCTTGAGGTAGTCGCCGGCGGGGCTGGCCTCGGCGATGTCCCCCGCGGGCGAGATGTGGTCCGTCGTCACGCTATCACCCACGCTCACGAGTACCCGCGCCCCGCGAATCTGCCCCGGAGTGCCGGGCTTCTCGCTCATGCCGACGAAGTACGGCGGGTGCTGGATGTAGGTGCTCTTCTCATTCCAACGATACAACTCGCTCTTGCTGACCGGCACGGCGTTCCAAGTGTCATTGCCGTTGAAGACGTTGGCGTATTCCTTGCGGAACTGATCCGGCGAGAGACACTGGGCCTTGAGCGCCTGCACTTCGGCCTGCGTCGGCCAGATGTCCTTGAGGAAGACCGGCTTGCCGTCCTTACTCGTGCCGAGCGGCTCGGTGGCGAGGTCGATCGCGACGCTGCCGGCGATCGCATAGGCGACGCACAGCGGCGGCGACGCGAGGTAGTTCGCCTTCACCATCGGATGCACGCGCCCCTCGAAGTTGCGATTGCCCGAGAGGACCGAGGCGACGACCACATCTCCCTGCTTGATAGCCTG
This sequence comes from Phycisphaerales bacterium, assembly GCA_046155605.1. GTDB lineage: Bacteria > Planctomycetota > Phycisphaerae > Phycisphaerales > UBA1924 > JAEUIZ01. The sequence goes on from JBJXFQ010000133.1 coordinate 33,245, forward strand.
GTCGATCGCCTCGGGCAGCGGGCCGGAGTTTCCGATGCAGGTCGTGCAGCCGTAGCCGACGGTCTGGAAGCCCAGGGCGTCGAGATCGGCGGTGAGGCCAGCCTTGTCGAGGTAGGCGGTGACGACCTTGGAGCCTGGTGCCAGGCTGGTCTTGACCCAGGGTTTGCGCATGAGGCCGAGGGCGCGTGCCTTGCGAGCGACAAGGCCGGCGGCGATGAGCACATCGGGATTGGACGTGTTGGTACAACTGGTGATGGCGGCGATCACGACGTCGCCGTGGTGGAGGCTGAAGCGTTTGCCCTCGAGCGTCACCGGCACGCCGTCGCACCCGGGATCGCCGTTCGTGGCGGCCGACGTATTCACACTCGCGCCACCGGTGCTCCCGCCCTCGTTGACGAATCGCCCGAGGTTGACGGTCTGGTTCGGCACCTTCTTCCCGAACGAGTCGGCGAGTTCCTTGCTCCACGCGGCCTTGACGTTCTTCAGCTCCACGCGGTCCTGCGGGCGCTTCGGGCCGGCAAGGCTCGGCTGGACCGTCGACAGATCGAGTTCCAGCACGTCGGTGAACTCGGGATCGGGCGTGCCGGGCTGCCAGAACATGCCGTTGGCCTTGGCATAGGCCTCGACGAGCGCAACAGTCGCGTCGTCGCGCCCTGTGAATCGGAGGTACTCGATGGTGACCTTGTCAACGGGGAAAAAGCCGATGGTCGCGCCATACTCGGGGGCCATGTTCGCGATCGTGGCGCGATCGGGGACCGAGAGCGCCGCAAGCCCCTCGCCGAAGAACTCGACGAACTTGTCGACGACGCCCTTCTTGCGAAGCATTTGCGTGACGGTGAGGACGAGGTCGGTGGCCGTCGTGCCCTCCGGAAGTTTGCCCTTGAGCCGGAAGCCGATGACCTCGGGGGTGAGCATGTAGATGGGCTGGCCGAGCATGACGGCCTCGGCCTCGATCCCGCCGACGCCCCAACCTACCACGCCCAGCCCGTTGATCATGGTGGTGTGGCTGTCGGTACCGACGCAGGAGTCGGGGTATGCGATGGGCAGGTCGACGGACCCCGTCGGCCCAGAACCAGCCTTCGTCAGCACGCCCTTCGCCAGATACTCGAGATTCACCTGGTGAACGATTCCCGTTGCCGGCGGCACACAGGTAAAGTTATTCAGGCTCTGCTGCCCCCACTTCAGAAACTCGTAGCGCTCCATGTTGCGCTCGAACTCGCGCTTCGCGTTGATCGTCAGCGCCGTGCCCATCGACGTCGCCGGGCCGAACGCATCGACCTGCACCGAGTGGTCGATGACCAGATCGCATTTGACGAGCGGATTGATCAACCGTGGGTCGCCGCCGAGCCTCTTCATCGCGTCACGCATCGCCGCGAGGTCCACCACGCATGGCACGCCCGTGAAGTCCTGGAGCACCACGCGGCCCGGCATGAAGGGAATCTCTTCGCGCGCGGGAGCCTTTGCGTTCCAGTTAGCCAGGCCAACCACATCGTCTTGCGTGACGATGAAGCCGTCCACGTTTCGCAGCATCGCTTCGAGCAGGACCTTGATCGAGTACGGCAGCCGCTCGACGTGCCCGACCCTCTGCTGGATCAGGGCATTGAGGTCGAAATAGGTGTACGACGTGCCGCCGACGGTCAGGGTCTTTCTGGCGTTGAACGGGCTGGGCATGGCGATGCTCCGAGAGAGACTGGTAAAGAGACAGAGTCACCTGAAGCATCGTCGGCCAAAGCCGATGAATCAAGTCAATCGGAGTGACGTGTTGCATCAATCTGGTTTATGCCAGGTGTGACGCCCGCGCCCCGCCCGCTACAACTTGCTCGCCGTGAACTGCGTGCCCGTCGTATCTCGCTGCCACGTCCAACTCGGCCCGTGCTTGGATTCGTAGAAGTCCCAGACTTCGAACCAGTAACTTCGGAAAGCGTGCGTGCCGAAGGGGGCATAGTGCTTGTGCAGGCGGGCCATGAGAGCGCGATCCTTGCCTTTCCACCCCAGCACCGAGCGCGCGTGCCGCAGGCTCTCGGTGTCGAGCGGCAGACGGTGATAGCGCCCCAGCAGTTGCATGATGTTCGCGGCCGCATACGGCCCGATGCCGGGGAGGTCCAGCAGCGCTCCCCACAGCGCGTCGTCGGACGTGGCGGAGTCCTCCATCCACGCCGCTCGCGCGGCCCCCTCGCGCCCGGCAAACAGCCGCGCCAGTTCGACGATTCGCGCGTCACGATACCCCACGCGGCAGCGGGCGCGCAGTGTCCCTGGCTTCGTCCGCGCCAGACGCTCGGCGGTGGGAAACGTGTGCGTCACCGGCCCGGCGTCCGCGGCACGCCGCCCGACCACCTCGCACAGCCGTCGATTCATGACCACCGTGCTCGGCCACTGAACATTGCAACTCGTTACCGTTTTGATCACGTCCTCAAAGAACGACGGCGAACGCATCAGCCGCCCTCGTCCGATCTTCCGATACCTCGGATCAACCTTATGAAAGCCTCGGATCTGCTCGGCATCCTCGTCGAGCCGCACCATCCGCGCGATCCGTGCCGTCGCCTCGGCGGCCTCCTGCCGATCGAGCGTGCGATTGGCTTCCACCCCCAGCGGCAGGCCGGCCCTCGTCCGCCGCCCGCGTGCCTGTTCCGAAGGCTGTGCAAACCGCACCACCGCCGGGCCTCCCGCCAGATCGAGCGCCCGCGTCACCACCTGCGCCTCGGCCTCCCAGTGGTTCGGCCAGAGCAGGAAATACCCGTAGGAGCAGTAATCGCGGCTGAGCACGAAATCGCGCGGCACGGGGATCGAGAATCGCCGAGGCACGCCCGCTCCTCAACTCGCCAGCCGACGACGCAGCGGGAACAGGTACGTCGCCAGGTTCGCGCAGAGACGATCGGCGAGGCGTGCAAACTCGGCATAATGCCGCTCCAGTTGCGCCGCCACGTCGACGGGCATCAGCCCGGCGCGACGGATCGAATCCTCGCTCCCCTTCATGAACTCTTCGATCATCGCGCGATCGCATTCGAAGTGATATTGGAATCCAAACGTCCGGATGCCCGCGCGAAAGGCCTGAATCTTGCACGCTGCCGAGCCCGCCAGCAGCGTCGCATCGGGCGGCAACTTCGTCACCTCCTGGCCGTGCGCCTGAAACTGCATCGAGTCCCACGCGATCCCCGCGAGCATCGGCTCGATCTGGCCCGTCGTGTTGATTGAGACGCGCGTGAAGCCCCATTCGCTGGCGTGCGGCGGGCTCATCGGTGCCACCTCGCCCCCCAGCGCGTGCGCGATCAACTGATGCCCAAGGCAGATGCCGATGACTGGCAACTGTCGCTCGTGCGCGGCCCGCAGACACGCCAACTCCGGCTCCATCCACGCGTGCGTCTCGCCCACGTTCTGCTCACCGCCGAGGCTGACGACGCCTTGCAGGCCGTCGAGATCAGTAGGGATGCGGTGTCCCAGGTCGAGTCGGCGGATGTCGAGCGAAAAGCCCAGGTCGCGGAGCGTGGTGCCGAGGCGACCGGGGAGAACGTGCGGGCCGTGTTGCAAGACGAGAATGGGCATGGCCAAGGGTGAGCGTCACGGACGTGGAAGTCAACGCGCGCCAGCCGGAACGCCGGGGCTGAGCACTTCGCCGCTCGCCGACAGAACCTCATCGAGGCTGATCCGCTCGATCTGCCGCGTGTCAGGCGATTTGTGGTCGAGTCGCTCGCCGGGCCTGATGTGCTGGAGAACGATCGTGCGTGCGGCGGCTGCCGGCTGCCTGGGTCCGACATACGGCCCCACGCGCGCGATGCTGGTGGGGCCATACAGCGCCACCGCGGGTCGATCGAAGCCGATCGCCATGTGGATGACTGCCGAGTCGTTCGCCACCACCAGCGAGCCCGCTTGCACCAGCGCCATCAGTTGGCCCACGCTCGTCTTGCCGACCAGATCGAGAACGCGAGATTCCCGCGCGGCCAGATCGAGCAAGGGTCGGCATTGGTCGCGCTCGCTCGCACCCCCGACGACGGCGACACCGGCGAACCCGCGCGACAACATCGATTTGGCGAGCGATGCGAATCGATCCGCAGGCCAACGCTTCGCGTGCCAGCGGCTCGTTGGGGCCAGCACGGCCAATCCACCCGCCCCCGCGTTCGCCGGCCGTGCGCGCGCCGACGGCCACAGCGCCTCGACCCAACTTCGCTCCTTCGGCCCCGTATACAGGCGCATGTCGGCGACCGCTTCGGCTCCGATCGGCGGGAGCAGCGACAGCATGCGCTCGACGGTGTGCGCATCCTTCCGCGCGCGCGCGCGCAGGTTCACCCCCAGCCATCCCAGTTCGCGGGCGTCGGCATGGCCCACACGTGTGCGCGCGCCGGTGGTCCACGCGAAAAATCCGCTGCGAAACAGGCCCTGCGCATCCACAACCATGTCGTACTGGGCGCGTCTCAGCCGGCGGATGAACCCCAGCAACGGCCCCGGCTTGCCTCGCCGCAGCGCACGCCCCAACTCGTGCCGTGCAAAGGGAATCGTGTGCGACAGTCCCGGGTGATGCCAGATCGCGTCCTGGAACGTGTCCTGAACCAGCCAGTCGATCTCGGCCTTGGGAAAGGCGCGGAGGAGCGCGGCCAGGACGGGAACCGTTCGGCAGACATCGCCCAACGCGCTGGGGCGGATAAGAAGGATGCGCGAAGGCTCGCGTCGAGGCACGCCCCCAGCATAGTGGTGCAACGCCGCGGGTTCGAATCCCATACAAAGCGGCGAGGATTGTCGGTCACCAGCGATACGATGGCCCGCACCTGCCCTTGGGTAGAGCCGATATGGCTGGCGCGGGACGGATACGAACGCAGAGGCACACCACACCGGGAGCGGACGATGAGCAAGGCAACGAGTCGCGGCGGGAATCGGGCGTCAACGCGGGCAGCGCAACTGGCGGCGGTGCTCGGCCTGGCGGCGTCGGCCGTCGGGCAGCAGCCCTTCAAGGTCGGCACTGTGCTCGTCATCGAGCACACCGGCTGGGATAGTTTCATGGCAGACCCGAAGGATCGCGCGATGGCCGATGCGCTGGCCTTGGTGCCGGCCCGGGTCCGCGAACTCGCCCGCGAGGTGCCCGACATGCCGCGCGAGGCACCGGGACTGATCAACATGGCCTTGGGCGCTTTGTCGAGGCCGACAGTGCTGACGGTCGCGTACAACGGCGAGAATCCCTCGGGCGGGCTCTTCGGGTATGGCGTGGGAATCAGCATGCGAATGCCCGATCAGGCCGCGTCCACCGACATGCACTCGGCGATTACCGGCTTGATGCGTCAGGGCAACGTGCAACTCAAGAACGGCGAGGGGACTCGCTTCGCCGGGATGACCGACTTCCAGACGCCCGTGGCGTTGATGAGTTTCGGCCCGAAAAAGGCCGACGACGGGTGGAGGTATCAGGCGGTCTTCGGGACGCTCGACGACGCGGAATCAGGGCTTACGGCACTCCCGAAAGCACCAGACGGCATGAAGCCGATCTTCCGCGCGCGTATCGATATGGCGGGCCTCACGCCCGCGCGGGATCTCGTCGCTGGTTTCGCGGGCAACGAGCCGGGTCTGGCCGAGATGTTCCAATCCGTCGAGGAACTGGGAATCGTCGGCGATCAGGCCATGAAGGCCTCGTATCAGGCCGGGTTCACGAAGGATGAATCCGGCTCCGTCCTCGTCCTTGAAGGCGCGAAAAAGCACGCCAAGGCTCTGGGCATGAGCGAGCGGGCGCTCGGCAAGAACGAACTTGCCTCGATTCCCTCCGACGTGACAAGCGTCTACCTCTCCCGCGCCGGCGAGTCGGGATTCGGCTCGATCCTCGACGGCTTCGGCCAGGAACAGGCGAAGGAGCAGATCGAGCAGGGGCTTGCCGAGTTCAAGAATCAGACCGGGATCGACCTGCGTGCCGACGTGCTCGACGCGCTGGGCGGCGCGATCGGATATTACATGTCCGACGCGACCGGCGGCGGCGGCATGGGCTCGACCGTCCTGCTCGTCGGCGTCCGTGACCACGATCGCTTCGCCGGCACCATGAGCAAACTCGCCTCGATGGCCAACGCGCTGGGCGATCAACTCCCGATCGGGCCGGGCTACCTCCGTCTCGTCGGTTGGAAGGACGGCGACAGCGACCTCTGGACGCTGCGATTCCCCGGCCTGCCGGTGCCGCTGGAGTTGACCTTCGCACTGACGCCCAACTGGCTGATGGTGAGCCCCACGCCGCAGGGCGCGGTCGTCGCGTCGCGTCAGGCCACGGGGAAGGGCGACAAGGGCATGATGAGCAATCCGGCGATCGCGGGCCGATTCCCCGAGGGCAAGGCGTTCACCGGATTGTCGTATTCGGACTCTCCGCGCACAATGGCCGGCGGGTACACGCTTCTCAGCATGCTGGGCTCGGCGGTGGCGAACGCGGTGCGCTCGCCCACGGACCCGGGCCGCGAACCGGGGCTGTTGGTCCCGCCCTTCAATGATCTTCGGAAGGGTGCCAAGAGCAGCGTGAGTTACACCTACTGGCGCGGCGACGACCAGGTGACCGAGACTCGCTCCGATCGTTCGACCCTCGTAGCGGCGTGCTCGTCGCTTGGCTCCGCCGGCGGCCTCATCCCGCTCTTTGCCGCCGCGGCGGCGGTGGGGGTGGCGCAGGAGGAACGTATCGGGCCGTTTGGGAGCGGCGTGAATCCCGCCGCGATGGCGCGGGTGGCGGCGCGGGCCTTGCCGCTGGCATCGCGCGAGCGATTCGCCATGGTCGTGCTCTCTCGGAACGCCTGGCGAGTTGAACCAACTACCTGGACGCTGCTACAACAGCGTCCATGAGCAACGCACCATCGCGGCGAAGGATTGGTACAGCGGCAGTCGTCGCGGGCTTGATTGCGGCTGTGTTCGTCGCACTGTTGCCTGTCATGGCTGACGCAGCGCAGCCGCCTGTCGCCTCGCAGCCTCCGGCCACCACGCCGCCGCCTTTGCAGCCCGCGGCTGTTCCGACGGATTTCTGGATGTTTCCGGCGAATGCCACGGCGTGGGCGGCCTTTGCGCCGTCCGTTCTCGGTGCCGGTGCCGAGAACGATCCGCTTCGGCCTCTGGTCGAAGCCGGTTGGCGCGGGCTGATCTCATCGTCGGCCAAGGTCGATCGCGGAACATCGGTGGTGACGGCCCTCTTGCGGCCGTCGCTGCTGGGCGCGGCACCCTATCGGGTCTGCCTGATGGACCTGAAGTTGGCACCGGCGGGCGGTCGCGAACGTCCGGGCGTCGAGCCGACGGCGAAAGTGGACAAACTTGCGGCCGTGCTGGAGATCCGCGTGCCGCCGCCGCACGATCGGCTCGAAGCGGCAGTGCAATCGGCGCTGCGGGACGACGAGCGTGCGGACCGCGCGAGCGGCGGACGCATCGGGCCGGCGACGATTCCCGGTGCGGTCCGGGCCGGGACGTACTCGCGCGAGGGTGATCCGGCGACGCGGCGGATCGAGTGGTGCTCCACGAGCGGCGCTTTCATCGTTGGGCTGGGCGAGGGCACGCTGGCGGCGTGGGTGGCGCGCGGCAACGCCCGCGAATCGGGCGACTGGCAGCGGCACCGAGGGCAGGTGCTGCGCGGGCGTCCGGCTTCCGTGCCCGTGGCCGAGGCGTTCATCGATCTCAACGCTCTACGCGGCGCGGCACCGGAAGAGTTCGCCGTGGGGCGCGTCGGCAAACTCGCCGAGGCGTTCCGCGTGGCGAACGCGAGATCGGTGATGGTTCATGTGCGGCTCCCGCTGCCAAATGCTGTGACGCAAGGCACGCCGAACGATGGAGGAGAAGAGGCCGAACCGACGGAGGCAAGTTCGCAGACGCCGACAACTTCCGCGACGCCCCAAACCGAGACGCCGCGATCGATGCCGCTGTTGGCGATCGACGTGTCGTGGTCGAACCGATCGGAGCCGCCTGGGACGTTCTCGTCCGTGGCGATCAGCGAGCGAGCGTCGGATGTGCCGGGCCTGCTGCCGATGCCGTCGTCGGGGCGCTTTGCGGTGGTGCTGAAATCTGACTGGCCGATGTGGCTGGCGGTGATGGGCGACGTGTATGCCGCGGCCTCGGGTAAGTCCGGCGACGAGTTTCTCGCGGCGCGGACGCGATGGCTGCGTCGGCACGGCCCGACGCTGGAGCGACTGCTGCCGCCCTTGGGCACGCCGGTCACGCTGATGGGGCGGCCGGCCGAGGGTGTCGGCGCGCCGGCGCTCGTCATCGCGTTGGCGAATGGGCGTGCCGCGAAGCACGAAGCCGAAATGCGAGAACTGATGGCATCGTTGGATGCGAGGATCAAATACTCGGCAGGCCAGCGGACGTGGACCATGACATTGGCGAAAGGGGACGCGGATCGTGACGGCAAGTTGGCCGCGTGGTCGTGGGCCTTAGCGGCGGAGGGCGCGGCGATCTTCGTGGACTTTGAGCCGTCGATGGTCGAGGTGCCGAAGACCAAGCCGAGCCGCTAAGGCGGGCAGCGGCACTCGGTCAGTCGGGGTTCGGTGCCGGTCAGTGGGGCAGGGGCACCAGATTGGGCGGGCGCTCCCCGCGGAGGATCGCGCGGAGATTCGCCATGACCATTTCGGTCATCAGTTCGCGGTACTTCGCCGCAGCCGAGCCGATGTGCGGCGTGAGCGCGACATTGTCGAGCCCGATCAGCCCCGGATGCACGATCGGCTCGCGCTCAAAGACATCGAGCCCCGCGCCAAAGAGGCGGCCATCGCGGAGGGCGTCGACGAGCGCCGATTCATCGACGATCGGTCCGCGCGAGGTGTTGATGAGGATCGCCGAAGGCCTGAGCAGGGCGATCTCGCGGCGGCCGATCAGGCCGCGGGTCTCGAGTGTCAGCGGTGTATGGATGCTGACCACATCGGCGAGCGAGAGGCCTTCGTCGAGCGTGACGCGTCGAGCGGCGAGCGGTGCGAGTTCGAAATCCCAGTGGCGCGAGCGCGCGACGTAGAGCACGCGCATGCCCCAGCCGATGGAGCGGAGGGCGACGGCCCGGCCGATGCGACCGGCACCGATGATCAGCAGTGTGCGACCCGTCAGGTCGGTGCCGACGAACTCGGTGGGTCCGAGCGGGCCGCGCGAGGCGTAGGCGGGTGAACGGGCGAAGCGGTCGGCTGGAATAAGCCGACGCACGACGGCCAACAGCAGCGCCCACGCGAGATCGGCGGTGCCCTCGGTGACGGCATCGGGCGTGTTGGTAACGACGATGCCGCGTCGAGCGCACGCGGCGAGGTCGATGTTGTCGGTGCCGACCGCGAAGTTGCACACGGCCCGAAGCGTCGGCCCGGCGGCGTCGAGCAGCGGCTCGTCCACACGCTCGGAGACCCAGGTCACGATGGCTGTCGCGCCGCGGACGGCCTGGGCGAGGCGATCGCGCGGGACGGCATCGAGGGCGACAACACGCACCTCGGCCTCGGGAATGTCGGCGTTGCCTGGGAGTTGGCGCGCGATGACGACGATGGGTCGGGACATGGCGTACACGGTAGGGCCATAGAGTTCGGCGATGTTCCGCCTCTCACGCACGGTCCGCTTCGCCATCAACCGCGCGGACGCCGCGCCCGGCGTCAACGGCTATGCCGGCAATCCGCCGATGTTGGGCCTCGGCGCGCACTACGAACTCGACGTCGAGTGCGTCGGAGACCTCGGTGCCTCCACGGGCTACGTCATCAACATCAAGGAGATCGATCGGGCCGTGCGCGCCGCTGCGCTGCCCGTCTTGGTCGACGCCTACCGGAACGAGCCCACGGCCGACTTGTGTGTCGTGCTGCTGCGCGCGCACCGCGCGCTGGCGGACGCGCTGGCCTTGCCGCTGGGCACGCTCCGCTGGCGGCTGACTCCGTACCACTCCCTCGAGGTGCTTGGCATGAATCCCGACGCCGTCCTTCTCCGCCAGAAGTTTGACTTTTGTGCCGCCCACCGCCTTCACAATCCCGGGCTCTCGGCCGAGGAGAACCGCCGGTTGTTTGGCAAGTGCAACCACCTGGGGGGGCATGGGCACAACTACCAGTTCGAGCCGTGCGTGCAACTGCCGCTGCCCTCGGCAGCGACCGGCGCGCCGTTCGCGCTGGCCGACCTCGAGCGGCTCGCCGATGAGACGATCGTGCAGCGATTCGATCACAAGAACCTGAACACGGACACGGCCGAGTTCCGCGACGGGTCCGGGCTCAATCCGTCGGTGGAGAACATCGCGCGGGTGTGCTTCCAACTGCTCGACGCGGCGATCCGTCGGGCGAGCGCGACGAGCAACCAACAGCACGCGGCCACGCTTCGGTGCGTACGGGTGTGGGAGTCGGACCGGACGAGTTGCACGTATCCGGGGTAGCCGGGATCATCAGGTTATTCCGGCAATTTGCTTGTGTGAGGTTGCCCTTGCCGTTATGCTCTCGCAATGCGCAGCAACTCATGCGTGGCGACGTTCGTCGGGGGCGTTCTCTCGCTTGGCGGCGTTCAAGCGGTCGCGGTGGGCCAATGTCATCACATCGGGTGGACCGGGGACTTTGCGACGCCGAGTCTGGGCCTCGGCAACGCCGCGGCCCTCGATTTCCGGGTCTTTGACCCGGACGGCTCTGGGCCGCTGCCCGCCGAACTGGTCGCTGCCGGCAACTTCATCACCGCGGGCGGATCGCCCGCAAACCGGATCGCACGATGGAACGGCTCGCGCTGGGCCGCGCTCGGTAGCGGCCTCGAGAATACGGCGAATCCGACCTTTTGCTTCGCATCCGCGTTGGGCATTTGGGACCCCGATGGCCCCGGGCAGCTGAACCCTCGCCTTGTGGTTGCGGGACGGTTCAATCGTGCCGGGAGTGTGCCAGTCCTCAACGTCGCGCAGTGGGACGGTCAAAACTGGCAGGCGATGGGCCAGGGCATCTCGGCGGCCGGGATCGGCGCATTCTCGTTCGCCGAGTTCGATCCCGACGGTGTGGGTCTGCAACCGTCCTCGCTTGTGATCGCCGGAGCCGAGGGGTTCACTGTTCCGCCCGACACGCAGTTCACCTACACGGCCCGATGGGACGGGGTCGAGTGGACGCGCATCCCGTTTGGCGTCAACGGGCCGTACAACATCTTTGACATCGAGGTCTTCGACGAAGACGGTGTCGGAGGCGCACCCCCGCGCCTCTTTGCGGCAACAGACGGCTTCTCCGGTCTCTATCGCTGGGATGGTGTTGAGTGGACCGTCGTCGGGGGCGGCCTGCGAAGCGGGAACCACCTCGGCGACGCCCTCGCCGTCGTGGACGAGGACGGTCCGGGACCTGGTCGGGCAGCCCTCTTCGTGGGCGGATTTTTCACCATGGCGGGAAACACACCGGCAAACTACATTGCGCGCTGGGATGGTCAACAGTTCACCGCGATTGGTGCCGGCCTGACTAACCAGGCGGAGGCGATTCTGCCCGTCTATGACCCCAACGGGGCCTCCGCCCCGACGATCTATGCCGGGACCCTTGCGAACGGCGTCTACCGATTCGATCGCGCTACTGGCGTGTGGAACCAGATCGGCGATTCCAACGCCATAGCGCTGGGCGAGATTCCAGTCCGGCTCCACTTGTTCGACGAGGACGGCCCAGCGGGTCACCCACCGTCGATCTACTACGCCTCCGCGGGCATGACCTCCATCAGTGGCACACCCTCGTTCGGCCTCGCGCGTTACGGGTGCCGCTGCTACGCCAACTGCGATGGCTCGTGGGCGCCGCCGAGCCTGAATGTCAACGACTTCATCTGCTTCATGAATCGCTTCGCCGCGGCACTGGCGTTGCCGCCCGCGGCCCAGCAGGCCGACTTCGCCAACTGCGATGGCTCGACCGTGCTGCCCGTGCTCAACGTGAACGACTATGTGTGCTTCAACAATCGCTTTGCGAACGGGTGTCCGTAGCGGCGTCTTGAGGTTCCTTTGCCGCCCTTCCCGGACCTTCCCCCGGTCTCTTCGATCCCGTAGACTCCTCGCATGGGTATCGGTGCCGTGCTTCTCGATCGCGGGGTTGTCACCAAGACGCAGATGGATCGGGCGTTGGCCGAGCAACGGACCAGCGGCGAACGGCTCGATCGTGTCCTCGTTCGGCTTGGCATCGTCTCGCGTGAAATCGTCCTGGCCGCGATCGGCGACCAGTTCCACATGTCCGTCGTTGATCTTGCGGGCGTGTCGGTCGAGCCCAAGGTGCTCGAAGCGCTCCCGGCCAAACTCGTCTACAAGCAAAACTGCGTGCCCATCGCGAAAAAGGACGGCACGCTGACCGTCGCCACCAGCGACCCGTTTGAACTATCCGTGCTCGACGAGTTGCGGCTGCTCACTGGGTGTTCGATCGAACTCGTCCTGGCCGACGAGGATGATCTGCACAAGTTCATCCGCGCGCACTACGGCGTCGGCGGGGACACGCTGACCGAGATGGCCGCGGGCGGCGGCGGGGGCGCGACGGGCGGCCCGGGCTCGACGCAAGCCTCAACCGACGATGACGCCGAGCAGGCGCAGGAAGCCAGCGTCATCAAACTCGTCAACGACATCCTGATCGAGGCGATCAAGGAGCGCGCGACGGACGTCCATGTCGAGCCGTATGAGCGCGAGTTGATCGTGCGCTACCGCATCGACGGCGTGTTGCAGCGCGCCAACGTGCCCTCGGCCATCCATCGCTTCGGCGCGGCGGTCATCAGCCGCCTGAAAATCATGGCGAATCTGAACATCGCCGAGAAGCGACGGCCGCAGGACGGGCGGATCACGTTCAAGCATCGGGCGCCGGGCCAGCCGCTCGATCAATCAGCCGGCGCGGGCGAGTTTGACCTCCGCGTCAGCGTCATCCCCATGCTCTTTGGCGAGGGCGTGGTGCTGCGCGTGCTCAATAAGTCGGCCGTGCTCATGGGCCTCGAAGACCTCGGCATGCCCGAGCACGTCATGCGGGTTTGGGACGGGCTGATCGCGCGGCCGCACGGCATCCTGCTCGTCACCGGGCCGACGGGCTCGGGCAAGAGCACCACGCTCTATGCGTCGCTCAACCGCATCGTCTCGGACGAGATCAAGGCGATCACGGTCGAGGACCCGGTCGAGTACCACGTCCCCGGCGTCAATCAGATCCAGGTGAATCACAAGGTCGGGCTCGATTTCGCCGCGGGCCTGCGGTCGATCCTGCGACACGACCCGGATGTCGTGATGATCGGCGAGATTCGCGACAAGGAGACGGCCGAGACGGCGATCCAGGCCTCGCTCACGGGCCACCTTGTCTTCTCGACGCTGCACACCAACGACTCGGCCGGCGCGACGACGCGGCTCCTCGACATGGGCGTTGAGCCGTTCCTCGTTGCGTCGAGCGTCGAGGGCGTATTGGCGCAGCGGCTGGTGCGGCGGATCTGTGCCGAGTGCGCGGCCGCTTTCACGCCCGATCCCGCCGATGTGCCGCCTGATCTGTGGCCGGCGGGCATGGCGGCTCCCGCGGGATGGACGCTCAAGCGCGGGGCGGGCTGCCGCGCGTGCCGGAACACGGGCTTCCGCGGCCGCGTGGGCGTCTATGAACTGCTCGTACTCACGGATCGGACACGCGAACTGGTGATGGGCCGCAAAAACTCGCAGGAGATCGCCTCTGCCGCGCTGGCAGAGGGGAAGCTGACGCGGCTCCGGGACGAGGGCTATGCGAAGGCCCGGGCGGGGGTGACGACGATCGAGGAGGTCTTGAGCGCGCTGGCGGGGTGAATACCCGCACGCGGAACTTGTCGTATCTGACTCATCTACCTGCAAAATCATCGACACTATCCATGAGGTGACACTTCAATCTAATGAGAATCGAATTGTGGAGCTGCGAAATTCGAGATTCCGAAAGTGCTAGTGTAACGCCGATCTCTTTCATTGTTAGCCCTTCGTAGTAGTACAGAATTACAATAATGCGATCTAGACGCGACAAGCCTTTGGTAATTAATTCTCTGAGGTCGCGTCGCTGTATCTCCTTGAGTGGATGGTACTCATTGTCCTCTCGGATGACGTAAACGTCCCGAGTTCTATGCGCATCGTGGCCGTCCCTCCAATTCCTTGTAATGCTTTGGGTACCTATCGTGGAGCCATCGCGGAGAACCTTCTCGAATTCTTCGGCGGAAAGCTGAAGGGATTCGCGCAGCTCAGCTTCCGTTGGCCAGCGGCCTCTCTTCAAACGAAACCTTTGCCGCGCCGACTCAAGTTTCGCGGTGCGATGCCGGACCAGTCGCGGCACCCAGTCCATGCTGCGAAGTTCGTCCAGAATCGAGCCGCGGATGCGTTGCGCACAATAGGTCTCGAACTTGACATTGCTATCAATGTCAAAGGTTTCAATTGCATCTCTCAACCCAAACACGCCGACGGACAAGAGGTCTTCGGTATCGATCTCGTTAGGAAGACGACTTCGAATACGTTGGACGGTGTACCGAACGAGCGGAAGGTAACGTTCGAGTAGATAGTTTCGTATCGGGTGCGAGCGACTCGCATCGGTACGGTGCTGTTTGAACTCGCGCCAGACTTTTGAGATGGGCCAAGTTTGGAACGACGAGTTCCTTAACGACGTAGAGGAAACCGCCCCACGGCCGAGGTCCAAGTCGCCATTCGGAAAGTGCGAGCGATCCGGCATCGTGCTTACTCGCCGCGACGGGTGGGCGGCGTCCACGTCGCATGCATCAAGTTGATGCCGGCTGACAATGTTCTCGCTTCGGCTCGCTTGAGGATTTCCTCAGACTGCTCGAGCAAGACCGTGAGTGTCAGGCTGTCGCCGATACGCATGTCGGGGTAGGACTTCGCGTAGATTGCAATTGCCTCGATCAGCTCGATCAGTCGCTCAATTTCGGGGAGAACGTCCGTTGTGGCCACTACGATCTGTGCCAGGATCTCGATGCGCTTGATAGAGTCCGCTGGCGTAAGTGCGCTGGAAATGGGATTCTCCATACCGAAAGCTCCTTGGCTGATTCATCGATGAACACCACGTTCCCTCACATCGTACACCCTTTAGGTGTACCCGTGGCCTAAAAAAGCTGTGCTTGGCCCACTTTAATCAAGTCTTTTTCCATCTTCCGGTAAAGTCGACTCGACAAAATGCCGAAAAATCGTGTAGAGAGAGCGTAAGTATCCTAACGCATAACGAACAAATTGCGGAAGACCCCGAGGAGTTGCAGAATGGCGCGAGATATCACTCAATCGACCTTCAAGTTTGACAGGGAGACGGAGCAAGCCATTGAACGCCTAAAGCTCCACTTCAAGGCACCGACCAAGACGGATGTTGTCCGCAAGGCGCTCGCGCTGCTCGACATGGCGCGAAGGATTCAGGAAGAAGGTGGCGATCTCGCAAGAATGAACGGGGATCGATCTGTTGACCGACTTGTCATTCTTTGAGCGCTCGGCGTGTCAGAAGCAGGAACTCTTGAACGCTTTCTTGAAGGCCTCGTCATGGGCGATCGTGATGGTTGTCGAGCACTTGTGAACGAATTGTCAACTCGGATGACCCCAGTCAGCCTCGTGACAGAACTATTTTGGCCCGTTTATGAAGCGATTGAAAAGCTATATCGCTCGGACGCTCTAGCAAAACTAAATCATCACTTTGCTACCCGCCTGCTGCGTGTACTAGTCGATCAAAATTCAGCGAGATTAGTTCGTACCAATACTCTTAAAAAATCAATTCTGGTACTTTGTGGACCGCGGGATGCCGATGAGCTTGGAGCTCAAATGGCAGTAGACTTGATTGAGAGCATCGGCTTTCGTATCGTGTTTGGAGGTGGCGGAATTCCGAATGACGAGATTATCAGTTATGTTCGAGATTCTCGCCCGGAAGTCCTGTTGTTTTTTGCTTCACACGGAAATGACCTACCGGCCATTCGAGTACTGATAGACACCCTGCGCGAAGTAGGTGCTCAAATAACAATAGCGGTAGGAGCAGGTGTGTTTAACCGCGTCGACGGGTTACCTGACGAGATTGGGGCAGATCTTTGGGCTCAGAGTCCCCTTGAAATGGTCAAGGTTCTCGCAGAGTTCGGCCACGTACCGCCCGCCACGAGTTCGAGTATTCGTTGACTGCGGCGATAAGCCTCGCCTGCCCCATGATCCTCCTCATCGACAACTACGACTCCTTCACCTGGAACCTCGTTCAGCGGCTGGGCGAGATCGATCGCTCGCTCGAGCCGGGGCGGGATTTGCTTGTGATTCGCAACGACAAGATCACGCCGGACGAGGCCGAGGGGCTTGATGGCGGTCGCGGTCCGGGGCGTGTGATTATTTCGCCCGGGCCGTGCTCGCCGGCGGAGGCGGGCGTGTCGTCGGCGATGATCGAGCGGTTCGCGGGCCGCGTGCCGGTGCTGGGCGTGTGCCTCGGGCACCAGTGCATCGGCGCGATGCACGGCATGACAGTGGCGCGGCACGTCATCCCGATGCACGGCAAGACGAGCCCCGTCCGCCACGACGGCCGCGGCCTCTTTGCTGGGCTTTCCGATCCGTTTACCGCGACGCGGTATCACTCGCTGGTGGTGCTGGCCGAGACGATCCCGCCACACGCGCCCGGCGAGGACGGCTGGGAGGTCTCGGCGTGGACGGACGAGGACGACGGCGAGGGCGGGACGCGGCGCGTGGTGATGGGCCTCCGCCGCGCGTGGAAAGACCACGCCAAGGCGCCGCTTGACGGAGTTCAGTTCCATCCCGAGAGCTTTTTGACCGACGAGGGCCCGCGATTGCTCGCGAACTTTCTCGGTCGGTCGTGAGTCGTGCGGATTCGTGGTCCGTGGAGTCGTGCGAATCGACGCAAAGTCAGAGCGGGCTTGCGAGCGAAGGCTTGGGTCTGCCTACCCGAGGATTCGTTCGGCTGCCTCACTCATCCTCGGCGTGGGTGTGCGCGACGCGATCTCTGCGTCTTCGTGCGCGACGCGATCAATGCTCCTCGTGCTTGTCCTCGTGGCTGGCCTGCTCGTTGTGCGCGGCGGGTGTCGCGTGCGGTGCGGCGGCCGTGTTGCTTGCGCCGTTCCCGCCGATGGCGGCGATGAGTTCGCTCTGCCAGGGGTGTTCGCCGAGCCACTCGACCTTGCCGCTGGAGATGTCGTAGATCGCGCCGATCACCTGGAGGTCGCCCTTGGCGGCCATCTGTCGGCACTCCTCGCTGGCCTTGAAGAGGTCGAAGATCGACTGCCACACGTTCTCGCGGACGACGATCCGCGCGAGTTCGCTGGCGTCGGCGGTCGGATTGTTCTTCTTGGCGCGGGCGACGGCGGGATTGATCGCGGCGAGGATGTCGGCGACCTTGCCATGCACCTGCGCGCCCGTGGCAGCCGCGGCAACGGCACCGCACTGCGTGTGGCCCATCACCACGAGCAGCGGCGTCTTGAGATGGCCCACGCCGTACTCGATCGTGCCGACCTCCGCCCCGGCCGCGATGTTGCCGGCGACACGAACGACGAAGACATCGCCCACGCCGCGATCAAACGCGCGCTCGATCGGCACGCGCGAATCCGCGCACGAGAGCACGGTCACAAAGGGCTTCTGGCCGTTCTCGGCGACGTTTTTGCGGCGGGCGGCGTCGGTGTTCGGGGATTGCGACTCGCCCGACACCCAGCGCTCGTTGCCGGACATCAGCAACGTGAGCGCCTGCTCGGCATCGACGGACTGATTGGCGCTCGCGGACTTGGGCGCGGCCTTCTCGGGCTCGGAGGACTTGGGCTCGGCCTTGGGTTGCGCGGAAGCCGCGTCATGCCCGCCGGCCTTCGGCGGATTGGTCGGTTTGGCATAGCCGCCGGCTGCGGGCTTCGCTTCGCCGGCCGGCTTGATGACGGGCGCCTTGGGCGTGTAACCCGGTGCCGGCGCGATGGTCGGCTTGGCCGGAGCGGCGGGCGGCGTGGCCGCGGGCTTGCCGTGGTCGTCGTGTCCGTGCGGTGGCTCGATGAAGCCGAACAACCAGGCCGAGCCCGCCACCAGTGCCACCATTGCCGCCGTGCGTGTCCGGTTCATGTGAGACCTCCAACCGGCGTGCGTCGCCGGGCGTTGCGGGGTCTATCGGACAGCGAGCGGAACGGGTTCAGCGCCTACGCGAAGCCCGAGGCGGAATCGCACGCATGTAACTTTGCCGGACCTCGGGATTAGGAAACTACCGCCCGCGCTTGCGGCGTTCCTGTTCCTTCTGCATGTCCTCGGCCCGCTTGGGGGTTGAGATGGCATTGAAGCGGATCGCCTGCACCGCCTTCTCGGGGGGCTTGGGCGTCACCATCCAACCCCAGAAGGCGGCCGAGCCGTGCGCCACCACATCAGTAGGGGGGTGGAACTGGAAGGCAAAGGGAATGACACCGCTGAGTTCGTCGTGCGTGCCAAAGAAGGCCCAGGGCTTGTCGAGTGGTGGCGGACGCGTGCTGCTCTTGCGCATGCGGACCACATCGACCGGCACCCAGATGATGGGCTGCGATGTTCCCGCGGGGTCAAAGAGCGCAAACTCAACCCATGCCCGTAGCGTGCCGGAGGAGTTACGACCGAGGAACTTGTCGCCGGCCTTGCGATCGCCGACGTCATAACCGATCACGGTTCGCGCGGGCAAACCGGCCTGGCGATAGATCGCCGTGAGGAGACAGACCATGTCCCACTCGGTGCCCCGGCCGCGCTTGGCGGTCTCCCATGCGCCCTGCAGCGAAAGCCCTTCGACCTCGCCCGTGCGCGCATAGCGGAGCCCGTTGCCGGAGGTCTGCACATGCCTGATCACCTCGCCCGCGAGGACTTTGGCGACCGTCACGGGCGGAAAGCCCTTGGGATCCTTGCCGCCCATCCATTTCTTGAGCAGTTCCTGCACCGGGGCCATGTCGGCGGAGCCCTGCGTGCCGACATCGATGAAGAGTTGAGGCTTGAACGTGGATGCGGGGACAGGCGGCCAGGCGTCCTTGGGCCACCCGAGTTTGAGTGCCGCGGCCTCGTCGAACTTGGTGTTGAAGGAGGTGACGGGGATCGTGACTTCGAGTTCGACCTCGCCGCCCTTCCAGTCCTGGAGCGTCCATTTGCCAAGTTCCGTCCCGCTGGCGTAGTCGGTCAACGTCTGATACTGCTCGTCCGCTTTTTTGTCGTCGAGTTTGAGCGTCCCAGTCGCGGGCTTGGCCATGAAGTGACCGGCGGAATCCCTGATGAGCGGGAAGACGACCGCCGCGGTCTGAAAGTCGAACTCGGAGGGCTTCGGCATCTTCGTCTTGCGATCGATCTCGGCGTGGACGCGCACGGCCACGGTGGTGCGCAGGGTCCAATCGTGGGGTTCCTCGCGCTGGAGAATCAGGCCGTCCTGAGCCGAGGCGTTCTGGAGCGTGGCGATCGGCGCGAGTGTGAGGATGGCCGAGGCAAGTGCGACGACTCGAGTCATGCTGTTCATCGATGCTCCGATGGGG
The DNA here is from genome assembly GCA_046155605.1 of Phycisphaerales bacterium. Lineage (GTDB taxonomy): Bacteria > Planctomycetota > Phycisphaerae > Phycisphaerales > UBA1924 > JAEUIZ01. The sequence continues at coordinate 52,544 of JBJXFQ010000133.1, forward strand.
CCTGGTGGTTCCACCTCTTGCCGCGGTTCTGTGGCGCGGGTTGGTGGGCGTCGGCTGCCGGCCGGGGCGGCGAGTGGGTGTTTCCGCCCGGGACGACTCCGGTAGGGTATCACTTCTACAATGGCGGCCCCGCGGGTAGGACGCGGGTCGGGTCGGGGTGTTCCCGGCGATGATCCGAACCCTTCCTTTATCCTAACGATTCGCCATAGTTCAAGCGAAACCCGGAGAATCCAGTTTGGCAACGACGCAGAAGAAGGCTCCGACCAAGCCCGCCTCAGGTGCTAAGAGCGGCGGAAAGGCTCCCGCAGAGCCCAAGGGCAGTGCTCCGAAGCCATCGGCAAAGGCTGGTTCGAGCAAGCCTGTACCGGCCAAGCCCGCGGTGAAGCCCGTCGCGGCGGTTCCCGCGTCGTCGTTGCCAAAGCCGGTCTCGCGGCCGGCCGTCAAGCCCGCTCCGAAAGGGCCGACGCGAGTCGAGAAGGACACGATGGGTGAGATGCATGTGCCAGCGGACGCGTTGTACGGGGCGTCAACGCAGCGTGCCGTGCTGAACTTTCCGGTCTCGGGTCGTCCCGTGCCGGAGCGGATCATCAAGGCGTATGCGATTCTGAAGGCGGCGTGCGCGCGAGTGAACAACCGCCTGGGCCGACTCGACGCGAAGCGTGCGACGGCGATCATCGAGGCGTGCCATGAGATCAAGGACGGCCTGCCATCATTCGGCGGGCTGCACAAGCATTTCCCTGTTGACATTTTCCAGACGGGCTCGGGCACCTCGACCAATATGAACGCGAACGAGGTGATCGCGAACCTCGTCTGCCTGCGCAACCACAAGCCGATCGGCTCGTCGAAGGACGAGGTCTACCTCAAGGCCGGCGGCGTGCATCCGAATGACCATGTGAACATGGGGCAGTCGTCGAACGACACGTTCCCGTCGGCGATGCACATCGCGGCGGCGGTGGCGATCGAGCACGAACTGCTGCCGGCGGTGCAGGTCATGTGCAAGCAGTTGGAGAAGCACGCGGCGACGTGGGACAAGATCGTGAAGATCGGACGCACGCACCTGCAGGACGCCACGCCGATCCGGCTCGGGCAGGAGTTCAGCGGCTTCGCATCGCAGATGAAGCACGCCGAGGAGCGGCTGCACCGCGCGCTCCACGCGCTCTCGGAACTTCCCATCGGGGGCACGGCGGTCGGCACGGGCATCAACACGCACGAGGAGTTCGGCGCGACGGTGGCGGCGGAGTTGACGCAGGAGACGGGGGTGCATTTCCGTGAGGCGGTCAACCACTTCGAGGCGCAACACGCCAAGGACGCGATGGTGGAGGCGTCGGGGCACACGAAGACGATCGCCGTCTCGCTCTCGAAGATCGCCAACGACATCCGAATGATGGGGATGGGTCCGCGCTGCGGGCTGGGCGAGTTGATCCTCCCGGCGGTGCAGCCGGGGTCGTCGATCATGCCGGGCAAGGTCAATCCGGTGATCTGCGAGAGCGTGATCATGGTGTGTTGCCAGGTGATCGGGCAAGACATGGCGGTGACGCTCGGCGGGCTCGGGGGCGTCGGCTCGCTGCTCGACCTGAATGTCGCCATGCCGATGATGGCGGCGAACGTGCTGGATTCGATCTACCTGCTCTCTCGCGCCTGCATCGTCTTCACCGACAACTGCCTGGCGGGGCTCGAGCCCGACAAGAAGCGCTGCGCGGAGTTGATCGAGCAATCGCTCGCGATGTGTACGAGCCTCGTGCCGGTCATCGGATATGACCGTTCGGCGGCCCTGGCCAAGCAGGCGCACAAGGAAGGCAAGACGATCCGCCAGTTGGCGCTGGAGCAAAAGGTGGTGGGCAAGAAGGAACTCGAATCGCTGCTTGACCCATGGTCCATGACGCTCCCCGGCGGCGAGGGAGCCGCGGGCGGTTGATTGGACGCCCACAGCCCCGCATACTCACCACACCGTGAGCGTCCACTGGCCCATCCTCCGCACCTGCCTCCGGCATCCGGGCCGCGTGCTCATCACCGATGACAACCGCACCTACCGCGGCGTCGAGATCGTCGTCGCGGCGCTGCACGTCGCGGCGGAGGTCGAGCGGCGATGCCACACGCAGACCCTGGGCGTGCTGCTCCCGACGAGCGGGGCGTTTCCGATTGCCGCGCTCGCGGGCTGGATGCTCGGCAAGACCGTGGTGCCGCTCAACTACCTCTTGAAGCCCGACGAGTTGCAGTTCGTGATTGATGACTGCGGCACGGACGCGATCATCTCTGCCGGCGCGATGCTGGACTTCCTCGGCACGCGGCCACGCGTGGGCACGATCATCGAAATGGACAAGTTGTCGTTCAAGGGCTTCCCCGAGCCGCGCTGGCCGGCGGGCGCGAGCGACGACGACCTCGCCGTGCTGCTGTACACCTCGGGAACCAGCGGCAAGCCCAAGGGCGTCATGCTCACACACGGCAACTTGTCGGCGAACATCCGGCAGTGCGTCGAGTGGGTCGGCTTCACGAACAAAGAGGTCATCCTTGGCGTGCTCCCGCAGTTTCACTCGTTCGGGCTGACAATCCTGACGCTGCTGCCGCTGACGATCGGGTGCCGGGCGGTGTATGCGGCGCGGTTTGTGCCTCATCGGATGGTGCGGCTGATGCGGGACCATAAGCCGACAGCGTTCGTGGCGATCCCGTCGATGTACAACGCGATCCTGCACGTGAAGGACGCGGAACGGGCGGACTTCGCGTCGCTGCGATATGTCGTGTCGGGGAGCGAGCCACTGCCTGAGGCGGTGTCGGCGGGGTTCCGCGAGCGATTCGGGATCACGATCAACGAGGGCTATGGGCTGACGGAGACCGCGCCGGTGACGAACTGGTGTCGGCCTGAGGAGTATCGGGCCCATTCTGTGGGCCGCGCCTTGCCCCGGATTGATCAGCGTATCCGCGACCCGGAGACGGGACGATTTCTCGCGCCGGGCGTTGATGGCGAAGTGGTGATGAAGGGTCCGAACATCATGCGCGGGTATTTCCATCGGCCCGAGGAATCGGCCGCGGCGTTCACGCAGGACGGCTATTTCCGCACGGGCGACATCGGGCGGCACGACGCGGAAGGGCATCTTTTCATCACGGGTCGCCTCAAGGAAATGATGAAGGTCGGGGGCGAGAACGTCTTCCCGCGAGAGATCGAAGAAGTCCTCAACCAGCACCCGGCGGTGGCGGCTTCGGGCGTCGTCGGGATCGCCGATCGCGTCCGCGGCGAGTTGCCCGTGGCGTTCGTTGAGTTGAAGGAAGGCGAGCAGGCGGACGAGCGGGCGCTGCTGGGCTGGTGCCGCGAGCGGCTGGCGGGGTACAAGGTGCCTTGGAAGGTGCGGGTGGTGGAGAAGTTGCCGCGGAACGCGACGGGGAAGATCATGCGGCGCGAACTGAAGGGGATGGTGTGAGCGGGCCGATGGTGGCGAGCAACTCGTGTACAATATGCTGTACGGGTGAATGATCGAAAGGGTACCGCCATGCTCCTCCCCGACACGACGACCTACAGCGAGTTTCGCGAGAACATGGCGGCGCATATCCGTCGCCTCGGCAAGTCCAGACGTGCGACGCTCGTGACCAAGCGGGGCAAGCCGGCGATGGTGACCATGAGTCCCGCGCAGTATGAAAGACTGGAAGCCGCCGCGGCGGAGGCCCGCACGCTGGCCGCGATCGAGGAGGGGCTCCGCGAGATCGACGACGGAAAGGGTGTTGCCTGGGAACGCGTTCGCCGGCGACTCGCGCGTAAGTATGGGAAGCCCCGCGCGTGACCACGGCGGATCGTTATCGGGTCGCGATCAGCCCTCGCGCGGTCCGCGACCTCGAGGAGATCCTCAACTATGTGGCCGCCGCTTCGCCCGAGCGTGCGGCCGGTTTGCTGGGCAAACTTGTCAGCCGCATCGACTCGCTCGCTCGGACGCCGCTGATCCACGCGAGGGCACCGCAGTCGCTCAGGACGCGCCGTGAAGTGAGGCAGGCGATCGAGCGACCCTTTCGCATCGTCTTTGAGGTTCGTGGATCGACTGTCAACGTCCTCACCGTCCGTCACGCGGCCCGGCGACCGACGAACCCAGGCTAAGACGTTTGCTCGTCACCCGGCCCCGTCGATCCCTTCACATGCGGCAGGTTCATGTCCGGGATGTTCGAGAACGCGATCCGCGCGGGGGCGCTCGTGCGGGCCTCGTGCATCGACGCCGGATAGATCGCCGCTCGCCCGACAAGTTCGTTGATGCGATCGACGGCGTGCGAGAGCCGCTCGCGCTTCTGGCCATCGACGAAGAGCGGGCGCGTGGTCCCGAGGCCGTCGGAGAGGTCGGTGAGCGTGACGCCGACCATGAGGATCGTCCCACCCTGCGGTCGCTGGTCCCAGAGCCGCGACATCTCCTGGACCAGCGTCGTCGTGTCGTTGCACTCGGGGAAGGTGGCATGCGCGGACCAATCCGACGACCGCCAGCCGTCGCGCACGACAGCGCCATCCGGCTTGTCACGCGTGTAGCGGATGGAGACGGTGAGTCGGCGCGACCAGCAGCCCAGGTGCCGCGCCCGGGCCGCGGCCTTGTCGAGCAGCCGCACCAGCACGGCCCGCGCGCCATCGGGGTTCCGTCGCTCAGGCGAGAGCACATGCTGGTGCCCGATGCTCCGGCGGGTGGTGGCGCGCTCGTGCATGTCCTCGCCGCGGAGCGCGCGGTAATAGAACGAGCCGATGACCGATTCCCACAGTTCGAGCATCCGCTTCTCGTCGTACGACAGCAACTGCTCAACGGTGTAGACCCCGGCGCGCTTGAGCCGTTGCTCCATCTTCGGCCCGACGCCGGGCAGATCGCGCAGCGTCAGTGGGAGCAACTTGCCGGGCAGGTCGGCGTCGTCGAGCACCACCAGTCCATCGGGCTTCTGCATGTCGGTGCCGACCTTGGCGAGGAAGCGGTTGCCGGCGATGCCGATGGAGCAGGTCATGCACGCGCCGACGTTGGCGGCAATCGCGCGCTTGAGTTGCTTGGCGAGTTCGATGGCCCGCGCCGGCTCGCGCTCCTTGCCGAGCAATCGGCACGAGAACTCGTCGATGGAATGCACGGCATGGACGGGCAGGATCGTGGCCGCGGCCGTGAGCACCTTGTGGTGGAACTCGATGTACTTGCCGTGCCCGCCCGTGACGAGGATGAGGCCCGGGCACATGCGTTTGGCGTCGCCGACTCGCGTGCCGGTTTTGACGCCGAACTTCTTGGCCGGATAACTCGCGGCGATGACGGACGTTGTGTCGGAGTGAAGGGGTACGACGGCGACGGGCTTCCCGCGCAGCGCCGGGTTGAGTTGTTGCTCGACGCTGGCGAAAAACGAGTTGAGGTCGACAAAGAGGCTTCGCAGTGGCATCCGAACGCAATCCTATCATGGCTGTCAAGAAGCGGGGTCTATTCCCGCTCGCGGGTGGCGTGATCAGGAAAGACTCCGCTCACGACCTACGATGGCGTCGCACGCTGCACGCCGCGGCGTCGGAGCATTGACAGGAATGAGCATGACGGAGACGTTGCCGCCGCCGGGTGATCGGGCGATCCAGTTCCGCGAGGCGTTGCGCGAGGCCATGGCCGAGGAGATGCGACGCGACCCGCGCATCTTCCTCATGGGCGAGGAAGTCGCCGAGTACAACGGCGCGTACAAGATCAGCCAGGGAATGCTCGACGAGTTCGGACCCAAGCGGATCATCGATGCCCCCATTTCCGAGAACGGTTTCGCGGGCCTGGCCGTCGGTGCCGCGATGTACGGCCTCCGGCCCATCATCGAGTTCATGTCGTGGTCGTTCAGCCTCGTCGCCGCCGACCAGATCCTCAATAACGTCCCCAAGATGCTCTACATGTCCGGCGGGCAATGGGGCTGCCCCGTCGTCTTCCGCGGCAACGACGGCGCGGGCGGCCAACTCGGCTCCACCCACTCCTGGTGCGTCGAGGGGCTGTTCAGCAACGTGCCCGGCGTCAAGATCGCCATCCCCAGTTGCCCCTACGACGCCAAGGGCCTCCTCAAGACCGCCATCCGCGACGACGACCCCGTCTTCTTCCTCGAGTCCGAGCGCATGCTCGGCGACAAGGCCCCGGTGCCCGTCGAGGAATACACGATTCCGTTCGGCCAGGCGGCGCTGCGGCGGGGTTCATGGGACGAACCGGCGGATTGCACGATCGTCAGTTTCGGCCGCCCCGTGAACTTCTGCCTGGAAGCAGCGGACGAACTGCTGAAAGAGGGCATCCCAACGCATGTGCTCGACATGCGCACCATCCGCCCGCTGGATATGGCATCGGTGCTGCGGTCGCTTCGGATGACGGGCCGGATCGTGGTGGTCGATCAATCGTGGCCGTTCGCGAGCGTGGCGAGCGAGGTCGTCACGCAGGTCTGCGAGCAGGGGTTTGATTGGCTCGACCATCAGCCGCTGCGCGTCAACAGCGACGACGTGCCGGCGCCGTACAGCAAGGTGCTGGAAAGCGAGTTTCTTCCGCATAAGGGGAAGATTGTGGCGGCGGTGAAGAGGACGCTCTTGTGAACGATTCTGGCTTTATTGAAATTTAGACTTCTAAGAAACCGCTGCTAACGCTGCACGAGCTCATCGCTTCGGAATCACACCGGTTTTCTTGAAAATCTCCCATTCGTCCTTCGTCGTTGCGGGAACTTCTTCCTGCCGCTGTTTGGAGATATCGTAGTAGAAGTACCGCACCGCGCCAGCGTATCTTGTCATAAAGTAGATACGGTCGGTTGATTTGATGTATGAAAATGGGAGCGCTACACGAAGCTCGCCTTGCTTGTTCAGCACCGCAGATCCATCGTCGGCCTCGGTCACGCCTGGAACTTTGCTCTCGAGAAACAGTTTGGCGTCAGAAGGCAGGGGCCGGATAAACACCGTCGCCCCGCTTCCGCTCTCGGCCTTGGTGCTCACATACTTCAGTTCGATGATGATGGCGTCGTTGGACGCGATCGACGTTCCTTCCGAGTTGCGTATTGCGGTGATCAAACCATGCCAGTGCCGAATTTCATCACAAATCTCGTCAACAGTGTACGTCTCAGCCTTTCTCGAAAGGGGGAGTGTGTAGGAGAGCGGCGTTGCCGTTCGCGACGAAGCGCCGGCGTTTACCATTCCTTCGGAGATAAAAGTGGTCTCGTCGTTTGGAATAGAAACGAAGCTCGCGCCAAGGCTGGGGTTTCTGAACGCTCCGATTCGCGTGCCGGATTCGCATCCTGCAAGCGTGGCACTTGCTACTAGCAGAGCCGATAGCCAAAGTGCCCGCCAGCGGTGGTTGTACAGCATTGTTCAATTCTCCTCGTGGGTCCCAGCATCTCAACGTGTTGGCGCATCGTCCGGTAGTCAGCTCCGACTTCGCAAAGCACTTTGTCGTCGCCGTTGCTCTTACACTATTCAAGCACAGGCACGCATCGCATCGATGCAGACGATGGGATTTTGTTCGCGTACAATGGAGTGTATGCGGGAGTAGTCATGCCAATCAAGATCGAAATGCCCCGTCTCTCCGACACCATGCAGGCCGGCACGGTCGTCAAGTGGAACGTGAAGGAAGGCCAGGCGGTCAAGAGTGGCGACGTCCTCGCCGACATCGAGACCGACAAGGCCACGATGGAACTCCCCAGTTACGACGACGGCACCGTCGCCGCCATCCTTGCCGCCGAGGGCCAGAACATCCCGATTGGCACCGCGATCCTGGTCCTCGCCGCCAAGGGCGAGAGCGTCGAACAGGCCCGGGCCGCTGCGGGGGGCGCTTCGGCGAACGCCGCGCCTGTGAGGGCATCGGCCGGCGGCGCGACGAGCGCCTCGCGCGCGGCCTCCGGCGCCACCGCCGTCGCCGAGCCGCCCGCGTCGGTGGGGAACGACATCGTCGAGCCGCGCGTCGGTCGCGTCTTCGCCTCGCCGCTTGCGCGTAAGGTCGCGGCCGATGCCGGCGTTGATCTCGCGGCGCTGCAAGGCACCGGCCCGGGCGGACGCATCGTGCGCAAGGACGTCGAGGCCGCTCGAGGTGGCACCGGCCTCCAGACCGGTGCATCCGGTCGCGTGAGTGACAGCCGAGCGGCCCAACTCACCGCCGCACACGTCCCGCCCATGCCCGAGGCGATGATCCCGCCGGCCGGCGCGATGCTCACGACCCGCACCGTCCCGCTCTCGAACATGCGCCGCATCATCGCCGAGCGCCTGGTCCAGTCCAAGACCACCATCCCGCACTACCAGGTCACCGTCGAGGCCGATGTCGATGCGCTGCTCGCGCTCCGCACCACGCTCAACGAGCAACTTGCGTCCCAGGGCGTGAAACTCAGCGTCAACGACTTCCTCGTCCGCGCCTGCGCCCTCGCCATGCACCAGCACCCCTTCGTCAATAGCAAGTGGATCAAGGCTGGAGCCGATCGCGCGAGCGATCGGACCGAGGCCGCCGCCAACCCCTCCATCGAGATCATCCCCGACGTCAACATCGGCGTCGCCATCGCCCTCCCCGAGGAGCGCGGCGGCGGGCTCGTCGTCGCCACCATCCGCAACGCCGATCGCCTCGGCCTGCGGCAGATCTCAACCAGGGCCAAGACGCTGGCCGAGAAGGCCCGCGCCAAGGGCCTCACCGTCGAGGAGATGGCTGACTCGACCTTCACCATCTCCAACCTCGGGATGTTCGGCGTCGAGCACTTCACCGCCATCATCAACCCGCCCAACGTCGCCATTCTCGCCGTCGGCGCGGCGGTGCTCAAACCAGTCGTCAAGGATGGCAACGTCGTCCCCGGCCACCGCATGTCTATGACCATGTCGAGCGACCACCGCGTCGTCGATGGCGCGATGGCGGCACAATACCTCGCGACGGTCAAGGGGATGTTGGAGCGGCCGGCGACGCTGCTGGTGTAGGAGGCACCGATGCTCGCCACACGTTTCATTTCTTTGGAGGCCCTCGGCTTCGCGATGGCGATGGAGCCGTGGTATACGTTGCCGGTGATGCTGGTCATCGCGTGGGCGGCCGTGAGCAAGGTTCGCAGCGGGCGGCTTCCGCCGAGGTGGCGCACGAATGCCACGGGTCGGTGAGTGGCGCGGTGCGAGCGGCTACCCCTGCTGCCTTCCCTCGACCGCGGCGATCAGGCAGCCGCACGCGAGAATGACGAGGTCGTCGATCTCGGGGTCGTCCGCGAGGATGGAGACGCCGAGTCGATAGACGAATAGATTGAAGTGCGTGCGATACTGCGCGATCGACGGCTTGCCGGCCCGCTCCAGCGTGAAGGTCTGCGGGCTCAGCAGCGAGACAAAGTCGACCCAGCGACGCAGGAACGCGAGGAAGTTGCCCCGTTCCGTCAGCGTCGCCAGTTCGCGCCCATGAGGATCAAAGACGAGCCACGAATCCTTCAGGAAGGTCGAGGCCATCCCCTTTCGGCGCAGCGACGCAAGCACTTGTCCCGTCGGCAGGGTCACGTCATAGGTGGCGGAGAAGTCGATCACCTGCCGCGCCTTGATGACAAGCAGTTCGGTCGTGCAGGACTCGTCGGTGTAGAGGCGGATGTCCTCGCGCAGTTTGAAGGCCTTCTGTTTGCAGAACGCGACGACGGAGCCGTCGGGCGCGAAGACGTGGAACGACGCGCCGAAGAGTTTCAGAACCTTGCGGCGGATCGTGTACTGCTCGCCGGGCTGTGCGTTGAATGCCATGCGTTCCTCCACCTGGCGCGGCGGCCGGCGTGGTGGGCCGACGCGCTGCGGCGAGCACTCTACCATCCCGCGCCGCAACTCGCACGCCCGAATCCAGAACCCGCGCGCCACCGCCGCTCACGCTGAACCGCTCATGGCCCAACGCCTCGTCATTGCCCTTGCCCTGATCGTCGCCCTCTCGGTGGCGTGCTGGCTCATCCTCCCGCGCTACGGCTTCGATGTTCCCATCTGGCTCCCCTTCGCGGGCTATTTCATCATCCTCCTCGCGTGTGTCCTGCCGATGCTCGAACGCGAACAAGCCGAGGTCGATGAGTTGCACACGATCGACCCCGGCCCGAGCCCCGACGACATCGCCCGCTTCGGCGGCGAAGACGAATCCCGTCGCTGAGATCGCTCTTCACGGGAATGCGCCATTCCTGCCAGCGCGAGCGCTACTTCGCGTAGATCCGGACAATCGGCGGTCCGGCGTTGGCAAATGCCCTTGCCGCGGCTTCCGCAAGCACCGATTCCGAGTCCCGCGACGAGATGATGATCGCATCCACTTCGGCCCGCAACGCTCCAGGGCGAACGACCCGCTCAGCCGGCGATTCTTGCCACTTCCTTCGCCACGTCCATCGTGCTGTGCTTACCGCCCATGTCGTAGGTCCGCACCTTTCCCTCCTTGATGACCCGCGCGACCGCCGCTTCGAGTCGGGCCGCCATCTGCTTCTCAGCCGCGCCGCCCTTGCCCCCGCCCGCCGGGTGTCCGTTCCCGTCGCCCAGCCAGTCCAGCATCATCTTCGCCGTCAGCAGCATCGCGTGCGGATTCACTTTGTTTTGCCCGGCATACTTGGGCGCGCTCCCGTGCGTGGGCTCAAAGACCGCGTACGTGTCTCCCAGGTTGGCGCTCGGCGCGAACCCCAGCCCGCCGACCAGCCCAGCGCAGAGGTCGCTCACGATGTCTCCGAACATGTTTTCAGCCACGAGCACGCTGTAGTCCTGTGGGTTCTTGAACATCCACATGCAGATCGCGTCGATGTTCGCCTCGTCCGCCCAGATGCCGGCGCTCTTGTACTCCTCCGCCAACTTCCGGAAGATCCGCGTCATCAGCCCGCCCGTCTCGCGCAGGACGTTCGGCTTCTCCACCAGCGTCACCCGCTTTCGCCCCGTCCGCTTCGCAAACTCGAACGCCTGCCGGCAGATGTTCGTGCATCCTTGCACGCTCACGATCCGCGTCGAGAGCGCCACGTTTTCCAGCCCCTTGTCCTTCCACGGCTTCATCTTCGGGTTCGCGCACAACGCCGTGTACACCGGCTCCGGCAGAGGATAAAACTCCACGCCGCCGTACGAGCCTTCGGTGTTCTCGCGGAACACCACCTGGTCGATCATCACGTCCTTGACCTTGCCGTCAGGCCCCGGCGGATTGGCGATCGCCGTGCCGCGATAGTTCAGCGGGTTGCCCTCGTACGACTTGCACGGGCGCATGTTGGTGTGCAGGTTGAACATCTGCCGCAGTTTTACGATCGGCGAGAAGTACACCAGCCCCTTGGCCTTGAGCGAGGGGGCGAGTTCCTCCTTCGCCTCGTCCTGCGGCTTGCTCGTGATCGCCCCAAACAGCCCGCAACTCGTCCGCTTCAGCGTCTCGATCGACCGATCCGGCAGCGCGTTCCCCTCCTTACACCAGAACTCCCACCCGATGTCGGTCGGGATGTACGTCGCGTCGAGTTTCAGCGCGTCGAGTACGATGCGAGTGGCTTCCATCACGTCGTTGCCGATGCCGTCACCGGGCATCCAGGCGATTGAGAACTTGGGCATGTCAAATGCTCCAGCAAGGCGGACTCAATACGGAGTCGCAGGGGACAAGGGAGAAATCGGAAACGGGTACCGAGTGTATCAGAATGGGACGAACCGCCGACACCCGTCACTACCATCGGCCCGTGCACGCCCGCGATAGCCATCCCGCCACTCTTCCCATCCTCCTCCGCCCCACGCTCGCGGCTGACTTGCCCGTGCTCTTCCAGCACCAACTCGACCCCGAATCCAACCGCATGGCCGTCACCAATCCCCGCGGCCCCGAGGCCTTCGCCGAGTCGATGACCAAGGCCCTCGCCGATCCACGCGTCGTCGCTCGTGTCATCGTCGCCCAATCCGTCCATGCGATTGAAGGCGAGCACGACGTTGTGGCCGGTCGCGACGCCCGATCGGTCGCGCCGTTCCCCGACCCTCGTCTCTCCGCCATCCCGCCCGGCACCATCCTCGGCAGCATCAACTGCTTCCAGATGGACGGCCTCGACGCCGTCGGCTATTGGATCGCCCGCGAGCACTGGGGCCTGGGCATCGCCTCGCGCGCGCTCGCCCTGTTCTTCGCCGAGGTCACCCGCCGCCCGCTCCACGCCCGGGCCGCCCTCACCAACGCCGCTTCGATCCGCGTCCTTCGCAAGGGCGGCTTCCGCATCACCGGCACCTTCTTCGGCGCGGCCACCGACCGCTATCCCGCGTGTGAGGTCGTCTCGCTCATCCTCGACTGAACCGCAAGCGATTGGTGACGCTCGTCCAACTCGCAAACTTGCCGTGCGCGCATCTCTGACAGGATGACAAGCCCGTTTCAGCAGGCCGAGTAATTACCAAATGCGCCGCCGCATCGGCGATGAAAGCATCGTCTCGGGTCGCCATGCGGGCGAAATGCCGGATCTCGCAGCGAATGCGCGGTATCGTGGGTCATTCGAGCGCGCGCAAGTTGTTCGCCGGTCGCGATTGCACCATCTGGAATCTGCCGCATGATCGCCTTCACCCCTTGCGTTTCGCCGCAGTTGTCGTATGTTGATGCCACGGAGCAACCGATGCGCAATGTTATAGGACGTTCAGTTCCAGTTTCCGTTCTCGCGGCCATTTCGCTCGCCGCCGGCACCGCGACCGCCAGCCCTCCCGTGATACAGCAGTCGGGGCCGGAGCAAGGCAAGGTCCGTGCTGTGCGCGCACACGCCGGCGCGTCGGGCCGGCACTGGGTCTACTTCACCGACAAGGCGCTGGCGACGGCGGAGGATCGCGAGCGGGCGCTCCTGGCGGCGCGGGCCGCGCTCGACCCGCACGCGGCGGCACGACGCGCGCTGCGCCGCGAGAGGCCGGGGCTGGTGGACGAGTCGGACGTGCCTGTGTCGGACGCGTATGTGCGCGCGCTGGAGGCGGTCGGCGCTCGTGCGCACATTCGGAGCCGTTGGCTCAACGCGGTGAGCGTTCGGGCGACGCCGGCGCAGTTGTCGAGAATCGCGCGACTGGCGATTGTGGACCGGATCGAGCCGGTGCTGGGCGGGCGCGGGCTGGAGGAGCGGCCGGGTGACCGGATCGAGGTCGGCGAGGCGGACGACTTTTACGGCGCGGCGAGCCAGCAGTTGAATCAGATCAATCTGCCGGCGCTGCACGGGCAGGGTTTCACGGGCGCGGGTGTGCGCGTGGGCGTGCTCGACACGGGATTCAAGCGGACGCACGCGGCCTTCAACCAGCCGGGGCGTGTGTTGCAGGTTGTGGCGGAGCATGACTTCGTCAAGAACGACGGGAACACCGGGCCGCAAGCCGGGGACCATCCGGACCAGCATGTGCATGGGACGCTGATTTTGGGCGTGCTGGGCGCGTACAAGCCCAACGATTTGGTCGGTGGGGCCTATGACGCGTCGTTCATCCTCTGCAAGACCGAGGATATCGAGAGTGAAACGCCAGTGGAAGAGGACAACTACGTCGGCGGGCTCGAGTTCATCGAGCAGCACGGCGGGGACGTGGCGACGGCCTCGCTCGTGTATATCGATTGGTATACATACTCGCAACTCAATGGCACGACGGCGACGACGACGATCGCGGTGAACATGGCGACGGCCAACGGGATGTATTGCCTGAACGCCGCGGGGAACGCGGGCCACGATTCGGATCCGATGGTGGGGCACCTGGGCGGCGCGCCGGCGGATGCGTTCAAGGTGCTGACGGTCGGCGCGGCGGAGGCGGATGGGAGCACGGCGGGCTTCTCGTCGGACGGGCCGACGGCGGACGGGCGGCTCAAGCCGGAGATCATGGCCCGCGGCGCGGGCACGAGCACGGTCGATCCCGGGGACGATGGGGCGTATGTCGGCGCGAGCGGGACGTCGCTCTCGACGCCCGTCGCGGCGTGCGCGGTGGCGTGCCTGGCGCAGGCGCGGCCGTGGTGGACGGTGGACCAGTTGCGGGCACGGCTGTTTGCCAAGGCGAGCGAGCAGGTGGCGAACGGGCAGCCCGATCCGCTGGTGATCCGGGGCTATGGGATCATCGATGCCGGCGCAACGCTCGCGTCGGATTGCTACGCGAACTGCGACGGCTCGACCGCCGCGCCCGTGCTGAACGTCAACGATTTCACATGCTTTCTGAATCGCTTCGCGTCGGCGGGGTCGCTGGGCGTGGCGGCGCAGGTCGCGGACTATGCCAACTGTGATCGGAGCACGACGCCGCCGGTGCTGAATGTGAACGACTTTGTGTGTTTCCTGAATAGGTTTGGCGCGGGGTGTCCGTAAGATCGTCACAGACGCACGGAGGCGAGGAGAAGGCAAGAAGAGTGGGGAGGGTCGAAGCGGGAGACGAAGAATCTCCGCCACCGGCTACGAAACGGCAGTCTGTTGGGCTTTGGGATGGCTATTGCATCTTCGTGCGGGTGGGGTATGCTGATGGCAGTCGTCAATGTTCGGGGTTGGGAGCGAGAGCACAAGACGCGATGAAAGGGAGCCAGCGATGGCGAACGTTTCAATGCGTCGATCGGCAACGGTGATTCTGGCGGCGTGCGGCGGCTTGTGCGGTGCCGCTCGATCGCAAGAGTTGATGACGTATTCCATGACCTGGCACGAGGTGATGGCGGGGACGAACCAGCCCGTGGCGACGCCCAACGGCGTGATCGAGCCGGGAGAGGGCGTGCGGATCGCGCTGAAGGTGCTGATCACGCCGGGGATCGGATCGACGGCGATCTACACGCCGCCTCCGCCACCTGGGACGGGCACGATCGCGGGGCTGGGGAGCATTTTCATCGACATCTTGGCAACGAACTTCATGGGCGGCGCGTGGTCGAACATCACGCGGAATGCCGCGGCCAATCCGGGCGGGACGCCTGGGGGACACAACTGGACTCTTGGAGGCTCGGGTTCGTTGGAGGGCGACGGTAATCTTCGCGCGATCGGCGCGGGACAGTTCGTTCTGCCCGGCGGGACTGCGGTGAGCCATAACCCGGTTGAGAACATCTATCGGGCGACATGGACGCCCACGAACTACAGCATCAGAAACGTGGCGATCACGCCCGCGGGCGCTGCCGCCGGTGGCGGACACCACAGCTCGATTCTTGTCCACTACGGCGTGACCGGGGCAGGCGAAGCGCAGTATGTCGGCAAGTTTGTGCTGGGCAGTTTCAGCGGGACGGGGCCGATTCCGGTGGTGCCGGCGCCGGGCCTCGCCGGGCTTTTGTACGCGGCGGCGATCAGCGCGTCGCGTCGGCGGCGGGTTGCAAGCAAGGACATGAAGAGATGAGACTGAAAAGCGGCGTGGGAGTGGTCGCGCTTCTGGCGGCGTGCGGGGCGTCGAGCGCGCAGGAACTGATGACCTACTCGATGACGTGGTCGGAGGTGGTCGGCGGGACGAATCAGCCGGTGACGACGCCCAACGGCGTGATCGAGCCGGGCGAGGGCGTGCGGATCGCGCTGAAGGTTTCGTTTTCGCCGGGCGTTGGGGCGACGTCGAGCTACACGCCGCCTCCGCCGCCGGGCACGGGCACGATCGCGGGGCTGGGCGACATTTTCATCGACATCGTGGGGCCGAACCTGACGGGTGGATCGTGGTCCAACTTCACGCGGAACGCGGCGGCCAACCCCGGGGGCGTCCCCGGCGGGCACAACTGGTCGCTGGGCGGCTGGGGCTTCGACCCGATGACCAACAACATCTCGGCACTCGGCGCGGGGCAGTTCATCCTGCCCGGAAACACGGCGTGGACGGACAACCCCATCGAGAACATTTTCCGTGGGACTTGGACGCCGACGACTTATGCGCCGCGGGCGACCTCGTTTGCGCCCACGGCCGCGGCGGCGGGCGGAAACAACCACAGCTCGCTTCTCATCCAATACGGCGTTGATGGGCAAGGGGACCCGCAGTATGTCGGCAAGTTCATCCCAGGCAGTTTCAGCGGAACCGGCTCGATCCAGATCGTGCCTGCACCGGGTTGCGCGGGGCTGCTCGGCGCGGGGTTCATCGTGACGCGGCAGCGACGTCGAGGATGAATGAGGCTGGGCGAGTGAATCCCCGGGTTGATCGACCCGAGCCTTCGCTCGCGGACTCGCTCAGACTCGGCGTGAAGCGGAGGCGGGTCGCTCAGGCTCGGCGTGAAACGGCGCGACACGCGATGGAATCGGTATGATTGCGAGTGAACAGGCCGCGTCGGTATGTCGTGGGGATCTCGGGGGCGTCGGGCGCGGCGTATGCGCAGCGGCTGCTGGAGTTGCTGCTCGTCGGAGGGGCCGAGGTGCATCTGGTGGTCTCGGAATATGGTCGGCGGCTGCTGGCGGAAGAGGCCGGGGTGTCGCGGCTGGAGTTTCGGCAGTTGGTGCCCACGCTGGTGCAGGGGGCCGCGAGCGGCGCGGCAAGGCACGCTGCCGCGCACGGGGCGGATGCGAATGAACTCGAACGCCGGCTCATCGTGCATCCCAACAAGGACGTGGGCGCAGTGATCGCGTCGGGCAGTTTTCTGAACGACGGCATGGTCGTGATTCCTTGCTCATCGACGACGCTGGGAGCATTGGCGACGGGGGCAGGGTCGAATCTGCTGACGCGGGCGGGGATGGTGGCGCTGAAGGAACGGCGTCGTCTGATAATTTGCCACCGCGAGATGCCGCTCTCGCTCGTGGACATCGAGAACTACCGGACGTTGACGCTGGCCGGGGCGATTATCTGCCCGACGAATCCGGGGTTTTATCTCAATCCGCTGAGCGTCGGCGACCTGGTGGACATGGTCGTGGGCAAGGTGCTAGATCTGCTGGGATTCGAGCACACGCTGGCGACGCGGTGGGATGGGCGCGTGCCGGACGGTGGGCGAGCCTGAAAACAGAGGAATAGTCCCCTCCCCGCGAGGGCTTGCGACGGCGGAAATTGGGCTGGTGCCGCGGCGGCGGTCGTGGTAATATCTTGGCAGAGAGACAAGCAGGCCGGGTCGCGCCCGTCGGGATCGGCGCGCGAGATCGGCACACGCATAGGAGAGAGCATTATGCAGCGTTGTGTACTTGGAATGGCGGGAGTGGCTGCGATGTCGGCGTCGTGCCTCGCGCAGGTCGACGGCTCATACAAGCCGGCGTACGGCGGAGCGCTGTCGACGCAGTTGAACGGGACGCAGTTTGGCGACAGCAATCTGGGCGTGATCAACTGGGCCAACGGCTCGGAACTCGACGCGTTCTACTGCTACTCGACCGCCACCCACTTGAACATCCTGCTCACCGGAAACCTCGAGTCGAACTACAACAAACTCGAACTGTTCTTCGACAACGGCGTGTCGCCGGGGCAGAACAAACTGCGCGGCGACAACGCCAATGTCAGTTTCAACGGGCTCAATCGCATGGGCGATGATGGCTCGGGCAACGGCCTGCGCTTCGACGCGGGATTCCAAGGCACCCACTGGCTGAGCCTCACGGGCGGCGACGTCGGCGGGGGCGTCTACGGGATGTTCCTCGATGGCGCGATCCTGGCGGCTGCCGGCGGCGGACCCGGCTATTTCGTCGGCGGGAACAACGGGCAGAACGCCGGCGCGCTCAGCGGCGGCGACCCGACCGCGCCAGTCGTGCTTGCGGCGATCGACAACAGCAACACGCTGGGTGCCAACGGTGCCGGCGGATTCTCCTCGCCACCCGAGAGCGTCACGACGGGCATGGAGCTCTCGATCCCGCTCGCGTGGCTGGGCGTGG